>JBDKRJ010000017.1:0-22458 GCA_039683455.1 Rikenellaceae bacterium | reverse complement strand
GGAGGGGTTCAGAACTGATGTCAGCAAATCCGAAAGATACAGCTATCAAGGCTCTCGAGATATCTCTGAAAAAGGGTTGCCAGGCAGCACGAATAAGCTTTAACATAGCCACACAAAGTTCTTACTCTGTCAGAAACGATAAACTGGACAGATTGCAGCAATCTACCGGGTCTTCTCTCTATATTCATCTCTACGTCGATGATAGATATGGCTCCTTTTCTACAAACCGAACAGAACCAGAAGAGATTGGAAATTTTATTGGCAAAGGTGTTGAGGCAACCAGACTTCTGAGTCCAGATCCTTTCCGGGTACTTCCTGACAAGGCTCTGTACTATTCGGGTGGAGGAGCAGATTTAGAACAGTATGACAAATCTATAGATGCAATTGAACCTAAAGAAAAATCAGAGATGGCATTTGCATGTGCATCCGAAGTGTTGGGGAAGGACAAAAGGGTTATTACTGTTAACTGTGAATATGGCGACGCTGATGATTATTTATACGTGATTGATTCTCAGGGTTTTCAAAACGAAAGCCGTCAGTCAAATTTTACAATCAGCGCAGAATGTTCAGTTAAAGATCGCGGAGATGCCAGACCGGAAGCATGGTGGTATGAGAGCTCTTTGTTCTTTAAAAATTTGAAAATAGAAGGTTGTGGAACCAAATCTCTGGAAAGAGCACTCAGAAGGCTTAATCCCAAAAAATTGAAGTCCGGAAAATATAATATGGTTGTGGAAAATACAACCTCAAGCAGGTTGATATCACCAATAATTTCTGCACTAAACGGTGCTTCTATCCAGCAAAACAACTCCTTTTTAAAAGGAATGCTCGGCAGGCAGATCTTCTCGCCCAATTTTACTCTCTTTGATAATGCTCATCTTGTTGGCGCATTTGGGTCCAGGTATTTTGACGGCGAAGGAGTAGCAACCAAACCTGCGAATATTATTGAAAATGGTATTGTAAAGACCTATTTTATAAATACGTACCACTCGAAAAAATTAGGATTACCTGTTACTGCAGATGGTCCTTCGGTGCTCAACTGCCTCATGAGTGGTACTGATTCTGCAAACGCTCACAGGGATCTGGAATACATATTGACCAAGTGTGGAAAAGGAATATTTGTAACCGGATTTAACGGAGGTAACTCAAACTCTTCTTCTGGCGATTTCTCCTTTGGAGTAGAGGGCTTTTATTTTAAAGACGGAAGAATTTCTCATCCAATTAAGGAGATGAATGTAACGGGAAACATAATAACTCTTTGGAATAACATTATTGAAATTGGCACAGATCCTAGAAATTCAAGTAGATGGTTAATACCCACCCTTGCTTTTGAATCTGTAGATTTTAACGGAACCTGATTAGTATGAAAAAACCCAGTCTTTTTATCTCTTTTATCCCCATTATTCTTCTTGTTGCTATGATCTCTCTGGGAGTTCGTCTTTTCGGAGAGGATATTTCTGCAGGACCGTCTCAGATTGCACTGTTATTCACAACTGTTTTGAGCACAATTATTGCAATTGGCTACCTTAAGGTTCCTTGGACAAAACTTGAAGCTGGCATGATGGATCACCTTACGAAAACTGGTCCGGCTATATTCATTCTCCTTATGATAGGGGCGCTCACAGGCTCATGGATGATTAGTGGTGTTGTTCCCAGTATGATTTATTATGGCCTTAAACTCATTCACCCCTCAGTTTTTCTTGTTGTCACTTTTCTTTTGGCTTCAGTGGTATCTGTAATGTCCGGCAGTTCCTGGACAACAGTTGGCACTATTGGAGTTGCGATGCTCTCTGCAGGACAAATTCTTGGTTTTTCAGCGCCATGGCTTGCGGGTGCAATTATTTCTGGTGCATATTTCGGAGATAAGATTTCTCCGCTTTCTGACACTACTAATCTTGCTGCAGGAGTTGTAGGAGTTGATCTCTACACACACATAAGATATATGCTCATAACTATTGTTCCGGCATTTGTCATCACCCTTATCATTTTTACTATTGCAGGCTTCGTTATTCCTGTCACCTCTTCTCTGAACATAGAAGGTCAGCTCACATCCATATCCAATACATTTAATATTTCACCCTTATTATTTCTTATACCCGTTTTTACAATAGTACTCATCTTAAAAAAAGTTTCTCCTTTTATTACTCTGTTTTTATCCGCAATTCTTGGTGCTGCAGTAGCTTGTATTTTCCAGCCCGATTTGTGTGCTCAGATAGCCTCAGGAACGAGCGGAAAATTATCCCTATACTTTGTTGCAGCTATGAAAATGCTTTCCGGAAGCGTTAGCATAGATACAGGAGACGCAATGCTGAACACTCTTACGGCTACCAGAGGAATGGCAGGAATGCTCAATACAGTATGGCTCATCCTTTGTGTTGTTACATTCGGCGGAGTTATGGAGGCGAGCGGTATGATTCAGGTAATTACAGAGATGCTGCTTAAATTTGTAAAAAACACTTTTACACTGGTAGCTTCTACGGTTGCATCTACTCTTTTTTGCAATATAACTCTCTCAGATCAGTATATGTCAATCTTGCTCCCGGGAAAAATGTTTGCAGAGACTTATAAAAAGAAGGGATATGCTCCTGAGTTGCTTAGCAGAACTTTAGAGGACTCTGGTACAGTTACTTCTGTGCTTGTTCCATGGAACACTTGTGGAGTTGCTCAGTCCGGCGTTCTACATGTTGCCACTTTGGCATACCTGCCCTACTGTTTCTTTAACCTGATTACTCCGGTAATTACTCTTTTCGTTGCTGCAATTGGATATAAGATAAGAAGAAAAATTTAGCACAATATTTGCATGCGCAGTTAACTTTACTTTATATATACTACTTTAAAAATTATTGAAATAATGAAAATCGGCACTAACAAAGTTGTAGCATTATCATATACCCTCGCGGTAGATGGTGATATAATGGAGACTGTTACAGCAGATAAACCAATGGAATTTATTTTTGGGACAGGCTATTTACTTCCCAAATTCGAGGAGAATGTTCTTGACAAAGAGGTTGGAGACAGCTTTGATTTCCGTCTGACAGCCATGGAAGGTTATGGAGAGGAGAATCCGGATGCGATTGTTGAACTTCCAAAAGAGATGTTTATGATTGAAGGCAAGATAGAAGAGGGCCTTCTTACAATCGGGAATGTACTCCCAATGCAGGATTCTGATGGCAATCGTCTTCAGGGCACTATTGACGACATAAAAAAAGATGTTGTTGTAATGAACTTTAACCATCCTTTAGCAGGCGCAGATCTTCACTTTACAGGCACTATTGTTGCAATTCGCGAAGCTAACCAGCAGGAACTTACACATGGCCTGCTTGGAGAGAAAGACTCTTCTTGCAGCACAAGCGGCGGTTGTTCCGGTTGCAGCGGTTGCGGTGAATAAAAAAGTACTCGGAGGGAACGCATATTGTGTAACCACCAGTATTCGATTACAGATAGCTATCCAGAGTTTTCCGGATAGCTATTTTTGTGGGGTACCCACTTACTTAAACCGTTACTGTACTGTATCCATGTGAGCTATCATATCAAGAACTTTGTTTGAATACCCCCACTCATTGTCGTACCAGGCAACCACCTTGACGAAGTTAGGATTCAGCGATATTCCAGCTCCTGCATCAAAGATGGAAGTGCGTGGATCTGTAATGAAATCTGTCGAAACAACTTGCTCTTCTGTGTATCCGAGAACACCTTTAAGTTCACCTTCTGAGGCTTTTTTCATAGCATCTTTTATATCCTGATAGCTGGCTGCTTTCTCAAGACGGCAGGTAAGGTCTACAACAGAAACGTTAATTGTTGGAACGCGGAAAGACATGCCTGTAAGCTTGCCGTTCATCTCAGGAAGTACTTTTCCTACAGCCTTTGCTGCACCTGTCGATGAAGGGATAATATTTGCAGCAGCCGCACGGCCACCTCTCCAATCTTTGGAAGAAGGAGCATCAACGGTTTTTTGGGTTGCTGTTGTTGAATGAACAGTTGTCATAAGACCCTCTACAATTCCGAAACTTTCATTTAATACCTTAACGATAGGAGCTAAACAGTTGGTAGTGCATGATGCATTTGAAACTATTGCCTCTCCAGAGTATTTATTGCTATTTACACCGTAAACATACATAGGAGTATCGTCCTTGGAAGGAGCTGACATTATAACTCTTTTTGCACCTGCGTCGAGATGCAATTTTGCTGTCTCTTTTGTAAGGAATAAGCCGGTTGATTCAACGATATAGTCAGCTCCTGCTTCTCCCCATTTAAGATCTGCCGGATTCTTTTCTGATGTCACTCTGATTGAATTTCCATTCACAATCAGTTTCCCATCCTTTACCTCAACAGTACCGTTAAAACGACCATGAACCGAATCATATTTTAACATATATGCCATATAATCAATGCTGATAAGATCATTGATTGCCACAATCTGAATATCATTTCTCTCCTGAACTGCACGGAATACTAAACGACCAATCCGGCCGAAACCATTAATACCTACTTTAATTTTACTCATCTTTTGTAATTTTATTAAATTGACATCTTAAAATTCGCTGCAAATATAAAACTTTTGCACAAAAATCCAGTCAAAAATTTGTACTTTCGTAAATTAGTTTGAGTATTATATTACAGAAATATGAGCATGGAGAAAAAAATTTTAATTACTAACGATGACGGAGTTAAATCAAAAGGAATATCTGCACTTATTGAGATGATGAGGCCGTACGGCGATTTAACAGTTGTAGCTCCATTCGAGGCACAATCAGGTATGTCTGCCGCTTTGACCATAGGGAAACCGCTAAGATTGACAGAACTTAGAAGTGAAGAGGGGCTAAAAGTATTTGCATGCTCGGGAACCCCTGCGGATTGTGTAAAAATGGCAATAAACCAGCTATTCGTAAATGATATGCCGGATCTTCTGGTGTCAGGTATTAACCATGGCTCAAATGCATCTATAGCCTCTCTCTACTCCGGAACGCTGGGCGCTGCATCTGAAGGAACAGTTTACGGAGTACCATCAATCGGATTTTCTCTATGCACTCATGATCCGATGGCAGATTTTTCTACTGCTGTATATTTTGGAAAGATTATACTGGAACAGTATTTAAGAGAGCCTGCCAAACCAGACATATATTTGAATATTAATTTCCCGGCAATAAACAGGGACGAGGTAAAAGGAATCAAGTTCTCACATCAGGGAAAAGGGCAATGGATAAAAGAGTTCGAGGCGAGAACAGACCCCTATGGATTCAACTATTACTGGATGACAGGAGAATTTTATAACCTCGAGCCTGAAAATAGTGAGTCAGATCATAATGTTGTAGAAGAAGGATATATAAGTATTGTCCCTCATAAAATTGATACTACAGATTATCAGGAACTTAAAAGATTAGGGTCAATCTGGAAATTATAAACTGATGAAATACTACATTATTGCAGGTGAAGCCTCGGGCGATCTTCACGGTTCAAACCTGATGAAGGGTCTGCTAATGGCTGATTCCCAAGCCGAGTTCAGGTTCTGGGGAGGTGATCTAATGGCCTCGACAGGAGGTGAAATGGTTATGCACTATAAGGATACTGCTGTAATGGGTTTTGTGGAGGTTGTCAAAAAATTAGGTCTGATTTTTAGGAATCTCAAATTATGCAAGAAAGACATTCTCGAGTTTCAGCCAGATGTTGTAATCTTAATTGATTATCCTGGATTTAATTTCAGAATAGCAAAATTTGCAAAGTCACATAATATCAGAGTCTTTTATTATATCTCACCTACCGTATGGGCATGGAAAGAGAATAGAGTAAAAAATTTAAAAAGGGATGTTGACAGACTCTTTATAATTTTTCCTTTTGAGGTAGAGTACTTTAAGAAAAAGGGGATGAAGGCGATCTACAATGGAAACCCTCTGCTGGACAGCATCTCTTCACATCCGTGCAACAATGAATCGATTGAGGAGTTTAGGGAAAGAAACAACCTCGATGACAGGCCTATTATTGCTTTGCTCGCAGGCAGCAGACACTCTGAGATAAATTATCTGATGCCAAAGTTTGTAAAACTTGAAAAGAACTTCAAAGATTTCCAGTTTGTACTTGCTGGAGCACCATCTATGGAGCTGAAAGATTATGAAAAATTTTTGGTCGGGTCAAAAATTACATTGCTCTTTGGTGAGACATATTCGATAATCAAACACTCAAAAGCAACTGTGCTCTGCTCCGGTACTGCCAGCCTGGAAGCAGCCCTTCTTGATGCTCCACAGATAGTATGTTATAGAGGCAACCCTTTAAGTGCCATGATCGTCAGAATATTGATAAAAGTAAAATATGTCAGTCTTGTAAATCTGATTTTCAATCAGCCTGTGGTAAAAGAGCTTCTTCAGAGAGACTGCACTACGGAAAAGATAACAGAAGAGTTAAAGAAAATTCTAAAAAACAGGGAGAGGATTGTTCTTAAATATCAAAAATTAAAAACCATGCTTGGGGGAGCAGGAGCATCAGAAAGGGTTGCGCAATCTATGGTAAAAGAGCTAAAATCTATGATTGATTCTATCCGGTACTGCAGATTATACAAAAGCCCGCTTGGTACACTCAGGCTGATATGCGACTCAGAGTCCCTTGTGGAAATTAAATACATCTCTCAGGATGAAATAAATAGTATAGCAGAGAATGTAAGTAAGAATAAGGGTGATCACCCTATATTAATTGAAACAACAAGACAACTGGATGAGTATTTTTCGGAAAAAAGACAGGAGTTTGATCTGCCTGTAAAATTTATCGGTACCACGTTTCAAAAAAGAGTATGGGAAGAGTTATCCAGAATTCCTTATGGAAAAATACGGACATACGGAGAGATTGCGAATCTTATTAATTCAAAGGATGCAAACAGGGCTGTCGGCAACGCTTGCAAGATGAATCCGCTTCTTATTGTAGTTCCGTGTCACAGAGTTCTGGGTGCACATAACAGGCTTACTGGTTTTAATATTGGAATTGACAAAAAAAGCTTTCTGCTTGACCTTGAAAAAGCTTATGAAAATACCGATAGCAACCTATTTTGCAATGATATAAAAAATAATCTTACAGATGAAAATACAGGCATATAAGTATCAGGGAGCCGGTAACGACTTTGTAGTAATTGACAATCGCAAAATCAATCTTACGTTATCAAATAAGATGGTCAAATTTTTATGTGACAGACGCTTTGGTATTGGAGGTGACGGGTTGATGCTGCTCGAATCAAGCATGAATTACGATTTTTCTATGCGTTATTTCAATTCTGACGGAGGAGAGGGCACAATGTGCGGAAATGGCGGCAGATGCCTTGTTGCTTTTGCAGCACACCTCGGCATTAAAAATTTTGAGTTCGAGGCTATTGACGGAGTGCACAGCGCCATTTTGCTTGACTACTCCGCAAAAAGATGTGTGGTTGAGCTTGGAATGATTGATGTTAAAGAAGTTAATGAGTATTCTCCTAAAAGCTTCTATCTTAACACCGGCTCTCCTCATCTTGTAATTTTTGTAGAAAATTTAAAGGCGGTTAACGTTATTGAGGAGGGTAAGTTGTGGTGCCACCATTCACGTTTTCCTGGTGGCACCAACGTCAATTTTGTGCAGGGTGGCTGGGGACGCTTTTCTATTCCAGGAAGTGTGAAACTATCTGTGAGGACTTACGAAAGAGGCGTAGAGGATGAAACATTTTCATGCGGAACAGGGGCAACAGCCTCTGCCATTGCGTTTCACAAAATTGTTCAGAAAAACAACCATACACTTGGCAAAAAAAATCCTCCTACCCCAGAGTATGTTACAACAAGGATCCAGACTCTTGGAGATGTGCTTGAGGTTAAATTTAAATATATGGGACAGGACAATTATTCGGACATTAAACTGGTAGGTCCGGCTACATTTGTCTTCTCATGTGAGATTGATATCTAAAAATATGAAAACAGCAATTTTTCCCGGGTCTTTCGATCCCTTTACATTAGGACATCTCGATGTTCTTCAGTCTGCCTTAAAACTTTTTGACAAAGTAGTTATAGCTGTTGGCAATAATGTACAAAAGAGAGGTTATTTTCCTGTTGAAGAGAGGATCAGAATTATTGAAGTATCAATAAAAGGCATGAATAATGTTGAGGTTTGCAGCTATACCGGACTTACCATAGACATATGCAAAAAGATGGGCATAAAATTTATTATAAGGGGTTTAAGAACAACAACAGACTTTGAATTAGAGAGGGTTGTAGCTCAGGCAAACGCTAAAATGTCACCTGATATTCTTACAGTTTTTATTCCTTCCGGTCATGAATACTCCTTTATTTCATCAACTGTGATACGTGATGTATTGATTAACGGAGGAGATGCCAGTTCATTTATGTCGGCAGCAATAGATATCTCTAAATACTCAAAAATTTAACAACCAAAATGTTTAAGAAGGGGTTATTAATTAGTCTGTTCATCTTACTCTTTGGCTTACTTAATGGTCAGGACAGGATTGCTGTCCAGAGTGATTCAAATACCGTCAAGCTGGATGGCTACATTGACAGTTATCTTTCTATGACGCCCCCCCACAGAGACTCACTAATTAAGGCTTGTGATTATCTGATTTCATTCAGCAAAGATTCTTTGATTCAATCACACATTACTCAATATCTTTTTGATAAATTTTACAGCTCCAAACTTATGGGTATGGAGAGTGTAGCTATCCATATTGCCCGTAATTACTATCTTAACGGTAAACTTGTATGGCCGGACAAAGTAGGATTAATAGCCCTAAAAATCTTTGTGGACTTTAATGAAAACTCTCTTCTGGGGATGGATGCGCCAGAACTTAACCTTAAAGATCTGCAGGGTAACACCATATCACTAAGAGGGGTAGTATCAAATTATATCCTTGTCTTTTTCTTTGATGACCAGTGTTCTACCTGCAAAAAGATGTTTCCCCTCATCAAGGATATTGTTAAAAACCATGAATCAAACGGAGTCATGGTATATGCGGTTTACACAGAGTCCAACAGAGACAATTTCTTAAAATTTGTTGAGCAGGAGTTTCCGGATATTGTATCAAGAAAGAACTGGATTTTCACATGGGACCCAGAGTTTAAGTCAAATTTTCACAAACTCTATAATGTGATGAAAACCCCTCAGATGTTTTTACTCGACAAACGAAAAGTAATCATCGGACGAAATCTGGATGATAAGGCACTGGAGCAGTTGTTGAGCAAAGAAATCGAGGCAAGAGAGAAACTTGTAAAAAATATCGATCAGTTTATAGATAAATATTTACAGAATTTTAATCTCGAAGATACTTCAGATTTAAAATCGGCATTTGAACCGCTTTACGAAAAATCCGTCAGCAGCAATAATCCGGAAGTTTATTCATCAATCTTCTATCAGCTTTTTGAAAATTTGTGGCGAAGCGCAGATGAGCCTTACGAAAATGCAGCAATCTATCTTGCGGAAAATTACATAACTCCAAAAACCGATCTCTGGTGGGACAAAAGTATCCCTACGGATTATGTTCCAAAAATCGTAAATAGGATAAAAAGCAACAGGATTGGGTCTGTTGCAAATGATTTTACAATCTTTGACAAAGATAACAAGGCGGTAAGACTGAGTAAAGTCAAATCCAAGTATACTGTCATATATTTTTATAGTCCCGATTGCGCTATTTGCAAACCATTCTCAATGGAATTAAAAAAAATATACAGGTCGTTAAAAAGAAGCGGGGCAAAAGTGATAGCCATCGACGTAACCAGTAACTATGCGGGCTACTTGGATTACAAACGAAAAAACAATAATCCGTGGCCCGCCTACTGGATTGGAGAGAATGGGCAGTTGGAGCTCTATTACAAATTCGAGACACAGAAGGTTCCGATGATATATCTGCTGGACAATGAAAGAAGAATATTAGTAAAGAAAATAAATACAATAACCTTGGAAAAACTGGTTAAATGATAACAGGTAAATATAAAGAGCTTTATGACAAGCTCGTCCGGGAAATCCCCAAAGAGAGACTTCTTCATGATTCTCTAAGCACTTTGGCCTTTGGAACAGATGCTTCTTTCTATAGATTAATTCCAAAACTTATTGTTACGGTTCACACAGAGAATGAGATGCAGTTTGTAATAAAAAAAGCAGACGAACTTTCAATACCTGTTACCTTCAGAGCAGCAGGAACATCCCTCTCAGGACAGGCAATAAGTGATTCTGTCCTTGTTATTGCAACACACGGCTGGCAAGAACACGAGATACTTAACAGTGGCAAAAAAATAAGACTTCAGGTAGGTTTGAGAGGTTATCAGGCAAATGAATATCTGATAAAATACGGCAGAAAAATTGGTCCGGATCCTGCCTCCATTGATAGTGCTATGATAGGCGGGATAGCCGCCAATAATGCAAGCGGAATGTGCTGTGGAACTTCTGAAAATTCTTACAAAACACTGGCAGATATAAGAGTGATACTTTCTGATGGTACAATTCTCGATACAGCAAGTAAAGAGAGCCGTGATTCTTTTATCAGAAGCAACGGGGATCTGCTTGCTAAACTGGAAAAGATGGCTTATGGCGTTAAGGCCGACGAAGCCCTGAATGAAAAGATTAAACGCAAATTCAAAATTAAAAACACAAATGGCTACAGTCTGAATGCGTTAACAGACTATAGTGATGGTTTTGATATTTTGAAGCATCTTATGATCGGTTCAGAAGGAACTTTGGCATTCATTTCAGATATCACATATAACACCGTTATTGAACATCCCAATAAAGCTTTGGCTTTAGCAATTTATCCAAATATAGAATCGGCGTGCAAAGTTGTTCAAATTCTTAAAAACCAGCCTGTATCTGCCGTAGAACTGATGGATAGAGCCGCTATCCGTTCTGTAGACTCTGCAAAAGGAGTTCCCGCTTTTCTGAAAACTATAACTAAAGATGCAGTAGCACTTTTAATTGAGACAAGGGCAGAAGCCAAAGAACAACTATTATCTAATGTAGATCAGATTACGGAAAGCATAGATTCTGTCGAAACCGAGCTTCCGTTAAGTTTTACTACAGACCAAAAAGAGCAGGCAATTCTCTGGAAAATAAGAAAGGAGACATTTCCGACCGTTGCCGGGATGAGGAAAAGCGGAAGAACCGCAATTATTGAAGACATCTGCTTTCCAATGTCAAAACTTGCCTCTGCCACATTAGACCTGCAGTCATTATTTTCAAAACACGGCTATTCTGAAGCTGTAATTTTTGGCCATGCACTGGAGGGCAACCTTCACTTTGTATTCAGTCCCGACTTTAATGATCAGACAGAGATAGAAAGGTACAGCAAATTTATGGATGACGTTGCAGATATGGTTGTTGACAAATATGATGGTTCTCTTAAAGCTGAGCATGGAACAGGAAGGAACATGGCTCCGTTCGTTGAGAAAGAGTGGGGAGATAGGGCATTTAAACTTATGAAGGAGATCAAGGATCTGTTTGACCCCAAAGGAATATTGAATCCTGGAGTTATTCTTAACAATGACAATAAAATCCATCTGAAAAATTTCAAACCAATGGCCTCCATAAAAGAATCTGCTGACAAATGTATGGAGTGTGGATTCTGTGAAGGCACCTGCGTTTCAGAAGGTTTTACACTTTCTCCGAGACAGAGAATTGTAGCTTTCAGAGAGATGGAGAGATTGAAGATATCAGGAGAAGAACCTCACAGGGCGGCCGAAATCAACAATCTCTACAAATATGCAGGATTGGCCACCTGCGCTACAGATGGTCTCTGCTATTTAAAATGCCCTGTAAAGATTGACACAGGCAAACTTGTCAAGGAGCTACGCCACGAAGGTCACTCGCCAAAGCAGGAGAGAATTGCCACATACATTTCAAATAGCATGGCCGCAGTAACCGCAGGCATGAGAGCAGGTTTAAGCATACTCTACTATCTGAGATTGATTACAGGTAAAAAGTTCTTCGGCTCAGTTGCAACAGCAATGCACAAAACATCTGGTGGTCTTGTTCCTCTCTGGAATGAACATTTTCCAAAGGGTGCAAAAAAAATTTTTCCAACGCGGCGGAATGGTCAAACTCCTGAAATTACCGTTAACCCTGTAAACAAAGTTGTATATTTCCCATCATGTATAACGAGAAGCATGGGTGTATCAAAGGATTATAATAACGCCCTCGAGATAACTCGGCTTACCGAAAAGCTTCTCAAAAGAGCTGGCTATGAGATTATTTATCCAAACGGATTAAACGATCTTTGTTGCGGCATGGCATTCTCGAGCAAAGGGTTTGTTGAGGCCGGAAAACTGGCTTCAGACAAGTTGGAGGCTGCCCTGGTTGAGGCATCAAATGATGGAACATATCCGATACTTTGTGATATGAGTCCTTGTCTTTACACCATGAAAACAAATATGGGTGAGAAGTTGAAACTATATGAACCTGCAGAATTTGTTCAGGATAAATTAATGAATAAGTTAAAAATCACTCAGTTGGATAAAAAAGTTGCTGTATTTGCCGTATGCAGCGCAAAAAAAATGGAGGTAGACAGTGCGCTCACTGATATCGCCCGCAGATGTGCAAAAGAAGTGGTTGTCATTGACAGCAACTGCTGTGGCTTCGCCGGAGACAGAGGGTTTATCCTCCCTAAGCTTAACCAACACGGATTAAGATTTATCAAAGAACAGAGCAGTGGATGCAAAGAGGGTTACGCAACATCCCGCACGTGTGAGATAGGACTTTCCAAATATAGTGGCATAACCTACTCCTCTATCATATACCTGGTAGAAGAGGCTTCAAGATAAGACAGATTATATAGCCAAAGATATGTATAAGAGTTTACAAGAGTATGTGGAATTTCTGGATTACAAAGGAGAGTTGATAAGAGTTAAAGAGTTTGTAGATCCTGTACTGGAGATTGCAGAGATTACAGACAGAGTCTCCAAACAACCAGGAGGGGGCAAAGCTCTTTTATTCGAGAACACAGGAACCTCATTTCCGGTACTTACAAATATGATGGGGTCAAAAGAGCGTATTGCCTACGCGTTGGGAGTAGAAAATTTTGACGAAATATCAGACTATTTTAATACCCTTTTTAAGGAGTTGACACAGGAGAGACACTCCTTTATGGATAAACTCAAACTGCTGCCTCATTTAAAAGAGGCGTCAGGCTGGATGGTAAATAAACATAAGGGAGACGCGCCTTGCCAGGATGTTGTTCTCTATAAACCAGAACTCAGCCGATTACCCATTTTACAATGCTGGCCAGGAGACGGTGGAAAGTTTATAACACTTCCTCTGGTCCATACCAAAGACCAAAGAAGTGGCATCAGAAATCTGGGAATGTATAGAATGCAGGTTTTTACCGACAGCACCACAGGAATGCACTGGCACAGACACAAAACGGGAGCTAAACATTTTGCGGAGAGCAAAACCAATCAATTTCCCGTAGCTATTGCTCTCGGTGGAGATCCGGTTTATACCTATGCTGCAACGGCACCTCTGCCTGAAGGAATTGATGAGTATCTTCTGGCCGGTTTTTTACGGGACAAAGCTGTAAGCCTTGTAGATTGTCTCACACAACCGCTTCGTGTTCCTGCTGATTGCGACTTTATTATTGAAGGATACATAGACAAAAGTGAAGGTCTGGTTACAGAAGGGCCTTTTGGAGACCATACAGGGTTTTACTCACTTGCCGACCTCTACCCTCTTCTGCACGTAACATGCATATCACATAAGAGAGGAGCAATTTATCCTGCTACGCTTGTGGGTGTTCCACCTCAGGAGGACAAATACATCGCATATGCAACTGAAAAGATATTTCTTCTGCCAATACAGTTGACAATGGCTCCGGAGCTTACAGATCTTTATCTTCCAGAAGAGGGAACTGGACATAACATTGCAATTATAAAAATAAAAAAGAGCTTTCCGGGGCAGGCAATAAAAGTGGCACATTCACTTTGGGGAGCAGGCCAGATGATGTTCAACAAAATAATGATTGCTGTAAATGAAGATATAGAGATTCGCGATTGGAGCCAGTTGTATGAAACAATTATTAGAAACTATTCTCCCCGTAGGGATACTCACTTTAGTCGCGGACCTCTGGATGTGTTGGATCACTCTGCACCTCAGTGCGGGTATGGCGGAAAGGTTTTAATAGACGCAACTACCAAATATACTGAAGAACTGGGTGGAAACCAGCCATCATCTGAAGAGAACACAACAACAGAAAATTTGACAAAAGCACTTTATTTTACACGCGACGAAAATGACCTCAAAGGGTTTATAAATGTTCTGCTAGATCAGGAAGCTGATTTTAAGGAAGAGTATTTATGCATCTGGTTATGGGGAAACAACTGCGATCCAATCAGAGACTCCAGATACGTTGAGGGAAAACTCCTGATGGACAGCAGATCAAAAGAAAAAGGCAAAAATGTTCGTAAATGGCCAACTATTGCACACTCTTCTATTGAGACAATTGAGATTGTAGATAAAAAATGGTCATCATTGGGACTGGGCGAATTTATTGCCTCACCTTCCCTGAAATTTTTAAAACAACAAGTATAGCCAGTCCAATAAAGAGAAGCATGGAGGCATAGGCAACTCTGCCTATGAAGTCACCATATTTTACAAAGGTTGTGATCTCATTGTTCAGGTTCAGATTTCCTCTGAGGTACCCCTTTTTCCACCACTCCGTCTTTTGAACAACATCTCCCCTCTGGTTGATGAGTGCAGAAATACCTGTGTTTGCACTTCTTACGATTGACCGACGGGTTTCAACCGCCCTGAGTGAGGCGTATCTAAGGTGCTGGCTGTATCCTGGAGTATTGCCCCACCACCCGTCGTTGGTAATTATTGCCATAATATTGGCCCCGTTAAGAATATAATCCCTGTAATATTCTCCATATATAGATTCATAGCATATTGCCGCGCCTATTTTAACGGATTTATCAATTGACTCAAAAACAGTCCTCTCTTCTTGCGTACCACAACTCCCGGAGGTTCCACCAAGGTCTATAGACAGAGATTTCATAAATTTAAGGTATTGGGGATATGGAAGGTACTCTACAAGCACGACCAGTTTTGACTTATGGTAAAAACTGTATTTACCTGTGCTGTCGAGAAATATTGCCGCATTATAGTAATCATACCACGAATCACCATTCTTTTTTGCCGTATAGGTAGGAGGATTATCAGCAATTGTACCAGGATATATGTAGTACGATGTTGCCCCAAAGAGAATATTGCCGGTTTTTTTCTGCTTGAGAAATGAATATAACCTCATAAAGGTCTCATTTCCATATGGATTATTCTCGATCAATCCGGATGTAAATGTCTCAGGGGCAATAATAAGTGCAGTAGAGTCTGTTACTGCATCCGAAACAATTGATAAGAGAGCCTCATCTTGTTGCGCCTGGGTCATTCCGGCGAATTTATCTTTATAGGGATCGATATTGGGCTGCAAAACCACAAATTCCTTAGGGTTGCTTACCTCTTTATAATTATGGTATATGTATTGGGAAATCCCTATCGGGGCTGCTATCAGCAGCACGTAAAGAGCAATGATAATTTTAACTCCTTTATCTATCCGTGATAAACTGTTTAATATGTAAAACAATACCAGATTAGACAAAAGGATCCAGAGGCTTCCCCCAAGGGTTCCGGTAAATTCATACCACTGAATATTTTTTACAGAAGTGGCAAATGCGTTTCCCAGTACAAGCCATGGCCATGAGATTTCCGCGTCGAAGTAGAAATGTTCCCATGCAAGCCACCCCAACACCAGAAAAAGGTATCCAAGAGCGGGTTTGGTTTTCCTTTTAAACCATCTGAAAGCAGCAAATATGAGAGTCATCTGAAGAGCATTCAAGACTATGGCTGCAATGGCTCCAGGCAGAGTGGCATTATAGATCCAGAATGTTGTAAAGAGGTTCCAGAGCAAAAACACCGCATAGTAATATATCCATCCCTTTTTAACCGATTTATCAGAAAGCTGCTTTTCAAGTTGAAAAAGGGGGATAAATGCTACCAACATAAGTAACCCTGTATGAGGGATAAGGAAGGGAACTGAGAGCAGGACTGATGAAAAAAGGGCCATTGCCCACAAAATTAAAGTCTCTTTTTTTGTCATATTTTACTACTTTTGCGAACTTTTAAAACAGATTTATTATTATGAGGAGAATTATTTCTAAGCTTACTGCACTAATATTTCCAATTGCATTTTTTCCAATATTACTCCAAGCCCAAACTAAAGACAAAGATACAATAATCCATAATTATAGTATAAAGGAACTCAGTATAATTTCTACGCCAACTTCAATTCTTAATAGCGATTTTATTGAGAGAACCCGTACCAGTTCAATAAAAGACATATCATTTGTAATACCAAACCTTTACATCCCGGACTATGGTTCTAAACTAACATCCGCTATATACCTCAGAGGCATCGGTTCCAGGTACAGTCCCTCCCCATCGGTAGGACTCTATGTAGACAATGTTCCATACATAGACAAGAGTGCATTCGATTTCGATTTTCTGGGAATAGACAGGATAGAAGTTCTAAGAGGACCTCAGGGCACTCTTTACGGCAGAAATGCCCTGGGAGGCATTATCCATCTAAGGACAAGATCTCCTTTTGCTCCACCTTCTACTATTGTAAATCTTTATGCAGGGAGCTATGGACAATTCAGTGGAAGCTTTCTTACAAATCACAAACTTGGTGAAAAACTGGCATTTTCTCTTGGCGGATTTTACACCCACCAGGATGGTTTTTTCACCAACGATTCTACCGGAGAAAAAGCAGATAAAGGTAACTCGGCCGGTGGTAGGTTTAAATTTGGATGGAGGATCTCTCCAGGATGGAGCGCAGAGGCAACCTCACACCTTGAGAGTACAGATCAGAATGCCTATCCATATGGTGCATACAATAAAGCTACAAAGAAGACATCCAATCCAAATTACAACGATACCAGCTCGTATAAAAGGATAATGAGCACAAACAGCATTGCTATCACCCATAATGCGCAAAAATGGAAAATGAATCTCATATCCTCATATCAGTACCTGAATGACACAATGAGACTCGATCAGGATTTCTCTCCCCTCTCTCTTTATATAATGAAACAGTCTCAACGAATACATAATTTTAGCCAAGAGGCAATTTTTAAGTCAGAAAATGACAAAAATTACCAATTTGTTTCCGGCGTATCAGCTTTCTATCAGAAAAATTTTACAGATGCTCCCATAGTTTTTGGTTCTGACGGGGTTAACCGTTTTTTTCAACAGACTTTTAACAAGCTTTATTCAAGCGGACAGATGCCGTTTCAGATGAATGTAATTAACACCTTAATTCCGGTTTCGGGTGGATATGATCAAAAATCATATGGTTTAGCAGCATTTCACCAGGTAACTCTTAACAGAGTATTCATTGATGGGCTGTCGATGATTCTGGGGCTAAGATATGAATATGAACATCAATCTCTTGGCTATTCCAGTGAAACATCCCTATCCTTAAGTTATAGCATACCAAATGTACCCAAGCCGATTACAACTACGATTCCGGCTATAGTTGAAGGCACAGACAGTCAGTCATTCGGTCAGTTTTTGCCCAAAATCGCTCTCCAATACAAATTCAACGATAACAACAAGTTGTTTTTTACCTCTGCAAGAGGCTACAAGGCAGGTGGGTACAATATCCAGATGTTTTCAGATCTGATTCAAGGTAAACTTATGGGTGGGATGTCTTCTCAACCATCAGGCAACTACTCTTCTGAAATTGATGCTGACAACACTATTTCCTATCGTCCGGAGTACAACTGGAACAACGAAATCGGCTACAGCGGAGAAATTATCAAGGATAAACTATTTCTGAACGGAGCACTATTCTATATTGATAGTAGGAATCAGCAAGTAGTTCAGTTTGCAGGAACCAGCGGATTGGGAAGAATAGCAAAAAATGCGGCAAAATCTTACAGCATAGGGCTTGAGTTGAATTTAAGATACAAATTGTCGGAAGCATTTGAAACGTCATTTAACTATGGATATACCAAGTCAAAATTCACAGATTACACAGATATTCAGAATGACTACTCTGGAAATTATGTTCCATTTGTGCCAATAAATACTCTAAATTTTGATGTTCACTACTCAAAGATGTTCCCTGGAAAATTCATTGAAAAATTCAATTTTATGGTCCAGATTTTGGGTGCCGGAAAGATATTCTGGACAGAAAAAAATGATGTTAATCAAGATTTTTATGCCTCAGCAAACATTGGCACTTCAATAAATTTTTCTATTTTTGAACTATCAATTTTTTTAAACAATATCACAAACAACAGATACAACACTTTCTATTTTGAAACACTTGGTACGGGTATTGCACAGCTTAACTCACCTTTTAACATAGGGACAGGAATAAAAATCAGTTTTTAAATATGATCATTAGCTTAATTAAGGGATTTATAGTCGGACTGGGGGCATCAATACCTCTTGGCCCCACGGGCATAATGTGCGTCCAGAGGACCCTTAGCAAAGGCAGAAACTCAGGATTCATAACAGGACTGGGAGCATCTATTACCGATACTCTGTTTGCCTCAATTGCCATTATGAGTTTGGCATATCTGCAAAAATTCATTAGCTATTATGAAAATTACGTACTGCTTTTCGGGGGATTTATTGTAGCCCTGCTTGGCCTTAAAATTTTCCTCACCAATCCTGTAAAGCAGATTCGTATGCCTAAAGGGGGGAAAAAACATTTTGAAGATTTTTTTTCGGCTATGATTATGACTTTGACAAACCCCGGAGGGATTTTTCTGATAATCGGAATGTTTGCATTTGTCGGGCTGGATATAGACGGACTCTCCTCAGGCAAAGTAGTGTCGCTTACACTGTGGGGTGTTTTTCTTGGGACATCAACCTGGTGGTTTGTCCTTAGCACATCCATAAATATTTTCAGGAACAAATTCAGACTTAGGCAATTGTTAATGATCAACAGAATTTCAGGTATTATTATTATGGCACTGGGGCTGATTTCCACTATTGAGGGAATCTGGCAATTTATAAAACCTTATTTTTTCTTAAGATAATTTACTATACCTTTGTACCAACTTTCCGGGGATGTTTTGGTTTTGACAGCAGATTCAATCGGAGGGTAAGCACGTAGAGCGTGGTGAGGCCGGCTCTATAATACCGGGTCACAAGCCATAACTGGCAATAACAACTTTGCACTCGCTGCGTAATTAGGCTATGCTTAATCGCTTTATCGCCGCCGGCTAGGTCCGGCCGTGACGAGTATCCCGCCGGGCTTTAAGCCCGCTATGTCCGGCAAATGGGGTATCATTCAAGTACGGCTGCTGACACTCACTCCTCTAAGGTGTCTCAAGATAAGGAGGATAAGTTTTGAATGGCCAGCCTATAGGCAGTTCAAAGCCGACAATTAAGAATAGGCTAAACGTGTAGAAAGCTTTTGGATAGTTTGTTTGGACGGCGGTTCGAGTCCGCCCATCTCCACAAAAACCTTGTAACGAACAATAATACAGCGAGTTACAAGGTTTTACCCAAAAAAACGGGGCTTAAACGGGGCACAACTTTTAACATCTACTTTTAAAGTAGGAGTTAAAAAAAAATGTCAATTAGTGAAAAAATAACTGCGGGACTCCAATATCTCCCCCCTCGTTTGACCGAGGGAACAACATGGACTTTAACATATCATGCTATTTACCCTCCAACGGGTAAATTAAGACGTGTCAGAATCAAGTTGAATCGCTTTCAAAAAATCAGTGAAAGAAGAGCCTATGCAAAGCGCTTATCCAATGAAATTATTGTAAAACTTGTTTCTGGCTGGAATCCTTTTATTGAGGCAGAAGCTCCAAAAGCTTTTTATAAGCTATATGCAGTAATGGATACTTATATGAGGATCCAGGAGAAAGAAGCAGAAACCCACTCCCTGCGCAGTTATAAATCTTTCATTAAATATCTTAAGGGTAATTGCAAAGAAACAATGCTTTTACACCAGTTTGACAAGGCATTTGCTACAAAATTAATGCTTGATCTTAAGCAAGATCCTAATATTTCATTTCGTACCTACAATAACTATCTACAATTCTTCACAACTTTTTTCAACTGGATGATCCAATACAATTATGTTTCCGTTAATCCATTTGCAACTCTTAAGAAAGCCCCGAAGAAGCTGACCCAGAAGCGCAGGATTATGCTTACAACAAACAACAGACATGAACTAATATCCTACCTAGAGAAAGAAAACAAGAATAATTACCTTGTGATGTGCCTAATGTGCTACTACTGTTTTATCAGGCCAAATGAAATTAGTCTTCTTCGTGTACGCGACATAAACATAGAACGGCAGCTGATTTTCATTTCAAAGGAGATTGCAAAGAATGACACAGATAGCGTACGTACTATGCCGGATGCAATGATGCAATATGTGAAAAAATTGGACCTTTCTGGCTCTCCGGATGATTTTCTTTTTAGTATGGATGTTTACCGTGAATTTGTCCCCGGAAAGAAACGTGCAGAGGGAAGAGAGATTGCTCGATTCTGGTGTGATGTAATAAGGCCAGCACTTGGCTGGCCAATGGAACTGCAGTTCTACTCATTAAAAGATACAGGCATTACAAACATGCTAGATGATGGAATTGCCCCTAATTTTGTTCAAGGGCAAGCTGACCATAGCTCACTATCAATAACCTCAATTTATGCTGCAAAAAGGAATGATGTATCTCAAGAGCAGATCAGGAAAAAAGCGAAATGTTTTTAAATAGAAAAACCACGAAGTTTTATGTTATAGAGTTTATTTAGACACCATCCAATACATTTTAAAATTTTGTTTTTTAACTCATTAAAACACATAAAAGATAATAATAAAAATTCGTTGCTTTATTTTACGCAATTGACTTGTTATAAAAGTCTGTCTGAAAAAAGGGGAGTAAACTTTAACAGTTTACTCCCCTTTTTAATACTATTCAATCGTATAAACGCCAAAATTATGTAGGGGGGAAAATATAATTTTCTAGAAAATAGAAGTTATATTTTTTAAATAGTTGCTGTAAATATTTAAATAACCTAAATAATACCCTAGCTGAAAAATCTTAAGGATTAATATGATAACTAGTCATGAATAGACATCAAATTTATATAATCACATGATTTTTACTATTTTTACAAATATATAATACTTATTGTATTCATATGATACTCTCTGTCTGTTGACTAATAAGGTAATTATAAATTAATTTGTAAGTACATGAAAACAGATTATTTATCAGATTTTGGCAATACCGTTCGTTTCTATCGTAAAGAGCAGAATCTTAGCCAAGAGCAACTAGCAGAGAAAAGCGGGTTTCATAGAACCTATATTGGACAGATAGAAAGAGGTGAAAGAAATCCGTCACTAATTAACATTCATAAGTTTGCGCTTGCATTTGGTATTCCGATATCACAATTATTCAAAAAATGCGAGCAAATAAGACAATTACGATCTTAGCTAGTGATCGTAAGGATTTTCGTAAACAATTAATCAACCATTTTCTCGAAGAAGAACCAGGACAAGGGACAGGGGATCTTTGTTCTCACTACATCTATTATGTTGAAACACTTTCTAGTGGAAACCGTGTATATCTGAAAAGACCAGCTGTCTTAAATAAAGGGTTTGATTTTGAAGTTCATGTTGAGAATATGAATTTCGGAACTAGCCGATCTTCTTCTATGCCAAGTCATAAAAAAATAACTGAGGATTTGCAAGCAAAAAAACAGGAAAACAATGAACTCTTTAATGAAGTTTATAAACTCATTGATGACATTTATGATTGTAAAGAGGTCGATATTGATATAATTAAGAAATTGAATTTTAAGACTGGTCATCCAATAGAAGCTATATTATTTGCAATTAAATGGTTATTTATTGAGCAAGATATGACTTACTGGAACTGGTCTGGTAGAAACATGTTGTATAGCGGATTAATAGAAATCTAAATTGTAATCATGTCTACTATAATTAAAAATGTACAAGGGAAAAATATTGTAGAATTTGACAATGGTTCTTTTGATGCTTGGTGCGTTTATCTTACAAGACAAAAACAACCAAAATATGCACCCCATGACACTGAGTACTTTAACTTTTTTCTTCAGTTAGCTGGAAAACATGGCAAGCAAAAAGTTTATAATGATTTTGTTGCTATTTATAATTTAACAAAAAAAAATATTGACGAACAGGTATTACTTCTTATTACTAATATCGCTAACACATATGGAGAAGATGCCGAGAATGTTGATATCTGGTTCACTGTGATTTATGGGGGAATGATAGCTGAAGAGAACAAAGAATTTGCCATTTTGAAGAAAAGAGTAAAGCGTTTAGGAATGCATCAAGTTTTGCTTAATGGTATAGCGCCTTATCAAGCAGCAAACTTTTCTAAAGGAAAAAAATGGAGAGAGTTAGATGCCATAATGAGTCCATTAGGATTTTAAATATGAAATTAGAAGAAGCAATAC
>JBDKRJ010000016.1:0-25112 GCA_039683455.1 Rikenellaceae bacterium | reverse complement strand
CCATCTTTAGAAGAATTAATTCCTCAGGTACATCCTGTAAGGGTAGTCAGCCAGATTGTGGACAGCTTAGACATCTCAGCCTTACTTGAAGAGTACAAAGGAGGTGGAACAAGCAGTTTTCATCCGGTGAAAATTGTTGCTTAAAAACCCAAATCCATAAAATAAAAAAAGAGGGGACAAAAATTACTTTTTGGACACCCTCTTTTTTAAAAATATTTCTTTTTATTTGTTAGTTAGTTTAAACTAACTATATTTGCGATATGCAAAGTTTGATAGATATCATAGCAAAACTTTCTGATAGAATGGGTCAGATGGAGGACCAGGCTAGGGAACAATATAACACGACCGGATTAACTCTTACTCAGATGCATTATCTGGAAGCTATTGGTCAGCTTGATAATCCAAGTCTGACAGAATTGTCGGCTGCGTTAAATCTTTCTAAGCCAACAGTAACTGTAGCAATCGATAAATTGATTAAAAAGGGTTGTGTTTATAAAGTTCGCTCAGACCAGGACAGAAGGAGCACCCATCTTCACCTTACAGAAAATGGCCGGCTGTTGAATATGATGCACGATTTTGCCCACAAATCCATAGCAGAGCAATTTTCTAAAAATCTGAGCCAACAGGAAACGGAAAAACTGATCGAAATAATAAGCAAAGCAATCAGCTAAATTTTTATGGAAAACACAACTTTACAAAAAAACTACCACGGTCTCACGCAAGAAGAGGTTAAAACTAGGCAGGTTAAAGATGGTTATAACGAATTGCCATCCTCTAAAAAGAGAGGCGCTTTGTACATTGCAGCAGGCATACTTAAAGAACCAATGTTCTTATTGTTAGTCGCTTGTGGTTCTCTATACCTTTTTCTGGGTGATATCCGGGAAGGGGTTATGCTTATGAGTTTTGTACTGGTAATTATGGAAATTGAATATTTTCAGGAGAGAAAAACCGAGAAAGCACTGGATGCTTTAAAAGATCTTGCGAGTCCCAGGGCACTTGTGATCAGAGACGGAAAAACAATCAGAATTGCCGGCAGAGAGGTTGTAGTAGGGGATATTATAGTCTTACAGGAGGGAGACAGGGTACCGGCAGACGGGAGAGTCATGCATTGTGTAAATCTCATGGCAGACGAGTCACTTCTGACGGGAGAATCGGTTTCTGTTAGGAAAAGAGAATGGAAGGAGATTGATAGGGATTTTACGCCTGGAGGTGACGATATTCCTTGTGTATATTCCGGATCGATGGTTGTTCAGGGAAATGGAATTATTCAGGTTACAGATATCGGCATTAAAACTGAGATCGGCAAAATTGGCAAAGCCTTGGAGACAGTAAAAGAGGAACCGACAAAGCTAAACAGGGAGATGGGCGTTCTTGTTAAAAGGCTTGCAATAATTGGTATAATTCTTTGCGTGGCGGTAATCGTAATCTATACATTAACCAGAGGTGATCTGTTGCAGGGCATCCTGGCCGGAATTACCCTGGCGATGGCAATGCTGCCAGAGGAGTTTCCTGTTGTTCTCACAGTATTTCTAGCAATAGGAGCGTGGAGAATATCTAAACGCTCTGTACTTACAAGGAAACCCGCGGCTATTGAAACTTTGGGCTCTGCGACAGTATTATGTACCGACAAAACAGGGACATTGACCCAAAATAAGATGACCGTTAATTCATTATATAATGGTGAAGATGTTTTGAATGTTTCTGTTACAAAAGAGTTTCCCGAGCAATATCATGAAATAATTGAATATGGAATTCTCTCCAGTCAGGTTGACCCTTTCGATCCTATGGAGAAAGCAATAGCAAATATAGGATATAGTTTTCTTAACGACACAGAACATATTCATAATGATTGGATCATGGAAAAGGAATACCCTTTGTCCAAGGAGTTACTGGCTATGTCGAGAGTCTTCTCGAATCCATCTACACACAAAAGAGCAATTGCTACGAAAGGAGCTTCTGAGGCAATTTTTGACCTGTGTCATTTAAGCAAAGAGAGAGTGTCAGAGTATGAGAAAGTAGTGTCAGACCTGGCGTCGGCAGGACTTAGGATTATAGGGGTTGCAAAAGCAAAACTTACACCCAAAGATCTTCCGCAAATTCAGCATGATTTTGAATTTGAATTTGTTGGGTTGATAGGACTCTCAGACCCGATCAGAGAAAGCGTTCCAACCGCTGTAAAGGAGTGCTACCAGGCAGGCATACGGGTAATCATGATAACAGGAGATTATCCAGTTACGGCAATTAATATTGGAAGAGAAATTGGACTGATGAATCCTGAACTCTGTATTACTGGTTCGGAGTTACAGGTAATGAGTGAAGATGAACTTTGTGAAAAGATTAAGGGGGTAAATATTTTTGCAAGGGTGGTACCGGAACAGAAATTGAAAATTGTTAATGCCTTAAAGAAAAACGGAGAGATTGTTGCAATGACCGGAGATGGTGTCAATGATGCTCCTGCATTAAAAGCTGCAAACATAGGAATAGCCATGGGAGAAAAGGGGACGGATGTAGCCAGAGAAGCCTCTTCGTTGGTACTTATGGACGACAATTTTTCTTCTATTGTAGGGGCTGTTAAAATGGGGCGGAGAATATTTGACAACCTTCAAAAAGCACTCAGTTATATCTTTGCAATACACGTTCCAATTGCAGGATTGTCGTTGATTCCTGTATTTTTTGCAGATCTTCCATTGATATTATGGCCTGTTCATATAGTGTTCCTCGAGTTGATTATAGATCCGGCTTGTTCAATAATATTTGAGGCAGAGAAAGAGGAAAAAAATGTTATGTCGAGGCCTCCTAAAGCCATAGATGAGCCCTTCTTTGGAATTGGAAAAATTCTGTTGAGTTGTTCTCAGGGGATTGGTATTTTATTAATTACCCTTTTTGTGTACTTTATAGGCCTTAATCTTGAGTATTCAGAAAAAGCCATCAGGTCACTTACTTTTGTTACATTAATATCTTCGAACATAGCAGTTATTCTTTCAAACAGATCCTGGTCAGAAAATATCTTTAAAATTATTATTACACCTAATAAAAGTGTAAAATGGGTAGTTGGAGGAGCAATTTTCTTTCTAATTCTGATACTTAACATACCTTTTTTACTGGATCTTTTCCAGTTTGAAAAGGTGAAATTTACAGAAACACTTGTATGTGTGCTTCTCGGCCTGTTTAGTATAACCTGGTTTGAAATTTACAAGGCAAGAAGGAAAAGGGCCTGACCGGATGAATCTGAAATTATCTTAACGGGCTACTCCTCCCATAATATCAAGGAGTTCGGTTGTTATTGCCTGCTGGCGGGATTTATTGTATTGAACAGTCAACTCCTGAATCAGTTTTGTTGCATTTTCCGACGCAAGCTGCATTGCTACTGTGCGTGATGCATGTTCTGCGGCATTTGAATCCCATAGGATGGCAAATATTTTAAAAACTAAAACTTTATCAATTAACTCCTCGATTATCTCCTCTTTTCCAGGTTCAAAAATATAATCAGAGGGATTATTTTTTATTTCATTAAAAGAGTTCAGTGGCAGATATATCTCCCTTTTTACTACCTGATTGGCTGTGGTCTTGAAGTGATTATAGATCAGATCAACTCTGTCCACACGATTCTCCCTGAAAAGCAACATTAATTTATAAGCTAGCTGGGCACAGAGAGGATAAGTTGGTTTATCAACCAGGCTAAAATCTATATTCTCAATTGAATATTTCTGATTTGTCAACGCTTTTGAAATCTTTTTCCCCACAGGGAACAGCATTATGTTATCTTTTCCTAAACCCTGGTACTCTTCAATAACACTTTTTGCCATCTTCTCTATATTTGCATTAAATGCTCCACACAGAGAAGAGTTTGAGGAGACAGCTACAATGGCAACCCTTTTTATTGCACGAACTTCTACATAGGGAGATGATATATCTTTTTGTCCGGCAATAGTCTCAATAAAAATATCCTTTAGAGCCTTTTGATAAGGATTAAGGCTCGCTGCTGCAAGTTGTGAACGATGCAACTTTGCAGACGCAATCATTCGCATCGCTGACGTAATCTTTAAAGTGTTGTTTACCGATGCAATTCTGCCCTTTACCTCTTTCAGTGATGCCATCTTTATTGATTTTTGGTAATCCCTGTTAATGATTCTGCTACACTTTCTATAGTGGATGTTACACTATCATCCAGAATTCCATTTCGCAGTTTATCCAGAACATCTGTATTTTTTATGCTATTTAAGAAATCAACCTCAAACCTTGCAACCTTATTAATGGGAACATTTTTTAAAAGCCCGTGAGTCCCGCAGTAAAGTATTGCTATTTGCTCTTCAACCGGCATAGGAGAGTACTGTAGTTGCACCAGCAGTCTGGTGTTTTTTTGACCTTTATCTATCGTTCTGGCAGTTACTGGGTCAAGATCTCCTCCGAATTTTGTAAAGGCCTCAAGTTCCCGGTACTGAGCCTGGTCTATTTTCAACGTGCCGGCTACTTTCTTCATTGCTTTTACCTGAGCATTTCCACCAACCCTGGATACTGATATTCCCACATTAATTGCAGGCCTGTTTCCCTGATTAAACAGGTTTGTGTCAAGAAATATCTGACCATCTGTAATTGATATGACATTTGTTGGGATATATGCAGATACATCTCCGGCTTGTGTTTCAATAATTGGCAGAGCAGTCAGAGAACCACCTCCCTTAACTTTGCCTTTTAGCGTTTCCGGCAGGTCGTTCATTTTACTGGCAACATCTTGCTGATCGATAATTTTAGCAGCTCGTTCCAAAAGTCTGGAGTGCAGATAAAAAATATCTCCGGGATAAGCCTCACGCCCGGATGGACGACGCAGAATAAGGGAGAGCTCACGATATGCCACAGCCTGTTTTGTAAGGTCGTCATAGACAACAAGGGCATGGCATCCTGTGTCTCTGAAATATTCTCCGATAGCTGCCCCTGCAAATGGTGCAAAATATTGCATAGCGGCAGAATCAGAAGCTGTTGCTGCAACAATAATGGTATATTGCAAAGCATCTTTTTCTTTGAGTAAATTCACAATTGATGCAACGGTAGAGCCCTTTTGTCCAATAGCAACATATATGCAATAGACAGGATTGCCTGCCAGATAATTCTCCTTTTGATTAAGAATAGTATCAACAGCAATTGATGTCTTTCCAGTCTGACGATCGCCAATTATCAGTTCTCTTTGTCCCTTTCCTATTGGTATCATTGCATCTATTGCTTTAAGTCCGGTTTGAAGGGGCTCATTTACCGGCTGTCTGAATATGACCCCCGGAGCTTTTCTCTCTAAAGGCATCTCTGTGAGTTCTCCGGTTATGGATCCAAGGCCATCCAGTGGTTCTCCCAGTGCGTTGATAACACGTCCCAGCAAACCCTCTCCAACATCTATTGAAGCGATCCTTCCTGTTCTTTTTACACGGTCACCCTCTTTAATATGGTCTGAAGGACCCAACAAAACAACACCTACATTATCCTCCTCCAGATTCATAACAACTGCCTCCATGCCATTGTCAAATTCAAGTAGTTCGTTTGATTCGGCATTTAGCAATCCATAAATCCGGGCTACACCATCGCTCACCTGAAGAACAGTTCCAACTTCTTCGAAATTTACCCTTGTGTTAATTCCTTGAAGCTGCATCCTCAATACTTGTGAAACTTCACTTATTTTTATATTTTCAGACATTTTTATTCTATTTACTAATTGTTTATTGCTGTAAACTCCTTCTTTATCCGGTTTAATTGAGCTGCAATACTTGCGTCAAGGCGGTTGTAATTCAGTTCAAAAACAAACCCTCCCAGGATATCAGGATTCACGCTCTTATTCAGTTCAACCGCGCCATGTGTCTTGCCGGTAATCAGCTTTTTTATTCTCTCTTCAATTTCGTCTGTTATTGGAACAGCCGTAACTAAATTGCAAATGCTGATATTTTTGTGTTTAAGATGCAAATTTATATATACCAGAGAAATTGATTTCAATAAACACTCTCTTTTATTTTTTATTACAAGAGTTACAAATTGATCAAATTCACCGGAGGTTATGTCCCCCGAGGCCGTTTTTACCAGCGAGAATTTATCATCATCAGAGAGAATTGGAGTTGACAAAGATTTCTCAAAATCAGGAACCTCAAAAAAGCATTTGGATAATTGTCTCATCTTAGTGTACACAACCTCTTCTGAACCCCTTTCGAGGGTATAGTACAACAATGCTTTTGCATAACGAGTGGAAATAATACCTCTGTTCATTTACTATGACCTCATCTCTGAGCTCTCTTCCAAAAATCTGTTTATCATATCCATTTGAGCAGGTGTTTTCTTAAGTTCTGTCCGCACAATCTTTTCTGCAACTTCTACAGATAATGCTGCAATCTGAGTTCTGATTTTTTTGAGAGATGATTCTCTCTCTTTTTCCAGCTCTCTTTTTGCTTCTTCAATTTGCCTTGCAGTTAACTCCTTTGCCTCCTGTTTAGCGGAATTTATTATACTCTCCTTAATGAGATTCGCCTCACGGAGAATTTTGACGTGTTCTTCCCTGGCTGATGCAATAATAGCATCACTCTCAGCTTTTAAATTGTCCAGATGAGCATTGGCAATTCTGGCATCATCGAGAGACTTCTGTATGTAGGCCCTTCGCTCTTCTACCATCTTTACAATAACAGGAAATCCATACTTTGCCACAATGAAAAATACCAGACCAAATGAAATGACCATCCAGAATAATAAACCAGCATCGGGTAGAAGTAATGACATGATTTAAAAATTACAATGCCATGAAACAAACAACAATTGCAAAAAGACATGCCCCTTCTACCAAAGCAGCAACAATAATCATAGACATCCTGATGTCGTTGGCAGCCTCAGGCTGACGAGCTATTGCCTCCATAGCAGAAGATCCTATTTTGCCGATTCCTATACCAGCAGCAAGTGCTGCAATTCCGGCTCCCAATACTGCACCCAGCGTACCAAGACCAAAGTTGGTTGTTGCTGCTGCTAAAAATGTAAATAAAAACATAATAGTTAAATGTTTTGTTGTTAATATAATATCAATAAGTTTCAAGTTTGTGTTTTTCTACTCTCGAAAGCCCAATAAATACTGCAGAGAGCATTGTAAAGACATATGCCTGGATATAGGCAACCAAAATTTCGACGAAGTTCATAAATACACTAAGTATTACGGATAATATAGTCATTCCGGAGTTTACAGCAGGTCCCATTGCAACAGTAACGAAAACCAGAGAGGTTAATCCGAGTATAATTGCATGTCCGGCCATAATATTTGCAAACAGACGAATCATAAGAGAAAATGGTTTGGATAACAGACCAAATATCTCTATTACAGGCATAAGAGGGAGAGGTATTTTCATCCATAAAGGGACATCCGGCCATAAAATCTCTTTCCAATACTCCTTTGTCCCAAAAATATTGACAGCTAAAAATGTACACAGTGCCATAACCATTGTTACAGCAATATTGCCGGTGGTGTTTGCTCCGCCGGGAAAAAGAGGGATAAGCCCCATAATGTTATTTATAAAAATAAAGAAGAAAGCAGTAAGCAGGTAAGGCGAGTATCTTGAATAATCCTTGCCGATACATGCTTTAATTACATTATCGTTAATATCCATTATGAATATTTCCATAGCTCCCACAAATCCCTTAGGTGCGTTTACCGGCTGTTTTTTGTACCATTTTGCTACCCACATTATTATTAAGATCAGAATAATGCCGTTTAATAACAGTGCCAGAGCGTTTTTTGTAAGAGACAAATCAACCGGTCTCACCTCTTCTCCAGCAGGGTTAATCTCAACAACCTTGTTAAGATGTTTTCCTTCACCTGAAATTCTGAAATTTTTATAAGTCCCGCCATTCTCTAATTTTGAAGAGAGAAATATGTTAAAACCGGTTGTTTTACTAATGACAATAACAGGCAGAGGAACAGTAATATGAGTATTACCCCAGGAGGTAATGTGCCACCCATACGAATCGCTTAAATGAGAAAAAATAATTTGCTTAACATCAATCTCTTCTGCGAGTAAGGTTGATCTCCCAAAAACCATAAAAAAAAGAAGGCAGGCTAATATTTTAATTCTTCTTTTCATTTCCGATTCTCTCTTTCTCAAACTTAATAAATATTATAGTTTCAATAAACAGATAGAAAAAGTAAAATCCGATGGTTGTTATTGAAAACTCATAAGTAAATTCATCGTAGAATATGTCGTACAAGAGAATAGTAACCACTGTGATCAGAAACTTTAACCCCCTCATCATCATATAGACATTTATCAGTTTTTCCGGTTTTTTCCTTTGACATACAATAAGTGAGCTGTAGAGGATAACTCCCAGCAATGTGTAATAACTTGGTATAACAGGATACAAGGCAAAATAATTATCTGGGAAAAAATAGTATAATACTAACCCAACAGCTACACCCACTATTACATAAAAAATTAATAGTGATATCATTATCTTCTGGTTTGCCTTATACATTAATCGTCAGTTTTTAATCTATACACACTGTTACTAAATCATTTTTAATCTTTATGAACCCTCCATTAATATCTAACAATTCAGATACGTCACTATTCTTCTTTCGATATTTCACCACACCTTTTTCTAAAGTGGAGATCAAAGGTGCATGCCTGGTAAGTAAAGTAAACCGGCCGTTTTTACCTGGGAGTGTAACAGATTCCACATCTCCGTTAAAAACTGTACCATTCGGTTGTAAAATAATCAATTTCATATTTTAAGCATTTATACCTGATGCAACATTTTTTCGCCCTTTTCAATGGCCTCCTCAATAGTTCCCACATTAAGAAACGCCTGTTCCGGAAGATAGTCAGTCTCACCATTTAAAATCATCTTAAAGCCTCTTATAGTGTCTTCAATTGAGACTATCGCACCTTTCACTCCTGTAAATTGTTCAGCTACAGAAAATGGTTGTGAGAGAAAACGCTGAACTCTTCTTGCTCTGTTAACAGTTGTTTTGTCCTCATCTGAAAGCTCCTCCATGCCGAGTATTGAGATAATATCCTGCAACTCTTTGTTTCTTTGCAAGATCTGTTTAACCTGCTGAGCAGTCTGATAATGTTCTTCACCTACTATCAGCGGGTCAAGAATTCTTGAGGTAGATTCCAGCGGGTCAACGGCAGGGTAGATGCCAAGCTCTGCAATTTTTCTGCTCAGGACAGTAGTAGCATCGAGGTGAATAAATGTAGTAGAAGGAGCAGGGTCTGTCAGATCATCAGCGGGAACATAAACTGCCTGAATTGAAGTGATAGATCCTTTCTTGGTGGAGGCAATTCTCTCCTGCATTGCACCCATTTCTGTTGCCAAAGTGGGTTGATATCCAACAGCAGAGGGCATACGTCCCAAAAGGGCAGAAACTTCAGAGCCAGCCTGGGTAAACCTGAATATATTGTCAATAAAAAAGAGGATATCATTAATTTCTGTTCCTTCGTCCCTGAATGATTCTGCAACAGAAAGTCCGGACAACGCTACGCTGGAACGTGCGCCTGGAGGTTCATTCATCTGTCCGAAGACAAGTGTCGCCTGTGATTTTGCCAACTCGTTTGGATCTACTTTGGATAGGTCCCATTTGCCCTCTTCCATACTCTTTTTGAACTCTTTGCCGTAGCGTATTACACCCGAACCTATCATCTCTCTCAATAGATCATTTCCCTCTCTGGTTCGCTCTCCGACGCCGGCAAATACTGAAAATCCATTATTTTTTTTAGCGATGTTATTAATTAGCTCCATGATGATTACTGTCTTTCCCACACCTGCCCCTCCAAAAAGTCCGACTTTTCCACCTTTCGCATATGGTTCCAGCAGATCAATAACCTTAATACCAGTAAAGAGAACCTCTTTAATAGTTATAAGTTCGTCAAACTTTGGTGGATCTCTGTGAATTGAATACGCTCCGGCCATATCGAACCGACTCATCCCATCAATAGCTTCTCCGACAACATTCATAAGCCGGCCCTTTATCTGACCTCCGATTGGTACATGGATAGGAGTACCTAATGAAGTAGCCTCCATTCCCCGTCTTAATCCATCGGTAGAGTCCATGGCTACCGTTCTTACAGTTTTCTCGCCAATATGTTGCTGTACTTCAACTATCAACTCCCGTCCATCCAGACGGACGATTTTAATTGCATCGTGAATTCCAGGTAGTATAACTTTATCAGAATCATCGTTTTCGAAACTTATATCCACAACCGGGCCTATAACCTGAGAGATGTGACCGACTGTACATTTTGTCATTTTTGAAAAATTTTATTGGCCTCAAATATAGCAAAAAAAATGATCTTTTCTGAAATTTGATGTCTGGCGGACATTTTTTAGGTTGAACTGTGAATTTAACGACTCTAGCTAAATTCAGTATTTAGGAAAATTTAGTTTTTTGGTCTGTTCTTTCTTACATGATTGATATTTTTAAGATTGGTAATAATCAAGACCAGACCCATTAGAAGGGAAAAAAAAGTCATGATCAGTCCGATAGCAAAAAGAAAATTACCGATGACTGAATTGTTGTATTCAGTAAGCAGATAGGAAATGGCGAACAAACTGAAAACTGTACCTGTTACGCCCAGTGAGGCTCCTGCAATTTTGTTCTGAAAAACAAATTGCACAAACACAACCATTGCACCTCCTATTGCTATATAATTTATTGTCATTTTATCTGCAAAGGTGTTGTAAAACCAGTATAGCAGAAAGGAAATATAAAATATATACGGGAGCTGGAAGAGCAGAAATTTTTTAAGACCTGAACCGCTTTTCATGTAGGTTTTACGAGTAAAAAATCTGCGTAAATATAAAACAATAAATTGATTATACAATAGTTAATTTTGCAAAATACATTGCAAACGACCTGTACAAAAAGTGTGTCCATTTACCAAAAGGAACAATTATCAAAGCCCATTGCGCTAAAATTGTAAGGTGAACAAGATATAGCCACTTATTATTGTCAATTATATCCAGATCTATAAATAGTCTTACTGCAAATGCTGTTATCCCCATAAGAAGCAGCCATATTACAAAAAACCAGTCTGATGGTTGCGAATGCTTGCTGATCTCTTTGCTCTGTTTAATCCGGCTCAAAACAAAATCGAATGTTACCATAAAAACAATCGCACTTACCACATAACCAGATATTATTACAAAGAGACTATCTGATCCGAACCAATCCAGAAATACTGTAGTAAAAAGCAGAGTGAGATAACCGATTACCAGAATGAAATGCTCAAACCATCTTTTCTGATTATTGTCACAACCAAGTGCTCTCTTCTGGGTAAACATATGAACAAAAAATTCTCCCAGGCTTTTTACATAAATCATAAAAGGAACATTTTTGCCAGGTTTTATAATTGTAAAGTACCACATACGCACAATATTGGGAATCAGAATAACAGCTAAGACACCTGCGATTGCATACATCTCAAAAAAATGACCAGAGTGCATAATCGCCACCAGATCAAAAACCTTGTATGAGGCAAACCATATAACACCCATAGCAACAATAACCATGGCAATTATTGTTAAGGTCAAAGACTTGTACAGATAACCAGATAACCCTGTCCAATCGTATTTGGCTGTCAGCCACCTGCGCAATGACATCATCAGTTCTCCCGGACCTGCAGTTTGGGGACACATGGTTGAGCACTCGCCGCAATAGTAGCACAACCATGGTTTTAATGAAGCAGAAATTTCTTCTTCTGCACCCAGTGCACTAAGACGTACCATCTCGCGGGGAAAAGTATCATCCTTTGTGGCCAGTGAACATACAGCGGTGCAATTTCCACAATTGTAGCAGGCGTTAAAATCCACAGCACCATACCTTTTTAAATCTTTGCCGAATTTGGGATTTATCTTAGTCATTTTTCCTGATTTTATAGTTATAGTACTCATCCATATCGTCAATAGTACCTGTTTGAACAAAACCAAATTTTACCAGAGACATCAGATAATAGACCAGTTCATCTTTTGGCATATCTATCCTTTCACTCAATTGAGCAATTGTAAGATCTTCCTTCTGAAGTTCACTCAGAATAGCCCTTTTTATTTTGTTAAAATCTTTAAGATTTTCTTTTACAGCCTCAGAAACCTTGCGTTTTTCCCGCATTATTTTTACTGTCCGGCCCTTTTCTGCATACATATTTTTACCTATTGTTTATTGTGCCAAAACATCTATCATGCTCTCAATTTCCCTGTTGGAAAACCCTGTTAACTCTATTGCATCGGTCGGGCAAACAGGGAGACACATACCACATCCTTTACAATTAGAAATATTTATAACTGCCACTGATTTACCTTCAGATTCAACTTTGTTTACAGCATTAAACGGACATGCCTCAGTGCAGGCATTACACCAAATACACGCTTTTTTATCCGCTGTGGCAACAATTGGCTCAAGTTCCAATTCGCCTTTGCTCACAAATGAGTGTGATTTTGCTGCTGCAGAGAGGGCGGAATTTACTGATTCCATAACATTTTTTGGACCTTGGCAAGTTCCGGCAATAGTGATTCCATCAATTACCGTCTCTACAGGACGAAGCTTGACGTGTATCTCATTAAAAAAGCGATCCCTTCCTTTTGGAAGTTTAAATAGCATCCCTATTGAGTTATCTCTGTCCGGAACCATACCGGTTACAAGTACAACCATATCTACTTCTGCCTCCACTTCTCTCTTGTTAGAAAGAATATCCTTTGCTTTTACCAGAATGGAACCATTAAGTTGTTCAATTGTTGGTTGCTCTTTATCAGGGAACTGAATATATATGTCACCCTGTTTGTTTGACTGATTGTAGATTAGTTCTTGTTTGCCATAAGTTCTCACACCACGGGTAAAGTGGTAATTTTCGATATGACTAAATTTAATTTTTACATCCAGTGCCGTTTGGATAGCCGCAGTACAACAGTAGCGGGAACAATACTTGTTCTCTCCATTAATCTGCCGACTGCCAACGCAATAGATATAGGCAATACTGTTTACCTCTTTATTATTGTAGATTAACTTCCTGCCATTACTTAATGAGAGAAGTTCCTTAAATTTCGGGAGAGTTATCACGTTTATGATCTCTTTGTACCCAAATTCACCATCAGCCGGAGTGTATGAGTCAAACCCCGTTGCAATAAGGACTGAGCCCACATTTATCTCACTGTCTGCGTCATTTTCTTTGTAATTGGGTACTTTTTTTCTGATTTTAAGATTAAAATCACCAATATTCCCCGTATTTTCCACAACCTCAGAACCCGTAAAGACTATAATGTTTTTGTGTCTGGAAATCTCTTCGTTCAAACGACTAACCAGTGATTTGCCGGACTCTTTTTCCGGACTTACAACATCGATTGTTGCTACTTTGCCGCCGATATTTTCTTCCCTCTCAATAAGATAAACCTTGTCGTTCATATTTGACAGCGAGATAGCAGCTTTCAGACCTGATATTCCAGCTCCGACAACTGCAACAGCTCTCTGTGATTTTATTTTTATCGGTTCAAGTGATTGTCCGAATCTTGCTTTTGCAATGGCCGCCTTTACCAGCAAAATGGCTTTTTCTGTTGCACCAGCTTTATTATCTGAATGAGCCCATGAGGCTTGCTCCCTTATATTTGCATGTATGTAGTTATACTTGTTAAGGCCGGCTCTTTCACTAACGGCTCTGAACGTGGCCAGGTGGAGCTTTGGAGAACAGGAGGCTACGACAATTCCGCTAAGGTTATTCGCCTTTATATCGGCATCCATCTCTTTTTGATTGGAGTCCCCGCAGGCAAACATTGTTGTCTTAGCAAGATAAACACAATCTTCATCCTTAACGGCCTCTTTTACCTTTTCAATATCTACGTAGTCTGAGATATTCCCGCCACATGCACAGATATATACACCCAATTTCTTTTCCATTTAGATCTGATATTTTCTGATTATTGATTAAGGTAACTGATTGCCTCATTCGAAGCAGCTCCTGCAGAGAGGATCGAATCCGGAATGTCCTTTGGACCTGATGCCGTTCCGGCGACAAAAACTCCATCTATAGTTGTCCTGGCCGGGCTGAGAAGAGGATCTACCTGAGCAACAAAGCTGAATGGATCTGTTCCAAGGTTGCCTTTTGGAAAAAGGGCAGCCGCCTCCTTGTTTGCAAGTACACCAACCGATAGAACGGCCATATCGTGATCTGCTTCCTTAAGAATTCCTGTTTGTATATCTTCGTATCTGAGGATCAGATTACCATTTGGTTTTTCGTCAATCCTGCCTATCTTGCCCTTTACAAAGCTGACACCCATTGCCCTGGCCTGTTCATAAAACTCATCATATCCTTTGCCGAAAGCACGAATATCAATATAGTAAATTGTAATATCTGCCATAGGAAGAGCACCCATCAGAAGTTGTGCCTGTTTTATAGAATACATGCAACAGATCTGAGAACAGATTGGATTGCCGACAGAATCGTCCCTTGAACCTGCACAGAGAACATAGGCAATTTTGTCAGGCACTTTTCCGTCACTTGGCCTGAGAACTGTATTGAACGGTCTGGTTGGAGCCAGTTGCCTCTCCATTTGCATGGAAGTGAGAACATTCTTGTATTGTCCAAACCCATAACGCGGCATTTTGAGAGGGTCGAAAAGATTAAAACCAGTCGCAAGAATTGCGGTTTTTGCTTTTATGAGGTAATCTTTAGGCTCCTGAGTGAAGTCGATACAACTGGACGGACACGCCGTTTCGCATGCGCCGCAAAGTGTACAGTTTTCAATATCTATTGTGGCTATTTTTGGACTGGCAATGCTGAAAGGAATATAAGCGGCTTTTCTTCCGATCAGGTTGTACTGATACTGGTCCCGGACAATGACCGGACAAGCCATTTCGCACAACTGACAGCCGGTACAATTCTCAGCAATAACATATCTTGGTCTTCTTGTTACCTTTGCTTCAAACTCCTTTTCGCCCGTTTTCTCAACAGAAACGACGTCTGTTTCTGTAAAAACAGAGATATTGGAGTGCCTTGATATCTCTGACACCTTTGGAGTAGTGATACATGCAGAACAGTCCAGTGTTGGAAAAACCTTACTGAGCATAATCATCTTGCCTCCAATGGAGAGATCTTTCTCTATTATGATAACCTTGTATCCATTGTTGGCCAGATTTAATGCTGCCTCACCGCCAGCGATTCCGCCACCTATAATCAAGGCATCGTAAGATAAAGTAATTGGCTCTTGTTGCATAATTATGAGTTTGTAGTTTTTAAAAGGTACTCATTAAAACTTTTAATGTGTTTTACAAATGATTCGCTGCACACAGAGCAGATAGCTGCCATACGCAAACGGGCAGGATCGATTTCCCTCTCTTTCATCATCTGATGGGTTTTACTGACCAAATTTCCGGTCTTTTCTGTACACGATTCGCCAAATGCACAGTCACTGCCATCGGCAGCAATAAATACTCCGTCGAAACCTTTCTCCAGTGCACGCAATATCCATCTGGGTTTTATACCGCTGGAACATGGCAGCGATATAGTATATACCTGAGGAGGATAGTGTAATTTCAGCAACCCAGCCATATCTATGGCAGGATCAGAAATTTTCTCGGTGGAAAAAACCAATATTTTTGCATTTTCAGCCATTTCTTCTTGCGTTTTTGTTTAGTTTTTACGCATGTAAATTTTGTAGTATCCATTCTCTTCTACAGTTCCCAAAAAATCGTGTCCCTGTTTTGTGCACCATTTTGGAATATCGATTTTTGTTCCTTCATCTGCAGAGAGTATCTCCATTACCTCTCCCTCTTCAATTGTTCCTAATGCTTTTTTTGCCTCCAACAGTGGACCTGGGCAGGCAGTTCCTCTTGCATCTACCGATTTTGCAATTTCAATGGTTTTTAATTCATCTTGTGTCATAATTCTCAATTTTAATCAATTATTTTTTATATAATAATTACACAAAAAGTTGTGCAGCACTTTCGCCTGCATCTGCAACAAATGTTGCTGCGCCCGCATAGGAGAGGTGAGGGTAATCAATAATCTCTTCTTTTTTGAAACCCATCAGACCCATGGACATTTCACAAACAATAATCTCTATGCCAAGTTCTCCAGCAGTTTTGAACATATCATCCAGAGAAAGAACATTTTGCTTTTTCATCAGGTATTTGATCATTATCGGACCCATACCTGCCATATTCATCCTTGATAATTTAAGCTGGTCTTTTCCCTTTGGAAGCATAAAACCAAACATCTTTGAAATTATATCCTTGCCTTTTGGATGTTTATTTTTATCTCTTAGTGCAGACAATGCCCAAAATGAGAAGAAAATCTTGACTTTAGTGTCCATGGCAGCAGCTGCTATTGAGATAATCATTGTAGCAAGAATTTTGTCTAAATCACCAGAAACACAGGCAATTGACATTTGATCTTTTCTGTTGTTCTGTAATATTGCAACCTTCTTTTGTAACATATCAACCTGTTGTTGAAGCTGCTGAATTTGATGTTGTAAATCTTCTTGCATAATAAAATTAGATTATAATTTGTTTTGACAAAGGAATGCTTTTAATACTTCGATTTTTTGTTTTTTAGTATGATATTGATACATAAAAATTGTGATTTATCTCACAATATAACTATTTTTGCCTCAGTAAACAATTTTGTATGGAAAATAAATGTACTTTTTGTGATTATAAGTCTGCAGCCGCCAGGAAACTAACTCTTGAAGAGTCAGCCAGCCTCTCTATTAACTGTCTTACAGTCAAATTTAAAAAAGGAGATTCCATTATTAAACAGGGAACCTACTCAACAAATGTTGCTTACCTCAGGAGCGGGTTGGTTAAAATACACATCGACGGTCCTTATCATGTGCAGGTTGTTCGGATTGTAAAACCCTCCAGTTACCTTGGTTTACCTACGACATTCGGAGATAAGATCAATCAATATTCTGTTACTGCTATTGAAGAATCGGAGGTCTGTTTTATAGACATATCATTATTCAGAAAGTTGTTGGCAACAAATCCTGATTTCAGCAACCAGATACTTATTGAGTTATGTAAAGGAGAGTTAGAATCCTACAAGAAATGTGTTAATCGCACTCAAAAACAGACTCGGGGCAAACTTGCAGATGTTTTGCTGGATTTTGCAGATAACATATACCATTCAGACTGTTTTCCGATTTTAATTAAGCAGGAAGATATCGGAAATCTGGTTGATGCTTCACGTGAGACCATTAGCAGAGTTTTTAGTGAGTTTGTGAAGGATGAAATTCTGAAAATTTCAGGCAAGAAAGTAGAAATTGTAAACAAACAAAAATTAAAACGTATCAGCTCTAACGGTTAAAATTGTTTATAGATAAGCCAGAAAGAAACTGATATTACAGCAATTGCAACGCACCAGTTAATAAACCTGACACCCCACTTAATCGCAACCTTTGATGCAACTATCGCTCCTGCAACATTGCCTACAGCATATATCAAAGCAACAGGCCAGTTTATCTGACCATGCCAGATAAATACGGCAAGTGCCAAAGGGGTGTATAGAAGGACGGCAAACTGCTTTACAGCATTGGCCTTAATCATATCAAGACCATATAGATAGACACTCCCAAAAATAATAAGTATTCCAACACCTGCATGTGTAAAACCACCGTACACGCCCATCAGAACAAATGCGATGAACTTGAAAGGAGTAAGAGTATTCTGGTTGCCATTCTTTTTATTTACAGACAATTTGTTGTTTGTGAGTAGAGAAACTGCCATTATTGGCAGAACAACACCCATGGCAACCTCAACTATCCGGGGATTAAGTACAGCAACAAGTTGTGCTCCAATGACAGATCCAATAGCGACAGGAATTCCAACTTTAGTACCAGTATTGATATCTAGATAACCACCTCTTTTAAAAATGAGTGTGGATACTGCAAACTGAGAAAGCACACCAACCCTGGTTGTTCCGTTTGCAACATTTATGGGCATACCCATCGCCATAAAAAGGGCATATGAGAGTACAGTTGCCATTCCTGCAAGGGTATTAATAAACCCGACAAAAAATCCTACCATAACCAAAATTGTTATCATGGACGGAGAGAAAGGGTCTGTATAAAGAAGGTAGTCACCTATAGCACTAAACATAGTGTCTGTTTATTGCAGTAAAGATAGAGATTAATTGACAAAAGTGTCATTTTGTCTTGTTAAGCTGTTTGGCAAATTATTTGTGATTACCTTTACAATCTTGAAACGATAATAATAACGTATATATAGTGATGAAAGAACATAAGAGAGAGAAACATGGTCAGGAGCATGACCAGGAGCATGTCAAAACAACAGAAGAGATAAGCGAGATTAACGCCGGCAATAAACCAGATGAGCCTGAACAGGAACAACCAGAAGAGAAAAGCCCCGAAGATAAACCAGAAGAAAAGATTGCAGCACTTAACGATAAGTATTTACGTTTAGCTGCTGAGTTTGACAATTATCGCCGCAGAACTACAAAAGAGAGGTTGGATATAGTTATAACTGCCAGCGAAGAGACGATAATGGGCATACTTCCGGTATTGGATGATTGTGAAAGAGCGCTGGATGTTTTGCATAAATCAGATGGTGACAATACAGTTGCAATAGAGGGTACAGAACTTATATACAATAAGTTGTTTGGATATCTGGAGACAAAAGGCCTAAGAAAAATAGAATCCATAGGTAAGGAGCTGAATACAGATTTCCATGAGGCTGTCGCCCAGCTACCGGCTCCGGATAAATCGCACAAAAATAAGATTATTGAATTGGTTCAACAGGGTTATACTCTAAATGGCAAGGTTATCCGTTTTGCCAAAGTTGTAATTGGCATTTAACATTCAGACTATGACTAAAAGAGATTATTACGAAGTACTTGGCGTGGCAAAAGGAGCCTCTGCAGATGAGATAAAAAAGGCTTATCGTAAACTGGCTCTAAAATATCACCCAGACAAAAACCCTGGAGATAAAGAGGCAGAAGAGAGGTTTAAAGAGGCAGCCGAGGCCTATGATGTTTTGAGTAACGCTGACAAAAAGGCTCGTTATGATCAGTTTGGCCATGCCGGGATGAGTGGTGCAGGAACTGGCGGCGGCGGTTTCAGTGGTTCAGGATTTTCTATGGACGATATATTTAGTCAGTTTGGAGATATTTTTGGAGGACACTTTGGAAGCGGATTTGGTGGGTTTAGCAATTTTGGTGGGTCGTCGAGAGGGGGTAGAAGAGTGAATAGAGGTTCGGATATTCGTATACGTGTAAAGTTGAATCTTAAAGAGATAGCTCACGGAGCGGAGAAAAAAGTTAAAATAAATAAACAGGTAGCTTGCAGAAACTGTAATGGCAGAGGAGCAAAATCCGAAGCAGATATCCACACATGCAGTACCTGCAAAGGGACTGGACAGGTTACCAGGGTAACTCAGACAATTCTTGGAAATATGCAGACAGCATCTGTCTGCCCGACCTGCGGAGGCGAGGGAAGAACGATTGTCAAACCTTGTGCAATATGCGGCGGAGACGGTCTTGTAAAAGAGATGGATGAGATTACCTTCAAAATACCCGCAGGAGTTGCTCAGGGAATGCAACTGACTGTTCAGGGTAAGGGAAACGCAGCAAAGAGAGGAGGAGTTAACGGAGATCTTCTTGTGGTAATAGAAGAGGAAAATCATCCGGAATTACAGAGAGATGGCAATGACCTGATCTACTCTTTATTTATCTCAGTTCCGGATGCAGTTTTAGGAAACGAAGCCGATATTCCCTATGTAGATGGAAAACTTCGCATTAAAATTGAACCTGGAACACAGTCAGGCAAGATATTGAGATTAAGATCAAAAGGATTGCCCGATGTAAATGGCTATGGGAATGGAGATCTGCTCGTGTATATTCAGGTTTGGACTCCCAAAAAAATAGATAAACAGGAGCGGGAGATGATTGAAAAATTAAAGAGTTCAGAAAATTTCAAACCTAAACCAGATAAAGAAGATAGAAACTTTTTCGAAAGAATGAAGAAGATGTTTTCTTAAAACCAGAGAGAGAATGTCTGAAAAAATAAAAACCGGTAAACTATATAAATATCTTGCTGTCTCTGTAATTTTCATATTGTCCCTTTCTGCAGTTGCCGGACAAGACAAAGATCTTTCGGCAGTGTCAATGGCAACAGATAATTTTCGTCTTCCACTGGATCTTACTGTTTCACTTTCCGGCAGTTATGGTGAACTTAGGGCAACCCATTTTCATGCAGGTTTGGATTTTAGAATAGGAGGGGTAGTTGGGGCAAGGGTATATGCTGTCAGTGATGGCTTTATTTCCAGAATATCCATATCGCCGACAGGATATGGAAATTCACTATACATTCAGCACCCTAATGGAACAACCAGCCTCTACGGGCACCTTCTCGACTTTGCTCCAAAGATTGCCTCTTGGATTGAGCTTAAGCAGTACGAGACGGAGACTTTTGTAATTAATATCTTTCCGGATTCAACTCTTTTCCATGTAAAAAGAGGTGACTTTATCGGCAGGGCAGGTAACTCCGGTTCATCGGGAGGACCTCATCTTCACTTTGAGATAAGAGATACAAAGACACAGATTCCACTCGATCCTGTTAAAGAGGGAGAATACAAAATAACTGACAATATAGTTCCTCAGATTTTAAGGGTAAATTTTTATTCAATCAAAAACAGCAAGTCTCTGCCTGAAAGAATTCTTGTAAAGAGTTATACTGTGCCGGCAACAACTGTGACCGTAGTGTCCGACACATTTTATGTTGCGGTTGAGGCCATAGATAGAATGAATAATACCGGTAGCAGGCTGGCTGTTGCAAAGTATAACTACTATCTGGACAAGGAGAAAATCTTTTCATTCTCTCCGGTTGCAATTCCGTTTGACAAGGGAAGGTATATAAATGCAATGGTCGAATATAGCGAAAAACAGCAATACGGGCGATCTATGGTCAAAAGTTGGGTGGAACCTGGGAATGCACTGATCAATAACATAAAGGCTAAAGATGATGGCCTCTTTATCTTGAATGACGATAAAGAACATACTGTTATGGTTGAAGCTGTCGATTACAAGGGTAACAGGGCAACCCGTAGCTTTAAAGTCAAAAGAGGTACCATTCCGGCTGCGCCAGAACAGGATTCTGCAACCAAGATCAGAGGTAAAATTATGCCATGGTTTATTCCCAATACTTTTGAGCTGGGGAACATGAAGCTTACTCTCCCTCCGGGCTCTCTGTATAGTTCTATTCTGTTTACAGCTGATTCCTCCGTTTATAATGGTACAACATTGTGGAGACTGCACAATGAAAACACTCCTGTTCAAATATTTGCAAAACTTTCAATCAAGTCATATATCCCTTTGGCACTTAGAGACAAGGCGATTATTGTTGTTTTGGACGAAAAAGGAAGATATAATTCACTCGGTGGTGAGTGGAAGGGAGATTATCTGGAGGCTTCAATTGGTTCATTTGGAAGGTTCCTTGTGACGGTTGATACCATAGCTCCAAGGATTTTTCCTAGCTTTAAAGAGGGTGAAAATATATCTTTAAGAAAAACATTAAAATTTACCATTGACGATGATCTTTCAGGAATAGCTTCATATAAAGTATATATAGACGGTAAATGGATTTTGGCTAACTTTGATGCTAAAACAAGAAGTCTGGTTGTTGGTCTGGACCCCCTCAGGGTAATAAAAGAGAAAACCCATACCCTTGAGATAATCGTGAGCGACAACAGAGGAAATATAAACAATGTAAAAACCTCATTTATATGGTAAAAATTATTGGCCTTATGTCAGGTACATCTCTGGACGGACTCGATATCTGCTATGTGAATTTTGATCTGCAGGGAACAAAGTGGAGCTACAGCATCATAAAGGCTGAGTCCGAGGAGTATCCACAGGACATTAAGGAAAAACTTGCCAATGCGCAGAATATGATGGCCTTTGAATATGCGCTTTTCAATTCCGACTATGGTCTCTACCTTGGTCAAAGGGTTAAGGCTTTCATGGATAGAAACGGAGCAGAACCAAAATATATTGCTTCTCACGGACACACAATTTTCCACCAGCCATCAAAAAGATTTACTGCTCAGATAGGCTCAGGAGCAGGTATTGCTGCTGAAACAGGGGTTGATACAATATGTGATTTCCGTACAACAGATGTCGCGCTTCGCGGGCAGGGTGCCCCGCTGGTTCCGGTTGGCGACAAAAACCTGTTTGGAGACTTTGATTATTGCCTCAATTTGGGGGGATTTTCCAATATCTCATACGACAACAATGGTATCCGCCTGGCTTTTGACATCTCTCCTGTTAATTATGTTTTGAATTATTATACAAGAACAATCGGGCTCGATTTTGACTGCAATGGAGAGATGGCCTGTCAAGGGAGAGTGAATAACGAACTATTCGAAAAGCTTAACAATCTGGAATTTTACACCAAAAAGGGGCCAAAATCTCTTGGAAGAGAGTGGGTAGAAGAAGTGGTAATTCCGCTTATTGATTCGTATAATATCACAATTAACGACAAGCTTTCTACTTTCTGTGAACATGTTGCTGTGCAACTCGGAAAAAATATCAAGGGTGGAAAAGTCCTGCTTACCGGGGGAGGAGCATTTAACAAGTACCTGGTAGAAAGAATATCTGCAAATACGCCACAATGTGAATATTACATTCCGGATGCTCAAACCGTAAATTTTAAAGAGGCACTTATTTTTGCATTTTTGGGAGCTCTGTTTGTTTATGATATGCCAAACTGTCTTTCGTCTGTTACCGGAGCAAGATATGACTGCATAGGAGGGGCTCTCTATAAGGCTGGTGTTAAGTAATTAATTTTGTTATGTAAAAATTAATTCATACATTTGCTGTCCGAAAAAATAAAAAGCAACCGCTTAAAGAACACAGGTGTCTGTAATGTTGCGCTAATACATTGAGAAAAATGGATTTAATTAAAATTGCAGAACAGGCATTTGCCTCAGAGGTGAAAGTGTTCCCTGCTTTCAAAGCCGGAGATACAGTAACCGTGACCTACAAAATTAAGGAGGAGACCAAGGAGCGTCTTCAAAAATATCGTGGAGTAGTTATACAGAGAAGAGGGACAGGTTCTACAGAAACATTTACCGTTCGCAAGATGTCTAACGGAGTAGGTGTTGAGAGAATTTTCCCGATATCATCACCTTTCATCGACTCTATCGAACTTAACAAACGTGGTAAAGTTCGTCGTGCAAGAATTTTCTACATAAGAGAACTCACCGGCAAGAAAGCACGTATAAAAGAGAGAAAATATACTGCTGTTGCTAAAGAGTTAGAGGGTTAGTACCCATTTCTAGGCCCCGTAGCTCAACTGAATAGAGTATCTGACTACGGATCAGACGGTTACAGGTTTGAATCCTGTCGGGGTCACTTTAATAATTACTAAAAACGTTTTCAATTCTCAAGCGTTCCTACAACTTCGTAAGCCCTTTTTTCAACATAAACGGATTTGTAAATTACGCCGTTGCATTCCATAAAAGGTTTCCCATTTATTTCGATTTCTGCTGCACTTTCCGGCAATTTGTAAACAATGGCGCCTACAGGGGGAGCTACAACGGTGTATTCAGACGTTGTTTCACTTGCAACATAAAAGGTGCCTTCAACATAGAAAAATACCGAAGGGCCAATAACTAACCGTAAGTAATCAGAAGGTAAAACTGCTACCCTTATCCCGATTGGTGGAGCAATGCGGATATAGACACCGTTTCTGGAAGTATAATACACACCTCCGTGATAATAGTACGGATTGTTGTGGTAATGAATGATGACTGCTTTCCGTGGAAGACGTTTAACTGTGCGCAAGGTCGGCCTTTTCCTGTATACAACTGTCCCTATTGGTGTCTGGACAACTGTCCGGCGTGGGGTATTAACCACTCTTCGTTGTGCGAATGTTTCGAAGCCTGTGAGCAAAAAAGCGATCATTAGAATTGTTAGGACAAAATGTTTTGTTTTCATGATAATTTGTTTTTCATTACAGGATTAATTATTCAGGTAAACTACTCTTCGAATGATTCTTTTGGCACGTGAAACATATACTTTCCAGTCACATAAACCTTCACCAAAGTCAATGGTAACCGGTTCATCCTTACCTGACCATGTAATTTCCATGACGCCTTCAAGAATATTTTCACATGTACGGGCAATCTTCAAAGGTTTTGTGATGATATAGGAATAAGATCTGTCTGCTGAAGAAGTGACCTCGGCTGATCCAGAAAGTAAAAACACATCATCGATCTGGGTGTAAGTATCCATTCCTTCAACCCATTTGCGGGTGATGGTTTTGGTTTTTTTAATCACGATACTGTTTGCTGTTGTCAGGGTGGTATTAGTCTCCTCAGTAAAAGAAGGGAAATCTTCAGTACCCGTATTTTCAACAGACTTGGTTCCGGTCACTGTAACGCCTTCCACTGTATAATTATTAAAGGTAACAGAATATTCAGCCCCGTGGTTACGTAACGTATCCGATATGATAACAGTAATTGAACCGGAACGTGTCAAACCGCTTATTCCGCTGCAACTATTACCAAAGTCAATAGTAATTGTTTTTGGAAAAGTTCCATCCCTGGGGATAACGGTAACTGTTGCACATTCAGGTCCGGTTGTTGCGGATTTCAGTTTTGGATCCTGCTCAGAATAAGCAATTGCTTCGTTAATACTTGCATCAATCTCTTCATCTATGCTTTCGGTCATTGTGATTTCCTTAACCAGGTTAATAGTTTCAGAATTCAAGTCTTCTTCGGCAACTGAGTCGTCGTCACTACAGGATGTAAACGAAATCATTCCTGCAAATGCGATCATAGCCATTAAATAGTGTGTTTTTGTTTTCATCATTTTTTAATTATTGGTTCTAAGTACATGACAAAAATTTATATATATCAAATTGGCGAGTGCAGTAAGGATTTAAAAGGTAATGAGATACCAGGTCAAGGCCATATTTAAACAAGCTTACTGCCCGCCGTTTATGTTTCAATATTCTTATTTTTTTAATATGTTCATTCCTATATATTCCGACACAATAGCACCAGGTAAATGCTATGATGACTATGGAGAGGAGTTTTCCTATCCTGTCTATTTCCCTCAGGTGAGTGTCCTCTATATTGAACCCGCTTGACTTCAGAGCTCTGAATG
>JBDKRJ010000015.1:0-3245 GCA_039683455.1 Rikenellaceae bacterium | reverse complement strand
CAATTCTTCTTTTAATTATTGTAACATTACCTGGAATTGGGTTTCTTTTGTACTTTTTCTTGTTTAGTAGAAACAATTAATTTAATTCTACCTTTGAGTAAGAAATTTTCTGAAATACATTATAGGGTTGCTTTCGTCAGAAAAGAACTAATTCAAAATTAAATAAACAAAATATATGGAAAATACTAGTAATAAACCACCAAAAACATGGTTGGCAGAATCGATTTTAGTAACCTTATTTTGCTGTTTACCATTAGGTATTATTGGAATTGTAAACGCATCAAAAGTTGAATCGCGTTTTTACTCTGGTGATATAGAAGAAGCAAACAGACTCTCTTTGGTTGCAAAAAAATGGACTATATTGGGTTTCTGGATAGGTATAGTTCTCTGGATCATTTACCTATTAATAGTAATTGCTTTTGCAACCGGTGATTTTTATTAAAAATCTAAGATTGAACACAAGTTCTGTATTAATATTTTAGAATTAGGAAGAACATTATCAAAAGATGATTTCAATTGCAGACTTGAAAGAAAAAGAAATTAATAAATTCTATCAGACTTCTGTAGGCAAAAGAATATCTGCCACTCAGCCTAAAATTTTGAATGAATAAATGACTGTTGGCCAGACATGGGCAATGAAAGTACAGGGAATATTTCAAGCGGAGTTAAAATAAATTTCAATATTTTCTAATCGTTTAGCTTGGAAAATTCTCAAAAAAAGCCCAACCAAGGTTGGGTATGTTTTTTGTGCTCTCCCCATTTGAGTAAGCTCAATGGGGGGCGTCATTTTGCCCCCTCCGGAAGTTGCCTCGCATGGCTGCGAGGCGAGCCCGGAGGGGGGGCTTCAAAGAAAAAAGCCCAACCAAGGTTGGGTATGTTTTTTGTCGCTATCCGTTCAAGCAAGCTTGACGGATGCCGACAAAAAAAGTCCGGCACTTGCGTGCCGGGCTTTTTTCTTTGGGTGGAAGATGGGGTTCGAACCCACGACCTCTAGTGCCACAAACTAGCGCTCTAACCTACTGAGCTACGACCACCATAAACAATTCGTTAGAATTGGATTGCAAAGATAGATATTTTTTGAAAATTATACAAGAAATGGTTAAAAATGGGTTCGATAATAAATTGATATAAAAAAGTTACGATTTGTTAGTAACAATTTCTTTTATTTTTTCTACTTTTGTACTCTTAAAGTGGAGCAAAAAAAAATAAAAAAACACAACAAATTATGGCTCGCGAAATTAAATTCTCTCTGCTATACAGAGACATGTGGCAATCATCGGGAAAATACGTTCCAATGATTCACCAATTAAAAGAGATTGCTCCTGTAATAATTGATATGGGCTGTTTCGACCGCGTCGAGACAAACGGGGGCGCTTTTGAGCAAGTTAACCTGCTTTTTGGTGAAAATCCTAACACAGCTGTTCGCGAGTGGACAGCTCCGTTTAATAAAGCAGGTATCCAGACACATATGCTTGAGCGTGGGTTGAATGCACTTAGAATGAATCCTGTTCCCGCTGATGTGCGTGAACTGATGTATAAGGTAAAAGCAAAACAAGGTACAAATATATCCCGTTCTTTCTGTGGCCTCAACGATCCGAGAAATCTTGAACTATCTGTCAAATATGCCAAAGCCGGTGGTATGATATCTCAGGCTGCTCTTAGCATCACCCACTCTCCTGTTCATACAGTTGAGTACTACATGAGTCTTGTAGATAAAGTAGTCGCATTTGGTACAGATGAAATTTGTTTAAAAGACATGGCCGGAATTGGTCGTCCGGCATTTTTGGGAAGACTTACAAAGGCAATAAAAGATAAGTATCCACACATTATTGTTGAGTATCACGGCCATAGCGGCCCTGGTTTCTCAGTTGCCTCCATGCTTGAGGTAGCAAGAGCAGGCGCAGAATATATCGACGTAGCAATGGAACCACTTTCATGGGGAATGGTTCATCCGGATGTGATTACAATACAGGCTATGTTAAAGGATGCAGGCTTCCTTGTTAAGGATATCAATATGGATGCATATATGGAGGCCAGAAGGTTGACTCAAACCTTTATTGATGATTTCCTCGGATACTTTATAGATCCAAGCAATAAACAGATGACGTCACTTCTTGTGGGCTGCGGCCTTCCGGGTGGTATGATGGGTTCAATGATGGCAGACCTTAAGGGCTTCCACGGAGCGATCAACTCTTCACTAAGAAATCAAGGCAAAAAGGAACTTCAGTTGAATGAACTTGTTGTGTTGTTGTTCCAGGAGGTTGAATATGTATGGCCTCGCCTTGGATACCCTCCACTTGTTACACCTTTCAGCCAATATGTAAAAAATATTGCACTGATGAACCTTATGCACACTCTTAAAGGTGAACCAAGATGGTCTACAATTGATAAGGATTCCTGGAATATGATCCTGGGAAAAACCGGCAAGCTTCCGGGACAACTTGCTCCTGAAATCATACAGCTCGCTAATGATAAAGGTCTTGAATTCTACACCGGAAATCCGCAGGATGGATTTCCAAATGAACTTGAGAGATTCAGAAAAGAGATGATTGAGAATAACTGGGAACCCGGCGAAGATGAGGAGGAGTTATTCGAGTTTGCAATGCACGAAAGACAATACAGAGACTACAAAAGTGGCGTTGCCAAACAACGTTTCACCCAGGAGCTGGAGGCAGCAAAAGCAAAAGCTGGTGCACCAATAATTGTTACCCGTCCTGTAATAGAAATGCCAAAGATAGACGTAGAGAAGATTCAGGAACAACATCCTGATGCTAAACCAATTCATGCCACAGTGAAAGGACAAGTCATATGGGAATACGATTTAATGGATAAATCTTCTGCTCCAAACGTAGGTGAAAAAGTTGAGTCTGACAAGCCTGTGTGCTTCATACAGGCATTCTACGGACTGGAAGAGATAAAGTCTGCTTTTGACGGTAAAATTGTTGCAGTATGCGTAAAACAGGGAGAGGTTGTTCAAAAAGATGAGATAATAGCTTTTGTTGAGAAGGGGAAAATTTAAGTTTTTCCCCTTTTTTATGCAACAAAAAGACATCAAACTGCATCTATAGTATGATTGGCAAATCAAATTAATTAAATGTTAAAATCTATTATCAAATCTTTATCCCTCGTTTTAATTATTCTTGGCCTGACTTCCGGTTGCACTAAGGATGGTTATGATTTGGATAACTATTGGTTAAGTTATGGAGAGGTTATCGGCGAAAATCCGGATTATAAAATTAAACTGG
>JBDKRJ010000014.1:0-24134 GCA_039683455.1 Rikenellaceae bacterium | reverse complement strand
CATTACTGTCCCATTAAAATCCAAAAGAGTTCTTTGAAATATTTGAAGTTTAGTTAGTTACAGGCGTTTTTCGAGCGGACGGACTTGAATTTTTAGCTTTGCATCAGATTAAACTGATAGCATATGTTTAAAGACAAATACGTTTTCGCTCAATTGGTCTCATTTCTGAATCGAAGTAAATTCAATCGCGTTGTGGCCAAGTACAATGGAGACAAATACGTGAAGCATTTCACTTGTTGGAATCAACTGCTTTCTCTGATGTTTGGGCAATTGTCCAACCGTGAAAGTCTGAGAGATTTAATTGTCGCACTTGATGCTCATCACTCCAAATCGTATCATTTGGGTATGGGCAAGAATGTTTCAAAATCATCTCTGGCAAGAGCCAATCAAGACAGAGACTATCACATCTTTGAAGAGTATGCTTACTATCTAGTAAACGAAGCCAGGCAGAAACGAGTTTCTGACATCTTCAAACTTGAAGGTAATGTCTACGCTTTTGATTCAACGACGATTGACTTGTGCCTTTCAGTGTTCTGGTGGGCGAAATTCCGCAAGAAAAAAGGTGGAATCAAAGTGCATACATTATACGATGTTGAAACACAGATCCCAACATTCTTTCATATTACCGAAGCTTCTGTACACGACTCTACGGCAATGAAAGAAATTCCTTATGAATCAGGATCTTATTATATATTTGACCGTGCATACAACCATTTCAAGATGTTGTATAAGATTCATCAGATAGAAGCTTTCTTCGTTGTCAGAGCAAAGAAGAATCTTCAATTCAAGCCTATCAAATGGAAACGCAGATTACCTAAGAATGTGCTTTCAGACACAACGATCGAATTGACTGGTTTTTATCCTAAGCAATACTATCCAGAACATCTTCGATTGGTCAGATATTGGGATGATGAACAAAAGCGTGAGTTTGTATTCTTAACCAATGCGATACATATTTCTGCTCTGCAAGTTGCTGAACTTTACAAGAACCGCTGGCAAGTCGAGCTTTTCTTCAAATGGCTAAAGCAGCATCTGAAAATCAAGAAATTCTGGGGTACTACTGAAAATGCTGTTCGGATTCAAATCTACGTTGCCATGTGCACTTACTGCTTAGTGGCAATCGTCCAAAAAGACATGCAACTTGACAGAAGCGCTTATGAGGTTTTGCAGATCTTGAGTATATCATTGACAGATAAAACTCCTCTTCGAGATCTCTTCGATAGAACTAAATTTCAAAATGACAAAGAACGTTTTAGGCTTAATGAGCCAAATTTGTTTAATTTTTAATAACGTCCCAATTTTAATGGGACACTAGTGATATGGCGGTGAAGTTTTATTTTCTTGTAAAAGGTACAAAACGCACAGCCAAAAGATTTTTTGTAGTGACCTTCCCTTTATGCTTTTCTGCCAGGATCAGAGTTTGCACCATAAACGGAGAACCAACCGGTATAATCATTTTCCCGCCCTCTTTGAGTTGCTCTATGAGTGGAGGAGGAATATATTCGGATGCAGCTGTTACAATTATGGCATCAAATAGTCCTTTTTGGGGTAGTCCGTAGTAGCCGTCGGCTATTATAACCTCTACATTATCATAACCCAGTTCTTTCAATCGCTGTTTTGCCGCCGTACCCAGTTCGGGCACAATTTCAATTGTAAATACCTCTTTAACTATTTCTGCCAGAACTGCTGCCTGATAACCAGAGCCGGTACCAATTTCAAGCACACGGTCACCGGGCTTGGGATCTATCAGAGAGGTCATATATGCGACAATAAACGGTTGAGAAATAGTCTGACCATACCCTATTGAAAGAGGATTATCGTCGTAAGCATGGATCCGGTTTTTATCAGGTACAAACAAATGACGTTTCACCTTGCGCATAGCGTCCAATGTCGGCTTGTGTTTTATCCCCCTGGTCATAATCTGATCATGAACCATTGCATTGCGCAAACGGTCAAAGTTTTGTGAAAACCCCGGTTGAAGAAATAAAATCATGAGGAAAAGAAGCGCATTTTTTTTCATTGTAAAATCCCCCATTTTTAAGACACTATAAAATTATACATTTTTCTTTTATTACCTACTCCTGTTTTTTTCAAAAATATAGGGCTGCCGCCAAGCCTCCTTACACGATCACCGATCGTAGAGTCCCTGCCTGAGATGAGGGTCGATGGGGATGGGTCAGAAAGTCAAAAAGGTATTGAGAGCTGGAGAAAGAGGAGTATAAACTCGTCTGACTTTGTGTTTAATCTCTAAGGGTGTTTTAATAGGGGATACTTAATCCCGGTAAGGTTTTCCGATACCTCCCACAACTTCTCTGCCACAGCCGATTTAAATAGGGTATTTACTTCTGAACTTATTGCCGGATTCCCTTTGTGATTATCCTTGCCGTCCGGGCCGATGTATTCTCCTCCGGTTAGCTCCTTGTTTGTTGCAGCAAACAGAGTCGGGAGTGCTCCCATTTCTGCCGGCTGAGCGAAAAGATCAAATAGGAATTTCATTATTTTGCCGCTCTCTTTACCGGAACCCCTCGACATAAGGTTTGTAGCAGAAATCCCAGGATGGCAAACTATGCTGATAGTATCTGCACCGCTCTTCCTGAGCCGGTTGTTCAATTCCACGGCAAACAGCAGGTTGGCAAATTTGCTCTGGCGATAGAACTTTATGTGGTTGTAGCCTTTTGAGCCGTCCAGATTGTCAAAGAATATGCTTGCACCTCTGTTTGCAATGCTGCTGACAGTAACTATCCTGGAACCTGCAGTTGCGAGCAGGATGGGGAGAAGTTGGCCTGTAAGCGCAAAATGGCCGAGGTGGTTTGTGCCGAACTGAAGTTCAAAGCCATCCTTTGTAAGTTTGTATGGAGGAATCATGACTCCGGCGTTGTTAATGAGCAAATCAAGACTCTCATATTTTGTCCTGAATTCTTCTGCAAAGTTTTGGATACTCTTTAAATCACCAAGATCCAGGTGCATAAGGTTCACCTTTGCAGATGGATCTTCTTCCATGATTTTACTCAAAGCCCTCTCTCCCTTTTCCATATTTCTGCCAGATAGAATAACCTCGGCCCCCTTGGATGCCAGTACTCTGGCCGCCTCAAATCCAATTCCGCTTCCGCCCCCTGTAACGATTACCCTCTTGCCCGCCTGGCTTTCAATATTTCCTGTTGTCCAAATTGTCTTTTCCATATCTTATTTACTACTTTTTGAGCAATTCCTTGCATTTAATCCTTTAGCTCTTTTAGCTTATAAATCCACGGATCCCATTAAGAACCATTTGAGTTCCTATTGTAGCCACAATCAGACCAAAAATCCTTACCAGCGGGTTCATCAGATTGTATTTGAAAAGCGTAGAGCTCAATCCTAAAAACATAATTGAGCAGAACATGTCCTACAAAATAGAACAAAAGGAGGATAATAAGCGCTGTGATGCTCGCTTTAATGGAGATAGTTCTTGTTGATTTTAGGTCAAACTGCTTTTGAAGGTACGTGATGACAAATACTTTCTGAATTGGATTGACCAAGGCAACAAATGCAACAAAGCAACTTAGAAGGAGTTTGAAATTTAGTATTTCCATATTTTTTTAGTTTGTTCAATAATTGTCTTTTTATGATTTAAGATACTCTTTTAAATCGTTCACATATTGTTCAAAAGCATCAATTCCCCTTTTAGTTATATAGCATATAGTTTGTGGCATTTTACCTTTGAACCTTTTTTCAACCGTAATATAACCTGCCTGTTCGAGATTGGTAATCTGAACACTTAAATTTCCAGCGGTTGCATTGGTTTGCTCTTTTAAATAGGTGAACTCTGCTTTTGACAAAGAGATTAAAAGCGACATAACAGCAAGCCGCAACTCGGAATGTAATATTGGATCAAGTTTTTTAAGCATCTTCTTTTTGATATTTGAGCATATAACCTGGTACTAAATATCCAAGTACTAATATTAAGACAGAAATAATTTCAGAAGTAGTTCCCGATACAGAAAACAGGCATATTGCACCTACCCAGAAAACAATGCCACCCAAAGCCAGAGGCTTGAATTTAATGATCACACCGGCTAAAAAAGTAGCATTACCTGCAAGAATAAAAATAATGGGTGCGATGTGATGGTAATTCTTAGAAAATAATATAATAATAAAATAACTTATGAGAAAAGATAGCCAGTTCATTATATTTATCCGAACAATATGAGAATTTACCGGCTTCTTTTTTCCTTTGGAATACCCGTACCATCCTGATATTAGCATTGCAGGAAATACAATAAACCAGACATAATGGGGATGAGCAAAATTTGTAAATTCCGAAATGAGCAGTTGGGCAATTTCGGCAAAAATAATTACCCAGCCCCAAAAAATGAAGTAAAAACTATTTTCCTTGAAATTGGTTTTAGCAGAGCGAATCATCTCATTTATAATTTTGAGACTCTCTTCTGGACTTAAATTTTTTTCCATGTTTTTATGATTTTTGCAAATATAAAGAAGTTTATTAAATAAACCAAAATTTTATGCAAATATTCAAAAGATATTTCGATATACATAATTATGCCAAATTGTTAGTAGTATTTTATTTTTATCTTTGGGAAATTTCTTAGCTTTACGGATGAATAATATCTCTGCATTAAAAATAGGGGCAATAGATGATATTTACAAAAAATATCATTCTGTCCTCTGTTTTTTCGCATACAAGTACACAAAATCATATAGTGAAGCCGAAGATGTAGTTCATTCCGTTTTTGAAAAATTGTTAGAGAAGAGTATCGATCTGGACAACGAGAAGGCACTTAAATCATACCTTTTTTCTGCAGTTCACAACGCATGTGTCAATCATATCAAGCGAGACAACATAAAAAAAAGATATACCGATTACACCATTTCTCATGAGTCGGGCAGAGACGATTCAAGCTATCTTCTCGACAGAATAGAGGTTGAAATTCTCTTTGAGGTTTTTTCAAAGATAGATGCACTACCGAGTGAGTGCAATAAAATTTTCAAACTAAGTTATATCGAGAATTTTAGTAATCAGGAGATTGCAGACAAATTAGGGATATCGGTCAATACTGTCAAAAGCCAGAAAAGCAGGGCTAAACAACTACTCAGAGAGTCTCTCAAAGATCTTTTTTTAATGACGCTTTATCTCTTGAAAAACTACAATTAAACTTTCAATTCCACCCTTTTTATACTTTCGGTTGTCCTATCTATACAGGGCAATTATTTTTATATAATAGCCAAACAGTAATATTATGAACGAAGAACAATTTGACAGAATTAAGTCTCTTTTAACAAGGCACCTCTTCTCACAATTAAATGAACAAGAGGAATATGAGTTAAACAAATGGAGAAAATCATCAGCTCAGAACCAGGAGCTGTACAACAGACTCTCCAGTAAAGAGTATATCAACAAAAGATATAAAGACTTTACGGAGGTTCAGTTACGCAGCAAGCCCAAAACATACCTGAACACGATTTTCAGACACAAAGCTTACAGAAGGGTTGCTGCAATTATTATTGGGGTAGCTGTTTTGTTCTCCCTTTACCAGATAGTATCCGACATTAAGGAGAAAGAGTCGTATAGCGATAAGCCGGATAAATTAATGGCCGTTACACTCAGGATTGACCATACAAAAACCATAAATCTTAGCAGCTTCCCTGTCAATGCAGATATTGAAAATCTTTGCACCCGTATCGATAAAAATACACTGAAGTATTATCCGCAAAACACAGTAAATATTTCTATGAATGAGATTATTACTCCTGAAGTACAATTGTTTAGGGTAATCCTTTCTGACGGATCTGTTGTCTGGTTAAATTCAAAAAGCACACTTACTTACCCCTCACGTTTTAATGCTGATTCAAGAAGTGTCTCTCTGGACGGAGAGGGCTACTTTGACATAGCAAAAGACAAAACGAGACCATTTAAGGTTAATGTAAACGGAATGAGCATAAGTGTCACCGGAACTCAGTTTAATGTTAAGGCATACAAAGAAGATTCAAATGTTTCGGCAACACTGGTTGAGGGCAAAATCAGCATAGGTTATAAAAATAACAGCGGAGAAGAAAAAGAGTACAAATTAAAACAAGGGCAGCAGTCTATGCTTGACAAAAAGAGTGGTGCCATAGATGTAAAAGAGGTTAATACGTCTATCTATACTTCCTGGAAAGAGGGTATCTATTTCTTTGATAAGCAGCGGTTAGAAGATATCATGAAGGACCTGAGCAGATGGTATGGACTTGAGGTGGTATTTAAGGATAACAACGCAAAAAACAGAGTTCTTTCAGGAAAACTTAACAGAGAGGAGACCCCTGAAGAGTTGCTGAATTCGTTTGCTAAACTGATGCCTGGGCATATTAAAATTGAAGGAAAAACAGTAACGATATACTAATATATTACTCACTAACTTAACTAATTATGAAAAAAAGCAAAGGTCATGAGATTTCGTTTGTTTTCCTTTTATTGAATGTATTGCTGCTCTTTTCCGGAACAGTCAATGCTCAGGTACAAAAGGATCTTTATAATGTAAAGCTTAATAATGTTACATTAAAAGAGGCGATGGTACAAATCGCATCGCAAAGCGGTTACTATTTTGTTTATGAAGATGCTGATATAGCCAATGTCCCGAAGATCAGCAAAGAGTTTAAATCAAGTAGTATCGAGCAAATTATGGCAGAATGCATAAAGGGTACTAACCTGACATTCTCGATTGATAAAAAAGTTATTTATATCAAAAAGATCGCCAGGCCGGCTGTGCCTAATGGAACAAAAAAGCCAGATCAGGCAACAGATTCTCTTTATGTGTATGGAAAAGTTACCGATCTCAATAATGATCCTCTTCCAGGAGCGTCAATCGAAGTGAAGGGCGAAAAAAATCTTGGAGTAATTGCAGATTTTAACGGAAACTACAAATTAAAAATCAACGATTTTTTAAAGCAAAATGTGTTGGTTTTTAATTTTTTGGGTATGCAGCCGCAAGAGGTGGAGATAAATGGCCGAAAGGAGATTAATGTGGCTTTGAGGGAAAAGGATAATGAACTCGAACAAATTGTTGTAGTCGGGTATGGTGTAACAAAGAAAAAAGACATTGCCGGATCTATCGAAAACATAAACGCCTCTGAACTGGCAAAGTCAAACAGTTTAAATTTTCAGAAGGCAATGCAGGGAAAGATTTCAGGTGTTCAGATAACATCAACATCAGGTATTCCGGGCTCATCGTTTTCTATAAACATCAGAGGAAGGGGATCAATCAATGCAGATACTCAACCACTTTATATCATTGACGGTGTCCAGATTACAAACGGTGCTCAGAACACAAACATCCTGACCAATGCCGATGTTATGGCCGGATTGAATCCGGATGATATTGAGTCTATAAGTGTCCTTAAAGACGGTGCTTCGGCATCAATTTACGGAGCTCAGGCTGCCAACGGGGTAGTTATCATAACCACAAAGAAAGGAGCAGCCGGTAAGACAAGAGTCTCTGTGAATGCAACTACAAGCATTCAGGAGATTGTACGCAAAGTACCTGTACTGAATGGCACACAATGGGCAGAGTTTGCATTGCAGGAGTACAAGAACTACGACGAGTACAACGGAACCAGCATGTATCAGGATCAACTGGAACTCTTCAGAAGTTTCGGGTGGGGTGACGACGGATATTCAAGTGCACCTACAACAAACTGGTATGACGAGATTTTCAGAAAGGCAATCGTACAGAATTATCAGGTAAATCTCTCCGGGGGCACAGAAAAAACAAAGTTCTATATTTCCGGTGGATACAACAAAACCGACGGGATTATTAAACATACGGGATTCCAGAGGACATCGGGCAGATTGAACCTAAGCCACGAAGTTGCACCATGGTTAACATTGAACAGCAACAATACATTCAGTGGTACCGTCCATAATCAGGCATCTACAATAGGTGCTTCCAACCCATCAAGAACAGCTATGTTTTTGCTTCCCGGAGTATCACCCAGGGACGATGACGGAAATTACTATTCCGACTTGGCATATGGCTATTTCCTGTATAATATACCTCAAATGCTGGAGCTCAATGAATATACCGGCAAAACCCACAATCTACTTTCTGCTAATGACCTCACATTCAAAATTTACAAGGGATTGGAATTCAAAAGCAGTTACAATCTGGATCTGACATGGCTTAACGAACATCAATATAGCGACCCCAGGACAAGACTCGGCTCCAGAGTAAATGGTGCTATTGCGGCAAATTCGACAGACATAAACAAATTTCAGACAGAACAGGTGCTTACATACAACACAATATTCAATGATATAAACAGATTAAACGTAGTAGCCGGATTTTCTTACAGCAGTCATAAATATCATATGATTGGAGCAGAGGCAAACGGAGTTTCAAGTTCTGATCTTAAATTGCTCAGCAGTGCTGCCACACCAATTTCCACAACAGAAGAATTTTCTGAATGGAAAATGGTAGGTTTTTTTGGTAGAGCAAGTTATACCTTAAAAGACAAATATATATTTACAGGGACAATAAGGTATGACGGATCTTCAAGATTCGGCCAGGACAACTTGTGGGGAACATTTCCCTCTATATCTTTTGCCTGGAGAATTAAAGAGGAGAAATTCATGAGTGGCGTTAAATGGCTCAACGACTTAAAATTGCGTGCAAGTTACGGTATTACAGGTAACGCCAGTATCGGGGACTACGTATCTCAAAGACTCTATGCAGCCAATTCGTCATACAGTGGAATGTCGGGGATCATTCCATCTTCGATAGGCAACCAGAAGCTCACTTGGGAGAAGAAGCATTCAAAAAATATCGGCATAACAGCCGCCTTCTTCAAAAGCAGGATTAGAATGAATATTGACTTCTACAGAGATGACACAAAGGATTTGTTGTATTACAGAATTATTCCGCAAACAACCGGATTCAGTGAAATTCCTTCAAATATGGGTGGCGTAAGGAATCAAGGTATAGATTTCCAATTGAATACAATAAATTTTGACGGAGAGAATTTTAAATGGGAGACATCGCTTAATCTCTCTTATTGCGATAACTATATAACAGAACTTCAGGACGGACTGGAGGAACTTGGACAGTACAAAGTAGGAGAGCCTATCACAGCGAGCTATGTATATAAATGGGCAGGAGTAAATACCTCTGATGGCCGCCCTATGTACTACGACAAGGATGGTTATATTACCTACAATCCAACACTGGAAGACCGCATCTGGACAAAAGGTACTGATCCTAAATTCTTTGGAGGTATTGAAAATTCCATATCCTGGAAAAATTTCACATTGTCATTCTTTATACAATTCCAAAGTGGGGCTGTTAAATACTGGAGCGACAAGACTGTTTTGATAGGTCAGGCAGCTGATAACAACCTGTTGCAAGAGATCTACGACAGCTATTGGAAAATTCCGGGAAATGTAACCTGGGTGCCGAAACCAGTTCTGGACGGTGCATACCCCGGTAATCCCATGAAGTACGACAATAATTCCGATCCCGGAATGAGCCTTATTTATGAATCGTCAGACTTTATTAAGCTGAAAAACATCAATCTTAGCTACAACATACCACAAAAGATTGTTAAGAAGCTGAAAATAACAGATGCACAAATATTTGCAAATGCCTATAATGTCTGGACAACAACTCCTTACCAAGGCTACGACCCTGAATCTGTCGGAAATGACAGAGGACTTTATCCTCAATCAAAAAGTTACAGTATTGGTATTAAGATCAACTTTTAAATAATCCTGAGATGAAAACTATAAATCTATTATATATATCAATTATGTTGCTTTTTGCTATAACTTCATGCGATTCGTTGCTCGATGTTAGCACTAAGCATGCACTGCCACAAGATAAAATTAAGACTGTAGCGGGTTGCGAAAGCATAATCGTGGGCGTGTATGATCTTTTGCAAGATGCCACTTATGCCGGAAGAGACTTAATATGCGTTCCAGATGTTATGGGAGACAACTGCCAACCCTCACCAAGTTCCACAAAATACTCGGGGCAATACAACTTCCAGCCCTATTACAATATAGACATCTGGGAATCTTCATACAAACAAATAGGGGCTCTGAACGAAGCAATATTATATCTGTCGGAGCTGGAACAAACAGACAAAGTAAAAGCACTTACAGGAGAGGCACTCTTTTTAAGAGCTTATAACTATTTTAACCTGAGCATTATTTACAGCCGTGTTCCTGGACATCTGGTAGACAATTTCAACCTGTGTGTTCCGCTTATTACCGAGCCTTTCTTTAATGAGGGAGGAAGTATCACTGAGCAAGCCTCAATACCAAGATCGACAGTTGATGCTGTATGGTCAAAAATTGTAGAGGATTTGACAGATTCATTCGCACTCTTAGAGAACAACGATCAGGATAATTCCCCCTACAGAATTTCAGCTGTTGCAGTAAAAGCATTCCAATCAAGAGTGTATCTGTACAAAGGCGACTGGCCAAACGCAATTTCGTCTGCAAACTATGCAATCACAAAAGCTTCTGTAAAATTATATGACGGAGATTATACCGATATTTTCTCAGATGGAGCAGAATCTATCTGGCAACTGCATTATATTGTAACAGAAAACTTAAAATCAACTTCTCTACACTCAACTTACGGAACATATGACAATGGAGTCAGGGATGCAGAAGGCTACGGAGACGGTACAGGTGCAGGAGATGCTCAGCTCTCTATTTCCGCAGACTTTATCGGACTGATCGATCAGGATAAAGATACAAGGTTCCAGGCGATGAGAAAGGTTCATTATTATGGTCAAAGCCTTTGGTGGACAACAAAATTCAATAGCTGGGGCGGAGTATTCGGGTTAGACGATGTTCCAATAATCAGAATATCGGAAGTTTATCTGAACAGAGCAGAGGCATATGCACATCAGTCAAATTACACATCTGCCCGGGCAGACATAGATCTGCTAAGAAGTAAAAGAGGGCTGAGTAATACAGATGCTTCAAACTCCGAACTGCTGAATGAAATTCTGTTGCAGAGGAGAATCGAACTTGCTTTTGAAGGTCACAGATTTTTTGACATGAAGAGACTCGGGCTGCCAATTTCGAGACCTAACGGGCTCTCCGAAGTTCCTTACGACGATTACCGGGTTGTAGCTCCAATAAGCACTACTGAGATGGACGTAAATAAAGAATTAGTTAATAATCCTGGATACTAAGCAATATGAAAAATTTAATAAATATCAGCTTTATAATTCTATTGGCAGCCTTGTTTAGTGGGTGTCAAAAAGAAGACTGGACATACAAAGGTCCGCAATACTACGAATTTAGTGCTTACGAAAACAATCAGGGAACTATAAGCAACATACTCGAAAAGGAGAACTCAAAAATCGGGCTTGACTCTATCTGCATTCAAATTATGAAGCCTGCCAACGGAGATATAACCGTGAACTACAAGATTGCTGAGAAAATCTACTACCTGACAGACAAGGACAAATATGTGGAGGAGATTCCTGAAGGAACTAACCTGAATGTGGTTGACACCGTTTATACTACTGCCAAGTTAGGCGAAGATTACCAGATTGTTACAGAAGCAAATTCCACTTTTTCTGCAACTGCAATGACAGGCACAGTGACAATTCCCAAAGGAAAATACTTCGGATATATTCAAGTAGAGATGCTAAAAAAAGCCGGAAAAAACTTTTACGTAATCCTGAAAGACTCTCCCGACACCAAAGCCAATAAACCGACATCCATCCTCAATTACAAACTGGCGCCGGACAGAGTATTTTACTTTCAGGAGACATTTTTATCGGAAATTCCTGATACCTGGACTCTGATTGACAAAGATGGCGACGGTTATGAATGGAATTACTACGATGGTGCGGCAACGTCAGACTCTTATGTATCCGGCGACGGAGCTCTTACACCCGAGAACTATCTGATCTCGCCGCTTATTACAATCGGAAGCAGTACAGCAAACGTAAAGCTTGACTTTGACCTCTCAGTAGGCGATACCGATTACCCTGAAGAGAATTACAGAGTTATAATCTCAGAATCACCAATTACTCTGGCAAACTGCCAACAGGCAACAATACTCAGAGACTGGACAGCTCTAAATGAAACATACGGAGACTATAAAACAGAGTCAATTGATATAACAGCATATAAAGGCAAAAGAGTCTATATTGGTTTTGTACACGGCAATTGCACAGACCAATACTATATGCTGATGAGAAATGTAAAAGTTTACGGTCAATAAAAAGTAAAAAATGAATAATAGAGTATTAGACGAAAGACTTAAACAAATCTTCATAGATTTGACATCAATTGACGCCGTTTCCGGGAACGAAGCTCCAGTGGCAGCATACATAACACGCTTTGTGAAAAAGTTAGGGTTAAAAGTGGTTACAGACGGTGCCAGTGAGTTGTCTAAAGGGAACACAGGCAACGTGATTGTAGAAATCGAGGGAGGAGGAGAGTATTTGCTCGTTTCTCATATGGACACCCCAAGATCTACAGCCAACATTAAGCATCTGTTTCTTCCGGACAGAATCACCTCTGACGGAACAACCCCGTTGGGAGTTGATGACAGAGGAGGGCTTTCGTCTATACTTTTTGCTCTTGAAAAAGCTGTAAATGCAGGCTCTTTAAAGCCTTACACACTCCTGTTTACCGTTTGCGAAGAGACAACCCTTGCAGGATCTATGTACTACAAACCAAATAAACAGATAAAATACGGGTTTGTCTTCGATTCATATATGAGTCCGGGCAACTTCGTGTCAGAAACGTGCGGGGCGATAAACTTTGAATTTATAATCAGAGGGGTCTCAGCACATGCAGGAATATCGCCGGAGAAAGGGATAAATGCAATCAAGGTTGCTGCAGAGGCAATGACCAAATTCCCGTTCGGCAGAATTGACGAGGTTACAACAGCCAATATAGGGATAGTAAAAGGCGGTACAGGAACAAATGTGGTATGTGACGAGGTCCTTTTGGTGGGAGAACTCAGGACAGACCTCACATCCCACGGAGAGAACCTGACGGCAAAAATAATTGCCGACTTCAACGAGGTGTGTGCAAAATACGGAGCTAGAATGGACTCAAAATATTTCTGGGACTTCCTTCCATACAACATCAAAAAGGAAGACTTACCTTTCATACACTTCACCCAGGCAGCTAAAAACCTTGGAATAACAGCTACCCCTAAAAAATCTATGGGCGGGAGCGACGCCAATTCCCTGAATGCAAAAGGAATTAAAACCATTAACCTCGGAGTTGGCGCACAAAATCCTCATGGTAACGATGAGTTTATCCTTTATGAGGATCTTCAGACAGCATCTGATATTGCTTACGAATTATTAACAAACAAAATCAACTAAACAAATGAAAAAAGTATATATCTTTTTTGCAATAATCTCATTATTGCAGTTCGTTTCCTGTACCCAAACCAAACAATCAGAACTAAAATACAAACCTGAAAAAATTGATTCAAAAGGGACACTTGTAATCGAGGGTGGTGGAGATCGCATTGCCGTAATTCTTCAAACTATTATCAAATACGGAGGTGGCGAAAATGCAAAGGTGCTGGTAGTCCCGTTTGCAAGTGGAGAGGCAGAAGGGACAGGAATAAGGCAGAGTGAGGAATTTCGTGACTTGGGCTGCAAAAATTCTGACTATATCTTCTGCACAAAGGATAATATCGACTCTCCAGAGAGCCTTGCAAAACTTGACGGAGTCACTGCAATATTCTTCTCCGGAGGGGACCAGGTTATCCTTAGCGACTATCTTGAAGGAACCAAATTTCTGGAAAAGATAAGAGAGATCTATAAAAATGGCGGCGTGGTAAGCGGTACAAGCGCCGGTGCGGCCATCATGAGCAGGGTAATGCTCACAGGTGAATTACAGAGCGACACCACAGAATCTCCAGAGTTCAACAGCATCAAGGAGAACGACGTTGTAACAGCAAAAGGGTTCGGCTTTCTCAACAATGTTGTAATTGACCAGCACTTCCTCACAAGAAAAAGGCAAATAAGACTGATTTCGGTGTTGATGGACAATCCGGGACTGAGAGGAATCGGTATTGACGAAGAGGCCGCCATAGTTGTAAAACCAGACAATACAATCGAAGTTATTGGTGACAGCAAAGTAATGGTATTTGAACCTTACAAACCTGCGGACGAGAAGAGCAACAAAGTGAACAGCTTTAGACTAACAGTGCTTTCTCCGGGAGACAAGTACAATTTCTAAAAATTCATTACTTTAGTATTCATTTATAAATATTTGCTATGGCTCGAATAAACAAGATTCCACACACATTTGTAATAATCGGTTTTATAATTCTCGTATGCGGAATACTGACGTGGTTTGTTCCAGCGGGAGAGTACAACTATGAAACAAAATATGTCAACGGCGTTCCCCGGGATGTGATAGTAAACAATTCCTATCATGTTGTTGAATCCTCGCCACAAACGTGGCAGATATTCGGATCACTGCTTGAGGGTTTCAAAAGACAGGCGGGCATTATTGTCTTTATACTTATCATAGGCGGCGCTTTTCAGATACTGAACAGCAGCCGGGCAATAGACTTTGGAATATTGTCATTCCTCGAAAAGTCCGGCAACCTTGAGAAGCATAAACTCTTTAAGAAGGTAGGGGTCAACAACATGGTGATAATATTCTCTATGGTAATCTTCAGCCTCTTCGGTGCAATTTTCGGAATGAGCGAAGAGACATTGGCTTTTATAATAATATTTGTTCCGTTGGCAATTTCAATGGGCTACGACTCCATTACCGGGTTGCTGATGGTCTATGTCGCTGCGCATGTAGGTTTCTCCGGCGCAATCATAAATCCGTTTACCATAGGGATCGCGCAAGGGTTGTCCGGCCTTCAGCTTTTTTCAGGAGTCGAGTACAGACTATTTGTCTGGGTTCTTCTTACAGCTTTGGTAATAACAATCACATTGATTTATGCGGCCAAAGTGAAGAAGAACCCTAAGTTTTCTCCTATGTACGAATTGGATGCGTATTGGAGAAACAGGGAGACAGAGGCCGTGAAGGTCGATTTCGCAACTAAAACCCCGGTCTCTGCATGGGTAATTTTTGTACTTACCACAATTGCATTGACAATTTTCTCGGTTGGCCATCCCTATACTACTATCAGTTTAGGCTCTGCTGAGGTCACATTTCTTTGCCTTCCAGTGCTGACACTCCTGTTTGCACTTACCGGCGTATATACTCTTCGCAAATCCTATCTTTTTTTCATTTTGAACATTCTCGCATTTACAATAGTATTTCTGATAATTGGCGTATTGGGATACGGCTGGTATCTCACAGAGATATCGGCACTCTTCCTCGCTATGGGAATTATCTCAGGAATAGCAATGGGGGCAGGTGCAAATTTGATAGTCAAGGAGTTTATAGTTGGAGCTAAGGACATTCTGACCGCGGCTTTGATTGTCGGTCTGGCTGGGGGTATAATTCAGGTATTGACAGAAGGAAAGATAATGGATACAATTCTCTATTCACTATCGTCCACAATGGAAAATACAGGGAAGGGGGCTACGGTCTCTATAATGTATTTAATCCAAACCTGCATAAATATCTTTATTCCTTCGGGCTCTGCAAAGGCTGCGCTCACTATGCCAATCATGGCACCTTTCTCGGATGTAGTTGGTCTTTCGAGACAAGCTACTGTAATGGCATTTCAGTTTGGTGACGGGTTTACAAACATGATTACACCCACTTCTGCTGTACTTATAGGGGCTTTGGGAATTGCGAGAATTCCTTACGAGGTTTGGATTAAGTGGTTTTGGAAGATTTTGGTGGTGTTTATGTTGTTGGGTTTGGTTTTACTGATGCCTACAGTGTATATGCAGCTGAACGGATTCTAAAACGCAGGGGTATATATCGTTCAAAAATTAAAAAATGCGAAAACTATTATTTATCACCTTTATGCTGGTTCAGTTTGCGTCTTATGCCCAAACTCTCCGGACTCCTGCCGAAAGAAGCGGCTTTACACAAATTTCTTCATACGAAGAGATGGTTAAATTTATCCACCAACTCGATAAATCATCAGATTTAATGTCGGTTGAATCGTTTGGAAAATCGGTTTCAGGACACGATCTGTTCGTTATGAAATTTTCCAAATCCGGAATTCCTGTCAATCAGCCGAAAATAAAAGTTCTCATTCATGCCCAACAACATGGTAATGAGCAATCCGGAAAGGAAGGAGCTTTATTGCTTGCAGAGGAGCTGGTTAAACCCCAATATGCATACCTTTTTGACCGTATTGACCTGATGCTTGTACCTCAGGTGAATCCCGACGGCTCTGAGAAAAACGTACGCAGAAATTCGAACGGCGCCGATCTTAACCGCAATCATTTGATTATGACCGAGCCGGAAGTAATAGCCCTGCATCAATTGTTTGACAAGTACCTTTTCGAAGTTACCCTCGATTTGCATGAGTATTCTCCATACAGTGAGGACTGGATGAGTCTGGGATACCGGAAAAATACCGACGTTCTGATTGGACTGAATACAAACCCACAGATACCGGATAAAATCCGCGATTTTCAAAAGAAACAATATATGCCTTTTTGGTCAGAATATCTTTCTTCACGTGGTATTTCGAACGGGATGTACAGCCCCGGAGGACCTCCCGAAAGCGCATATTTCCGCTTCAGCACTTTTGATATCAACGATGGACGTCAAAGTTACGGTATTCAGAACACCTTTTCATTTATTCAGGAAGGGATGAACGGAGAAGACAATTTTGTTCAGAATCTCCCTCGCCGAGCTTACTCGCAATCCCAGGGAATGCTTGCTCTGCTTAAATTTGTTTATAAAAACCAGAAACAGATGATGGAAATTGCGGAGATTGAACGGAAAAATCTGATTTCAGGAATTGGGAACGAAGAGGTAGCCCTTCAGATGGAACATGTTGCAGACGGCAGTAAACTCAGGCTGAATGTTTATTCCTATAAATCAAAAAGCGACTCTTTAATTGTTGTGAATGATCTTCGTCCTGTGGTAAAGCCGACACTTTCAATAAAAAAACCTGTTGGTTACCTTATCCCAACCTCTCAGACAGAATTGATTAACTGGGTTCATCGCCAGGGTTTTGAAATTAAACCATTAACAAATCCGGAGAACTACATTTTTGAACAACTATTAATTTCAACCATTGATTCGATTGATTTTGAGGGCGATATGATTCCTTGTCCGCAAGTTGCAACAACCAGGATAAGCGATAATATATTACTGGAGAATTTTGTTTTTATTCCTACAACCCAGTTGAAGGGCAACCTACTGGTTATCGCCCTTGAACCGCAATCCGAACTTGGACTGGCCACATATAGTCAATTTGGTTTTTTAATGAAGGAACAATCGGTATACCCTGTGATAAGGGTAAAGAAACTAATAGTAAATCAGTAACAATTAAATAATTATAAAATGAGAATCGATCGAATTGAAATCCGGCACACAAAAATGGATTTGGTTAGTCCGTTTACTACTTCCATGGGTACTGAGTACGACGAAGAACATATCATGGTTAAAATTGATGCCGAGGGTGTTACTGGCTGGGGCGAGAGTGTGGCCGAAGGGACACCGTTTTATTCCTACGAAACCGTTACAACCGCCTGGCATATTATGAAGGATTTCCTGATACCGGAAATTTTGGGGAAAGATCTTAAAGATGTTGGAGAAGCTATTGCAAGATACGAAAAGGTACGTGGGCACATGATGGCCAAAGCCGGAATTGAATCGGCATTGTGGGATGTTTTTGCCAAAAGCAAAGGTATTTCGCTTTCAAAAATGCTTGGGGGCACAAGGGAAAAGATTAATGTAGGAGTGAGCATAGGAATACAATCTTCGGAAAATGAGTTGCTTAAAAAGATTGAAGGCTACCTTGCAGAAGGGTATATGCGAATAAAAATTAAAATAGCTCCCGGGAAGGACCTGCAGTTTGTGAAAGCTGTTCGCAGAGAGTTTCCAGACATAATGTTTCAGGTTGATGCCAATTCTGCCTACACACTTGACGATATTGACCTGTTTAAAAAAATGGACGATTACAATTTGTCCCTTATTGAACAGCCGCTTGGCTATGAAGATATTTATGACCATTCAAAACTTCAGCGCGAACTCAAAACTGCAATCTGTCTTGACGAAAGCATACATTCATTGGACGACACCCGTGCTGCGATTGAATTGAACAGTTGCAGAATAATTAACATAAAACCAGGAAGAGTTGGAGGATTCACGGAATCCAAACTAATTCATGATTATTGCGCAAGCATGAATATTCCTGTATGGCATGGCGGAATGCTTGAGTCGGGCATCGGCAGAGCCGGCAATGTTGCCCTGGCTTCGCTGCCTAACTTTACTCTGCCGGGTGATATATCGGCCAGTAAGAAATACTATAAGGAAGACATTGTTTATCCGGCATTTGTCGTAAACCCCGATGGAACGATGGATGTTCCAAAAGGCCCCGGTATTGGAGTTGAAGTGAACGAAAAAACACTCGAAAAAGTTACCGTAAAAAAGGCGGCTTTTTGAGAAGACTAAGCATGGACGAGGCTGGAAGATGTGATTTTTACAACTCCGACAGTGCTGCTCCCATAGCCGTTGCATATTCTGCATTAGCCGGAAGCTCAAAATTGATGTTCCTGTTCCAATGTTTGCTATAACGATATTCTCTTTTTTGGAAAGAAACATCCCTCCTATACCAATTGCAGTAATGTCATCGATTTTATGGGGTGTTATCCGAGAATCATTTTTTTGCTCCTTTTAAAACATATAATCCCAAACAGGCAACAAAACGGGCTTTTGATTCAATGCATTTATTGCTTTACTGCTCAAATAGTTCTTGTTGATAACCACACGGAACAGGTACTGGCTAAACCACTCATCGGTTAAGGTCATGTAACCATTGTGACCGCTGGTAGCACCCCAGCTATTTTCAAATTCCCATTTGACAGGAACCTCATTTTCGTCGGTATCGCAAGCAATCAGAAGCATTGCATGGGAAGAGCCGCTTTGGCGGGTCAGGATGCGGGCCTTTTTATCCATCTTAAGGTCAATGCCAAAGAGGGCTTCGTAGTTGTAATTGTTCATATCAAGAATTCCATTCTCTCTGTCCATCTGTTTGCCCACATCGCAAGAAGCGTACAACGGTTCGTTATTTTTGATGGATGCAAGAGCAGAGGCTTTTATTTCGTCATTCGGCAAATTCAGATATACCCAATTGATGCCTTCAATAGTATTACGGTAATTCTTGATCTCGTATATTTTATAGTATTCCCTGGTAGGGTCGTTCATCACCATAATGTAGCTCATTGGGTTGTAATTTTCTGGCACAATACTCTTATAAAACTCCTTGGGAGTTGTCGTTAAAGATTTTACCTGACCATCTTTGTTTTTGTAGCGCCAGGTGAACTCAGCAGGCGGCTCACCCAGGCACAGAGCCAAAATGCGGTACACATCTTTCAGGACAGCGGTCTTTTCTGCACGCATGGCTTTTTCTTCTGTCTCTCCTTTATTATTGTCCTTGGCCAGTTCACGGATTGTATATCCCCCTGCCCGCAGGCGTTCATTCAGCACGTTCATCATCTGTCCGGTATTATTGGCATGCTCACTTTCCGGCATCACAGATTGTGGTACTACGCCATATTTTTCGGCCACATTGTAAAACAAGTTCCAGACACCCCCGTCTTCCACTGGAGATGTAAAGAATGTTACAACTTCCCTGTCATCCATGTCTTTATGTGCTGTTGCAATAATATTTTCCAGAAACAAATTGGCTTTTTCCAGCACATCCCAGAAATAGCTGTAATTGTGAGAAAAGTCGAATGCATCAATAGAAAACTTTTCCATTACTGAAGGACGTAACACATTCATGGATGTGAACATCCAACAACGGCCGGAATTGTATTGATTAGTTATGCCTTTCACATTAATCCTGTACTTGAAGTAGTGATCTACCTTACCGTTCACATCCCAGTTTTTAGTTTTGTTTTTAATGTCTTTGTCGCTGGTCAGTATATTCTGAATGGCTACCGTATTGGCATTTTTCACAAAGCTGCCTCGAATTTCTTTTAGTTCGGCCTCACCCAGCAGAGTCTGAGCAAATAAGGAGCCGGTGGACAGTATAAGCGTTAAGGAAAGAAGTGATTTTTTCATCTGTAAATAAATTAAATTTCAATGGTCAGATAGAACTCATATATGAGATTATCATCCGTAAATACATTTTCTGCCAAAGTTAAAAGTTTTATCTTTGTAATGCATCAATCTCTATATTGAATTATGGCCTCGAGTTTAGATTTTGTAGAATACATCTGTGACCAGCTCAGAGAAGCCGGCACAATCACTTACAGGAAAATGTTTGGAGAATACACGGTGTACGTGAACTCCAAGCCTATCGTGCTTGTCTGTGACAATACTGCTTATGTAAAAATGCTTGACATCATTCAACAGGAAATGGATCAGGCCTCTACTGGCTACCCTTACCCGGGTGCCAAGCTGCATTACATACTGGATGCAGATGATCAGGATACATCATTGACGGTGATTCGGAAATTGGAGGAAGTAATTCCATTACCAAAACCGAAGAAAAAAGGTTAGTTCTTTTGTTCAAAAAACTAATTACTTTTTTCTTCACGCTTTGCTGCTTTTGCAGCACGCTTTTCTTTCAGGCTTTTTTTGGGTTCTTTTTTCCCAGATTTTTCTTTTGGTTCCTTTTCTTTTGACATGATTAAAAATTTTAATATTTGTTAACTATTTTTAAATAAGGCTAAACAGTGCCATTCTATATATGGATCTATATTTCTATACGTTAATCAATTGGCTATTTTAATAAAAGGGTGAAAATTTACAAAAACAACTTGATTATTCAAAGAGAAAATAACATTTACACATAAGTTAAGTTGATCGATTTTGATGTTGAAAAGGAGATATTAAAATCGATAGAAAGTTTCAAAGGCTGGCGAATTCCAAAATACAAAGGAGAGAGAGCGTATATTTTCCAGTAATATTTCCAACCCGATTTCACATATCCATACGATTCATTAATTTTTCACTTGCTCTGAAATCCAATTTTCAATTAAAGTAAGAACTTCCGGCGCAAAGGTTTCATCGAGTGTGGAGTATTCGTTCTGATTACCTGTTGTACAATGTTGAAACATATGATTTATTCCCGGGTATTTTGTCATTGTATTACTCAGTCTTGATTTGCCTGTTTTTGCGCAAAGCACAATTACCGGCAAAATATTTAACTCAGAAACCAAGGAACAATGCCTTATGTAAGCATTGGAATTGAAAACAAAGCTACTGGAACAGTGCTGATGTTATTGTCACAAATCGTCCAACCAAAAAAGCCATTCTTGGACGAAATCATACAGGTACACAATTGTTGCATGTTGTTTTTTTGGTTCGAACGAAATGGGTGGTCATGACCGTCTTAGCAGGGAGATGGGTATGCTATTCAAAACTAAAAATGATTGTCGGGTTAATCGTGTGAACTTTTACATAGGCAGAAATCTCTATAAAAACGTAAAATTCCGGCTGACATTTTATTCGGTTGAAAACGGATTGCTCAAAGATATTATAGTAAATCAGGACATCATCTTTGACGTTAAACCACTTTTCACTCTTCCTCAGTAAATATGGCGCAGAAAAGACACTTGTTTTTTTTATCTACTTACAATTTGTGAGAGATTTTTTGTGAATAATATTTGAGATTAGGTAATAAATGTATTACCTTTGCTACAACAAAGGGTATTACTACTATTACTATTTGGCATAGTAATTGAGATATTAATAGTGTTTTATAATGAAATACAGTGAACTTTTACGCCTATTAAAGCAGGATAAATGGTATGTAGTAAGCCAACAGGGTAGCCACATTAAGATGCGACACCCCGAAAAAGGGAGAACGCTGATCGTACCTGATCACGGAGCAAAAGAGGTCGGCAAAGGTTTGGCTGCAAAATTACTTAGACAAGCAGGTTTAATCAAATAAAATTGCATAACAATGAAAAAGATAACAGCAACTTTGGAATGGACAAAGGATGGATATAGTGTGTGGTTTGATGAATTACCCTCTGTATTTTCATATGGTGCGACCGTTGAGCAGGCTAAGGCAGAGGCGCGCAAGGCAATAGACCTCTATTTTGAGGACGAGCGGCAGCCTGCCTGGTACAAGAATGGCTTTGAGATTGATGTAAAATTTGATGTGGCAGCTCTTATCAACTGCTATCAACATATCTTTACCAAACGTGCTCTATCTAAGATTACAGGCATTAATGAGAGTCTATTGAGCCAATATGCAACCGGATTAAAGAAACCGCGCAAACAACAGGTAGAACGTATCGAAAAGGGCTTACACACATTGAGTCAAGAACTCAGTGTAATCTCACTGCGATAAGACTTTTTCATAATCATTATCAACCTCTCGGTATACCCCAGAAAATGTCTTAGCCGTTATGGATATTCAGAATACATATACCCCAACTTATTAAAGAGAGGCTAAGATTAGCAGCCGAATGATGTGTGGTCAATAGACACGTATATTTCAACGCAGACTTATGTAGTCATAACTTTAATAATTAGCAATTAGTCTATTTATTATAATCATAATTAAAATAATCCCTATATTTGTGACATAATATAATCACAACTAAATAACACGAATATGAAAATTCCAAGGGTTGTAAAGTATAGAGATGCTTATATATCACGCATAAAACCTTTTATGAGGCAGTCTATTGTTAAAGTAATGATAGGACATCGCCGTGTGGGCAAGAGTTACATACTCTATCAGCTTATGGAAGTTATCCGCAAGGACGATCCGACCGCAAACATTATATATATCAACAAAGAAGATGTTGAGTTTGCGGATATGAATACCTATAAAGAGCTGAATGACTATGTCATTTCAAAATCTGTTGACCACAAAATGAATTACATCTTTATTGATGAGATACAAGAGATTACAGATTTTAGGTTAGCTATTCGCTCACTTGCTTTGGACGACAATAACGACATCTATATTACCGGTAGCAACTCTGAAATTTTCTCCACCGACTTGGCAAATGAACTTGGAGGGCGATACGTAGAGTTTAAGATTTATAGCCTTTCGTATTTGGAGTTTTTGGATTTCCACAAGTTTCCTAATGAGGATAAATCTTTGGAGTCGTACATACATTATGGAGGATTGCCGTATTTAATTCACCTATCGATGCAGGAAGATATTGTTATGGAGTATCTTAGCAGTATCTACTCCACTATTGTGCTAAAAGATGTTATTCAGCGAAAGAAAATTCGCAATACAGCATTCTTGGAGCAACTTATCAAATTTCTTGCAAACAATGTCGGCAGTCTGTTTTCGTCCAAAAGCATAAGCGATTTTCTCAAAGCCCAACAAGTTTATATATCTCCCAATCAGGTAAATGAATATGCTATTGCACTTGCTGATGCGTTTATTGTGCATCGTGTAGGAAGATATGATATTGTCGGCAAAAGATTGTTTGAAAGGGGAGAGAAGTATTACTATGAGAATATGGGTATCCGCAATGTTATTGCAGGGTATAACCGCCAAGACAGGGCCAAACGATTGGAGAATATTGTTTATAATCATCTTCTCTATTGCGGATATGATGTTAAAATAGGAGCCATTGCCACAGAAGAGATTGATTTTGTGTGTAATCGTGGTGGCGAAACTATTTATGTTCAGGTTGCCTTTGAGCTATCAAAGCAAGAGGTAATAAAACGTGAATTTGGCAATTTGCTTAGAATAAAAGACAATTATCCGAAAATTATTGTGTCAGGAGAACGGTCATTTGAAAATACTTACGAGGGGGTTGAGCATATATACATCAAAGACTTTTTGTCTTCAACATTGACTCTTACAATACTGTAACCTTAGCCTCGTGGCACGATAAGTGGTATTTGTCACATATTAAGGCTCTTACTGAATTTAATTCAAACATATTGATTAATCTGGTCATCCATAGTGATATACCACTTATCGTGCCACGAGTTCATCTCGAACTCACGTTAATTAGTCGCTCCTTATGAAGTTATTTTAAAGTTTACAAATGGGAGGAAAAGGATTTTTTCCAGGAAGGCAAAAATTCGTTTCCCATTTTCTACTAATTGTTCCATTAATTTCTTCAGGTTCCAT
>JBDKRJ010000013.1:0-14732 GCA_039683455.1 Rikenellaceae bacterium | reverse complement strand
TTATCCCTCGTTTTAATTATTCTTGGCCTGACTTCCGGTTGCACTAAGGATGGTTATGATTTGGATAACTATTGGTTAAGTTATGGAGAGGTTATCGGCGAAAATCCGGATTATAAAATTAAACTGGACGACGGCACTATTCTCAACATTACTATTAACAGGGTTTCCCCATTAAATGTAACTGGCGGACAAAGAGTTCTTGCAAACTACACAATAGTTGGAAGTGAGCAAAATTCCGGGTCTGCCACAAGTCGCAATGTAATCCTGAACTATTTGTACGATGTTTTATCTAAGAGCCCGCTATTCTCAAACGAAGTAGCGACTCCGGAAAAACAGGATAGCTTAGGATACGACAAAGTTGATATTTCAGATGCCTGGGTAAGCAGCAAGTATCTCAATATTCACTTTGATGTATTCAGACAGAATCCAAATCTGAGACACATGGTCAATTTGGTTGTTGACAAAAATCGCAGCACGGTTTCTCAGGCTTATCTGACATTTAGGCACAATGCATTTAATCTGGGACAGCTATGGTTACGGGGAAAAACAGTATACTGTTAAGTGTACAAAACAGTAGTTTTTAACAAGTTGTAGTGACCTAGGAGGGATTCAAACCCCCGACCTTCAGAACCGGAATCTGACGTTCTATTCAGCTGAACTACTAGGCCTTATATTGAGCAGTAAAGATACACATTTTAAATTTCATTAAAAAATGTATCTTTACTGCTTAATAATTTTACGACGTTTATGAAAGCTTTTGTATTTCCCGGTCAGGGAGCCCAATTCAGTGGTATGGGCAAAGAGTTGTACCAATCATTTCCTATGGCTAAAGAAATGTTTGAACATGCAAATGATATTCTGGGATTTCGTATCACAGACATTATGTTTAATGGCAGCGAAGAAGAGTTAAAGCAAACAAAAGTCACCCAACCGGCAATATTTATTCACTCGGTTATTTTGTCTGTTTGCCACCACGATTTTACCCCATCTATGATAGCAGGCCATTCACTTGGCGAGTTTTCCGCACTAGTCTCTGCAGAAGCAATGAATTTTGAGGACGGCCTCCGATTAGTTTCGGCAAGAGCAAAGGCTATGCAAAAAGCGTGTGAATCTGAACCATCTACAATGGCAGCAGTATTGGGACTGGAAGATGCGAGAGTTGAAGAAATTTGTGCATCCATTCCCGGGATAGTAGTCCCTGCAAATTATAATTGTGCAGGACAAGTAGTAATTTCCGGTTCTATTCTGTCTGTTAATCAGGCTTGCGAAGCACTTAAAGAAGCAGGTGCCAAAAGAGCAATTGTTCTTTCAGTTGGTGGAGCATTTCACTCTCCCCTGATGGAGCCTGCCAGAAAAGAGTTAGCAGATGCAATAGAGACAACTAAAATCGTAACTCCTATTTGTCCAATCTATCAGAATGTAGATGCAAAACCACACACAAATCCAAAAGAGATTAAGGACAATCTGGTGATACAACTTACAGCCCCTGTGCGTTGGAGACAGATTGTTGAGAATATGTGGACAGACGGAGGACGGGAGTTTACAGAACTTGGCCCTGGAAATGTGCTTCAGAATTTAATCAAAAAGATAGCCCCCGAGAGCATCACACATGGCTACCAATAGCAGCCGGCCATGGTTAGGTACCATCTTTGAGAGTAATATTTGCATCAAGGAAATCATGCAATAGATATTGGTTTTTCAGGAAGACTTCTCCCTCGGTTACCTTTCCGTTTGACACTTTGATAACAGCGCTTTGTAAAAATACTTGCAGGGTCAGGATTAATAAAACAAGCTAAAATAAGTCTTCTTAATATTACATTTATAATGAAAAACCGACTATGAAATTACTAAATAAACTTTTAAAATCAGAATTTTTAAACTAATTTTGTGAATAGTTGTATTATGCCCAGACTTCATCAAATAGCCAAAGAGCACGAGATAGAGACAGAGTTTCTGTTGATAAAACCCATTTTAATGGGTTTTATCAATAAGATTTATGTTGCCAAACAAACTTCCATGTCTTTAGTTTTTAGGATATCCCAAATATGGTCAGTAACATTTAAAAGGTTACCGGCCATATTAAATATATGCCCTGTTGCAACAAACAATGACTAATATAATTTAAATAATCATAAATATTAATTACTAATAAACCAGCTATGGCAAAAGAAAAAAAATTTATTACCTGTGATGGTAATTACGCCGCAGCACATGCAGCATATATGTTTAGTGAACTTGCAGCCATTTATCCTATCACTCCGTCGTCTACAATGGCTGAGTATGTAGATGAGTGGTCTGCTTACGGAATGAAAAATCTCTTTGGAGAGGAGCTTAAGGTAGTAGAGATGCAGAGTGAGGGTGGTGCCGCAGGTGCTATCCATGGAGCTCTTCAGGCAGGAGTTTTGGCAACCACATTTACTGCTTCCCAAGGTTTGCTTTTGATGATACCAAACATGTACAAGATTGCAGGAGAATTACTTCCAACCGTATTTCATGTATCTGCCCGTACATTGGCTTCGCAAGCTCTTTCTATATTCGGAGACCACTCAGATGTAATGTCGGCAAGACAAACAGGTTTTGCATTTCTCGCATCTGCCAGTGTTCAGGAAGCCTTAGATCTTGGAACTGTTGCTCATCTTTCAACAATAAAATCGAGAATTCCCTTTGTACACTTTTTTGACGGCTTCAGAACATCTCACGAAATCCAAAAAATAGAAGATCTTGACCCAAAAGCTCTTAAGGATATGATTAGCGACAAAGCACTTTCAGCATTCCGCGGCAGAGCCTTAAATCCAAACAAGCCTGTAACAAGAGGTACGGCACAAAACCCGGATGTATTCTTCCAGGCCCGTGAAGCTTCCAACTCATTTTACGAGGCAGTACCGGATATTGTAGCAAGATATATGGGTGAAATCAGCGAACTTACCGGTCGTCATTATCTTCCATTCGACTACTATGGAGATCCGGAGGCAGAAAATATCATAATAGCAATGGGCTCTGTTTGTGAGACAATAAAAGACGTTGTCGATCATCAGATTGAGAAAGGAGAAAAGGTGGGGATGCTTAATGTAAGACTTTACAGACCTTTCTCCGCAAAATATTTCTTCAGGGTTCTTCCAAAGAATGTCAAGAGAATAGCTGTTCTTGACAGGACTAAAGAACCGGGAGCAGTTGGAGAACCACTCTATATAGATGTTAAAGCAGCGATTGCAGACAAAGGCGGAAAACTTCCTCTTATAGTAGGTGGTCGTTACGGTCTTTCTTCAAAAGACACTAGCCCGTCTCAAATTTTGTCTGTTTTTGACAACCTTAAGATGAAAGAGCCTAAAAATGGATTTACTATAGGCATTGTGGATGATGTAAGCTTCAAGTCGCTCCCTTTAAAAGAAGAGATAAGCCTTGCTAAACCAGGTGTAAAAGAGTGCAAATTTTACGGCTTGGGCTCTGATGGTACAGTTGGTGCCAATAAAAATACAATCAAAATTATCGGCGAGACAACTCCAAAATATGTTCAGGCCTATTTTGATTACGACTCTAAAAAGTCTGGAGGTTATACCTGTTCTCACTTAAGGTTTGGCGATACTCCAATTCAGTCACCTTATCTGGTTTCGACTCCCGATTTTGTTGCTTGTCACGTTACCTCTTATCTGAACAAATATGACGTTTTAAAAGGCATCAAAAAAGGCGGTACTCTTCTTTTAAACACTCTGTGGTCTAAAGAAGAAACCATCCAGAAGCTTCCGGATTATATTAAAGCTACAGTAGCTAAAAAACTACTCAATCTCTATGTCATTAACGCAACTCAAATTGCAGAGGAGATAGGGCTTGGAAACAGAACAAATACTATACTGCAATCTGCATTTTTTAAAATAGCAGAGATAATTCCTTACGAACAAGCTGTCAAAGAGATGAAAAAAGCAGCAAAGAAATCATACGGAAATAAAGGAGAGGAAGTTCTCAAAATGAATAATGCAGCCATAGACAGAGGCGCTGAGTATGAGAAAATTGAAGTTCCATGCGAATGGAAAAATCTTACAGCTAAGTTTGTCCCTTCAAATTTCAACAGGCTGGCACCGGACTGGGTAAGAAATGTGGCAGACCCTGTAAACTCACAGGCTGGTAATGACCTGCCGGTTAGCGCATTTCTACATTTTGAGGATGGCACTATACCTGCTGGGACATCTGCATACGAAAAACGCGGTGTAGCAACAAATGTTCCTGAATGGCAACCTGAGAATTGTATTCAGTGTAATCAATGTGCCTATGTGTGCCCTCACGCTGCTATCCGTCCATTTTTAATGAGCGAGGAGGAGCAGGCAAATGCCCCGGTCTCTATCAAGAAAGTAAAAGGCAATGGTCCTTTCAAAGAATATAGCTTTACAATTCAGGTTACCCCAATGGACTGTACCGGTTGCGGCAACTGTGCCGACGTATGTCCAGCAAAAGTAAAAGCTCTTGTCATGAAACCTCTCGAAACTCAGGAGCATGAGCAGGTAAACTTTGATTACCTTCACGGAGTTATCGGCTACAAAGATACCGTTCAGCCAAAGACACAGAACGTTAAAAATCTTCAATTTTCACAACCTCTTTTCGAATTTTCTGGAGCTTGTGCCGGTTGCGGCGAAACTCCTTATATTAAGGCAATTACACAATTATTCGGCGATCGCATGATGATTGCAAACGCTACAGGTTGTTCTTCCATCTTTGGTGGTTCATTCCCTGCCTCTCCTTATACTACAAACAGAGACGGACATGGCCCGTCATGGGCAAACTCACTGTTCGAAGACAATGCTGAATTTGGTATGGGTATGCATATGGGTTCCGAAAGAGTTCGTGACAGAGTAGCAAAACTTATGGCTGATGGCCTTGAATGTGAAAAATGTACACCGGAAGCTAAGGTTCTTTTTGGAGAGTGGCTAACAAAACGCAACGATTCTGTTGCAACAAGAGAGATTGCCGAAAAACTTATTCCAATCATTTCCAGCTGTAAATGTGAAATCTGCAAAGAACTTACAGCATTGAAGGAGTATCTGGTTACTCGCTCTCAATGGATCTTTGGCGGTGACGGCTGGGCTTACGATATCGGATATGGTGGGCTGGATCACGTACTGGCTTCCGGCAGCAATGTGAACGTTTTAGTACTTGACACAGAAGTTTACTCGAATACCGGCGGACAGTCGTCAAAATCTACCCCTGCCGGTGCAGTAGCCAAGTTTGCTACATCAGGTAAAAAAATCCGAAAAAAAGACCTTGGAATGATGGCAATGAGTTATGGCTATGTATATGTAGCACAAGTTGCTATGGGAGCAAGTCACAACCAGTTGCTCAATGTGCTTAAGGAAGCAGAAGCTTATGACGGACCATCCCTGATTATTGCCTATGCTCCGTGTATCAGCCACGGTTTAAAGAGCGGGATGGGTGCTTCTCAGAAAGAGGAGAAGATGGCAGTTGATTGCGGATACTGGCATCTTTACAGATACAACCCTCTTCTTGAAGCTGAAGGAAAGAATCCTTTTACACTGGATAGTAAAGAACCTGACTGGACTAAATTCCAGGATTTCCTAAAGGGCGAGGTTCGTTACTCTTCTCTCTCAAAGACATTCCCTGGTGAGGCAACTCATCTGTTCAAACTTACTGAGGAAAATGCTAAATGGAGGTACAACTCCTATAAGAGGTTAGCGAGTAGCTAAGCGAGGACTTTTATATAAAAAGAAAATAACCTGCTTCACAGCTTTCCAGTTTTTTTCAAAAACCTGAGGCTGTTTCGCAGGTTATTTTTACCTGTTACCCTCCCTGACTAAGTAAACGGATTGGATAATTCATAAAATACTCCCCAAAAACTGGACAGATGCAAAAGTGATTAAACCAAAATCAACATTTACCCAGCAGATGCAATACAAAGATAAGATAAAGATGAGATTTAAGGCTGGAAACGTCGGTAAAATTTCACAGAAGAACGGTTAACAAGTTATACAGGATTGCCTGTAATTTTAGCCTCTATGTCAGATGTGAAGCAGACAGAAATATATGGAAACAGGAACATTTTTCTTTTTTCTATTGGTTTATCAATGTTCCGGCATTATTGGTACGCTGACCAATGGTGGGATTTTTAGCAACGACCATCAACGGCTTGCCGAAAAATTCATAAAAAAACTCACATTTTTAGAACAAAAGTGAGAACTCCCTTCGCAAAAATCCATAAATCCTGACAAATTTTATCACCCGGAAAGGTGTTGCCGAATTTTCATAGAGAATTAATAAGAATGAGGCTCCCTTTCTCCTCGTCATTCACAATTTTCAAATGGGTATCAATCTCCTGCTGCATCTCTTCAACATGGGAGATGACGCCGACAATGCGGTTTTCTTTGCGGAGCGATTTGAGAGTGTCGAAAACAATATCAAGGGACTCTTTGTCCAAGGAGCCAAAGCCTTCGTCAAGGAAAAAGAAGTTCTGGCTGGATTCGGTGATTTTCTGGATATTGTCTGCCAAGGCCAGAGCAAGGGACAATGCAGCCTGAAAAGTTTGACCACCGGATAAAGTTTTTACATTCCGCACCTTGCCACCGTTTATGAAATCACGAACCTGGAAATTGTTATCGTCAGTTACTTCCAGACTCAGCCTCTGTTTCGTCAGTTTATAAAACCGTTCGTTTGCTGAGTAGCAAAGCTCCTGGAGATAAACTGAGGAGATATAGTTTACAAAACCGCTGCCCTTAAAAAGCTGTTTCAGGGTTTTGATCTCTTCGGCTCTTAAACGTAGTGCATTAGCATGTTCCTGCAACTCTTTCTGCGTTTCCAGTTTGGCCTTTGTGTTTTTTAGCTCTTCCTCCAATTTGCCCTGTTGCTGGTTCTTTAGACTGATCTCCTCCGAAAGCTGTTGAAGAGATGCAGTGACCTGTTTGTATTCTTCATCGTTATACTTTTGACCACCCAGCTCAGACTTAAGAGCCATAAGTTGCTTTCCGGAAAGTTCCAGTGACTGCCGGAAATCTGAAACTCTCTTTTTCTCCTGATCCAGTTGGATTAACTGAGAAAGAATCTGTTCTACTTCCGACAGGACAGAATAGCCCGATTGATTCAATTGGAGTTGCAATTTTGTATCGGCTGTTTTCTTTGAGAGGAGCTCCTGCTCCAGCGTTTTTTTGTTGGCTTCCATCCTACCGGTGAGAATGTCACGACTCTTTTGAAGTTCGAGGAATTTCTTGTTCGCCGATTGATACGTGTTTTCGATCTCACGGTATTTTTGTAGAAGGGCCTCTTTTTCCCTCCCAATCTCTGCAACAGTTTTGTTTATATAATCCTGTAGCCGTAAAATCCGGATCTGGGCGGTGAGGGTTGCAGTTTCTGTCGTGTTAGCTGTAAGCTGATGGCGGAACTCCTCTATGGCTTTGTTGAATTTTTCTTTGTTCTGGTTTTCCTGCAACAGATTTCGCGAAATGGTATCCAGTTCTGATTCCTTAGTTTTTAACTCGAGTTGCAGCTTTTCTGCCTGGGCAAATGCATCTGAAACAGTTTTTTCTTCTTTGTATTCTTCCCAGTGAAAGAGCATTTTATGTGCTGTGGTTTTGGCCCCATGTTCTTTTTGCTTTTGCAGTACCTTTTCCAGTTGATCTTGTTTCAGGCGGGTAGTAGTGATTACTTCGGAAAGCTGTTTCTGTATTTTTTCGAGCGTGTTTACGTCAACCTCAGCGTTACTCTTTTGTGTCCGGATTGTAGCGAGTTCTTCTGAAACGCTTTGTGCATTCAATGGCTGAGGGTGCGACAGTGCTCCACACAGGGGACAGGGCTTGCCATCTTCCAGATTATTTGCATACTCTTCCAGTTTTGATTGAACCGACAGATGTTGAGCCTTGGAGTCAAGATCCTTTATGAAAAGCCGGAATTGCTCTTTCTTTTGTTCCAGTTCGGCCTCCATTTCACTGAAAGTAGTGGTTTTTGGCAGGTCCGCAAGACACTTCATATTCAGTAACTGTGCCTTTTGCTCCACCATTTCCTGCAAATCTCTCTCGACACCATCCAATTCAATGGCTATTTCTTTTTTAGTGAAAACAAGAGCAGTCTGGACCGTAAACCAGTCTTTTGCTTCCGATAAAATTACTATGTTTGGCATCTTGTCCCTGATTCCCCTGACAAAAATCGATGTAGATTCCTGAGATTCTTTAAGTTGCTCTACTTTTATTAGAGTCTCTTTATAAACCGATTCCCCCTCGGAAATTCGATTGTTGAGCGTATCGCATGCCTGAGACAAGCCATTGATTTTGGCAATTTTATCAAGCTCGTCGGCCTTTTGCCTTAGCTGTTCCCGGTCTTCGTATTCTTTTTGAAGGGTCTCAAAGTTTTTTTCAAGGGTTGAAAGTTGTTGTTCCGTACTTTTCAGCAGCTCCTCGTCTGCGGCTATGTTTTGTTCAAAACCGGCAATTTTGATTGTTGCTTCTTTGGCGGAATCAAGCAGGTTTTTAAAGTTCAGCAGGCAAAATTCGTATTCACGGAGAGATTTCTCCAGAAGAGCAATGTCTGGCTCCTTAGCCTTAAGACGGGCTACAGTTTGTTCCAATCCGGTTATTTTGACGGCCAATTCTCTCAGCTTCCGGAGCTTTTCTTCTTGCTGCTGTTGTCTGGTCAGTTCGGCACTCTTTTCGCCAATCTTTTTTATAGCAAGTTCAAGAGCCTCTTCGGTAGCCTTGATCTGCTCCGGATTAATCTCGCCTATCTGTTGCAACTGGCCTTCCAGGTTTTGTATTTGCTGATTGGTTTTGGTTTCCAGCGAAACGACCTTGTAAAACAGCTCATACTTTTCGAGGCCGAACAACTCTTTCATCATTTTGGTGCGGTCGCTGTTGCCAAGCTGCAAAAATTCCTGGAACCGTCCCTGGGGAATTATCACAGTCCGTTTGAAATTCTCGTAACTCAAACCTATTACGTTTTCAAGTGAGTCTGTTTCAATTGGTTGCCACTCATTGTCTACCCTTTTATATGCAGTACGATCAAGAGTTCTTACATCATCAAAATTTCTGCTGTTCCTACGCCCCTTTACCGATGCCATGTATTCGGTATCGTTTTTCCCGGTTTTAAAAATCAACTCTATAAACAACTCATTAGATTTGAGATTCATCATGTTGTAATTACGGTTATCGCCGGACAAATTCAACCGGTCTGTTTTACCGTAAAGTGCAAAGGTCATGGCTTCGAGAATTGTAGACTTACCACTTCCAACAGAACCAAAAATACCAAAAATGCTGGCCTCGGTGAGGCGGGTAAAATCTATGGTTTGCCGCTCCTGATAGGAGTAAATGCCCTGAAGGGTTAAACTGATTGGTATCATTGCGAATCCTCCTCACTCAAAACCTCTTTAAACAGTTGCATAATGGACTCGTTGGGTTCCTGCCCTTTGGCGTGCCTGAAATAATCAATGAACAAAGCCTCCATACTTTTATTCAGATCAATTGTCTTTTTTGTGCTTTTACCCAAATCGCCCCTGTTCTGTACATCCGGTATCAGTGATGCAATGCCATCATGCGCTGCATACAACCGCTTTCTCTCTTCGGCGGTCAGATATGTTTCGGTGGCCATAGTCAGTTCCACCAGAGTATTCTGATTCTCTTTCAGCCACTCTACAGCCTCTTCGATGTTTTCGGAACGTTTCCTGAGCAGGCGTTTCCCTTTGGTCAGTTCTATTTCCTGAATCCTGGCAGTTTCTCCCGGATTAATTTCTGCAATAATGACGAACTTTTTTTGATTGGCCTCGCTGAAGCTGTACGAAAGAGGGCTGCCGGAATAAATTATTGGGGCCGGGCCAGAGTCCACAGCCTGTTTCCGGTGAAGATGCCCCAAGGCTGTGTATTGGATCTGCGACGGAATATTTTCGGTATAAATAACCTGTGCACCACCTACATGAAGTATCGGCTTTTCGTCTTCCGGCTCTTCCGGCAGATCTCCTCCCTTTTTCATAATAAGAAGGTGGGAGAGAAGAATGTTTATACCGTTGCTATTACAGTGACGCCCGGCCAAATCTGTCCATTTACGTTGTAAAACAGCCCTTAATTCCTCTTCTGAATCCTCCTGTCCGAGATATGTCTTTAGACGAAACTCGTTGGCATAAGGGGTCAACAAGATCCGTAATGGTTTCTCAATGTCAGGTAATTTCAGGCAAATAAAACCCTCTTCACTCTCTGTCACTTTCAATCCGGACTCCAACTCAAGCGGTGCAATAATTGAATTCGGATAACCGGCAAACAAGATGCCGCACTCACGGGCAAGCGGATCCGGAGCTTCAATACGATCGGGCGAATCGTGGTTTCCGGCAATGGCAACTACTGCCCGTTTTCCGTTGTTCGACAACCGTTTTAGTGTTTTATAGAATAGCTCTGTCGATTCGGTCGGCGGATTGTAAGTATCAAACAAATCGCCGGCAACGATTACTGCGTTCACCTGCTCACGGTCAGCAATCTCACAGATTTCCTGCAAGACAGCCACCTGTTCCTGATGCCGTGAATAATTATTGAGCTGTTTCCCGAGGTGCCAGTCGGAGGTGTGGAGGAGTTTCATACCAGTTAATACTTATCATATTATTCCGAATATATCGTTCTTGGTATTTTTACGATGAACTGTTCTCCCTCGACATCGTTTATAAATTCAATATTGGGCTGAAGACTTATAGCCCGAATAATCCCCGAACCAAAACCTCTGTAATTCATCAATTTTGAGCAATAGCTAATTAATAAATTATTGCGAACGGCAGCATTTCCCATTTTGATACTTTCGATGGTCAAACTATTAGGCAAACATCCTGGACTGACTATCTCGATTCGATCATCGAAAATCATAATCCGAATGGGGGCATTCTTGGTGTAATCCCTATGAACAAGCGCATTTTGCAGTATTTCTTCCAATGCTACTTCAGAAATTTCAAGTTTACCTGTTGAATTGAAATTCTGTCCGGCCTGAACATGTTTCAGGTTACTGTTGAAAAAGTGCATCCCTTCAGAGAATAAATCCGGAATAGTGCCCGTAATATCTCTACTGTCCCGATATTCTGTACCTCCGATACTGTTTCCGAAAAAGGACACAGCCTTTATGCAAAATGCGGGTTTATAATGCTGAGGGTTTTTTGAAAAGAACAACAATCCACCAAGTGTAATCTGTTTGTTCTTTACTATATTAAGGTTTACATACAACTGATTATCATAAATCTTTTCGATCTCATCAGAATCTTTTTGAAATCGCTGAATATATTCTGAAACCTTGATTTTGTCAATATCATCCACACTTGTATTGGCTACAACCATTTCATCAACATAAAGTCCGCCGTTTTGTTGAAAAAGTCTCAAAATTTCGGCATTATCTGTAACCCTCCTTTTATCAGAGCTTTGCTTAATCCAGATAGCACCGTTATTGTCTTTATAGGGTTTAGATAATCCTTCGTCTATATAGACAATTAATATATTCTTTTTCCCATTTACCGTATCAACAATCACTACTTCTGTTGTGATGTAAATAAGTGGCTTAACAAGTTCCGTTGCAATGGTCGCAACTTTATTTCCTATTTTTTGTAAGGCCTCGTATTCCAACCCAATAATACCACCTGTTTTGTCTTCAATGCCAAAAAGGATTATTCCCCCTTTGGAGTTGGAGAAAGCAATCATTTCCGAGGCTATTTTATCTTGATTATCCAGCTCCCGTTTAAATTGCACTTTGCTGGTTTCACCAACACTTATTATGTCTAATAATTCAAAGGCATTCATCGTTTTCCCGTCTCCCAAATTTTGTAAATATTCTTTCTTATGTCAAAGGCTTCTTTACCGCCTTCCATGATCCTGATTATTTTTTCCTGAATGTTTCTGCAATCAATGCTACCGGTTTCAACTTTAATTTCGTTATCGGGATCATACTGGCAAGCAACCAGCATCTCACTATCCCCTAAGACTGGGATATTGGCATTGTGAGTAGCAAAAATAAACTGCATTTGTCCTTTTAATCTTTTAATCTCTCGAATAACATCTTCATAAATGGTCTGATTGTCTAAATCATCTTCAGGCTGGTCAATAATCAAAATATCGTTTTCTTTTTGCGATAAAAGAAATAAAATCAAAGCAGAGGCTCGCTGACCCAAAGAGTGTTCTTTTAATGGTTTACCATCATATTTAATGACTATCTGATTTTCAACTTTGTATGTCAATAAATCATAAAGATTTGCACTAAACCGGCTTTTTACCTCAAACTGTTGATTCTCAGTTAATAGGTTGGTAAGTTTTCGAAATTCGTCTTTCCGCATATCAACAAAGTCCGCATAATCTGTACTGATTGTGGTATAGGTGGCTTCACTTATGCGTGAACCTCGAAAGATTTCTTGCAACTTAGCAAGAAATTTATCTTTCCTTCCTTTGAAGACTAAGTCTATGAATAATTTCCCTCCATCTTGATTAATTTTACCAACCTCTTTCTGCAGTAAAAAAAATTGATCATGCCATAAATTATCCAGGCGACTGAGAGCTTCATTCAACTGTTTTCTCAACTCAATTCTTTTATTTTCTGACTTTTCGATTTCATTGAGTTTTAATTTTGAAGTCTCAAACTCACGATTGATTTTGATATAATCATCAGGATTAAGTTCGGGGATATCGATTTCTCTTTTTATTCTGGCAAACTCTTCTTTTAGTTCCTCTTTTTTGCAATTTAGTTTATCGATAGTTGCTTTAAAATCCATATCAATCTTTTGTGAATCAGAAAGAATAGCTTTTAATTGTTGAAATTCTGTGTTCAATTTCTTGAGCAGGCCGTTTGCTTCTTCAATTATTTCTACATTTGAAGTGGAAACGATGGGCTGGTTTATTAAATAGTCATGATTCTGAATAAGAGATTGTAAATCGTTTATGTATTTTTCTATTCCTGATTTGTAATTATATAAACGGGTTATATCGGATTCAAAAGAGGTTTGTAGTTGTAATTTCTCAGCAATTCCTTTTTCTTTGAATTGTTGTAATTTATATTTTGCATTGGCTTGAATGGTTTCTGTCTCTTTTTTTAATTGAGAAAGGTTTCCAAAGCTATTCAATTCGGTTACAATTCTTTGAATTTCACGCTTTTGATTATCTATTTTTGATTGCACCTCATTCAATCTCCCTCCAATCAGTTTATTGACAAGGTCATTCTCAAAATCGGCATTCTTATTGGAAAGGTCTTTTTGCCCAAAATAAACAGGCTGTTGAAGAATGGCATCCAACGTGATACCTTGTTGCAATACATCTCCTTTATAGATGTCCTCCTTTTGCCCATAGATGCGCTCTACTCTGTACATTTCTCCATGTCTGTTCACGATTTCAACAACCGCTTTTCCTCCACTTCTCAACACATGTTTAATCAAGTCATCTTTATACTCTTTATCGACAGCCTGAGAGCCAAACTGTATGCTAAGTGCATATCTCAATATTTCCAGAATGGAAGACTTTCCGCTACCTCTTATACCTATTAAGCTATTTAACTCTGGCGAAAATGACACTTGTTTACCATTTAACAAACCGCCCTGAAAGGATATAGATTTAATGTAAGAATTATGAATTCCCGGTTTGTCTTTAGGATGCAATCTGTTTTTGTGGTCAATTAGGGCATATTGAAGTGCTTCAAAATTTAAATCACCAACTTTCAGATAGGTAATGCGTCCTTCCCCAATGCCACTTAATGCTTTTTGAGCATTATCAGATCCTTCCACACAAGCGATAGTGCGCCCTGCATTTTGGCATAGTTGGTTAAAATTTTCAAGGTTACCACTTTTTTGAAGAGCCAGAATTTTATCAAATGAGTCTTGTTTAATAAAAGCTTCTAACGTACGCCCGCGCAAAACCTCACATAAGCCATTAGCTGTATCTACATGAGCAAGAACCATGAAGTAGTTGTGCCCGATTGCATTCAATTTTTTAACTGTTTCCTGTAAATCAAACGAAGAATTTGGATAAGGTGGAGTTGCCGAATTGGATATGCCATAAAATGCTGTGTCGAGAAATTGATTGATATAATCTATTTGTCCTTTATACCAGATATCGTCAAAAACAATCAGGATATGAATCCCTTCTTTCAACGATAATTCGATGCCTGGAAATAACCCGATAGCCTTTTCGGACGCCTTCTTTTTTAATGCAACAAATTCTCCTTTATCAAACTTATTATGATTAGTAATAATACCAATCCTAATCTTCTTCTCTTCAAGTTTGTTGACATAATCATTTACAAAATCAGTATCGGTACCCGGATAAACAAATTCTTTATCAGCTTTCGTGTGTAAATGAAAGTCTGCCCGCAGCCAGGTTGAACCATTTTGAAATAATGCATTTGTATCCATAATTCTACCTTTTAAATCACCTTATATCTTCTATTTCTAATGTGTTTTATTGACTACTTAATTGATTTGAGAGCAAGTTTGAGTGCTGGTTCCTTGTATTCTTCTTCATCAATAGTTTTCAAAATCTTGTCGACCAGCCACAAAGTAAGCAATTCCTCTTCCGATTGGTTAAATATTCTGGAAAGCTGAATGATGTCTTCTTTCCTGAAAAAGCGGTCGCCACGTTCCATTTTACTAAGCATAGCCGTATCCATATCCAATTGAGCAGCAAGCTGCCTGAGAAGAATATTATTTTGTTCTCTAAGTTCCCTGATTTTATCGCCAATCATTTTGGTCTATTTAAAAATTAACTTGACAAATTTTGGCTAATATAATGAAAAAAATGACTTCTAAACGAAAT
>JBDKRJ010000012.1:0-79015 GCA_039683455.1 Rikenellaceae bacterium | reverse complement strand
AGAATATCGCCCTTGTATTCTTGCCACAATATAGTCCGGAACTAAACCCTGCCGAGAAAATGTGGGCCAAGTATAAAAGACAGTTCACAAATTTAATATTTGACTCCCTCGAAAAACTGGAAATTTTTATGTGCCAGTTAGTGATGGATACCACCACTACCGAAATCAACTCTATTTGCAGGTACACCTACATTTTTTCAGACACATTTGGGACTGCTATATAATTGCATTTGGTATTACTTCATACAAAAAAGGTTTGGTGATTATTTTGAAAATAAACTGAAAGGATGATTGGGAACAATTTGGGAACAAATAACCAAAAAAAAACGCTAAATAGCCTGTCTATTGCTGTTTAGCGTTTTGTCAGTACCCGGAGCCGGGATCGAACCGGCACAGCCTTGCAGCCACTGGTGTTTGAGACCAGCGCGTCTACCGATTCCGCCATCCGGGCAACTAAATTGGTAAACTTGGGCTGCAAAGATAGATAAATAATTTTATCGGGCAATATGAAAAGAGAATATCAAAAGCTATTCAGCTTTCCTAAGGCTGTGTTATACAACTTGACTAATATTTCTTGGCAGGAACAGGCTTGGCCTCCTTGTCAACCAAAATCACGCTTCCCAGTCCCAGGCTGTTTAGAGGTTTTAATTGTGTTTTAGCGTCTCCAACTACAACATATATCATCTCATTTACGTCTATATTCTTTGCAATAACTGCTTTTGCCTGCTCCACAGTCATGTTGTTGATAGTCTCCTCTTGTTGTTTAACATAGTCAAACGGTAGGTTGTATGAAGAGATGTTGTTCAACATTCCAACCAATGCTCCAAGGGTTTCGAAAGATGAGGCTTTTGCTCTGAGCATAGAGTTCTTGGTTGTGTTTAGAAGGTCTTCGTTATACTCTGTTCCGTAGTTGCTTATCAGGCTCTTGAATGTTTCGATGGCCTCTTTTGTGGTACTCGCCTGTACGCTGGAAGAAGCTGTAAATGTGTTTAGGTATTCCTGTCCGGCAAAGCTTGAATAAGCGCCGTATGTGAATCCCTTTTGCAGACGCAGAACGTCAAACAACATTCCTTGCGATCCGGAACCTAATCTGTAGTTTGCAATTACACACGGATAGTAATCGGGGCTGCTGTATGGAACGCCGGTTTTGCTTACCATGATCATAGACTGCGGTGCGTTAGGATAATCTACAAAGTATATCTGAGCTCTCTTTGCAGGGATTCCAGGAGAAGGTTCAGGTACAGTAACATCTTTGGTTTTCCATTTTTCTACTAATGAGGCAATGGCCTTTTCGCAAGTTGCCTGATCAATTGCTCCTGCTATGTTAAAGTTAGCAATTGCCGGACTCATGAATGTGTTGTAGAAAGTTTTAATGTCGTCCATAGTTATTGAGTCCAGACTTTCTGCAGTTCCATAAGGTATCTGTGCAATTCTTGCGTCAGCTCCAAACAGAAGCTTGTTTGTAACTGCTCTGGCGATCTCTTGAGGGTTAACTGAAGCCTGGTGGATATATGATTTTATCTCACTCTTGATTCTTGTGAGGGCTGTCTCATCGAATCTTGGCTGGAGAACCATCTCCTCTGTCAAAGCCATAACGTCCTTAAAGTTTTTGGCCAGGCAGGAGATTGAAATTCCCATCCCCTCTATGTCTGATGATACCTGAATTCTTGCTCCCAAAAGGCCCATTGCACTTTCAAGTTCTTCAGGAGTCTTAAGTGCAGTACCTTCGTTCATAAGCTCAGCATTAAGGTATGATAAACCTATTTTGTTTGCAGGGTCCAGAAGCATACCTCCTTTGAGTTCAATGTTAACCTGGATTATAGGAAGTTCGCTTTGAGTGATTCCGAACAGATCCATACCATTTGAAAGTTTGCTTGTCCAAACAGGAGGAACTGTTATTGATGGTGTGTTTGGCAGGTAAGCAGGTTCAACAGAGCGGTCGAAAGAAGATTTTGTACGAACATACTTATCATCTACAATTTTTCCGCCTGCAGATTTCATCTTCTGATCGGCTACATTCTCCATAACAATTTTTGCAGGAACAGATCCTGCAAGGGCAAGTTCTGGTTTTCCCTTAGGAATGACGCTTAATGCAAAATATGGCTTGCCCTTGAAATATTTCTCGTAAACAGCCATAATGTCTTCTTTTGTAACAGCCTGATACTTCTTAAGGTCGTCAAAAGATGCGTCTGGTTTTCCTGCAAATTCATTATCACGGGCCATCATCAGAGCTTTGCCCTGAACTCCGGTTATTCTGTTATAAAGGTTAACTTCCTGCATAACTTTTAGTTTTTGAAGCTCCTGCATATCTACTCCCTCTTTTTCAAAACGTGCAAAGGCTTCTTCTATCGCTGTATAAACATCGTTCAGATTAATGCCGTCAAAAGCTCTTATGCCAATTTGGGCATAACCGGCCACTTCGCGTGACATGTTATATGCGCCTACGAATGGAGCAAGCTTCTTCTCTTCTACTACAATTTTGTAAAGCGGAGATTTCTTGCCGTTTGCAAAAAGTGATGCAAAGTACTGGAGAGCGTATGAATCTTTATTGTAAGCTTCAACAGTCGGGTAATCTACAGATATCTGCGGAAGGCGTGCATATGGGTCTTCCCATACAATTTTTTTGGTTGAATCAAGCGCAAGTGGCTGAATTGCAGGTTTTGGAACATCTATCCCCTTTTTGATCTCTCCAAAATATTTCTGGATAAGTTCTTTTGCCTGTTTAATGTCAAAATCTCCTGTAAGGACCAGTGTTGCGTTGTTAGGAACATAATAGGTTCCGTAGAACTCTTTCACGTCCTCCAGTGTTGCACTTTTCAGATCTGCAATCTCCCCGATTGTTGTCCAGCTATATGGGTGACCTGCCGGGAACATCTCTTTTGATGTGATTATAGATGACTGTCCATAAGGCTGACTGTCGTAGTTTTGTCTTTTTTCGTTGGAAACGACATCAACCTCTCTATCCATACCACCTTGTGTAACTGTGTTGATAAAGAATCCCATACGGTCAGATTCCATCCAGAGTACCTTTTCCAGGGCATCTCTCGGAACTGCTTCATAATAGTTTGTGCCGTCTGAATTTGTAGATCCGTTGAAGCTTCCGCCCATCTTAGCAATATTCTGGAAGAAAGCGTTTCTTGGTAGGTTTTCGGAGCGTTGGAATAGCATATGTTCAAAAAAGTGTGCGAAACCGGTTTTGCCGGGTTTCTCTCTGCCAGATCCAACGTGGTATTGGATGGCAAGTGCAACCAGTGGATCTGAATGATCTTCGTGCAGGATTATTTTAAGACCATTATCCAGAGTGTATTGTTCATAATTAAGTTCCACCCTGGGCTCTTTTGTTGCACATGAAAGTGTGAACATTGCCAGGAAGGTAAAAAACAGGGATTTTAAAAGCTTAGACATAAACATAAGATTTTAAGTTGAGTATAATAAACAAAGATAAAAAATTTTTCTTTATAGATTATATCATATACCTTTGAACTGTTCTTTAAGATAGGGAACTTCGTGTAAATCGAGGACAGTACCCGCTGCTGTAATGCTTGCCCAACAGGGTTATCTTCCGTAAGCCACTGCCAATTAGGTGGGAAGGCGAGAGATATAAAAGCTGAGTCAGAAAACCTGCTTGGAACAAAACTTTATTAATCGAGCTTTCGGGAGAAAAAGAACGGTGCATAGATATTTTGCATTTATATTATTTTTTATTTTATTATTGAACCTGGGCTTTATCATTAAAGTCGGGGCTCAACAGCATGATTCTGTCAAACTGCAAGTTAAGCCACTGACTATATCACAGGCTAAACCACATACTTCCAGAACACTTGACTCAATTACAGTAAAAGGTGCATCAAAACAATTTTCCCTGTCCAACAGGAGGTTTTCGCCGGGTACCAATATAATAATGGTTTCCGGGGAGTCTCTTGCAAAGATGCAGATGAGTTCGTTAGCAGAGTTTATCCAGCAGGAGAATGCTGTTTACCTTAAGGAATACGGCAGGGGAATGAACGCATTCATATCTGTAAGGGGGACCTCATCGTCACACACGACAGTTGCATGGAACGGGCAAAGCCTTTCCATTCCGACTATGGGACAGACTGATTTTTCGCATATTCCTCTTTACTTTTTTGACGCAATGGAGATCCACATAGGTGGAAATTCTGCTCTTTATGGCGACGGATCTATAGGCGGGAGTATTCAACTGAGCACAAAGCCAAAATGGGAGAGGGGCCTTCACGGAGATGTGCTTCTCTCTGCAGGGAGTTTCAACTCCTTCTTTGAGGGGGTCACTTTGAGATATTCCGGTAAATCTGTCGAAAGCAGGAGCAGCGTTCTTCACTCGTCAGCCTTAAACAATTACCCATTTGTAAACAACACAAAAATCGGCAAGCCGACGGAGCATCTGAACAACTCTGCCTACGACAACTATGGATTGCTTCAGGAGGTTTATAAAAAATTCCGCGACTCAAGTGTTCTCTCCGCTACACTAATGTATCAGAACTTTGACAGGAAGATTCAGCCTTCTGTCTCTTCTAATGACAGGCCGGAAAGCTATGAATCTATCTATGATAAAAATCTCAAACTGAATATTGGCTACAATGCCGTAAAAACCCGTTTTTCCTACGGAGCCAGGCTCTCTTATGCCTATGACAAACAACGGTATAAAGATGACATAATTGCTACTAACAGGTTATTTGCCTCTGCTGATGCAGAGTACAAACTGAATACATTCACATTTAAAGGCGGTGCTTCCGGCGAATATATTAAACCTGATGTTTATTCCTATTCAGATTCTACCAGAGAGAACAGAGTCAACCTTTTTGTGCTGCTCAGATATATTCCGTTTACAAGGCTCACAGTTTCCGGAGGTGTCCGTTACGCCTGGGTAACTAACTCAGATGTTCCGCTGATGCCCTCTCTGGATGCAAAGTTTTTACTTTTGAACCATGCGGACCACACTGTCTTTCTCAGAGGGTCAATCTCTCAGAACAGCAAAGTACCCACGCTAAATGATCGTTACTGGGGAGGTGAGCACCTCTACCTGAGGAGCGAAAAATCGTTCACTTCAGAGGGGGGAGCAGACTACAGTTGGTTCTCCGGCAAATGGAACGTAGATCTCTTTGGAACGCTGTATCGGAGTACCGTTAAGGACTGGATAAGATGGTTGCCTGCAGGGGTAGTCTGGAGACCGCAGAATATTCCGGAAGTGCTTTCCAAGGGTGCCGAAGCGGGAGCGAGGCTATCCGGACGAGTGACTGACTGGAATATATCCCTCAATTTCAGCTATGCCTACACAAACATAAAGATGATAAAGGCAAACCGTTCAGAAGATCCGGCCGTTGGTCAGCAACTTGCATACCAGCCAAAACAATCTTGGAGAACGACTTTAAAAGCAGAGCATGGAAGACTGTCGATATACAGTGGCCTCTATTTTACCGGAGAACGAACCACTATAGACATTTATGACAGACTTCCATCTTATTTGCTAACGGATTTTGGCACAATCTGCCGCTTCAGATTGTTTGGTGAGGAGTTTACAGCTAACGGAGTAGTAAAAAACCTGCTTGATGTAAGCTATCAGAATGTAAAATTTTATGCAATGCCTGGCAGAAATTACCAGATATCACTACAATGGAAATTCTAAAATCGTAAAGAAATGAAACGCAACTTATTGAAATTTTTTCTGATGGCGCTTATTGCTACCTCTCTTTTTTCCTGTATAGCAAAATTAGACGAAGCTGAAAATCTGTGGGGTGGTAAGGTGCTGGTAATAAACCAAGGCAACTATTCTGAACAATCTGCAAGCATCTCTCTTTACGACGAGAACACAAAGCAGATCCAGAACAGAGTTTATGAGACTGCAAACGGAGTTTCGATTGGGGCAACCATTATTTCAGGAACTGTAACCCAAAATAAACAGGCTATACTGGTCTGCAACAATCCCGATAAGATTATCTTCATAGACGCAAAAACCGGAAGGGACAATGGAACCACAATTACCGAAGGGCTGGCTTCTCCCAGAAATGTAGTTGTATCTTCTGACTATATCTATGTAACAAACTGGGGTTATGAGCATAATGTCAACTCAACAGGATTATGGGAATTTTACAAATCGTATATTGCTGTTTATGACGTTAATACAAAAGCATTTATAAGGAAAGTTTTAATAGGAACAGACGCAGAAGGGCTGGCAATAGTTGGAAACAAATTATTTGTAGCTGTAAAAGAGGGTATAAGAGTGCTTGATATTTCAAAAGCTGATATTCCTTTCATAAGTACAGTCAGAGACGCAAGTGCCACCGGACCTGCAAAGTATCTTGTTTTTGATAACTCAGGAAAAATCTGGACCTCATTTCCGGAGGAAGGACTGGTGCAGATAGACCCTGCAACTCTTACTGTCCTCGCCGTGGTAGCAGTTCCTGTAGACTACATGGATGGTTATATTACCAGTGATGCCACTGGAGCAAACATACTCTCTTACAGCACGACGTTCGATGCAAATTACAATCCAGAGAAAGCATCAATCTACACAGTTAATGTGTTGACAAAAATAGTGAACACTTTTTACGAAGGAACATATTTCTATGGAGTTGGCGTGAGCCCCTCAACAGGTAATGTTTTTACTGCCGAAGTCAGTTTTACCTCCAATTCAGTCTTAAAGGTAGTGGCGCCCGACGGAACCTTTCAAAACTCAGCAACTGCCGGAATAGGTACTTGCCGTTACCTTTTTTTCTAATGACTTTCTTGTAGGCCGAGAAACATTTTTTGTAGAAAACCTTTGCTATACAAAAAAACTGCGGTTACTTATCCGGAAAGTGGTAAACGATGGTCTTGATTACATCTGGGTGGATGCTGTTTGTTACGGGGCAGGTTTTTACGGAGGCGTCTATAAAGCGCATCTGTTTTTCTGTGTAGTCATTTCTTGGGAAATATATATCGAGCTTAAGTTCGGCTACTCTGCGGGGGTTTGTGGCCATTATCTTTTCGGTCTCAATGTGGGTTCCGTCAATTAAAAATCCGTGAGCCTGTGCGGCGATGCCCATAATAGTAAGCATGCATGAGCCGAGCGATGCGGCAAAAAGATCTGTAGGTGAGAATTTTTCTCCTTTTCCATTGTTGTCTTCCGGAGCTTCAGTAATAATTTTACTTCCGGATTTGAGATGTTCTGCCTCTGTTTTGAGGTTGCCGATGTAGATTGTTCTGATCTTTGTCATTCTTCTGGGTGGATATATGATTAATATTTATGGACTTGTGTTATTACTAATGCCTAATGTCAATTGCCTGACGTCTGTTTACCTCTGTGCCCTTTAGTGTGGCAGATGAACAGGAGGTGATTTTTATTACAACATAGTCGCCCACTTTATGTTCACCGGCGGGGAAAATACAGACCTTGTTCTGCGATGTGCGACCAAAAAGTTCACTGTTGGAACGTTTGGAGAAGCCTTCTGCCAATACTTCAAACTCCTTTCCTATGTCTGCCTGATTGCTTTTTAGAGACAACTCGTTCTGCAGGGCGATGATTTCGTTCAGCCGCCTGGCCTTTGTCTCCGGGGTGACATCGTCCGGAAAGTGCCTGGCAGCCTTGGTGTTGGGTCTTTCGGAATACTGGAACATGAATGCGGTATAGTAGCCGGCCTCTTTCATTATCGACAGGGTCTGCTGATGATCTTCCTCGGTTTCTCCGCTGAATCCGGCAATTATATCTGTGCTTATGGAGCAGGTTGGAAGTATTTTCCGTATTTTGGCGACCCTTGCCAGATATTCTGCGCGGGTGTATTTTCTGTTCATTTTAACGAGCATGTTGTCACTTCCAGACTGCACTGGCAGGTGAATGTGGCAGCAGATGTTCTGATACATTGCCATTGTATAGAGAACGGAATTTGCCATGTCTTTGGGGTGAGATGTTGAGAATCTCACCCTCAGAGTTGAGTCAATCAGAGCAATCAGCTCGAGAAGTTGGGCAAAGTTGACCTTTTTAGTGGGATTTTCCGGATTGCTCCAATGGTAGGAATCCACATTCTGACCAAGAAGGCTGATCTCCTTATAGCCATTTTGGAAGAGCTCTCTTGCTTCTCTGAGAATACTATCCGGATCACGGCTCCTCTCTGCTCCGCGTACATACGGAACGACACAGTATGAACACATGTTATTACAACCCCGCATTATTGAGATAAATGCAGAAACTCCGTTTTTGTCCATTCTCACGGGTGAGATATCTGCATAGGTCTCCTCTTGTGACAGTATTGTGTTTATTTGTTTGTCCCCACTGGTAAGTGCATTAATCAGGTTTGGCAGATCTCTGTATGAGTCCGGCCCGGCAACCAGATCGACAACCTGGTGTAAAAGAAGTTCGTCTTTAAGACGCTCTGCCATACATCCGATAACTCCAACAATAAGTGTCCGTTTCTTTTTTTTAAGTGCTTTAAAATTCTCCAGCCGTCCCCAGATCCTTTGCTCTGCATTGTCTCTTATTGAGCAGGTATTAACCAGAATAAGGTCTGCCAATTCAATTTTATTGCAGAGGGCATATCCGCCCTTTTGAAGTATAGACAATACCACTTCACTGTCACTTACATTCATCTGACATCCGTATGTCTCAATGAATACTTGTGGTAGCTTATTATCAAGTACAGGCTTTACGGAATAATATTTGCTATTCATATGGTACAATTATTCTGCAAATATAGGCTTTTTTATACCTTTGCAGAGAATCATAACTAAAAGATGAAGAGACTACTATTTCTGACACTGCTTTCTGCCTTACTTTTTGCAGGTTGCGGAAACTTTAGAGACATAGACATTAAACAGGTTAAACTTCAAAAATTTAACCTTGTAAGCACATCGAGAGCAGATGTTACTTTTGATTACCTTATAGATAATCCCACTAACGCCTCTCTAATTATCTCCGCTGCAGATGGGTTTATTACAAAAAAAGGGGTTAGATTTGCACAACTCGGGTTGATGCAGTCAGACACAATTGCCCCCAGATCGATGACAAACAGCTCTTTGGCAATAAAAATAAATTTTCTTGATCCTATTTCTCTTCTGTCAATGGGTTTGAACATATCAAGCTGGAGGGAGCAGGATTTCAATTTGGATGCAAGGATTACTGTCAAAACATCGTCCGGTTACAAAAAAACACTAAGATTCAAAAATACACCACTTAATCATTTGGTAAATAGGTTATAGTATAGATATATGCGGTATTTTGTATTAACACTTTTGCTGGTTCTTGCTTTCTTTAGCATCTCTAATGCTCAGGAAACGGATATTCTTCAGGACACAACAACCATTGTAAAGGCCTCTGTTTTAGACTCCGCATTTTTTAAGAAAGACATTTTTTTAATTTTGCAGGAGAGAGGGCCCTATTCCAACAGGGTTAATGTTGAGCAGACACCCAATCTACTTACTGCTTTTTACAATCATGTGGCTCAGGCATCAAATAAAAGAATTACCGGCTACAGGGTCAGAATTTTTTTTGACAACAAACAGGACGCAAGAGTACATTCAAGTAATGTTGAAGCTGCCTTTTCGGCCAGTCATCCGGAAATACCAGTTTATAGAACCCATATAAGTCCATTCTTCAAGGTTACCGTAGGTGACTTCAGAACAAAGTCGGAGGCAATGATGCTGCTTAAAAGAATAGAATATGAATTTCCATCGGCATTTTTGGTCAAAGAGACTATTAACTTTCCTCCTCTTTAGATTTCCTTTTTTTTCTTCTCTTTTTTGCAATTATCTCAGCTGATTTTGTGGTTCTCCACCATTTTGGTTGGAATTTATTTGCAAGTCTTAATAGAGGAGTAATGTAGCGTTCGATCTTTTCCGGATATATGTGAGATATGTTTACCAGAATTCCTGTCTCCTCCACACCTCCGAAATCCTCATTTATTGCAGTCCCGAACACCTTCATAGATGGAGAGAGATTCATATAGGAGTTGATGAGCGGAGGTATGTTTTCTCCCAGAGAACGGACCTCTTTAGACAATATCCTATAGGCTTCTTTGTAATCATCGGTTTTAAAAAGTTCCTGGTAGTATCTGTTTTTCGATTCAAATTCCATTTTTTTTTTGGGAACGACCAGCTTTTTCTCATCTGGAAAAAACTTATTCAAGAAGTTCAGTAAAGTATTTCTGGCTCTTAGATTATATGAGGTATACATTGTTACTTTGCCAAAAAAGAATTTTACCTTGGGGTATCTCAAAACGAGAGCTCCAAGACCATCCCATAGGTTATCAAGAGCGTATAGCCCTTTTCTTTTGATATTAGTACTTTGATAATTCGGCTGGATGAATGATCTGCCGAGTTCTATAGTAAACGGAAGATAATCCTTTATAAATTCATCGGAAAAATCGAACAGTTCGCTGGTTGCCATCTGCTCTATATTTAGTCCGGCGCACTGTATGTATCTGTAACCTCCTATAATTTCCATATCTTTTGGATCCCATACGATAAGTTGTTTATAGGGAGTTTTAATGTGTGTGTCAAACTCATCTATATCTACTGCCTTTCCTGTACCCCCGCCGGACAGCCTGAAAGAAATCTCCCTGAGACGGCCAATTTCATTCATAGTATAGGGAGAGTTGTGAGCCGTTATCTCATATAGTTTGTTGTCACCTTTCCGGGTGCCCCTGATAAACTTATCACTTGTAAGCTCTTCTACAATAAACTTTCTGTCAATTGGTTGAATTACTGGTTCCATAATTAAATTAAGATTTTAGCGAGTAAACCTTTTCCCTTACGTAGTTTATCCAGTAGGCAGCATTTTTCTCTTTAGAAAATTTTTCAAATGGGATAGCATCTCCTACAAACACATCAAATTTCATTTTTTTTTGCCTGAACATCTCGCGAGGAAGAAGAATCAGTTCAAAATTGAATTTTATTCCAAGGGACTTTCTCAAGTTGGCTATCCTGTAAAACAGATTTGAATTTTTCCCACTAAAATAGACTGGAATAATATCTCTTTCATATTTTATTGCTTGTGTGAAAAAGCTTTTTTTCCACTCCAGATCTTCAACTTTTCCGTCAATTAATCTTGAGCACAGACCGGCCGGAAAATAAAGAATCTGACAGTCTGAACTGTAAGCATCATGTATCAGTTTTGCATTATCAATACTCTGGCGCCCGTATTTGTTCACGGGGACAAATACCGGCCTCATGGGGTCAACACTCATCAGAAGGTCGTTTACTACAAATTTTACATTTTTATCAAAAAACATACCGAATATCTCTACAAGGACAATACCGTCAAGCCCCCCCAGGGGGTGGTTTGAGGCTATGATATACCTACGGCCGGGATCTGTCTTTTCCAGTCCATGTACCTGATAGCTCACGCGGAGATGCTTAAGGGAGGCCGAAGCAAAATCTACCCCTTTAAGATGACCGTGCTTTTCAAGTATCTCGTTGAGCTCATCCTGATGAATCAATTTTTCTACCCATCTGATGATGAATTTTGGAATTAATTTCAACAATTTAGGGTTCTTAGACCTTAATACAGAGCTCAAATTTATCTTCTGGACATTATTCGTTTCGCTCATCTGTAAAGCAAATTTCTAGGCCACGAAGTTAAATAAAAATCATATCTTTGCACAAATGCTCCAAAAACATGTTAAAACAAGGCTTACAACAGAAGTTATTACAGAAACTCTCACCACTGCAAATTCAGACAATTAAGTTGCTGGAACTTCCCACCTTGGAACTGGAGCAGAGAATAAAAAAAGAGCTTGAGGAGAATCCTGTTTTGGATGAGGCGAACGATAAGGATGAGGCAGAAGAGGTGACAGCGGGTAATATTTCTCTTAGCGAATACAATTCAGAAGATCAGATACCTTCGTACAAACTATATTCAAACAATCAGGGCAAAGATCTCAAGCCGCAATATAACACTTTCTCAGTTCGGGAGAGTTTCCACCAAAGCCTGATTTCTCAACTGGGCTACAGTAATCTGGATACAAGATCAAGAGCAATTGCAAGTTTTATTATTGGTAGTCTGGATGATGACGGCTACCTCAGAAGAGACCTTGAATCTCTTGCAGATGATGTTGCCTTTAGACAAGGTATAGAAACAAATGAAAATGAGCTTGAGAGGATACTTCTTAAGATTCAGGAATTTGAGCCGGTGGGTATAGGAGCCCGCAATTTACAGGAGTGCCTTCTGCTTCAGATAAGGGCAATTAATCCGTCGCCGGAACAGAAGATTGCAGAGAAGATACTTTCCGAATATTTCAGCGAATTTACAAAAAAACATTATCCAAGAATAATGACAAAACTCTCAATAACAGAGGATCAACTCAGGGGAGCTATAGAAGAGATTGTCAGACTTAATCCAAGACCAGGAGGGCAGATAGATGACTCATATACAGATCAGGCTCAGCAGGTAGTTCCTGATTTTCTCCTGGAATTCAAAGATGGGGAGCTTTTTATGACTATGCCCAGGTTTTCTGTGCCAGAGCTCAAGGTTAATAAAAGATATGCAGACCTGCTGATGAGTTCTGCCCGGTCGAGCAATCGGGCTGGCAAAGAGGCAGCAACCTTTGTAAAGCAAAAGCTGGATTCGGCAAAATGGTTCATTGAAGCAATCAAGCAACGTCAGAATACTCTTCAGAATACGATGAACGCAATAATTGATTTCCAGAGAGAGTACTTTATTGAGGGTGATGAGACAAAGCTCAGACCAATGGTGTTGAAAAATATTGCAGAGAAGACGGGGCTGGACATCTCCACAATTTCCAGAGTTGTCAATTGCAAATATATTCAGACCCACTTTGGAATATATCCGCTAAAATATTTTTTCTCAGAAGGGCTGATGACAGATAACGGAGAGGAGGTATCTACCCGTGAGATTAAAAATATTCTTGCAGAGAGCATTAATATTGAGGATAAACAGCATCCTCTCACAGATGAAGAGCTTGTTGCTGTTTTGACAGAAAAAGGTTATAGGGTTGCAAGGAGAACAGTAGCAAAGTACCGTGAACAGCTCAACATTCCGATTGCGAGACTTAGAAAAGAGTTATAACCATACTTGATAATGAAAAAAATACTTTTAGGGCTTGTTTTAAGCTCTCTAATCCTGGCCTGTAATATGAAGGAAAAGGCAGATCTTATTATAATCAACGGAAAAGTTTACACTTTAGACTCAACATTCTCCAAATGCAGCGCCGTTGCAGTAAAAAATGGTATAATACTGGCAACCGGAAGCGATGACCAGATATTAAACACTTACAGATCAGAAACAATAGTGGACCTGGAGGGTGCGCCTCTTTATCCGGGGTTCAATGATGCTCACTGCCATTTCTATGGTATGGGGGAGGGGCTAAAAACAGTTGATCTGAGGGGAGCAACTTCTTTTAATGAGATTTTGGAGAGGCTAAAAAAATCTCACGAAGAAAAACCGTCCGAATTTCTGGTAGGTGAGGGATGGGACCAGAATTTGTGGGAAGACAAGAGTTTTCCGTCTAATGAAAAGTTAAACCAGCTATTTCCCGAGACTCCTGTAGTTTTGTCACGGATAGATTTTCATGCAGTTATTGCCAACGAAGCTGCAATAAAGAGACTGGGCATTACTCCTAGGGATCCTTCCATTGCATATGGCGAGGCTCTTATGAAAAACGGTAAATTCCTGGGAGTATTTCTTGAGAAGACAGCCGACAGATTTAAGTCATCTGTTCCGCAGGCAAAAGGAGATGAGTCAAAAGCTATACTACTCGATGCACAGAATGAGTGCTTTAAATATGGGCTTACATCTGTTTCAGATGCAGAAGAGCCTCTTTCAGTAATATTATTGATGGACAGCCTCTACTCAAAAGGCGATCTTAAAATCAGGATGGACGTGTGGCTTACTGCCAGCGAAGAGAACCTGCTGCATTTTACAAAGCCCGCCACTAATGGCCGTTTGAGAATTTCAACTCTCAAATTATATATAGACGGGGCCCTTGGCTCCAGGGGTGCTCTTCTTGTAGAGCCTTATTCAGATATGCCCGATAGCAGGGGACTACGTGTTGGAACACCACAACAGTTTGAAAATCACTGTAAATGGGCATTTGAAAACGGATTTCAAGTTGCTACACACTGTATTGGTGATGCCGCAAACAGAGAGGCATTAAGAGTTTACTCAAAATTTTTGCCGGAGGGGAACGATCTAAGATGGAGAATTGAACATGCTCAGGTTGTGAAACCAGCAGATCTGAAGCTTTTTAAGAAGTATTCAATTGTGCCTTCTATACAACCGACTCATGCCACTTCAGATATGCTCTGGGCAGACGAAAGGCTGGGAGACCGGATTAAAGACGCTTACATTTACCGTCAGCTGAAGGACCAGTTGGGATGGCTCCCAAGCGGTACAGATTTTCCCATTGAACATGTAAATCCAGTTTATACATTCTTTGCTGCTGTTTTTAGAAAGAATCTGGATTTTATACCGGACAAAGGATTCCAGATGGAGAATGCTCTTACTAAAGAGGATGCTCTCAGGTCTATGACCATATGGGCTGCAAAAGCCTCCTTTGAAGAGAAGGTCAAAGGGAGCATAGAACCCGGAAAATATGCTGACTTCGTAGTTTTCGACAGAGATATAATGACAGCTCCCGAGTATGAAGTGCCTTACGCAAAGGTATCAATGACATTTGTTGCTGGAGAACTTGTTTATTCTAAATAACTGCTCAGAGTTTTTTCCCGTAAGCTAAATCTCCGGCATCACCAAGACCTGGAACAATATAAGATTTTATTGTCAGCTCTTCGTCTATGGCAGCTACCCATAGAGTGGTGTTTTTGTGCGGGAGATGTTTAGACAGATATTCAATGCCATCTACACTTGCGATTGGACATACAAGATGGGTATCCTTTGGTTTGTCATTATTGCAAATTTTATTGTATGCAAGTACTACAGAAGAACCTGTAGCAAGCATGGTATCTGCCAGAATCAGAACCTTATCCTCTACAGAAGGGCTGCTCGCATATTCAATCTGAATGGTAAATTTATTGTCCTTGCCGTATTTTCTGTATGCAGCAATAAAAGCATTCTGTGCTTTGTCAAAATAGCTTAGCATTCCGGTATGAAGAGGCAGACCTGCTCTCATGATACTTGCAATAAGAATGTCTTCCTCTGTAGTTTTGCATGTAGCGATACCAAGTGGGGTCTGAACGTTTTTTTCACTGTAAACTAAAACCTTGCTTATTTCGTACGCAAAAACCTCTCCTATTCTTTCCAAGTTTCTGCGAAAGCGCATACTATCTTTCTGAATAACGTGATCCCGGATTTCTGCTATGAAGTTGTTGAGGACAGAATTTTTCTCTCCCAGGTTTATTATTTTCATCAGTTGGTAATAATGATATTTGAGTCAAAGGTACAAAATAATCACATTATTCCATCGTCTGCAAAGCTGAAATATTCGTCTCCGGCAATAATCAGGTGATCAAGAAGAGAGATATCAAACAGAGCAGCAGCATCTTTAAGTAATCTGGTCTGAACTTTGTCGTTCTCTCCCGGTTTTGGGTTCCCGGATGGGTGGTTGTGAATAAGAATTAATGAACTGGCCAGCTTTTCCAATGCATTTTTTATTACGATTTTAACATCCACAACGGTAGCCGAGACTCCTCCTATACTTAATCGTTCCTTGGAAATTAGCTTGTTTGCCCTGTTCAGGTACATTACCCAGCACTCCTCGTGAGAGAGATCTCTGAGCATTGGACTGATAATTTTTACCGCATAGGCAGAAGATTGGATTTGCATCAGAGACTTTATTTCTGTAGATGAGAATCTTTTTGCGATTTCGAAAATGGCTGCTATGGCTATGGCTTTGGAGCTACCTATTCCCTTTCTTTCTGTGAGCCGCTCAATGGGTAGCTTTGATAACTCTCTGAGACTGTTTCCATTAGATGAGATAAGGTTTCTGGCAATATCTACTGCTGTCTCCTCCCTTGAGCCGGAACCGAGTATTATGGCTATAAGCTCAGCGTCGCTAAGAGCTCCCGCTCCTTTAATCCGCAGTTTCTCCCTTGGTCTCTCCTCCTCCTGCCACTGTTTGATAGATAATTTGTTTGTCATGGTATAAAATTAAAAAACTTCTCAAAGATTGAGAAGCTTTTTAATTTTGGTATGACAAAACGTACAAACTAAGCTAATTTGTTAACATAAGCAGCTATACCGCTTTTTAAATTTGAAGCTTTATTCGCGTGAATAACATTAGTTTTAGCTAATTTATCTAACATTGAAGAAACTTTAGGTAGTAAAGCTTCTGCAGCTGTTTTGTCGGTAGTGTTACGTAAAGCCTTGATAGCATTACGTGTAGTCCTTGCATAATACTTATTATGCACCTTGCGTTTTTCACTCTGACGAGCGCGCTTCTCTGCTGATGCGTGATTTGCCATTTTTTATTTAATATTTTTTGTAGTCGGTAGGGGAATCGAACCCCTATTGCAAGAATGAAAATCTTGAGTCCTAACCGTTAGACGAACCGACCGCATCAAAACTCACCGTTTTGGTGTTGGGAGTGCAAAGGTAGAAATATAATTTTTAGTTCCAAAAATTTCTTAGAAAAATTCAAACGAGTAAATTATTGACTCTACCTGGCGGAGATAATTTCTTTTGTCGTAACGTGGAGCATACACAAAAGCCTCAAGTACAATAACATTCCTGCCATCTTTGTCTAGAAAAATATGATCTACAAATGGCCCTCCCATAAAATCGTTCTGAACTTCCCAAAGACCACGAAGTTCAATGAAACTTCTCTTATTGTATTTTACCCACCTCATACCTGGTTCACTAAGCAGGTTTGTGGTCATATATGTGTTTTCAAGAGGACCCGGTACATTTTGGAACAGTATTTCGTTCCTTTTGTTAATCATGTTCTCAATCAGAAAATCGGTTGAATCTTTAAACGGATATTTATAGATGAGAATTCCCTGATTTGTATAGGTTGTTTCATAAGAGATCCAGACAAAATTTTCGGTCTGTTTTCTGAGGTTATATCCTGTGGGGAAATAAGGTGATCCGCCGAACATTGGGGTAACAATTGCTCTGAGCGCCTTCTCTTCGTACTTCTTTGCATTCTGAATATTTCTGTTTCTTTCTGCCTGTATGAGAGCATTGGTTATTTTGTCGCTCTCTTTTGATATTACCTCTGCTGCTTCCTGAGCAGTTGGTGCAGAAATCGTTACAACTATCTGCGGGGCTGCCCATACATTTTCCTGAATGACCATTTTAGCCTCTTTAAGGTCTGGAATGGTTTTTATTATAATAATGTTTCTGTGGGACTGGAAAATACTTGTAAAAGCATTTTCCGGAATGTTTATAAGGTTGAACAGAGGCTCCCGCTGCGGAAGATACGGATAGTCTACAGCTAGAACAGACCGGAGTACTACTCCTAAATCACTCTCCCAGTTACCCTTATTGATAACAATGACTACTTCTCCTGCTTTGCCACTTATATTTGGCATAAGATGAGGTCCGCCGGAGCAGGAGCTCAACATAGCTCCCACAATTAAGGTTAGCAGTAAATTAAAATTTCTCATGATTCTTCTATTTAAAAAGTCTGTAAATATCATTTCCAAAAGCAAGGAACATTATGGCAAAAAGGAAAAGCATTCCCACGAATTGAGCATATTCGAGAAATTTGTCGCTGGGCTTTCTTCTTGTAATTATCTCATAAAGCAGAAAGAGAATGTGCCCTCCGTCCAGAGCGGGTATTGGAATAAGATTGACAACGGCAAGCATAATGGAAAGCCAGGCGGTAATATTCCAGAAAATCTCCCAATCCCAGGAAGAGGGGAAAATGTTTCCTATTGCAATAAAGCTGCCAACAGATTTGTATGCCTCTGTTTTTGGTGAAAATATAAGCCCGAGCTCTTTGACATAGTTACCGATTGTTGAAAAGGTTTTTGCTGCACCAGCCGGCAAGGCTGAGATAATCGAGTAATTGACAGCGGTAACATTAAAAAACTTTTTAGCATCACTGTTTAAAAGTACTCCTAACCGGCCAAGGCTGTCTATCAGAAGCGATTTTGTCAATGTTGTGCCTCTTCTGCTGAGGGTAACATTGATGGTGTCATTTTTATGCGACTGCAGTATTGGCTGAATATCCTGAATAATATATATCTTAAGTGAGTCAACGCCAACAATCCTGTCGCCAGGTAAAAGTCCTGCGGTATAGTTAATGGAGCTGTCTGGTACGCTCAATATTTCAAAAGGGACCCTGAGGCTGAACATTCCCGGAGTGTTAAGTATGGCCGGAATATACTGAGAATCAATGTTGACGGTTGTAGTGTCACCATCTCTTAGAACCAGAGCAGTTTTTGCCTGGTTTCTCGCAATCTCCATCTGAATGTACTGAAACTTTTCGATGGTTACGCCGTCTATAGCTAAAACCCTGTCGCCGTTTTTAAAACCAATTTCCTTTGCCAGATCGTTACACTGCACACCATAGATTGCATCGGAATTCTTTAAATACTCCTCGCCCCATGAATACAGAGTTGCCGAATAGACCAGAATTGCCAGAATAAAGTTAAATAACACTCCCCCAAACATTACAAAAAACCTTTGCCATGCCGGTTTGCTCCTGAACTCCCAAGGTTTCGGCTCCTCTTTGAGTGCTTCCTTGTCCATGGACTCATCTATCATACCGGAAATTTTGCAGTAACCTCCCAGCGGAAGCCACCCTATTCCATATTCGGTATCACTTCCTTTTGGTTTAAACTTGAACAGAGAGAACCAGAAATCAAAGAAAAGATAGAACTTTTCTACTCTTATTTTGAAAAGGCGGGCAAAAAAGAAATGTCCGGATTCATGAACCAGTATAAGTATAGACAATGCGATAACAACTTGCAGAACCTTAAAAATTATATCCATTTTAGTAATTTAGTTTAATATTTGATGCCAGCTCGCGGGCTTGCTGGTCTGTTTTATAAATATCGTCTATAGAAGGGTCTGCAACAAACTCTGTTCCAGATAATACGTCTTTAATTATTTTTGGAATTACAGCGAAAGAAATTTCTCCAGAAAGAAAAGATTTTACGGCAATTTCATTAGCTGCAGTCATTGCACAAGGAAAGTTTCCGCCCTTTTTAATTACCTCATAAGCAATGCTTAAGCAAGGAAATTTGTGAAGATCGGGTTTGAAAAATTCAAGTGACCTAAGTTCTGCAAAATTAAGTCTTTTTGTGTCCAAATCTACCCGGAATGGATATGAAAGTGCGTAAAGGATAGGGAGCCTCATATCCGGAGTACTCATCTGGGCACTTACTGAACCGTCGGAAAATTGTACCATTGAGTGCACAACTGACTGCGGATGAATTAAAATCTCAATTTCAGAAGGGTTGATGTTAAAGAGCCAGCGGGCCTCAATCATCTCGAACCCCTTGTTCATCATGTTTGCAGAATCTATAGTAACCTTGGCTCCCATGTTCCAGTTCGGGTGGCTGAGCGCCTGTTCTACTGTTGCTGATGCGATCTCCTCTTGGTTTTTCCTGAAAAACGGCCCACCAGATGCAGTAAGGAGGATTTTCTCAATAGTTGCTTTCTCTCCCTGAAGACACTGAAAAATAGCAGAATGTTCGGAATCTACCGGTATAATCGTGGCACTGTACTCTTTTGCCAGCTTCATAATGATTGAGCCTGCTGCAACAAGGGTCTCCTTATTTGCAAGAGCTATTGCTTTACCGGCTTTTATTGCCGCTATGGTTGGTTCAAACCCGCTAAAACCTACCATAGCTATGAGAACCATATCGATATTGTCTCCGGAGACTATGGAAGAGATTGATTTTATTCCGGCGAAAACCTTTATGTCAAATGGATCTAAAGCTTCAAACACTTCGTTGTACCTGTTCTCGTCTGCAATGACTACTGAATTGACATTGAAATTTTTGGCCTGTCTTATCAGGAGTTCCGCATTTGAATTTGCAGTAAGACACTCTACCTCAAATAGATCAGGGTGTTTAGATATGACATCCAGCGCCTGGGTGCCTATTGAACCGGTGGAACCTAAGATGGCAATTTTTCGCTTCATGGCATATCAAAGTTAGAATTTGATATACTTTAAGGGGTCTATGGCAACACCTTTGTGCCATAGTTCAAAATGAAGGTGAGACCCAGTACTAAGTTTTCCGGTACTGCCAACCAACGCAATAGCCGAACCTGCCTTGACTTTGTCCCCGGTTTTTTTCAATAATTTGGAGTTGTGCTTGTATATGGAGATAAGATCGTTGCTGTGCTGAATCTGAATTATAAAACCTGTCTCATCTGTCCAGTTTGCCATAATTACTGTTCCGTCCAGGACTGCCGAGATAACTGAATTGGAAGATGCTGCAATATCGAGATAGGGATGGTTTATTGCAAGGTTAAACCCGTCGGAAACAATTCCTTTGACAGGAGGGAAAAAATGTAACCCTTCAATCTGTTCAATCTGATTTCTCTTTGTCCCAAGGTTAAACTGCTCCTGTTTGATTACCTCTTCTCTCAGGATTGAATCCTCTTTAGAACCTGTTGCCCTTAAATCAATAGTTTTGGATGTATCGGCAGAGGCAGATACATTCCCGAGTGCCAACGGTTTCTGACCGGTAACTATTCTCTGGATATTGCTCAGTTGGAAATCCCATAGATTAACAACCTGTTCCAGAGAGTCAACTTTTAGGGCATTCTGAACAATTGCTCTTCTGGTCTGGGCGTTTGGATAACCCGGGATAAACCCACGCAACGGTGTAAATGAGATAAGTATGGATACTGAGGAGATTATGAATATTATTGCCAGGCAGATACTTAAAAGCATCATAAGTCCTTTTGCTCTAAAAACGAAAAGTTCTTCGTGAGATGTGTCGTTAAAGATAGAAAAGCGGTATTTACTTCTAAGCCTGTATCTCTTATCCTTTTTTGTTCTTGCCATTTTCTTCTGTTATTTGGATCTACTTATCCTTTATTGTAACATAAACCTCTTCACTTTGCCAAAGCCCGTGCTTGTTGCAATATGCCAGAGCTATGAGTCTCAGACTTATTTTTGGAATAAAAGTAAAACCTGCCTCAATCTGTACGGGCAGATCTCCATAACTGGCTCTCTGCAGCTTAATTTCTCCTATAAGTGTCTCGAGGTTCCATAACTGGATATATTCATAGTGATGGTCGGGTGTATTCGGATGCTTGATGGTTTTGCCGATTCTTACTTTAACCGTAAAAGGTTTGTTTCTTACGGCCTCTTTTTCGCAAATGATAACAGGACTGTGTTTGTCTGCATAAAGACGAACTTTATCGTTCCCGTTTGCAAAGTTGTTATATGAGAATTGTCTGGGCATAATGAAAAAGTAAACTTCAAAAGTACTAAAAAAAAACTAACTTTGCATCATGGACAAAATTATAGGTATTGACTATGGCAGAAAGAGAGTTGGTGTAGCTGTAAGTGATCCTCTCGGTATATTTGCTTCCGGCCTTGAAACTGTTCGTGCTGCAGATATCGTCGATTACCTCAAAAACTATACCCAAAAAGAAAATGTTACCCTTTTCGTGGTTGGTTACCCTATGAATCTAAATAACAAACCCTCAGAGGCTGCAAAGTTCGTTGATCAGTTTTTAAACCTTCTGGCAAAACATTTTCCTTTAATACCTGTTAAATTAGAAGATGAAAGGTTCACATCTCAGCTTGCAATGAGAGCAATGATAGATGGAGGTGTAAAAAAAATGGCCAGGCGGGATAAAGGAATGGTGGACAAAATAAGTGCAGCAATAATTTTACAATCATTTTTAGACAGAACAAAGTTTTAATTATATGATACTACCAATATTTGTATATGGCGCAGAGATATTGAGGGAGAAAGCGAAAGAAATAGATGTCACACAGGAGGGGTTAAAGGAGGGGCTAAAAATTCTGGTTTCCAATATGTGGGAGACAATGACAAAGGCAGATGGAGTAGGGCTGGCTGCCCCGCAGGTTGGTCGGCTGATAAGACTGCTTATTGTAGACGGCTCATTATTGTCCGATGACTATCCGCATTTAGCAAATTTCAAAAGAGCGATGATAAATCCGGTTATTCTCGAGGAGAGTAAAGATGAAATTGAGTTTAACGAAGGGTGCCTGAGCATTCCAGATATTCACTGTAGTGTTGTGAGACCAAAGACGATTAAGGTTTCTTATTATGATACTGATTTTGTTAAGAGAGAAGAGACTCTTGACGATTTTGCCTGCCGTATGGTTCAGCATGAGATTGATCATCTCGATGGAATTCTCTTTACAGACAAAGCTGCCCCAATAAGAAAGAAGATGATTCAGGGCAAGCTTAACAATATTAAATCAGGCAAAACCAAAACTTTTTACAAGACAGTAAGATAAAAGATTATATGGGAGCTTTTCACGCGTATGACATCAGGGGGATTTACAACCTCGATTTCGATAAAGAGACAGTTTACAAGGTGGGATTTTTCATTCCCGAATTACTCGGGACAAAGAGGGTCATTGTTGGACGGGATGCGAGGGAGTCTTCTCCTGAGATTCACGGAGCATTGATAGCAGGTATAACCGATGCAGGTGCAGACATATATGATCTTGGACTGGCTACCACGCCAATGGTGTATTTTGCAACAGCGAGATACGGCTTTGGAGCCTCTGTGCAGATAACAGCTTCTCATAATCCAAGAGAATACAATGGCTTAAAGATTTCCAGAGAGAATGCCCTTCCGGTTGGTTTTGACAATGGCCTTGGTACAATCAAAGGCTGGATAGAGACAAGAGAGTGTAATATCGCAGAAAAAAAGGGAGTTGTACACCTTCTGGACATTAAGGAGGAGTATATAAATTTTCAGATGAAGTATAAGGGAGACTACAGCAACCTTAATATCGGGATTGATGTATCAAACGGAATGGCGGCTCTTCTGATAAAAGACGTTATGGGAGAAGGTTCTGCTTCTCTTCATTATATATTTGACCAACTCGACGGAACCTTTCCAAATCACGAAGCCAATCCGCTCATTCCGGAAAATGTTGTTGCGCTTAAACAACTTGTCCGGGAGAAAAAATGTGACATTGGTGTAATTTTTGACGGTGATGCAGACAGAGTGATGTTTGTAGATGAGAACAGCCGTTTTATTTCACCCGACCTTATGATTGCGGTTCTTGGTCACTACTTCCTTGAGGAGAAGGGAGAAAAGGGTGCCGTTCTGCAGGATATCAGAAGTTCAAAAGCAGTTGGAGAGTATATTACGCCCATGGGTGGAGTGATGCATACCTGGAAGGTTGGCCGTGCATTTGCTGCTCTTAAATTGCGCGAAATAGACGGAGTTTACGGCGGCGAACTTGCCGGGCACTACTATTTCAGAGATTTCTTTTACAGCGACTCGGGAATCATGGCCTCTCTCATTATTCTTGATGTTGTCTCGAGAATGAAAAAAGAGGGGGTATCTCTCTCAGAGCTTATTTCGCGGATAGAGCGTTATCAAAACTCGGGGGAGATGAACTTTAAGATAGAGAAAAAAGCTGAAGCTATGGATAAGGTGAGAAATTACTTTACCTCAACTGAACACCCTCTGGCTTCGTATGATTTTGACGGATACAGAGTAGAATTCAAAGACTGGTGGTTCAATATCCGCCCTTCAAATACCGAACCTTACCTGAGATTTATAGCAGAAGCTACAAGCAAAGAACTTTTAGACAGTAAAATAGCAAAGCTAAAAGAGCTGCTACTATGATTAAACGCTACCTCTCTTTAGACCTGTTACGCGGTCTCTCAATCTTTGGGATGGTGTTCTCTGCCATTATCCCTTTTGGAGTTTTGCCCGCCTATATGTACCATATACAAAACCCTCCTCCTACACATATTTTTGACAAGAGCGTATCTGGCATAAGCTGGGTAGACCTGGTTTTTCCGATCTTCATTTTCTGTATGGGTGTTGCAATACCACTGGCTGGCAGAAGGCGTTTGGAAAAGGGGGCAACTGAATATATAAAAGAGATTTTTGAGCGATTCCTTATGCTTTGGCTCTTCTCTTACCTCTATCTCTTTTTGAATTTTGGTACTGCTGAGGGCTGGGGGGCACAGCTTGCAACCATTTTTGGTTTTCTGGCACTGTTCCCACTCTATCTGGTTTTTCCGAAAGACAAAACCGGTTGGTTGGGTGCGCTTGTGCCATATAAAAAATGGATCCGCATAGGGGGGATGATTCTTATTATTGCAATCATCATCTTTGGACACTATGCTTTTGGAGAGGAAATATCTTTGCAGCGCAGCGGAATTATCATCTTTTTACTTGCCTTTCTCTATCTTTTTGGTTCTCTTATCTGGTTTGCCGCCCGGGATAATCTTAACGGAAGAATTATTGCTTTTGGATTGATTCTTCTCTTTAGTGCAGGCACTATGATCTTTGACCTGCAGGAGAAGCTCTATGCGATAAAAGAGATAAGATGGTTCTTAAATCTTGAGTACTTCTATTTTTTGCTGATTCTTATTCCAGCCACTTATATTGGTGATCTTCTCCAAAAGAAAATCTCTGCTCCGGAGGGCTACAAACCAATCGTAAAGGGGAAAAGCACTCATTTCATATTTGCTCTTATATTTGCATTTATAGTGTGGCTCATGGTGGCCTTTTACAACGAATACCTGTTGTTGAATTTTGTCGTTACCATCGTAATGTCTGGGATAATATGGTTTTTGATAAAACGGCACCTTCCTGTTTATCTTAAGGAAACAGGTCTCTCTATTTGTTTGCTGCTTGCCGGGCTGGTGGCTCTTCTTATTGAAGGATCCATAACCAAGTCACCCTGCACGGTTTCATACTGTTTTGTAACGACCGGAATCAGTATCTTTCTGCTTATGCTTATGGACTATGTCTCTAATTATGCCGGAAAGGGTGTGGTAGGATTCTTTACCCGGATATTCTCCGGAGCCGGAAGCAATCCGCTTATGAGCTACATTGCCTTTGGGGCCTTTTTGATTCCGGCGTTTAAGCTTACAGGACTGATTGTGTTTTACCAGGCAGCTTACCCTGAAGGGTATCCGTGGATAGGGGTTGCACGCGCTTTTCTGGCTGTGCTTCTGACCATGGCTCTGGTGGCATTTATGTCTGAAAGGAAAATCTTCTGGAGGGCATAGCAGAACTGGACCAGCTGATTAGCAAGGGACAATTTGCCAGAGCAGTAAAGGTAAACGACGGATGGCACTATTATTTCTCTCCAGCTCTGACGCAGAGTTCGTCGTAATCTCAATTTTCGGAAAAATCGATAAGGATGCTAAAGATCAAATAATCCCTTGGCCAGAGAAACCTTTAGAATTTGAGTTTCGTTATCTAAGTCAACTATGAACTCCTCATTTAAGGGAAGAAGCTGCTCCTGATTGTCTTCATTGAGTTTTTTAACACCCAGACAGGGATTGTTAGGGTAGTCATAAAATTCTATAACTATTCCAAGCGGAGTTCCGTCAAGATCAATAATTGAATACCCGATCAGATCTTCCGGGCTAAAATTTTTAGATTTGCTTTTTTTTGTTTTTTTCTCAATGTAGATAAGCTCTCCAACAATTTCACCGGCAAGTGATTCAGAATAAATACCCTCTAATTTAACTAAAGCTTGATTTGTGGCTCTGTCTTGAATGGACTCCACAAAAAAAGGAACCGGTAATCCATCATAGTAGATGAATACCGGTTTTTTCTTGTCTATATCTTCTTGCGCTTCAGGGGAGTATCTTATTATCAACTCGCCCTTTGTGCCGAACGGTTTTAAGACTTTTGCGACAGGCAGCAAAATATTTGCTGACTTTTTCATTGTTTAAGCTTCAGGAGTTTCAGCAACTTCTGCAGCAGGTGCTTCATTTACAACTATGCTGGCTTCAGCAGCAGCTTCAGCAGCTTTCTTAGCCTCAGCAGCTTTCTTCTTAGCGATCTCTGCAGCTTTTACCTCTTTCACTTTAGCCTCTGCCTCAACAGCAACTTTCTTAGCAGAACGACCACTCAGTTCAAGATCAGATCTCTTTTTAGAAATCTTAGTCTCTTTTTCTGCGATCCATGCATTCCATTTCTCATCTGCGACTTCTTGTGCAATAGCCCCTTTTGTAACGCCTTCCTGAAGGTGTTTCTTTAGAAGAATACCTTTGTAAGATAAAATTCTGCGGCAGGTTTCTGTTGGTTGAGCACCTGTAGAAAGCCATTGAAGGGCCTTCTCGCTGTTCAACTCAATAGTTGCAGGGTTTGTGTTTGGATTGTAAGTTCCGATACGCTCGATAAAACGACCGTCACGTGGTGCGCGACTATCAGCTACAATGATGTGAAAAAAAGCGAAATTTTTTTTGCCATGTCTGGCAAGACGAATTTTAACAGCCATAATACTGTGGTTTTAAAGTTTTTATTATTTAACTTCCTAATCTTCCCGAGAAAAGGCCCGCAAATGTACAACTAATATATTTAAAAAGAAAGAGGCATAGTCAATTTTCGACTATGCCAACTTCTTACTTAACCTAAAACTTAAACTATGAAAAACTTCTCGATTAATTAAGTTGCAAATCATGTGCCAAAGTTTGGTTCTCATATATAAAAATATTCTCAAAAATTACACTAATTTTTGACACCTCTTTTGGTGCCGAAAATGAGATAGTGGAGAGTGCGGGTAAAACGCGTAAACTTTTATTAAAGAACATTTTAAAAGGGACAGAAGATTTATTTGTAATTGTGTAAAAGGTTGTTGTTTCGTTGCTGAATACCTTCTTTACAGAGAGAGAAGCATCTACAAAACCAGTTGCAATCTCCTCTTTTGCTGCGAGTATATTTTGGAAAAGCGCAATTGTTCTTCCGGCATCAAGTGCCTCTCTTATTCCTGTAATAGAGTGCTCTTTTGCCAGTACAAGAGTCATTGGTCTGAGAACACCTTCGCTTTTTAAAACGCCACTTTCTACATTGCCATGTACATCACTTGCAGCAATAATTGCAAGGTTTTTATCAATTGCCCAGGCCAAAACGCGTGGATAAAATTCCGAGTTGTTATAAACCTCTATTCCCTGGATAAGTCCATCTTTAAAAAGATCTTCCTGAAATTCTTTTATGTAAGTAGAATCTACAGCCCAGCCGGGGTGATTCCAGATGATGAATGCGTTCTGTTTTCTGGCCTCAACAACAGATTGTTTTGGATCCTCCACAGCAATTGAATTTGCATCTGTGATAAAAAGTGCATTAAAGTGCCCTAATGTACGCTGGGTACGGGTAATCTCGGTTCCCTTGATCAGCATAAAACCAACCTCATCTGCAGCAGGTTTTGCAATATCAAATGAGGTGTTGTGGTCGTTGTTAGTGTAATTTTTAAATGGCCTGTACTCGATGTGATCTGTAAGTGCCATTGCATCCAGTCCGCCAAGCCATGCCTCAGAAACACGTAAAGTTGGCCATACCAGACCATCTGAAAACATGGTATGTGTGTGAAAGTCACATGCTAAAATTTCATAACCAAGAACTTTTGGGAATGTAAGATTTTCTCTTGCCTGAGAACTATAAGCAGGAAAATTTACCTTATTGGGATCCCAGAACTCGCTTCTTTGATTTGAATTCTTGTTCTGTGCAGTAAGAGGCAGTGCACCAAAAAACAATAGAAAGGAGGAGATAGCCAATAGTTTTATAATATTATTTTTCATTATTATTTAACTGTTAATGTTATTTAACCAGAGTGTTACCAAGATCTTCAAATGAAATATCCATAAGTTTGTATTTGTCTCTCCCTTTTATATTGTAGTGCCACCACTCATGCTCGTAAAAAGTAAAGCCATTTTCTGTCATAATCTTTAAAAGTGTTGCCCTGTTGGCAAGTATCACCGGATCAAGATCCATATAGTTATGAGATGCCTTGGGAGAGAAGTCGTCAAAAGGAGTAGGCATCTCCAGCTCCTCGCCGGTAGAAAGATTTATCAGCGAAAGGTCAACAGCACATCCGCGGTTGTGAATAGATCCCTGCCATGGTGCGGCAACAAATGTAGTGTCCGGATATACTTTGTAGAAGTAGAGGGTGCCAGCATATGGTCTGTAGGCGTCATAGATTTTAATACCCAAACCTTGTTTAGCCAGCAACATCTGAATTTTCAAAAGCGAATCGGCTGCTGGTTTTCTGAGAAATGCTTTGGGTTGAGTATAAATTTTTGTATGGGTAAAGTTATTTGTATCTGCATATCTGATATCCAGAACTACACCCGGGATGTATTGTTCAAGATCTACAAGTCTGTTGTTTTCATCTTCTTCTATGCTCTTAAGATAGGCCTCATTAGTGTTTACAATTTCAAGTCCGTAGGGATTCTTTAGGTCACTGCTCTTTTGATTGCCGCAACCTCCCATATTCAGGCCCGCTGCCAGAATGAGAGCGAACAGAATAGATTTTAATCCAAATTTTAAAGTCTTCATAGTCATGTTATTTTTAGTTACCTATTACTACTGCCTATTGCCTACTGCATCGGAGCAACCACTTCAAGTACCTCAGGCAGGTCCATGCCTATTTTTCTGAGATGTTCTATCGTCGGCACCCCGTTTTTATTCCATCCACGGCGTTTGTAAACTGCATCGAGAAGCTTCTCGTACTGATCTTCACGATACACTCGAAGTTTGGTCATCTTCTCGTCCAGAGACATTTTTGAAGGATCAAGTCCCATATTTTCTGCAAGCTGCTTATCGTATCTCTCCTGACGGCTCAGATACTCCTCTTTGGTTACCGGCCCGGCAGCACGGTAAGGTTGTCTGTCGTGTTCGCGTGTGCCATAACCTATACGCAGATTTAAAACTTTCTGAAAGTTATATACTCTTTCTGACTGCCTTATCATCTCCTCCTTGTCAAACTCACGTCCCGTAACAGCCTTGAATATGGTAACATAATTATCTACGTGTTCGGGAACCTTGTTTGGTTCTGCGTGCATGGCGTTGTCGGCAGGTTCGATGTCGTTCCAGCAGAGTTTGCAGAAGCCGGCCAGACCAAACCATGTCCTGAAGTACGGGAAGTAGTACAGTGCTTCTGCTTTGTTCTCAAAGGTCGGAATCATGTTGTTGACCATGTCCATAAAGATGAGCCAGGCCTCATCGTGCTGCGGTCCTTTGTTAGTCATAGCATAGCCGCCCTGTTGCGCAAGAGACTCTTTTGAAAGATACATGGAATACTCCAAACCCTTGTTCTCCATTCCTATGTCATTCATGAAACTGATGTCGCCCCATCCCTTTGAGGCAAACATCTCCTTAATCTTGTGCACCCCAAGACCTGCCACCAGCCCAAATCCCTCACCTCTGGCCATCTGATGCAGCAGTTCCAATGCTGAGTCTGCATTGCCCCAGGTCAGGTCTATACCCCCTGTCCTTTCTGCATTCAGAATGTTGTTGTCCCAGCACTCCATAAGGAATCCAACAATATTTCCCCAGGTAATAGTGCAAACGCCATATGTGTCGCAATAGAAGTTCAGTTCAATAATATTTCTGGGATCAAAAACTGCAATATTCGACCCAAGAGCAGCAGCATTTTCATATTCAGGCCCATCAACAATAACCTTTGAGCCTTTGTATGGTCCTGTACGAAGTTCAAAATTATCTACACCTTTTGCGCAGGACATGTTGCAGCCTATCCAGCAACCATCCGGAATCCCTTGTGTAAAATAGCTTTTCCAGACTTCCTGATCAATTTTTGGACAATCCTTGTGATCGCCAAATTTGAAATTCATAACCGGAAGAATATCATATTTTTCAAGAACGCCCATTAGATGAGCAGTTCCTACCTTCCGCATCTGACATTGAATATCGTCCAGTTCACGCACCTCTTTGTTAAACCTCTTGCCTCTCTCTTGTATGGCAGGCAGGTCCACAACATTATTAAGGTTACCCGATACTCGTGAAACTTTGGCTACCAGAGCCCTAACTCTCTTATAACGCATCAAAGTGCCCAGACCTCCTCTGCCAGCCTGCTTCAGACGAACTTTGCCCCTTTTCAGATCATAAAAAGTGAAATTAAGCATTCCTATAAGCGAATGCTCGGCAGCCTTACCTGAAGCTACAACAGAGACATTTATCTTGTCTTTTTCATTATCTGCAAACATCTTGAGAAGCTCCTCCCCCAGCAGGTGAGAGTCGTAGCTTAGCTCCTTAGGGGCTTCAAATATCTCAACGACACTGTCAACAGCATTTATATAGATAATTACATCTTTTTCTGAATTTCCCTGAAGCTCAAAAGCGTCAAAACCTGCAATTTTAAGATGAGGGCCAAAGTGTCCGCCAACATTACTGTCTATAATTCTCTCTGTTTGGGGAGACAGCGCAACTACTAAAGATTTCCCCGTTCCTGAGTACTGTGTTATTCCGCAGCATGGCCCCCCTGAAATGACAATTTCATTTTCAGGATCCTGCCATTTGGTTGCAGGTGTTATTGCGTCCCAAAGCATTCTGAGTCCATACCCTTTGCCACCTATAAACTTCTCTTTGGTTTCAGGGGCAATATCTCTTATTTTAACTTTATTTGTACCGACATTCACATAAAGACTCCGATCGCTGTACCCTTTAATCATGGGTTTCCACTCATAAGGGAATGAAGTAATCAGTTTTCTTCTGTTCTTAATATCAAGGTAGTTCATAGATCTGTTTTTTAGTTAGCAAATAATTGGTAAATTTACAAAAAATGTAACCAAAACAACCTGTATAATGCCAACTTTTAACCAAATAAAATCTATTTTATCGCAAAAAGTTGTTGGAATTGCCGGAGTAGGCGGTCTGGGGTCTAACTGTGCAGCATCATTATTGCGAAGCGGAGTTGGAAAGCTCATTATAGCAGATTACGACACTGTCTCTGAGCTCAATCTCAGCAGACAATTCTATTTTAGCGACCAGATAGGGCAGAAAAAGGTTAATGCACTAAGAGATAATTTATTAAGAATTTATCCGGAAGCGTGCATTCAGATACATGACACGCGGGTAACAACGGAAAATGCCGCTCTTCTTTTCTCAACCTGCGATGTTGTCGTGGAGGCTTTTGATGAAGCATCTCAGAAAGAGATGTTCATCAGTTTCATGCTGATAAACTTTCCAGAAAAACCGTTGGTTGCGGGCTCCGGAATGGCTGGGTGGGGGAGGCAGGGACTTTTACAGACAGTTGAATCAGACAACCTCTATATCTGTGGTGATGAGCAGAGCGAGGCCTCAGAAGAGAACCCTCCGCTGGCGCCCCGGGTTAATATTGTCTCAAACATGCAGGCAGACAAAGTGCTGGAATTACTTTTAAAAGGGAGTTTTTAATATGGAAATAATCCTCAACAATAGAGTTGAAAAGTTTGAAGAACAGGAGCTTACTGTTGCTGAAGTGATGGCAATAAAATCGTTTAAATTCAAAATGCTCGTTGTAAGGCTGAATGATCATCTGGTAAAAAAAGAGGATTACGGAACAACTGCTATCAAAGAGGGTGACAATCTTAAGATAATACACCTCGTGAGTGGTGGTTAAATTTTATTAAAAATTTCCATCTGTTGCCTTACGGATTCCTCATGTATGGCTTCAAGTATCAGTTTTACAAAATTCTGATCCAGTTCAAATCCTGCTGCCTGTGATACTCTGTCTGTAACCAGATGTTCGTAACGTTTTGGTTGTAGGACCGGCATATTGTGCTGCTTCTTGTAACGGCCAATCTCTCTGGAAACCGACATTCTTTTTGAAAGAAGATTGAGCAGCCTTTCATCCAGCTCGTCAATCTCCCTTCTTAGTTCGTAAAGGGATTCTGAATCATCTGATGTTTCCCGTATAATTATTGCTTTCAGAACTGTCCGGAGATACTCGGGAGTAATTTGTTGCTCCTTGTCGCTCAGTGCCTTGTCGGGGTCAGAATGGCTTTCAACCATCAAACCGTCAAAACCCAGATCCATCGCTTGTTGCGAAAGTGGATATATCAGTTCAGGCCTTCCACCGATGTGGCTGGGGTCACAAAGTAATGTAAGACCAGGCAATCTTCTTTTTAATTCTATAGGAATATGCCACTGGGGCAGATTTCTGAACAACCCTTTTTCATATGAACTGAAACCTCTGTGAACAGCGGCAATTTGCTTGATTCCTCTGTTTTGCAAACGCTCCATTGCACCTATCCAAAGGTCAATATCGGGGTTCACCGGGTTTTTTACAAGAAGGCGGATATCTACTCCGGTGAGGGCATCAGCTATCTCCTGCACGGCAAAAGGATTGGCTGTTGTGCGGGCACCAAGCCACAAAATGTCAATTCCCGCATTTAAAGCCGCCTTTACATGACCAGAGTTTGCAACCTCTGTGGAGGTGTACATTCCGGTCGCCTTTTTTACTTTTGCGAGCCACTTCAGCCCCTCTTCTCCAACACCCTCAAAACCACCAGGTTTGGTTCTTGGTTTCCATACTCCGGCTCTGAATATTCTTATCCCGAAGGCAGAGAGTTGACGGGCAGTCGTCATTACCTGCTCCTCCGTTTCTGCACTGCACGGACCGGCCAACACAAGGGGTCTTGATTTTTCTATATCTGTAAATGAAAGAGGTGTAATATCCATTTTGTAATTTTTTGAAAAGAATTATATTCGAAAGATAGGTGTTTTTTGCTATCTTCGTTAAAAATTTTTGCGGATGAAATTCAGGTCATTTTTTGTGTTGGCAGCACTTGTGTTTTCCCTGGCGGGTTGCAAATATCTGCATATTGACGGCTTTAGTGGTTCTACTCTTTTATGGGAATCGGGAGCTAACAATTACTTTAATCAGGAAAAAGCCTCCACATTGAAGACTCTCAAAGAGATACCAATAACCGGGGAGGTAGAAAAAGAGGTCAGAATTTCTCTTGAAAAGATCCCCTGGCATTCGGTTGCCGTAAAAGAGGGGCGTATGAACGGAGACACTCTTAAATTTGAAGGGGCATTCCGGTACGATGGCTATGCACTTTGCGACATTCTGAGTTCTGTAAAAATTAGCAAGCGTAGTAAGGACGACTTCTACCCTCCTGTGGATCTCTATATTGAGGTTTATAATGACAAGGGTGAATTTGCCACATTCAGCTGGGGCGAGATCTTCTACTCTTCAAACACATACCAGATAATTATTGCAAAAAATGTCACCAGAATCATTCCCGGTAAAACCAAAGAGTTATGGCAACTTCCCGGGCAATCTAAACTGGTTGTGGGGACAGACAGATTAACAGTAAGAAACATATCTAACCCTGTTAAAATTGTTATAAAGTCTTTGGAGGGCAAATTTATAGTTAACAGACGGCCGGAGAAGTTTTATGCAGAAAAGCTGGAACTCAATGGGCCCGATTTGACATTTGCACAATTGGAAAAACTGCCGGAGAACCTCCCGGTAATGACCTTCGAATCAATTTACTATGGTCACAGCATGGGATACAAAGGGGATAAAACATTTTCCGGTGTTTCACTCGGAGAGGTAATGAAATCATATTACCCTAAAGACGAAACTTCCCTCAGAGAGGGTCTGGTCTGCATTGAAGGTGTGGATGGTTACAGGGCGTCATTCTCACTTTCTGAACTTATAAACAGAAACGATCAGCGTGACCCTCTGCTGATGTTTGGTGCAAGCAAGGAAAAGGGCCATGAAGCATTTTCTCTTTATGCCGGTTGCGACATGTTTGCGGATAGATCTATAAAGGGTCTGAACAAAATAACTCTTTATTAATTATTGAGTTATCAATTACTGAAATTAAATTTCATTCCCATGAAAAGAGTATTTTTGGTATCACTATTAATCATATTTGTTGTGATGAACATCTCTTGTGGGCGAAAAAAAACTGCAGCAACAGATTCTGCACTCAGCGGCGACCTGATGATTTTTCACGCAGGGTCACTTTCAATGCCATTTAAGGCAATTGCAGATTCGTTTAGGATTCTTCACCCCAATGTCAAAATTCTTGCAGAGGCTTCGGGAAGCATAGATGCTGCAAGAAAAATTACTGAGCTTAAAAGGGATTGCGACATTATGGCATCGGCCGACTACTCTATTATTGACAAGCTGTTGGTTCCGCAATACGCCTTCCAGAATATTCACTTTGCCACTAACGAGATGGCAATAGTATATACGGAGCGGTCGGCCTATGCAGATAAAATTGATACAAACAACTGGGCGGAGATACTGTTGCGTGACGATGTAATCATCGGCAGGGCGGATCCGGATGCAGATCCGTGCGGATACAGAACAGTATTGACTCTCAAGCTTGCACAGGAAGATTTTGCAGAAAAGGGTATCAAATGCGAGGGCCTTGCAGATAACATGCTGGCTAAGGATAACCGTTTCATAAGGCCCAAAGAGGTGGATCTTCTGGCTCTGCTCGATACCAGATCGGTTGATTACATCTTTCTGTATAAATCTGTCGCAGAGCAACACCATCTTAAATACCTGGCACTTCCTCTGAAAATAAACCTTGGAGACCCATCTCTTAACCAACACTATTCAGAGGTTCAGACCACCGTAAGAGGCTCCAGACCGGGAGAAAAACTGACAATGAAAGGAGAAGCTATGGTTTATGGAGTAACAATACTCAATAATGCACCAAACAAACCTGTTGCAAAGGCTTTCCTTGACTATCTGTTATCTGAGGATGGTGGCAGAAAAATTCTGAAAGAGATGGGGCAGGAGCCGGTCAGGTAATAATTGCAAACTTCAGAAATTTCCTGCTACTCTTCCGGATTTAACACCTATTCTTTCGGAATATAAATTAGTTCTTCAAGAGTGCGCTTTGGAACATGGTGATTCTGATGCTCGTCACGCCAGTATTTGACATCGCCATCTTTCATGTCGTCCACAATAACTGTCTCCTTTGGTTTTCCAAGGGCTATCACCAGAATTATTTCCAGATTATCCGGAAGTCTGAGTAATTTAGTCAGGGGCTCCTTTTTAAAAGTGCCAATCATACACCCACCGAATCCAAGATCAACCGCTTGTAAAAGAATGCTTTGAGCGAAAATGCCATTGTCACATGAATATCCTGTAGAGATATTTTTGTCGTGAAGCAGAATAATATATGCCGATGGCTTTTCGCCTTCAGACGGGCCGTCCCACTCTTTAAGATATCCGGCCCATCCCAGATTAGGGAAAATTTTAGTGTTTACCTCCCGGTTGTTGTTGACGAAAAATTTTATAGGCTGGACATTCCTCGAAGAGGGCGACAATCTTGCGGCTTCGACCATAATTTTGAGGTTCTCAACAGTAATTTCCACCTCCTGATGGAACCTCCTGTAACTTCTGTTTTTTAAAAACGGTATCATATTTCAAATATATTTAACAATTCACTAACCTCGTGAGCCCAGATAATGTCCGAAGTGTTACTTAGCAACTCTTTCGAGCCACTTAAGCATCGCAAGCATTGTTCCCATAGAAATGAGACATACAGTTACAAATACACACCATGTCATCCAGATTGGAATACTTTCGTAGAAAATAGCACCAATAAAGAGAAGGGAGTTGCCAACTGCAGTTGCACCAAGCCATCCACCCTGCATTACACCCTGATACTGAGGAGGAGCAACTTTTGAAACAAACGATATACCCATCGGGCTAATGAAAAGTTCGGCAACTGTAAGTATAAAATAGGTTCCTATAAGAAGAAACGGAGATACTCTTTCTGCTTCCGGCATACCACCCATTGCAAGAATTTCTGTATGGAGAGGAAGACCTTGTGAACCAATAGCCATTACAACATATCCAAGTGCAGCAATGAACATACCTATTGCGATTTTTTTAGGGGTAGAAGGCTCCTTTCCTCTGGCTCTTAACCAACCGAAAAGGAACATAACAACAGGTGTCAGCAGAACTACAAAAAGTGGATTTATTGACTGAAATATCTCTGCTCCTTTGATTGTAACAAATCCAAGATTAATTGCAATTCCGCTAAGGTTTGTATATTCTTTTGCAAACATTGTGAGGGTAAGACCATTCTGGTGGAAAGAGAACCAGAAGAAAATACAAACGCCAAATACTGCGAACAGAGCATAAATGCGTTGACGGATCTCCTGAATGGACATCTTAACTTCCAAAGGATCAACAATTTTAACGCCGTCTTTAGTTTGAATCTTTTCAATTCCAGGGAAGCTTTTCTTGTTTGTGATATAGATTGCAAGAGAGATAATCATTGCAACAATTGCGATGCCAAATGCATAGTGATAACCTGTTGTAAAGACACTCAGATAGTTATTTGCGAAAGTTGTTAAATCGCTAACGGGTGCCCCGCTTGCATTGCTTGCAAGTTCCGAGAAACGAGTGGCAGCCTCAGGTGTGAGGGTGCCGCCAAGTTGTCCGTGGCAAAGAGCAGGAAGGTCCTGGTTGTACTGGAATCCATTATGATTAACCCACCAGTTACGGATACCAACTGCAAAAAACGGAGCGAAAACGGCTCCTACATTTATGAACATATAGAAAAGTGAAAAACCAGAGTCTCTCATTGGCCCGTACTTAGGATTGTCATACATTTTACCGACCAATGCCTGCAGGTTACCTTTGAAAAGACCGTTACCAAATGCGATGACGAGCAACCCTATGCATACAAAAGTGAGGTAGAGTGCCTTGTTTGGTACGGGAGTCGGAGTTGGAATTGACAACAGAAGATAACCGACAGTCATTATGACAAGTCCAACCAGAATTGTCCCCTTGTAATTCCGGGTTCTGTCAGCGATTAAACCGCCCACAAGCGCTAATATGTAAATAGATGCGTAGAAGATGGAGTAGATAATACCTGCGCTCACTCCGTCAAGGCCGAATTTCGCCTGAAGAAAAAGCACAAGAATTGCCATCATCGTGTAAAAACCAAAGCGCTCGCCCATATTTGCCAGGGCGGCTGCGAGAAGTCCTTTTGGGTGTTTTTTAAACATAGTTTATTATATTATTTAGTTAAAATTTGGCTATATCTGTACAAAATTAGTAAAATTTAGATAACTTTGTTAAAAAGTGAAATGTTCAATGGCAAAAATTGTTTTTTATTTATTGCTTGCTCCTCTTTTAATATCCCTTCTTCCCAGAAAAATTCTTTACTATATTTCTGATTTTTCTGCTTTTTTTATGAGAAGAATAATCGGGTACAGGTTGGACGTTGTAAACATCAATATTGCCAGATCATTTCCGGATTTCAAGTACGACGGAGTAGAGAAAATTGCAAAAGAATTCTACAGAAATTTTACCGATGTTTTTGTCGAACTTCTTTGGTCTATTTCTGCCACAAAGAAGCAGCACACCTCAATTACAGAGGTTGAAAATCCCGAAGTGCTTAAGATATTGCATGAACAGGGGAAATCTGTTATGATCATTCTTGGTCACCAGGCAAATTGGGAGAACGTAGTCGTTACAAACTTCTCTTCCTCAGGTTATTGCTCAGAAAATTTCAGAGTCGTTTACAAGAAGATGAGGAACAAAAGTGCAAACCTGCTGATTAAATGGATCAGAGAGCATCACATGGAGGGGAAACTGGTGGAATCGAACGAAATTGCCAAATATATGTTTAAACATAAGGATGAACAGTTGTGTTATTTCCTGGTTTCGGATCAATCACCTCTGCCGGGTGCAAAATTTGTGGTAGATTTTCTGAATCAATCTACTCTTATGATGAACGGACCGGAGCAATTATCAGGAAAACTTAATTTGCCGGTGGTTTTTATGAACAACCAGAGAGTGGCAAGAGGAAAATACAGATCTAAACTAACAGTTATTACCGAAGACCCTTCAAAAATGGAGAAGGGAGAAATTACCGAGAGGTTTGTATCTCTTCTGGAAGCCGGAATAAACTCAGAACCATCTGATTGGCTGTGGTCTCACAGACGTTGGAAGAGAAGTATGCATGATGTTAAAAATTTAAATAAAAAAATGATGAACAGAGTATTAAAAATATGTCTGCTTGCAGTTTTTGTAATCATTACAATCCAGGCTGAATCACAGACAATAAAGTCCGAAGAAAAACTTCCTCAGGGAGCAATAGTTTACTCTCTTCCCAGTACAACAATTCGTTTTGTTGCAGAGGCAAACCATGAATCTTTTATTGCGGGGCCATATGCCAGATTTGCACAAAAATTTCTCGGTATTCAGGCAAGAGAAGAGAGTGGGGAGTTTTACAAGCTCAACTCAGTTGAGATGATGCCCTATATAGAGGCAGATAACTCTTCCAATATTGCCCTGAACTTAGGAAACTCTAAAAATGCATCAGCAAATTTTCTGGAGTTTATTAATCAGGGATTGATTATCTGGTCCGACTCATATGCCGGCAAAGAGGAAAAGATGAGGTTCGCAAAAATGATGGACAAAGCTTCTTTTGCTTCATCACTCTCCACATCAAACCTTACAAACGAAAACAGCACGCTCTATAAAACAGTTCAAACAGCTTCAGGCCTTGAAAGGGTAGCAGTTCAACAAAGTCAGGTTGTAGAGAAAAGTATGGAAAAAAGAGCAGAAGAAACAGCTGCTCTCATCTTTAAGCTTAGGGCAAAGAGGATTGATATTATTACAGGTGAAACAGACGCTACCTTCAGTGGGGAAGCTCTTAAATCTGCGATTGATGAAATCAACAGGCTTGAATCGGAATATCTGAGCCTTTTTATTGGCAAAAGTAGTTTTGACACTCAGCAAATGAGCTTTGATCTTGTACCCACCGCAGATAATTCAAAACAAATATACATAGTATTCAGAATTGCCGATAACCTCGGGTTGCTTCCTTCAAATAACTTGTCAGGCAGACCAATAGTTCTGGAGTTATCATCGGAAGGTAAAACCGCAGATGCACCCAATATGGATATTTCAAATAAAAAAGGCAGAGTTCTGTACAGAAAACCAGCAACGCTGACAGCAAGAGTAATGGATGGACAGAGCCTTCTTCTCCAGACAAGAATCCCAATTTACCAGCTGGGTAATGTGCTTTCATTTCCTTTAGAAATTGCTACTGCAAAATAGAGTAATAAATTAAAATAATTAAAACAATGAGTATTACTAATTTAAATCCAACCAGGGTTTGGAAAAATTTCTATTCCCTCACACAAATTCCACGTCCTTCAAAAAAAGAGGAGAAAGCTGTTCTTTTTCTGGAAAAATTCGGAAAGGAGTTAGGACTGGAAACTATTAAAGATGAGCTGGGAAACATAATAATCCGCAAACCGGCAACTCCGGGACTGGAGAACAGAAAAGGTATTATATTACAGGCCCACATAGACATGGTTCCTCAGAAGAATAGTGACAAGGTTCACAATTTTGAGACTGATCCGATTATTCCAAGAATAGTTGATGAGTGGGTTTATGCCACAGGTACAACTCTGGGAGCAGACAACGGAATGGGTGTGGCTGTTGCCATGGCAGTTTTAGAAGCAAAGGATCTGGTTCATGGTCCTGTTGAAGTACTTATTACAATTGACGAAGAGACCGGAATGACCGGTGCAAGAGGTCTTAAAGCCGGAATTTTAAAGGGAGATATACTCATTAATCTGGATTCGGAAGACGAGGGAGAACTTTATGTGGGATGTGCCGGTGGTTTGGATGCTACTGCAACTTTCAGATATAAAAGCGAACCGACACCTGCAGGATACGTGGGTATGAAGTTAGACATTACAGGTATAAAAGGCGGCCACTCAGGAATGGATATCGTTCTTGGAAGGGGAAACGCCAACAAGAGCCTTGTGAGAATATTGCTACCCCTGATTAAGGAGGCAGATGCAAGATTATCATCTTTCGAAGGAGGTAGTCTGAGAAACGCAATTCCACGAGAGGCGTTCGCTACACTTGCAGTTCCGGCAGATAAAGTGAAAATTGCAAAAGGGCTGGTAAGCAAACACTTCAAAGAAATTGTGAATGAACTTGCAGCACAGGAATCCAATATCAAGATAACCATAGAGGAGTGTAAAGCTCCATCTGAAGTAATAGACGCTAAAACAGCTCTCAACGCAGTTCTTGCAATTTATGCCTGTCCTAACGGGGTAGAGAGGATGAGCGACGCAATGGAAGGCCTTGTTGAGACCTCCAACAATCTGGCTATTGTTAAGGCAGAAGCTGGTGAGATTGATGTCAAATGTTTAATGAGAAGTTCGGTAGACTCTGCAAAAGAAGTTCTGGCCGCATCTATGAGTGCCGTATTTGAATTGGCCGGAGCTGAAGTTAAGCTGACAGGCGGGTATCCGGGATGGAAACCAGACATGAATTCTGCTATCTTAGCTACTATGAAAAATGTCTATAAAAACCTGTACGGAAAAGAGCCGGAAGTAAAAGCGATACATGCTGGGCTTGAGTGTGGTATTTTGGGAGGAACTTATTCAAACTGGGATATGATCTCTTGCGGACCAACAATCAAATCACCACACTCACCGGATGAGAGGGTAAATATCAAAACCGTTGATAAGTGGTGGAATTACATAGTTGAAATATTAAAACAGGCACCTGTAAAAAAATAATTTGTCCGCTTGGAAATATTATCTATCTTTGCAGCCCTTTTTAAATTAAATTATTAATCAAAAACCGAGTATGTTAAAACAGTACGAAACCGTTTTCATTGCAACTCCCGTTTTATCTGATGTACAGATAAAGGAAGCGGTAAAAAAGTATCGTGACTTCATTACCGAAAGCGGTGGTGAAATTGTTCACGAGGAGGACTGGGGCCTAAGAAAGTTGGCTTATCCTATTCAAAAGAAAACCACTGGTTTTTATCACTTAATCGAATTTATGGCAGATCCGTCGTTTATTGCCAAACTTGAAATTCAGTATCGTCGCGATGAGCGCATTATCCGTTTTCTTACATTTGCAATGGACAAACATTCAGTTGCTTATGCAGAAAAAAAACGCGTAATCAAAGCAGAAAATAAAAACTAAGGAGGTTTAATTATGGCAAATCAGGTAAACAACGAAATTCGTTACTTAAATCCTCCAACTGTTGAGGTGAAGAAGAAAAAATACTGCCGCTTTAAAAAGTCCGGTATTAAGTATGTAGATTACAAAGACGCAGAATTTTTAAAGAGATTTCTGAACGAGCAGGGCAAGATTCTTCCTCGTCGTCTTACAGGAACATCTTTGAAATTCCAAAAGAAGGTTTCACAAGCCGTTAAGCGCGCCAGACACCTTGCTTTATTACCATATGTTACAGATTTATTGAAATAAGCAAAGGAGAGATAACATGGAAATTATACTAAAACAAGACGTTCCTAACCTGGGACATAAAGACGATATCGTTACGGTACGTAATGGTTATGCCTCAAATTATCTGGTCCCTCAGGGCTTTGCAATAATGGCTACCTCATCTGCAAAAAAAGTGCACGCAGAGAATATGAAACAACGTGCTCACAAGGAGACTAAGATTCGTGAAGAGGCTGTTGCACTTGCAGCTAAACTGGAAGGAATCCAGATTACATTGGCCACAAAGGTTAGCTCGACAGGCAAAATTTTTGGTTCAGTTAACAATATTCAAGTAGCAGAGGTTCTTGCAACAAAAGGTTTTGAAATCGACCGGAGAGACATCAGCATAACTGGTGAAGCCAGTATTAAAGAGGTGGGTATTTATGATGCAATTGTAAAATGTCATCGCGATATTAAGGCAAACATCAAGATTGAAATAGTAGGTGAAGAGTAATCTTTTTCAGCCATTTTAAGGGTAATATTGTTTACAGAAAAAAGATCTTTAACTTTAAATTATTGATAATATGAAAAAATTTCTGACATTAGTATTATTGTTTACAGCTGTTGTAACATTTGCTCAACAGACTGAGGCTAAAACCGAAGGTAAGTACGGTCCGTATCTTACAAATGGATTCTTTGACAACTGGTTTATTTCCGCCGGTGGTGGTGTTCAGGTTTTTTTTGGTGAATTCGATGGAGATCTTGATTTTGGAAAACGTCTCGCTCCTGCATTGGATGTATCTTTAGGAAAATGGATTACTCCGGCTGTAGGTGTTCGTGCCCAGTATGCAGGCTTATCTGTTAAAGGTGCTGTAAAAGGAGCACAGGGCAGATATAGAGAAGGTGCAATTGATTGCCCAAACTGCTATAAAGAAAAATTCAACATGTTTAATCTTCATGGTGATTTTCTCTGGAATATCTCTAATACAATCGGCGGTTACAGGGCGGATCGTCTCTGGGAATTTATTCCTTTCATAGGAGTTGGCTATGCCAGATCGTGGAAAGAAGATGTTGATCCGGTGATAAAAGAGGTTGGTTTTTCTACCGGACTTATTAACAAAGTCCGCATTACACCTGCTGTGGATATTAACCTTGAGCTCAGAACTCTTCTGGTTAATGAAAGATTTGATGGTCTGTCAATTGGTGAAGGCATTGAAGAGCTTGTTAGCGCTACTGTAGGGCTCACCTATAACTTCCCAAAACGCGGATTCAATCGTCCGGAAAAACCAATTATTCCTGACTATACTCCTTACACTTCAAAAATTTCTGATCTTGAAAAACAGATTGCAGATTCAGATGCCAAGGCCAGGAAACTAGCTGATGACCTTAATACAGAGAAAAACAAAAAACCTGCTATTGTTACAAAAACAGAGTATATTACAGCTCCAATGGCAATATTCTTCCCAATCAATGTATCTAAGCTTACAGAAAAAGACCTGATTAACCTTGGCAATTTTGCAGATATGATTAAGAAATCAGGCAATAAATTCAAGATTATGGGTTCTGCAGACAAAGCTACAGGTAATAAGAAGATCAATATGAGATTAAGCCAGGAACGTGCAAATCGTGTTTACGATGCTCTTGTTAACAAGTTTGGCGTAAACCCAAGTCAACTTGAGGTTATTGCCAAAGGTGACGAAAACGAACCTTTCGGCAAACCTGTTCTTAACCGTGTTGTAATTCTCGAATAATATCACACAGGGACGCATATTGTGTGACCCTCTACGTTAAAAATCAAAGGCGGAAATTGATAGTTTGCTGGTATATAGCTGCTACCAATTTCCGCTTGTTGTTGTTTTATATGTTCAGTCACACTGAGAATAACTATAAAAAATAGTTGCATAACTAAAAAATATAGTTACCTTTGCGTAACAAATATCAGAAACAATGCAAAAACTGACAGCAAAGGAGGAAGAGGTGATGAATCTTTTCTGGGCAAAGGAGCCCCTTTTTGTCCGTGAACTACTTGATTTTTATAAAGATCCAAAGCCTCACTTCAATACTCTTTCCACAATTGTAAGAGGTCTGGAAGAGAAGAGATTTCTAGATCATAAGTCTTTTGGCAACACATATCAGTATTTTTCAGTTATCTCGCAGGAGGACTATAAGAACGGGGCACTGAACAATGTTGTGAGCAAGTATTTCAAAAACTCATACCTTGGAGTTGTTTCGTCATTGATAGAAGAGGAGCATATCTCTTTGGATGAGCTTAAGAGGCTTATTCAAAAGGTGGAAAAATCATCTAAAGTCAGATAGCCATGGGAGATCTGTTTGTATATATTCTAAAATCCTCCATCTGTCTGGCGGTATTTTATCTGTTTTTCAAACTGATGCTCTGCAGGGAGACATTCCATAAATTCAACAGAATTGTACTGCTCTCACTTTTTATCGTCTCTTTCATAATACCGTTTATAGATGTAACCCTTCATAAGGCGACTCCTTATACAGGATTGGCTCTTGATATAGATGCCATTCTTGCTATGGCGCAGAGTACAGGTATGACGGCAGACAATGCCGGCGGTCAGAACATTTGGTTGATTGTCTTGTTCATTATTTATATTCTTGGTGTGGCTGCATCAGTTATTAATGCCGTCTGCTCTTTCGTAAAGATGCTCTCCCTTATACGTTCAAAAGAGGCGCAAAGGGTCATGGTTGAAAACAAAATTGTTTTGATAATTCATAAAAAGGAGATTGCGCCGTTTTCCTGGATGAGATATATTGTTATTTCGGAGAGCGATTATAATGACAGCGGCAGGGAGATAATAACTCATGAGAAAGCACATATATCAAAATATCATTCGCTGGATCTTCTGCTTGCAGAGGTGGTTGAAATATTACACTGGTTTAATCCCGCTGCCTATCTGCTCAAGCAGGAGCTTCAGAACATCCACGAATTTCAGGCCGACCAAGCGGTCATCAACAATGGCATCGATGCAAAACAATATCAACTTTTATTAATTAAAAAAGCTGTTGGCGTTAGGCTCTACACTATGGCCAACAGCTTTAATCACAGTAAACTAAAAAACAGAATTACCATGATTTCAAAGAAAAAATCGACCAGGACGGCGGCACTTAAAGTTCTTTTTGTGCTCCCTTTGACAGCATTTGCCATAGTAGCATTTGCATCGGAAGAGGTAACCTCAAAGATAGAGGTTATTTCAAACGCCAATAAAACAGACACGAAAGGAACGAGAGAGATGCAGCAGCATTTTACAATTACCATAGATCCTGAGGATACAAGCAAGATTGCTAAGGAGAAAGGAGAAGTTACAGGCAGTCAAAAGAAAGATGGGGTTAGAATTGTAAGTATTACAAGAAGCTCTGCAAAACAGGGGGACAGTGTGAAAACCTGCGTAATTGTAAGTAAAGATATGGAAAACGGGCCTATGGTAATCATTAACGGGAAGGAGGCCAACTTGGAAATATTTAATGCTATAAACCCGGAGGCAATAGAATCCATATTTGTACTGAAAGATAAAGCCAGTATCGACCAATACGGAGACAAAGGGAAAAATGGTGTTCTCCTGATTTCGTTAAAGAGAGGAGAAACGCTAAAGAATACAGAATCTAAGACAATTACTATCAGTGTTAAAAACGAAGGATTCCAGCCACTCTACGTAGTTGACGGCATTATTAAGGAAAACTTCAACAGAGAATCTCTCGAGTCAGACAATATAAAATCTATGAGTGTCCTAAAAGGAGATGTTGCCACAAAGAAGTACGGAGACAAGGGTAAAAACGGGGTAATTGAGATTACGTTGAAGAATGGTGAAAAATCAAAATAACGATGAAACAGCTATCAGTTTCAATTTTACTCCTTTTGTCCGCATATACAGTTACAGGACAAAATCTTCAAATTTCACAGGACAGTATCCCTTTTTATTTCAACGAAATCAAGGAAGTAACACAAAAAAACTCCCAGCTTTGGGATAAAGACTTGTATGGAGCAATGCTTTTGGTTAATCCACAGACGCGAGAAATTTTTGCTAACGAACCTGACAGTTGCGGTGTTCTTGTGAAACGTGGTAGTATTTATACTGGCATTCTTCCCATCGAAATTAACTTTGCTAATACAGCAATAGATTGGAACGGAAAAAGTTGGGCTATGATTATTCTTCCGCTACCACACAACAAACAATCCAGGATTAACTTGCTTGCTCACGAATTATTTCACAAGGCTCAACCATCATTAGATTTTACTATAAAAAACGCAGATAATAATCACCTTGACCAAAAAGATGGCAGAATATATCTTCGTTTAGAATTGGAAGCACTAAAAAAAGCTGTTACATCGTCGTCAAAAGCAGAAATGGAGGAATATTTAACCAACGCTCTCGTTTTCAGAAAATATCGAAACAGCCTTTACAGCGGCTCGGATACAACAGAAAACATATTGGAATTAAACGAAGGCATAGCTGAATATACAGGGCAAATAATAAGCGGTAGAAACAAAGAGCAAGCAATAAAAAACTTTGAAAAAAGTATTGATATGTTTATGAACTATCCAACATTTGTCCGCTCATTTGCCTATCAAACCATTCCTGTTTACGGATTTTTGCTTCTTGAATCTAAAAAAGACTGGAACAAAGAAATTGGTGTAAAAACAAACTTAGTTGATTATTTTATCAATGCTTTTAACATAGAAATGCCTAAAGACTTGAAAAAATCAGCAACTAATATAGCCGAAAAATATAATAGTAAAACGATTGTAACCGAAGAAACAGCGAGAGAAGAGACAAATAAAAAACTTATTGCAGAATATAAGTTTAAATTCATAGAACAACCTCATTTGAAAATTCAATTTGAACAGATGAACTTTTCGTTTGACCCAAGAAATATAATGCCATTGGAAAATAAGGGAACTGTTTATCCAAATATCAGAATTACAGATAAATGGGGTGTACTAACAGTTGAAAGTGGAGCATTGGTAAGTCCAAATTGGCAGGCGATTTCGATATCAAACCCCACAAACATTGGCGATAAAAAAATAACTGGTGAAGGTTGGGAGCTCGAACTTGCAGATGATTATTGTCTTACCAAAGATGAAGCGGGCAATTATAAACTGATAAAAAAGTAAAAATTACTCATATGGAGGGATAATATACCTCCCAGTGCACCGGATATACCTCCATGAGTACCCGCCCAAAAACAAATAAAAAGCGATTAACTGAAAATATTTTGTACCTTTGAAGACTTTTTTTTAAGCATATTATAGACAAAATATTACATAATGAAACAAGATCTTCAAATTGCAGAACTTATAAAAAAAGAGGAAAACCGTCAACTTCATGGAATAGAACTTATCGCATCTGAGAACTTTGTCAGTCCACAGGTACTATCTGCTTTAGGTTCTGTTCTCACCAATAAATATGCTGAGGGATACCCAGGGGCCAGATATTATGGGGGTTGCGAGGTAATTGATCAAGTTGAGCAACTGGCTATAGACCGTCTTTGCCAGCTCTTTGATGCTGAATATGCAAATGTTCAGCCTCACTCTGGAGCGCAGGCTAATATGGCTGTATTTATGGCTTGTCTAAAGCCAGGTGATACATTTATGGGGCTTGACCTTGCACATGGCGGCCACTTAACTCACGGATCGCCGGTTAATGTTTCCGGAATATTGTATAACGCAGTAGCATATCAGGTTCGCGAAGAAACAGGAACTGTAGATTACGACGAGATGGAGAAAAAGGCTCTTGAATTCAAACCAAAACTTATTGTTGGTGGTGCTTCGGCATACTCAAGAGAGTGGGACTGGGCAAGAATGAGAACTATTGCAGACAAGATAAGGGCGATATTTATGGTTGATATGGCTCACCCTGCAGGTCTTATTGCGGCAGGGCTTCTCGACAATCCGGTTAGGTATGCTCATATTGTAACTTCCACTACTCACAAAACCCTGAGAGGTCCGCGTGGTGGTGTAATACTAATGGGTAAAGATTTCGAAAATCCATTCGGAATAAAGACTCCAAAAGGAGAGACAAAAATGATGTCGGCCGTATTGAATTCGAGTGTATTTCCAGGTATTCAGGGAGGTCCGCTTGAGCATTGCATAGCTGCTAAAGCTGTCTCTTTTTTTGAGGCTCTTCAACCCGAGTTCAAGGCTTACCAGATTCAGGTAAAGAAGAATGCCGCTGCAATGGCTGCTGCTTTTGTAGAGAAAGGATACAAGATAATTTCAGGAGGTACAGATAATCACTTGATGCTGATCGATCTCAGGAGTAAATTTCCAGATCTTACCGGCAAAGTTGCCGAGAAGGTGCTTGTAAGTGCAGACATAACAGTAAACAAAAACATGGTACCTTTTGATTCACGTTCACCATTCCAGACATCGGGAATCAGAGTGGGAACACCAGCTATTACCTCGAGAGGTTTAGTTGAGAAGGATATGCCATTTATTGTTGATCTTATAGATAAGGTATTGTCAAATACAGACAATGAGCAGATTATAGCAGAAACAAGAGAGCAGGCAAGGAAAAAAATGCATGGTCTTCCTTTGAATATTTGGTAGAGAAATATTTATTTTGAACCGTCAGGCTTAGAAGCAGGAGGCAGGTCATTTGGTTGATCTGCCTTTTTTTCCGGTTCCTTTTTCCTGCCAAAGTAGATGGAGGTTTGCATGAATGTTGGTTTCTCAATGTTTTTCACTACAAATGCTTGTGAGCTTTTGACAGATCTGTCAGAAACATCAAAACGAGTTTTTGGTCTTTTGGCCTCAAGCCACAGGAATCCTTTTAACTTCTGTTTCTCCTTTTCCAGATTATAGATAGGATAGGCATTGCTCTGAACTCCTTCGAAATATCTTATTATATTTATCTTTTTATTTAAGATGGTTGCACTCATTGCCTTACACTCCTTTTCGTTCATTGTAGTCAGAACACTGTCCTCAGCAAAGAAAAAGAGTATTGACACACCGCCAAAGGCATCGAACCGGCTAAGCTCTCCTAAATCGAAAAAGGCAACAATATCTGCACTCTTTATCTGGTTAAAGTGTGTTGAATCTTCCTCTATTGCAACAAAGGCAGAGGATGTCAGCTCTGTTTTCTTTATCCTCCCTCCGGATATCACAACCTGTATGCTGTCTGAGGAAAGCTGTTTGTTATCAGTCCATATGACAGGGTCTTTAAATAATCTGATAAGTGAGTCTATTGAATTGAAAAGGAGAGAGTCACAGATACCCTGCATATTGTTTCTGTGGAATTTTACGTTTTTGTTTGCGTACAGAAATTTCACACTGGTAGTGTCTGCAGCCTTTAATATTGTTGTGTCTGTAGCAGAAACCAAAGTATCTTTAACAGGGACAACAGTGTCTTTAACAGGGACAACAGTGTCTTTTGGAAGGATTGGTCTTTCTTTAAAAGAGGTTTCGACTCTTTTTTGCAGAGGAACATCGAGCTGTTTCTTCTTATAGATTTCTCCCAACGGGTCTTTTTTACTCAGCAGGTAGCGGTTTTCCGACAGGGCAACTGTAGAAGAGTCCACTTCGCTTTTTAAAAATGTTCGATAAATGATTGTGTCGGCTGTAAAAAAGAGAGTGTCGGCAACCCCGTTCTCCACAGTGTATGATGCTACGCTCGGTTTGTTTGTCAAAAGAACCTTAAAGGGTTTTTGTAGGAATGTGGCATAGTCAGCAAAAAGAATTGCAGATTGTGTAGTATCGAGCAGTTGGATATTGTTGAACAGTTCAGCCTCGGCAGTTGTCCTGTTGTAGTTGATGGTATCTGCCCATATTTCAGTATCTTTTGTCTTAATATATGCATCTTTGGTAAAATGGAAAAATTCGTTTTTCCTGTCGTACCATCCCCCGTGTGCTTGTAAAAATCCATCGCCCTGCCAGGCATTGGTTTTTCCAAGGAATATCGCCCTGTTGAGATTTGCAAGGTAAACCAGAGAATCTGCCGATAATAAGACAGAGTCACCCTCCATCTCGACATTCATCTGGAAAAGAAACTTTTCCAGTTTTCCATAATAGAATCCATTAAGACTCTCGATTGTATTCTCTTTTTTATTGATCATGCTGCCTCCATTGTAGAACATGGCAAGACTGTCTTTGGTATAATAGTCAAGATAGTGAGTTCTTAGCTTGTTGTTCTCTTTATCCACCAGTTCCACAAGCTTTCCTCTCACCTCTGCGACAGAACGGTCCGCTACGTATTTAATTTTATCGCCAAAGAGAGTAGTCTGGTTTTGTATGATTCTTACATTTCCGATTGCGTCAATGGTATTGGACAGAACATCCCAAATAGCAGTGTCGCAAATTATAAGAGCATCGTTGTGGAGAAACTGTGCCGGGCCCACAACCTTTCTGTACTCCCTTCCATCTATAAGTTGTTTTTCTATAGACTTTGCATCAATGAGCCTTACCAGTCTGTTTTCCTGCTTATTCAGAGAGTCTTGAGAGAATAACAGAGACGGTATGAGAATTAAAAAAAGAGTAGATAATCTTCTTAACATTACTTAATCCAGCCCTCTCTCTTGAATGGGCAGTTTGAGAAAAGCGGGTCAATTCGTATAAATGTACTTGCTTGTTTTCTGGTGATGAATTCGTCAATTGCCTTTTGAGCGGCCTGATTCTTAAACTCATCCTGCAGAACGGAAAAATCATCTTTAAATGTAGCTATGTGAGATGGAATTATTTTGTTCAGTTTTATTATCTTGTAAACAGTATTGCTACTTTTTTCTTCGTTGTCTGTAGATTCGAAAGGTTCTGAGATATCTCCTACTTTCATGTCCTTAATGATATTATAGTCGGCGAGATTCAGCTGATCCTTGTCAAAATATGCGGAACCGGAATTTGGATCTGCAACAAGCCCTCCGTTGACATAGGTTTTTGGATCCTGAGAAAATCTTCTGACAGCCATCTCGAACTTGATGCTGTCAGAAACAATAAGGGTCCTTATGCTGTCCAGCTTCGAAAAAGCCATTGTTCTGTCAATACTGGTGTAAACTGGTTTCAAAAGGATGTGTCTTGCATTAAACATATCTCCCTCTTTTGCTATCAGCTGAATAATGTGAAAACCATATGGAGTCTCAACAATCTGAGAAACCTGGCCAACTTTAAGTGACATTGCCGCATCAGAGAATGCAGGTACGTATAATTGCTTTGCAGCCATTCGCAATTCTCCACCTCTGGATGCACTGTTTGGATCTTCCGAATAAATCATTGCAAGAGTGCTGAATTTTTCTCCCTTCATGATTCTTTCTCTGAATGCAAGGAGTTTCTCTTTAACGGCCATAACAGCGTCCTCTTTGTTGGGGTAAATCACTATTTGACTATACTGATACTGGGTAGAGATTATCGGAAGGCTGTCCTTTGGGGTATTTTTATAATACTTTTCAATGTCTGCAGGTGTAAGTACCGGAGCTTTCTGAGCTATATCACTCTGCATGTTTTGCACAAGCGATTGTTCAGACAAAGCCTCTCTCCACTCCTGTTTAATTTTGTACAGGGGTTTTTTGAAATACTCTTCTGTGGCTTTTTCACCTCCAAGCTGTGTCATAACCTCCTGAATTCTCTGGTTGAGATTGCTTTCTACCATATCCTGATTTACAGTAAGGCTGTCTAACCTTGCCTGGGTAAGGAAAAGCTTCTGGATAATCAAGTTTTCAAGTACTTCACATCTTAGATTCTTATCTGAAGTTACCCCACGAAACAACATCATCTGAACCTCAGTTTCCAGTGTAGATAGCTGTACCATGTCATTTCCGATTAAGGCGATAGTTTTGTCGACTAATCCGTTGGAGTACTTCTGAGCTGTTGCAGGGAGTGCAATGAATCCTAACAAAACTATGCCGAGGATATTTGATTTAAACCTGTCTTTCATTACTTGTCTTTATTATTAAAGTTGGTTTTCAGTAAATTCTTCTCAAGAGCTTCCTTTATAAGATTTTTTTCAAGATTTGCCAGGAGCTCCTGTTTACGTTTGCTGATTATTATCTCTTTTATTTTTGTATGATAAAATTCAAAGGGAGCTGTACTGTCCGGTGCAATTTTGTCCAGAAAATAGACAAAATAGTGGTATGAACTATCGTTTGTTTCTATATACGATTTTGTCCAGGCCTCTCTTTCGCACATCTGCACATCGTATGGGATCTCCCTCGCAATATCTGACATATCTACCCATTGGTTATTAAAGTTGTTGTACCGGTCGGCAGAGTTATAGCATAGCTTCTCGAACTCATCTATCTCCTCTATTGAGTTAGCCCTGTACATCTTTCTGATAGTCTCAAGATTTGGAGACCTGTCCGATATCTTTACCACTCTTGCCTTTACCACAGAGTTATTTAGTGTAAAATTAGAGGAGTAGTTATCATAGTACTCCTTGCATTCTTCTTCTGTTACAACAGTATCCAGTCTCTCTTCCAGGTATATTTTCTCATATTTGTAAACCAGAAGCGAAGATCTGTAATCTTCCAGCTCCTGCTCAACATCCTTTTCGCTTTTCGACAACTCGCTCTCAGCCTTGTTTATCAGAAGGTGTTTAAGCGCCCATGAATTAACATATTGCTCCACCATATTTGTACTGTCTGCCGGTGATGTTCCTTCTGGAATTAAATTTTTAACCTCCGATTCATAAAGAATCTTATCTCCAACTTCCGCAACTACGGCATCAGGGGAGGTAAAGTCCAGATACCTGCAGGAGAAAACGAGCGGTATCAGACATAAGATTAAGAGTTTTTTCATCTGTTTATCTACTATAATTTGGTGCTTCTCTGGTAATTGTTACATCGTGCGGGTGATTCTCAATAACACCGGCAGCTGTAATTCTTATAAATTTTGCCTTCTGCAGTTCCTCCATATTAGCTGCTCCACAATAACCCATCCCTGCTCTTAAACCACCGACCATCTGATAAACTACTTCGCTGAGAGTTCCTTTGTAAGGCACTTGTGCTACAATTCCTTCAGGAACCAATTTTTTGATGTCCTCCTCCATGTCCTGGAAGTATCTGTCTTTTGAACCTTGTTGCATAGCTTCCAGGGAACCCATGCCTCTGTAAGATTTGAACTTCCTGCCGTTTAAAATTATAGTCTCTCCGGGCGATTCCTCTACACCTGCAAACAAAGACCCTGCCATAATTGAACTTGCTCCAGCTGCAAGAGCTTTAACTATATCTCCCGAGTAACGAATGCCCCCGTCCGCGATCACAGGAATTCCTGTCCCTTTGAGAGCTTCTGCCGCGAGCATGATTGCTGTAAGCTGAGGTACACCCACTCCGGTAACAACGCGGGTAGTACAAATTGAGCCCGGGCCGATACCAACTTTTATTCCATCCACCCCACATTCTGCTAATGCTTTGGCAGCTTCTCCCGTCGCAATATTTCCGGCAATAACCTGTAGCTCCGGGAAAGCGGCTTTAACCTTTTTTATTACCCCCAGAACATAAACTGAATGTCCGTGAGCAGTATCGAGAACTATGGCGTCGGTACCAACAGAGACTAGCTTTTCAACCTTTAATATTGTATCGGCACCAATACCCACTGCAGCTGCTACTAAAAGTCTGCCTTTTTCATCTTTGCTTGCATTAGGATTGTCTTTAATTTTGGTAATGTCTTTATAAGTAAGAAGCCCAATAAGAACTCCGTCTTCATCTACTACCGGTAATTTTTCAATTTTGTGCTTTTTAAGAATTGCACTTGCCTGCTGAAGATCCGTTCCCCTTCCGGTAGTAATCAGATTCTCTTTTGTCATAATTTCACAAACAGAAATCTTCATATTGTCAATGAAGCGCAGGTCTCTGTTTGTTACAATGCCGATTAATTTTTTATGTTCATCCACAACTGGAATACCCCCGATTTTATTCTCCAGCATCAGATTGAGAGCATCTCCCACACACGCATCCTTGAAGATTGTCACAGGATCGTATATCATGCCGTTTTCTGCTCTTTTTACTTTGCGCACATGTTCCATCTGGTGCTCGATTGACATGTTTTTATGGATAACGCCAATTCCACCCTCCCTTGCCATTTCAATTGCAAGAGCTGCTTCGGTTACTGTATCCATTGCCGCAGAAACAATAGGAGTGCTGATTTTGATATTTCGGGAGAACCACGAACTCACATTTACTTCGCGTGGAAGTACCTCCGATCTTGCAGGGACTAATAAAACATCGTCGAATGTCAACCCCTCTGGTATAATTCTGTTTATTAAAGATTGCATGGTCTTTTTTTTATAATCTACAAAGGTAAAGAAAAAAAGCTTATATTCGAGGTCAAATCTTAATCTATGAAAAACTTAATAACTCTTACAGCAATTCTGATGATTTTAGGCAATATATCCTGTATAAATCAAGCAGGAACGGAGCAAAAAGACGATGTCTCAGTAATTTCTTCAAAGGTTTTAGTGAGCACAACAAATCAAATGAAACAAAAATTTCCGGAACTTACTGATCGCGAGATTATGATGACTGGTATACAACAGGTTGCACAGCAATGGAGAACAGAAGACGGAACGGCAGATGAGTTCACAACATTTTGCCTGGAAAATTTTGCTGCAACACCAGAGTCTAAAAGAGTGCTCTTTGATAAGCTTTCTGTTGCATTCGAGTCTGTATGGGGAGGCTATAACAAGATGAGCATAGATCTTAAAAAGCCACTGCATCTGGATGGAGATCCACTTGCTCCGGTAGATTATATTTTTGGTGCCTTTGAACCTTCGAGTCATCTGACAGAGGATTTATATACTAATAAGATAGCATACATTACAATACTTAACTTTCCATATTTTACACTTAAACAAAAGGAAGAGCTCTCACCAAAGTGGAGCCGTCTCGACTGGGCATATGCGAGAATGGGAGATGTCTTTATCCCAAAGCCGCCGGCAACTGTTAAACAACTTGTTGCCGATGCTGAGATGAGAGCGGAAAGCTACATATCTGAGTATAATATTATGATGGGTCACATCGTGAATGAGAAGGGGATTAAACTTTTTCCGGAGAATATGAAGCTTTTAAGCCATTGGAACCTGAGGGACGAGATTAAGTCTAACTACGCAACCGGTCCGAACAACATAGAGAAGCAGAGGATGATTTATAAGATAATGCTGCACATTGTGGAACAGACAATTCCGGCGCAGGTTATCAATAATCCGGAATATGACTGGGCTCCGTATTCAAATACGATAACAAAGGGAGGCGTTGCAGAAGATGTTAAACAGGAAGGAGAAAAAAGATATGAAGTTCTTCTCGATCAGTTTAAAGCTCAAAGGGCAATGGATAAATACTCTTTTGCAAATCCGACGGCCATTATGAGAGCATTTGACGGAAGTATGCAAATAAGGCAAGAGGAGATAGAAAAGATATTTATTGAATATATCAGTTCTTCCAAGGTTAAAAAAGTAGCGGAGATGATAAGTAAAAGACTTGGCAGGCCTCTTGAGCCGTTTGATATATGGTACGATGGATTTAAATCGCGCAGCTCAATTTCCGAGGTGGTGCTGAGCAAGAAGACAAAAGCGCTTTATCCGACTGCAGAGGCGTTTGATAAAAATATCCCCGCTATGCTTGTGAAATTTGGATTTCCGGTTAAAAAGGCTGAAGAATTAGGCGGGGCTATTGTTGTTGAGGCTGCCAGAGGTTCCGGACACGCATGGGGAGCTCAAAGCAGAGATGATTTTGCACGTTTGCGCACAAGACTTTCTCAAGGTGGGATGGACTATAAAGGTTTTAATATTGCAGTTCATGAACTGGGACATAATGTTGAGCAGACGATAAGCATGAGAGATGTTGATTTCTATATGCTTAACGGAGTTCCGAATACTGCTTTTACCGAAGCAAACGCATTTGTGTTCCAGAAGAGAGACCTATTGCTTCTCGGCTACAATCAGAGAAATCCCGATCAGGAAAAAATGACGGAACTGGATATCTTCTGGGGTTCGTATGAGATAATGGGTGTGGCTCTGGTAGATATGGGTGTCTGGCAATGGATGTATGAAAACCCTGATGCTACCCCGGCTCAGTTGAAAGAGGCTGTGATTACTATAGCCAAAGATATCTGGAACAAATACTATGCACCTGTTCTTGGCGAAAAGGATTCTCCTCTGCTTGCAATTTACTCTCACATGATAAATTCCCCACTCTATCTTGCCAACTATCCGTTAGGACACATTATAGAGTACCAGCTTGAGAAGTTCTACACAAACAAAAAATGGTCAGAAGAGGTTATGAGAATATATGCAATCGGAAATCTGACTCCGCAACAGTGGATGCTCGAGGCGGTGGGAGAGAAGATCTCCACTAAGGCTATGCTTGAGGATTAAAAAGCCTGGACTGATAAGTATCCCGCTCAACGAGCCTCTTTTCCAGCATATGTAGCAGTTCTGCATTTCTGACAAGACCCCACGGGGTCCTGTTGACAAATCGTGGAGGTACCTCTCCGGCGAATCTCTCTATATAGATATCAGGTCTTAGCAATTCAAGGAAATCGATAAAGAAATCTATGTATTCGTGCAGTTTAAACTGAATAAAATCACGTGGGCTTTGCTCAAATTCTCTCTCCATTACTGTTCCTTTAACGATTTGTAGCTGGTGAAATTTTACAGACTGAAGCGGGAGTTTGTTTATTTCGTTTGCCATAGCCATAATGTCCTCTTTGCTCTCACCTGGAAGTCCAAAAATAAAGTGTGCACACTGATGAATTCCTCTCTTTGCAGTTTCATTGATTGTCTCAACCGCCTGGCTGTAGGTATGACCTCGGTTAATCCTGAGGAGCGTTTTATCGTGTGTGGTCTCTACTCCATACTCGAGGATAACAATCTTCTCCTTAGAAAGAGAGGCCAGAAAATCGAGTTTTTTTTCATCTACGCAGTCCGGTCTTGTTCCGATAACCAGACCTACAACAGCGGGATGGGAGAGAGCCTCACTGTACAATTGTTTAAGATGTTCCAGTGGTGCATAGGTGTTGGAAAAGGACTGAAAATATGCAAGATACTCCTCTGTAGTTCTGTATCTTTTTTTATGAAATTCTATTCCTGACTCTATCTGGTCAAATATGATTTGGTCAGGGGTGCTGTAGGATGGGTGGAATGCTTCGTTGTTGCAATATGTACAACCTCCGGTGGCAATACTTCCGTCACGGTTGGGACAGGTAAAACCGGCGTCAATTACGATCTTCTGAAGCCTTTTTCCATACTTCTCTTTGAAGTAACCTACATAGGAGTTGTACCTTTTCTCCACTATATTTTTACTTTTATGACTGCCTTTTTGATTCTGCCTTCTCCGATAAGCGGTGCATGTGCGTCATGTGGGAAAATGACAGCAATATTGTCTATTCCTAAATTTACAAAATTTTCAGGTGCTTCTTCCAGAAATGCAATGTCTTTTTCCTGGTCGTAAAGAATGTTGTCGCAGTGGCAGCGACTCCTGTCGCGTATGCCTATAGTTTCGCTGCCTTCCAGCAAAATATGAATATCAATATAGGAGTCGTGAATCTCAAGTTCTGGAATTTCAAACCCTTTTCCTTCTCCATCCCAGATAGTGCAGTAAATATCCCTGCCTACTATCGGGTACTCTCCGGGTTCCATTTCGCGGAGCTTGTTTTTCAATATATATGTATAGGCTTCCTCAAATCTTGAATGAAAGTTGAGATACCTCTCAAAACCCTTTAATGAATCTAAAATCATGCTGTAAATTTTGATACAAATATAGTATCTTTGTGTAGATAAATTAACCCATATCTATATTTGGATGAAGACCAGAATTTTACCTGCCTTGTTTTGTATTGTGGTGTTGTTTGCTTCAAATAGTGTGGCAAGAGCACAATACGATGGCAAACATGAGTGGAGAGCTGTCTGGATTGCAACAGTCAATAATATTGACTGGCCTTCAAAGCCAGGACTAACTTCGCAGAAACAGCAAAAAGAGTTAATTGCCTACCTTGATCTCTTCAAAAGATTGAACTTCAACGCCATTGTTCTTCAGGTGAGACCAGCAGCAGATGCACTTTATTTTTCCGAAAATGAGTCATGGTTTATCTATTTAACAGGAGATCAGGCTAAAACTCCTAAGCCGGAATACGATCCGCTTGCCTTTGCAATTGAAGAGGCTCACAATTGGACAGGCTCTTTAACGAGAGCGAGCCTGTAAAGTTTAAATTATAATAAAACAATTTTAAATATAAATAGTATGAAAAAAGTCCTTTTTGTAACGATGGCGGCTCTTTTGGTCTTCTCATGTTACATTGGTCCAAAAAGTGAAGAGATTAAGGAACAATTTGACATGATCTCCAAAAAGATAAAATCGGATTATGCACCCGACCGCAGGGTTAAAACTTATGAGCCTATAATTGAAATATCTGCCGATGCAAAAACGATTGTGTTAAGAGGTTCTACAACAGAAATTGATGCAAAAGAGGCTCTTCTTAAGGCACTTAAGGCAAAAAACATAGATGTGTTGGACAGCATGGTTGTTCTTCCCGATCCTTCTCTTGGAGAAAAAACATATGGAATAACATCAGAGTCTGTTATTAATTTCAGATACGGACCAGACTACTCAAGCGAATCTGCAACTCAGACAACCCTGGGTGTGCCTTTGAAAATTCTGGAAAAAAGAGGGGGCTGGACACGTGCCATCACTCCTGAAGGCTATATAGCATGGGCAACTTCCGGAAGCATTCAGGCTATGAATGAACAGGAATATAAAGATTGGAGCGCAGCACAAAAACTGATTATTACTACTTACTATACTCTTTTCCGCGATGGTGCATCTGAAAATGCAGGCGTGGTTATGGATGGAGTAATGGGCAATATAGTTCGCACAGACGGAGTAGTGGGAAACTACTACAAAGTGATTCTTCCAAATGGTAAGAATGCTTATCTTTTAAAAGCTCATGCAGAAGATTTTGGCAAGTGGCTGGATAATCGCAACCCTACGCCTGAAAACATTATCGCTACTGCAAAGAAATTTTTGGGATTCCCATATATGTGGGGTGGTACTTCCATTAAAGCAATGGATTGTTCTGGTTTTACAAAGACAACATATTTCCTTAATGGTATTATTCTGGAGAGAGATGCTTCTCAGCAAGGCCTTGCCGGTGATAATGTAAGCATAGAAAACGGCATTGACAGCTTGAAAATGGGAGACCTCATCTTTTTTGGATCAAAGGGTACTGAGGGGAAAAAGGAGCGCATTTCACATGTTGGCATATATATAGGTGACGGAGAATTTATTCACTCGGCAACTTCTGTGAGAATCAACTCTCTTATACCCGATGCCGCCAATTACTATGAGGGGTCAACCAGACTGGTTCGTGCCCAGAGAATTCTTACCAAAGTTGATCTGGATAAAGATATAACCTCAATTAAAAAACATCCTTGGTATTTTCCAGAATAAGCAAAATAAAACAATGAACGAAGTGACAAACAGAAGAGATTTTCTCAAAACAGCCGGTCTGCTTACAGCTGCCGCAACTATCCTTAACCCCTTCGAACTCTTTGCACAGAGAGGAGAAAAGGCTTTAAAATTAAAAGGTGGAAGCAAAACGATGGTTCTGACATACAGACCATATGATGCACAGATGAGGCATGTCTTTACCATAGCAAACTCATCACGGACAACCACCCAGATTGTTTTAACAGAAATAACCTGGGATGGATATGTTGGCTACGGAGAGGCTGCAATGCCTCCATATCTTGGTGAGACTCAGGCGTCCGTTATTGATTTTTTAAAGAAAGTTGATCTTTCGCGCTTTAGCTCTCCGTTTGAAATCCAGGATATTCTGGCCTATGTTGACGCCATTGCAATTAACAATACTGCAGCAAAAGCTGCTGTTGATATTGCTCTTCACGACCTTGTAGGTAAAATAATGGGACAACCATGGTGGAAGATATGGGGTTTTAACTCAGCAACAACTCCAAATACATCGTTTACGATTGGTCTTGATACAGAAGAGGTTGTAAAAGAAAAAACTCGTGAAGCTTCACCATATAAAGTCATCAAAGTCAAACTTGGAAGAGATGAGGCCACAGACAAGATGATGATAAATACAATCCGTTCGGTAACAGATACTGTTATTTGCGTAGATGCAAATCAGGGCTGGAAGGATAAGCATTATGCTCTGGATATGATTAACTGGCTTAACGAGAGAAATGTGAACATGATAGAGCAGCCTATGCCAAAATTGTTGCTTGACGAAACTGCATGGGTAACTGAAAACAGTCCGCTTCCGGTTATTGCAGATGAAGCTTGCCAGAGATTGACAGATATTTCTAAACTTAAAGGAGCCTATAGCGGAATTAACATTAAGTTGATGAAATGTACCGGCATGCGCGAAGCCCGGGAGATGGTTACATTGGCTAAAGCTCTGCATATGAAGCTTATGATTGGTTGTATGACAGAAACGTCATGTGCAATATCAGCTGCCGCACAAATTGCTCCGGAAACAGAATGGGCAGACCTGGATGGAAATTTGCTGATTTCAAATGATGTGTTTAAAGGAATGTTGATAGTTGATGGAAAAGTAACCCTTTCTGACCTGCCGGGAATAGGAGCAGTAAAGCTTTAGTTAAATATTTTTTCTACCTTTGCACAAAATCAATTAAAAATTATGGCAAATCTTAGAGTAGTTAAAAAGGATATAGACTTCTTACTGGGCCAGGTTATATCTGATTGCTGGACGTTTATCTATATAAATCCGAACAAAAAGAGCGAAGCGGCAATTGAGATTATGAACGATGCGATAGAATTGAGAAACAACCTTTACACACGGGTAAACCATCCCGACAGTAAGAATCTGAAAGATTCATATAGGGCTGTTAATCAAGATCTTCTAAAGGGGGTAGATACGCTTTTCGTAAGAATCAGCGCCCTTACAAAATAGGGTGCCATGAGGACGTAGCATATATACCCAAAATGTTTTTTGCTGCGAATCGCATGTATAAAAAAGTTGTCCGGAGAATTTCGGGCAACTTTTTTTTGTTTGGTCAGAAGTGCTCACACCAAGCATCCCCCAATTGGCTCTAAATGGTGGTGCGATGTGAGCGGAGCTGTTTGGAGTAGAATTTTTCGTTACCGGCGCAAAGATTATTCAGTAGCTTATGAAATTCCACTCCATGATTGTGGTGCTTCAGATGGCACAGTTCGTGCAGAATTACAAAATCGGCGAGATCTGCCGGTAACCTTATAAGGTGTATGTTGAGGTTAATGTTGCGTAATCTGGAACAGCTACCCCAATTGGTTTTATTGCTCTTAAGACTTACTCTGTTGTAACAGAATCCAAATTTGTCTGCCAGTTCTTTGGTCCTTTGTGGCAGGTACTCTTCTGCATCATGTTTCAAAATCTTCAAGACTGCTTTGGCCAGCTCTTCTCTGGAAGATCCTGAGGGATATGTTATCTTGCCGATGCCTGGAGAAACAACTACCTTAATTTTATTTTTTGTAGTATTTTTTTCTGTTTCAAAAAATTCCACAGTTCTCTTAATCGTTGACAGGGAGTGACCTTCGCCCAACGGGATTAATTTTTTTTCGCTTTTCGCTTTTTGTTTTTTTATGCTTGAGATTATCCACTCCTCCCTGTTATTTATAAACCGTTCTGCATATGAAAACTTAGTATACCAGGGGATTGAAACGTTAACCCCTTTTACTGGGTGAACGGTTATCCGGATATTTTTATTGCCGACCTTCTTTCTGATTGTAATATCTCCGATGACCGGATGTCTGATAATTTTTTCCATTATTGCAGGAAGAATATCCGAAGTTTGTCCCCTGCCTTGATATCTGACACCCCTTCAGGTATCTCTGCAACGGCGTTGGCTTTATTAAGAGCTACGATATGGGCCGATCCATTGTAACTGACTATTGTAAACCTACCCTCCTGGCCTACCTTTACCGGAATCAAAACCTTTCTCTTGGTGTGTTTTCTCTTATAGTCCTGTGCAGAGGCCATTTCAAACCACAGTATAGGATTGCCTGCTCCCATAGATTTGAAAACAAATGGTTTAATCAATAATTCAAATTGAATATAGCATGACACTGGATTCCCGGGAAGTGCAAAAACAACCTTTTCTGTTTTCTGATAACAGCCGGAGCTCCTCTTAATGGCAAAAGTACTTGGTTTTCCTGGCTGCACAGCAATCTTGTCGAAAATAATTTCAAGCCCAAGGTTACGGATTATTGAGGGAACAAAATCGAAGTCACCCACAGAAACTCCACCTGTTAAAATCAAAATATCATTCTGATACAAAGCTTTCTTAATTGCATCGCCAAGAGACTGTTCATTATCCGCAATGATACCATAATAGTTTGCAATGGCCCCGCTCTTCAATATTTGTGCTCTAAGCTGCCAGCCGTTTGAATTTCTGATTTGAACCATGTTTGGAGTTGTCTCTGGCTCCACAATCTCATCACCTGTGCTTAAAAGTCCTATTCTGAGTGGCTTAGATGCCGGAACCTGAGTAACTCCCATTGCAGCCAGAATCGCAATCTGCTCAGGTTTGATCAGGGTCCCTTTTTCGAGCACTAGGTCCCCCTCCTTAAGATCTTCTCCCTTCAAGCAAATATTATTTTTTGTCTTTTCCCCGTCGGAGGTTACATATTTGACTCTGTCATTCTTCTCAATGACATCTTCCACCATAATTACTGTGTCGGCCCCTTCCGGAAGCTTTGCTCCGGTCATAATCTTGCTGCAAAAGCCTGCTGTTATTGCTAATTTGGAATAATATCCCGCAGGTATGTTTTCCATCACACGAAGCTCTTCTCCAAGATCCTCTTCTCTGCATGCATAACCGTCTACCGCAGATTTATTAAAAGGAGGCATATCTCTGTCTGCAAATATATTGTCAGACAAGATCCTTCCCATTGCATCTGAAAGGGGAATCAGCTCTTTTTCTACCTCAAGAGTGTGTGAAAGAACTATCTCAAGAGCCTGTTCGAACTTAATCATATTGATTAGAATATTGGGTTCATATTCCGGCAAAATTAAGAAAAATGTTGTGTAGTGAAAATAATTGTCTATATTTGCCATCCCAATTTTGGGGGAACAACAATAATTATCAATTGCTTAGAACAATGGCAACTTATTTAGCAGCAGAGAAAAAGCAAGAGATTTTCGAACAATACGGAAAGTCTAATGCAGATACCGGCTCCGCAGAGAGTCAGGTAGCTTTATTTTCATACCGTATCGCTCATCTTACAAACCATTTAAAAATCAACAAAAAAGATTACAGCACTCAAAGATCTTTGTTGAAAATGGTTGGTAAGAGACGTCGTCTTCTGGACTACCTAAAGGCAACAGACATCGAGAGATACAGAAATATAGTGAAGGCACTTAACCTTCGTAAATAAAGCACAAAAGAAAGGGTGTCCAGGTGGCGCCCTTTTTGTTATTTTCCTTTACCAATAATCTATTTATATTTGCATCAAATATATACAACTTGTCAAAAAAGCGACTCGAGGCAAGATGTGTAGCGGAATACACCAGTAATAATCAACTCTCGTAGGGAGAGACGAGTTGCATAGAATTTATATGAATATAGTAAAGAAGACCATCCAGTTGAGTGATGGCAGAACTATTGAAATCGAAACAGGTAAGCTTGCAAAACAGGCAGACGGTGCAGTAGTTGTAAAAATGGGCAAGACCATGCTTTTGGCTGCCGTAACCTGTGCAAAAGATGCAAAAGAAGATGTGGATTTTATGCCACTTTCTGTTGAGTACAAAGAGAAATATGCCTCTGCAGGCAAATATCCGGGAGGATTTCTAAAAAGGGAAGGACGTGCAAACGATTCGGAAATTTTAGTTTCTCGTCTGATTGACCGTGCATTACGTCCGCTATTTGCAGACGATTTTCATGCGGAAGTTTTTGTTACAGTAAATCTTATTTCGGCAGAAAAGGATATTATGCCGGATGCACTTGCTGGCCTTGCAGCATCTGCTGCACTGGCTGTGAGCGATATCCCATTTAACGGACCGATTTCTGAGGTAAGAGTCGCCAGAATAGGAGGTAAATTTTTTATCAATCCATCATTCACAGAACTGAAGGATGCTGATATTGACATTATGGTAGCTGCAACTTTGGACAACATTATGATGGTGGAGGGAGAGATGAAGGAAGTAGCTGAAAAAGATATGCTTGAGGCAATTAAATTTGCCCATGAAGAGATCAAGAAACAGTGCCAGGCTCAGATTGAACTAATGGAAGAAGTGGGCAAGACTCAGAAAAGAGCTTACTGCCATGAGAAGCAGGATGAAGAACTTCGCACTGCTGTTCAAAGCTTCTGTTACGACAAATGCTATGCAATTGCAAAATCAGGCGTCTCCAAGCATGAAAGAAGCGATTCATTTGACGCTCTTAAAACAGAATTTGTAGCAACTCTTTCAGAAGAGGACGCAACTGCCAAGAAAGCTATGATTGACAGGTATTACCATGCTGTTGAGAAAGAGGCAATGCGTAACATGATCCTTAATGAAGGTATTCGTCTCGACGGCAGAAATACCAAAGAGATAAGACCAATCTGGTGTGAGGTTGATTATTTGCCAACAACTCATGGCTCGGCACTCTTTACAAGAGGAGAAACCCAGTCTCTGACAACAGTTACACTGGGTACCAAAATGGATATGAAAGAGATTGACGAAGTATTGGTAGAAGGTTCTTCGCAATTTGTGCTTCACTATAACTTTCCTCCGTTCTCTACAGGAGAGGCAAAACCATACAGGGGAACAGGCCGCAGAGAGATAGGACATGGTAATCTCGCAATGAGAGCTCTTAAATATGTAGTTCCGGTAGGCGAAGACAATCCTTATGCAGTACGTGTTGTTTCAGATATTCTTGAGTCTAACGGGTCTTCTTCTATGGCTACAGTTTGCGCAGGAACACTTGCCCTTATGGATGCCGGAGTTAAGATTAAGAAACCAGTATCGGGTATTGCAATGGGTCTGATAACTGATTCTAAAACCAAAAAATTTGCTGTGCTTTCAGATATTCTTGGAGATGAAGACCACCTTGGGGATATGGACTTTAAGGTTACCGGAACAAAAGATGGGATTACTGCCACCCAGATGGATATAAAGGTAGATGGTCTTTCATACGAAATCCTTGAACAGGCGCTTGAGCAGGCTCGTCTGGGACGTCTTCATATAATGGAAGAGATGATGAAAACCATAAGCGAACCACGTGAAGAGTACAAGCCACACGTTCCAAGAATCATTCAGATTGTAATACCTGGCGAATTCATTGGTGCAGTGATAGGGACAGGTGGAAAGGTTATTCAGGAAATACAGAAGGTAACAGGTACAACTATAACTATTACTGAGCAGGACAAGACAGGTGTTGTCGACATCTTTGGTGAAAACCAGGAGAACATGGAGGCTGCACTCAACTGGATTAAGGGCATTACAACAGTACCTGAAGCCGGAACAGTATATAAAGGAAAAGTCGTTTCAATTTTGGAATTTGGTGCTTTTGTACAGATTCTTCCCGGAAAAGAGGGGTTATTGCATATCTCTGAACTTGACTGGAAAAAGGTGGCACAGGTAGAAGATGTGGTAAAAGTTGGTGACGAAGTTGAAGTAAAACTTTTGGAAATTGATTCGAAAACCGGAAAAATGAGACTTTCGCGTAAAGCCTTGCTTCCAAAACCTGAGGGGTACATAGAGCCTGAGCACAAATCGAGGAGAGATGGCGACAGAGGACCGAGGAGAGATGATGATCGAGGACCAAGGAGAGACGATGATCGAGGACCAAGGAGAGACGGCGAGAGAAAACCATTCAGAAGGGATTAATTCGTTATAATTTAATATCTAACGGGCGCTCAGACGGGTGCCCGTTTTTTCATGATAAATATGTGCCTGAAATATTTTTGGTCGCATAATTCGTACAAAATGTAAGTAAAAATGGCAAGTTTATAATAACTTGATAGAGAAAATTTCAATTCATGCTATTTTTATAAGAAAAAAAACAGAAATTTATGTTTTTTGACAAATACATAACTCTGAATATCAATTATATCAATTAATGCTTATTCAGTATAGTATTATTTGGAGATCTATGGAAAAAGTCGTAAATTCGTTGCTATAACACCAACTAACTTATTTTTAATTAAAATTAATTTAATCTATGAAGAAAACGATCTTGTTTGTCTTATCCTTGTTGCTTGTCAACATGGTTATGGCTCAGATGAAAGTTACCGGAAGAGTGACTTCTTCGGAAGATGGTTATCCTATCCCTTATGCAAACATCCAATTAAAGGGTGTTAAAGGAATCGGAGCAACCACAGATCTTGATGGCAGGTATGCTTTTGATAACATTTCAAAGGATGCCGTTCTAATTTTTTCCTATATTGGCTTTACAACTGTCGAAATTCCGGTCAATGGCAGAGCAGTAATTGACGTCTCACTCAATGTAGATGCGCGAACCTTGGAAGAGGTGATGGTTGTTGCCTATGGAACAGCTAAAAAAGGAACCTTTACCGGGGCTGCCAGCGTTGTTAAATCAGATGCAATTAAAGACATGCCGGGAGTCTCTTTCGAAAGTGCTCTGAACGGAAAAGTTGCCGGTATGCAGATTACTACTCTTTCTGGTCAGGCGGGTTCTACTTCTTCGATCAGGGTGCGTGGCATCGGATCTATGAACGCATCTAATGAACCACTTTATGTAATTGATGGAGTTCCTGTAGTATCGGGAAACTCGAGTCAGTTGAGTGGCTACATTTACACATCGAATAATGTAATGAGCACTATAAACCCTGGCGATATTGAGTCTATTACCGTATTGAAAGATGCTGCCGCCTCTTCACTGTACGGTTCACGTGCTGCAAATGGAGTGATTGTAGTAACAACAAAAAGAGGAAAACTGGGAAGGACAGCGGTTAATTTTAAGGCTTCTGTTGGTATTACTCCTACTTTTGCTACTGATAATTTTGAAGTGGCAACTCCGGAACAGCAAGTTGAAATGTACTATGAAAACTTCTGGAATGCCGATGTTTATTATAGGGGAAAAAGTGATGCAGTAGCAAGCACTAATGCTCTTGCCCAGCTCAATAAAAGATTTAACAAACACGGCTATACCTTTACTGCTCCAGACAATACGGTAAAATCCCTGACAATTGGTGGTGACAGAGCCGGTACATATTATGATTGGGAAGATGTTTTATTCCGAACTGCTGTTTACGAAACTTATGATCTCTCTGTAGGTGGTGCTACCGATGCATCGAACTATTTCACTTCTCTCTCTTACACAAAAGAGCAGGGGCGCAGTGTAATAAATGACTTCGAACGTATTACCGGCAGAGTAAATCTTACGCAAAAAGTGGGTAAACATGTTGAGTTTACAACCAATATCAATATTGCCAGAAGTGAAAAGGCCGGCTTTAACGACACACGCGCTACCGGGAGTAACTACTTCTTACAAAGCCGTAATTTATTATGGGGTCTCTACTGGCCTACTGATTATTTAACAGGCGCTCCATGGACTGCAAGATATGGTAGTTATGCCTATAACCCGGTATACTACAATGATGAGTGGGAAAATAACTCAAAAACACTGAGAATATCTGCAAATGAGGCTGTTACTGTTAACATATTGCCTGAGTTAACACTTAAATCGATTTTCTCGTACGACAATTCTAATACTTCAGACCATCTGTACTACAGCGCAAACCATTTTTCTGGAGTGGCTACAAATGGGTCGGTAACGGAGATGACTACAAATATTAATAAATTAGTATCTTCTACTACTCTGAATTTTAATAAAGAGATTGCCAACAAACATAATATTGGAGTATTGATTGGCTGGGAAGCAGAGGATAATAAATCAGAATTTCAGCGGTCTTCCGGTACAGATTTACCCACCAGTGCACTGCACACAGTTACGACTGCCGGTAAGTTAGATGCCAGTGCATACTATTGGGGCAACACTATGCTCTCTTTGCTCTCTCGTGCAGAGTACAACTACGATAATAAATATTACTTTTCAGGTTCATTCCGACGTGATGGTTCGTCAAGACTGGGCCCAGATTCCCGTTGGGGTAACTTCTGGTCTCTGGCCGGTTCATGGAGAATTGACAGAGAAGAGTTCATAAAAAATGTGGATATTATAAGCAGTCTCAGACTTAGAGGATCATATGGTGTAAATGGTACGCTTCCATCTGCTAACTATGGATGGCGCTCTTTAACTACCTATACAAGCAAGTATATGGAACAACCTGGTGGCGGCGTAAGTACAATTGCCGATGCAAACCTTTCGTGGGAGACCAGTTATACATCTAACGTAGCGTTAGAATTTGGATTATTAGAGCAACGGATTACTGGAACAGTTGAGTATTTTAACAGAGACTCAAAAGATCTGTTGCAGGATGTGCCTATCTCTTTGGTGACAGGTTTGGGTTCTACCCTGAAAAATGTTGGGGAAATAAACAACAAGGGAATAGAGATAGAGCTAAATGGAGATATTATCAAAAATAAAGATATCACCTGGAGTGCCGGTATTACAGCTTCCCATGTGAAATCTACCGTTACAAAACTTTATGGGGGGCAGACTATTATTTGGTATGACCCAACCGGAGATGATAGCAGGGCAAAATATATCTATAAAGAGGGAGAGTCAACATTGGCACTTTATGGACTCGAATGGGCAGGTGTAGAGAAGGAGACCGGGAAAAACCTGTGGTACCTTAATAACGACGATAAAACGCCAGATCTATCTGTTAATGGCCGCCCTGCCACCTATAAATACACAGATGCAAGTGAAGTAATAATCGGGAATATCCATCCTAAGCTATTTGGTGGGTTTAATACCGATGTAAACTGGAGGGGTTTATCTCTTGCCCTCAATTTTACTTATAAAATTGGAGGGCATACCTATGATGCGGCAGGAAAGGACGTAGCTGACGACGGTTACTACTGGGAAAGAATAATGTCAAAGGATCAATATGATAACAGATGGACACCTGAAAATAAAGATGCAAAGTATCCACAGCGTGTAGCAGTTGACTTTGAAGATGTAAATCAAAGAAGCACCCGGCATATGCATAAAGCAGACTATTTAAGACTTAGTAACTTAACTGTTGGTTATAATCTGCCTAAAAACTTCATCAGTAAGGTTAATATTTCCAGTGCAAGAATATTCTTTAATGGTTCAAATTTATGGACTTTAGCAGCATACAAGGTGTACGATCCAGAGGTTAACGAATATGGTACCAGAGGATGGGAACTACCGATTGGCAAGACATACACTTTTGGTGTTGAATTTAGTTTCTAATTTTAAAATGATGCTACAATGAAAAAAACAATAATATTATTTACAGTACTGGGCATTGTACTACTTTCATCATGCAAGGATTTTTTAGATGTTAAACCAAGTAACTCTGGAGACGCAGCAACATCTATAACAACGGCAGCCGATGCAAAGGTGGCAATTAACGGTTTGATGAGAAAGATGACATCCTCTGACTATTATGGCAGAAACTTTGTCATTTACGGCGATGCTAAAGGTGGCGATTTTGCCATACGCTCTCAAGGGAGGGGCCTGGACGCCCTTTATACTTTCAACCACTCTGCCTCTTCTAATGCATACGGAGGTTTTTGGTCACAAATGTATAATTGTATTCTTCAGGCTAATAACCTGTTATTAAATATTGAAAAAATTGAAGCGGCTGGTAATGGAACTGCTGCCTTGAGTGAATATAAGGGACAAGCTTTAACTGCAAGAGCTTTGATCTATTTTGACCTCGTCCGCCTTTATGGTAAACCATACAATATGGATAAAGCTTCATATGGTGTTCCACTTGTTCTTGAACCACTTGATGCATCGGAGCAGCCTACTCGTGCATCTGTAGAGGAGATTTACACTCAAATTTTGAAGGACCTTTCTGATGCAGCCCCATTGCTCTCAAAGAGTGTCTTAAAGGGTTATCTTAACTATTATGCAAATATGGCTCTGCAGGCAAAAGTTAACCTTTACATGGGGAAATATACCGATGCGCTTACAACTGCCGAAACAGTTATTACCAGTAATAAATACACCCTCTACGCAAATGATAAATGGGTAAGTTCATGGTCTTCGCAATTTGGTTCGGAATCAATTTTTGAACTTGCAATCTATCCTTCCGAGGCAGACCTTCTCACTGGATCCCTGGGGTATTATCTGTTACGTTCGGCCAAAGTTACCGGTGCTATGGGATGGTTTATGGCAAGTGACTACTGGCTAGCCAGAATTAACCAGGATCCAACTGATGTTCGTATGGGAATTATGGATTATGACGAATCATCTAATACAAGATTTGGATCTTGTCTGAAATACGCCGGAGTAGATCTTAAGGGTGATAAGGGTACTGCCTCTGCGGTTAATGTGAAGGTTATCCGCCTCTCTGAGGTTTATCTTATGGCTGCAGAAGCTGCACTTAATCTTACTACTCCTGATAAAACCAAAGCTGCTACATACCTTAATGCTATTCGAAAGAGAGCTCCTGGTCTGGCTGCAGCAACTGAAACTACTGTTACTATGGATATGATTTTGGATGAAAGGAGCAAAGAATTGTTTGCCGAGGGCCACAGATTCTTTGATATGATTCGCCTGAACAAGGCCATTGAGTTCAATGATGATTTTATCTATCCTGCAGTTCAAATACCTCACCGGACAAAGACAATAGACAGAACTTTCTATAAAACAATATTGCCTATTCCAAAAGCAGAGATTGATGCAAATCCGGCTATTAAGGACCAACAGAACCCAAATTACTAATTGCTAACAGGTACATGGGGACGTATATTATGTACCCGTGTTTCGGATAAGGTGTAGGGTTATCATCCGGTGCATGCACCGGATTTACCTACATCACATTCACTTCGTTAAAGCAGAAGCGGAAATTGGCAGCTGATATATACCAGCTCTTTCAATTTCCGCTTTGTACGTAAAGTGCCCAAGTCATTCGTGGGAATATGCAGATTGTCAGCGTTTTATCAACACTATCCCACGAATGACTTGGGCACTAGTGCTCTCAACCTTTTTTTATTTATATTTGTAGCTAAATATTAATAATTTATTATAAAATATAAGTCAATATGGACTGTTTTCATATATGTCTGAAGAATCACACTCTTGAAGATTTGGAAATTCTGTTCAACAACGATTGTACAATTGAGTTATCAGAAGAGGTCAGGGGGAAAATAATTAATTGCAGAAAGTATCTGGATAATAAGATGAAGAGTCAGAAAGAGCCAATCTACGGGATCAACACAGGATTCGGGTCCCTGTGCAATGTTACCGTAAGCAATGATCAGCTTTCTCAACTTCAAAGGAACCTTGTTGTATCACATTCGTGTGGGATGGGTGATGAAGTTCCACAGGAGATAGTTAAGCTTATGCTCTTTCTCAAAATAAAATCTTTGTCATATGGTTATTCAGGTGTAAGACTCGAGACTGTAGAAAGGCTTGTTGAGATGTTCAACAAAAAAGTTTACCCGGTAGTTTATCAGCAGGGATCATTAGGTGCCTCTGGAGATCTTGCCCCGCTTGCAAATATGAGCTTGCCACTTCTGGGTCTGGGAGAGGTAAATTATTCAGGGAAAAGATATAGCGCAAAGGAGATTAATGACAAGTTCGGATGGAAACCTCTTGTGCTTGCTTCAAAGGAGGGCTTGGCGCTACTTAACGGAACGCAGTTCATGCTTGCATACAGCATCTGGAACATTAGAAAAGCAAAAAAAATATCTGCACTGGCCGACAAGATAGCGGCTCTGTCTCTTGATGCATATGATGGCAGGCAAGAGCCATTCACGCCAGGGGTTCACGCAATAAGACCTCATAAGGGACAGATTGAGACCGCAGTTAAAATGAGGGAGTATTTAGACGGGAGTGAACTTATAAATATGGAAAAGAAACATGTTCAGGATCCTTACTCTTTCCGGTGTGTTCCTCAGGTTCATGGAGCATCAAAAGATGCACTTGCTTTTATTGAGCAATCCTTTGTAACTGAGCTTAACAGTGCCACGGACAACCCGACAATTCTCCCAGAAGAGGATTTAATTGTATCGGCAGGTAATTTTCACGGGCAACCACTTGCCCTGCCTCTCGACTTTCTCGCTATCGCAATGGCAGAGCTGGGAAGTATTTCGGAAAGGAGGACATATCAACTGATCTCGGGAAAAAGAGGATTACCTTCGTTTTTGGTTGCCCATCCCGGGCTTAACTCAGGTTTTATGATTCCTCAGTATTCACAAGCGTCTATTGTGAGCCAGAACAAGCAACTTTGTACTCCTGCCTGCGTAGATACAATAGATTCGTCACAGGGTCAGGAAGATCACGTGAGTATGGGTGCGAATGCAGCCACCAAGTGTTACAGGGTTGTAGAGAATGTAGAAAAAATTCTTGCCATTGAGCTAATGAATGCAGCTCAGGCTCTTGAATTCAGGCGCCCGGGCAAGAGTTCTCCGGTTCTTGAACAATTTGTTGCGGAATTCAGAAAATATGTTCCATTCATAGCAGAGGACGAGATAATGTACACCAACATGAACAATGCCGTCAAATTTTTAAGAGAAGTTCATATGTAATGAAAACATTGATTAAAAATATAAAAAAACTGGTTCAGGTTGAAGAGGATGACCCCGTCCTCATGAGATCCGGCGCCGGGATGTCCGTTCTAAATTGTATTGATAATGCATATTTAATTACTGAGGACGACAAAATTCTGGACTTTGGGGAGATGACACATTTGGATGACATCTTCCAGGGATCGTCTCTAAAGACAATTGATGCAAATGGGAAAATGGTTTTGCCTGCATTCTGTGACTCACATACTCATCTCGTTTATGCAGGCAGCAGGGAGATGGAGTTTTTTGACAAGCAAAAGGGGCTCTCTTATCAGGAAATTGCCAAAAGGGGCGGAGGTATTTTAAACTCAGCGCTATTACTGCACGAGACAAGCGAAGATGATCTTTACAGGGAATCTATGGTACGTGTAGATGAAATAACAGGTTTTGGAACAGGAGCCGTTGAGATAAAGAGCGGATACGGACTTACACTGGAAGATGAGATAAAGATGTTAAGGGTTATCAGAAGGATATCGGATACCACACCCTTGACTGTTAAGGCAACTTTCTTAGGTGCTCACGCAGTTCCGCTCAGCTTCAAGGGAAAGCAGGAGGAGTATGTGGACGATATAATATCGGTAATGATTCCGGTGATTGCAGCAGAGGAGCTTGCAGATTATGTAGATGTATTTTGTGAAGATGGATTTTTTACAGTTGAAGATACCGACAGAATATTCAATGCAGCAATGAAATACGGATTGAGGCCAAAAATTCACGCCAACCAGATGGGATTCTCAGGAGGGGTACAGGTGGGAGTTAAGTATAATGCAATATCTGCTGACCATCTGGAGTTTACCGGGGAAAAGGAGTTTGAAGCCCTGAAAGGAAGCGAGACGATAGCAACGTTGTTACCAGGGGCGACATTTTTTCTCGGGATGGATTACGCACCTGCCAGAGATATGATTACACGCGGACTTCCAATTGCAATAGCTTCCAATTATAACCCGGGATCCTGTCCTTCAGGCGATATGAAATTTATGATGGCACTATCTGCGCTCAAACTGAAACTCACCCCACAAGAGATAATTAATGCTGTAACAATCAACGGAGCGTATGCGATGGGATTAAGCGAATCTCACGGCAGCATAGCGAGAGGGAAACAGGCTAATATATTAATAACAAAAGAGATACCGTCATTAGAATATTTACTTTATGCGTTCAACTCGCCACTTATAGAAACAGTTATACTTAAAGGCAATATTGTCAGATAAAAACTAAAAAATAAAGACTATGAGTAAATTTATTACACCACTCGGAGAGATTGCAATAATAATACTGGGTCACGCTTCACTGCTCATCCAATGGGAGGGGAAGAATATTTTTATTGACCCTTATAGCAAAGTGGCTAACTTTTCTCTCCAACCCAAAGCAGACCTGGTTCTGATTACACACCATCATTCAGATCACTTTGATGCGGAGGCTATCAAAAAGATTGCCGGAAAAAACACGAAATATGTTACGAGCCTTATTGTTAAAAAAAGCATCAAGGAGGCGACTGGTTTGAAACAGGGAGAGGAATTTAATTATAATGGACTTAAAATTAAAGCTGTATATGCCTACAACATTAATCAAAAGAGAGATGACGGACAACCTTTCCACCCAAGAGGTGAAGGTAACGGTTATATTCTCGATTTTGGAGGGTTCAGAGTTTATATCGCCGGCGACACTGAGCTTATTCCTGAGATGAAAGAGCTTGGCAGTATAGACATAGCATTTCTGCCCAAAAATCTTCCATATACTATGAGCGACAATATGTTCATAGAAGCAGCAAAAACCATTATGCCTAAGATTCTATATCCGTACCACTACAGTCAGCTTGATACATCGGCGATAAAATCAAAACTTCCAGAAGGAGTAACTTTGTACACAAAGTAAATTATTAATAAACTAAAATACTATTTATTAACGTTAAATGTAGTTATGGAACAAAGAATAATCGAGTGTGTCCCAAATTTTAGTGAAGGTCGCAACATGCAGGTCATTAAGCAAATTACAGATGAAATTGAAAAAGTTGAAGGAGTAAAATTGCTGAATATAGATCCCGGTGCAGCAACAAACAGAACAGTTGTAACATTTGTAGGTTCGCCTGAACAAATATCTGAGGCTGCTTTTCTTGCTATAAAAAAGGCGGGCGAAGTAATTGATATGCGGCATCATCACGGAGAGCACCCTCGAATGGGAGCAACAGACGTCTGTCCTTTTATTCCAATTGCAGGCATAACCATGGAGGAGACAGCAGAGTATGCCCGCCGGCTTGCCAAAAGGGTGGGAGATGAGTTGCAGATTCCTGTATTCTGCTATGAGAGAGCAGCGTTCAAATCAGAGAGAAGGAACCTTGCAAATTGCCGTTCAGGCGAATATGAGGGCCTTTCAAAGAAATTTCAGGATCCTGACTGGAAGCCCGATTTCGGCCCGGCAGAATTTAATGAAAGGATTGCCCGGACAGGTGCATCAGCAATAGGTGCGAGAGATTTTTTAGTAGCCATAAATTACAACCTCAACACAACCTCTACCCGCCGTGCCAATGCAATTGCATACGATGTCAGAGAAAAAGGGCGCAAGATGAGAGAAGGCAATCAGATAACAGGCAAGTTTGTAAAGGATGCAAACGGAAAAGATGTCTGGATTCCTGGAACTTTAAAAGGTTGTAAGGCTATTGGTTGGTTTATAGAAGAGTATGGGATTGCTCAGGTTTCCATGAATGTGACAAATATTTCTCAAACACCTGTACACATCGCCTTTGACGAAGTTACAAAAAAGGCGGCCGAAAGAGGTATCAGGGTTACAGGCTCAGAGATAGTCGGCCTTATTCCCAAAAAGGTTCTGATTGATGCAGGAAAGTACTACCTGTCAAAACAACAACGCTCGGCAGGAATTTCTGAGGAGGAGATAATAAAAATAGCAGTTAAATCTATGGGGCTCGATGATCTTAAACCATTCGACCCAAAAGAGAAGGTAATAGAATATCTTATAGAAGAGGGAAAAACAGAGAAACTGATAAGTATGTCTTGCAGAGGTTTTGCCAACGAGACAGCAAGTGAATCTCCAGCTCCAGGAGGAGGATCGATCTCTGCATATATCGGCTCCCTGGGCGCTGCTCTGGGAACAATGGTTGCAAACCTCTCCTCTCATAAACCCGGATGGGATGAAAAATGGGAGTACTTTTCTGATTGGGCCGTTAAAGGACAGTCAATAATGAACGAGTTGCTCTTTCTTACAGATGAAGACACAAATTCATTCAATAAAATAATGGATGCATTTGCCCTGCCAAAAGAGAGCGAACAGGAAAAAGCTGTACGAAGTGCTGCTATTCAGATAGCCACTCTCTATGCAACAGAGATCCCCCTTCGTACAATGAAGGCCGCATATTCTGCTTTTGACCTTATTGAAGCCATGGTAAAAGAGGGTAATCCAAACTCTGTCTCGGATGCCGGAGTGGGAGCACTCTGCCTCCGTTCCGCAATATTCGGAGCCTATATGAATGTGAAGATTAATGCTGCAGGGCTTAAAGATAGAAACATTGCAAACAAACTGGTTTCAGAAGCATCTGCAATAATTAACTCAGCCAGTCAAAGAGAAAAAAACATTACGGATGAGGTATTAAAAACGCTGGATAAGTAAATGATTATTTGTGGATTATTATAGAATTTTATAAAAGATTGTTGTTTTTTTAGGTTTTTCATAATTATTTGTTTTTCAGCGATGGATTCTATTTTTTTACTTTGATTTTTAGAGGAAATGGCGTAATATTGTAAGGAATATTTTGACCTATACTTTAATCAGATTTCATAATGCAGATAAAATACGGAGTGATACCGACAAATACTCCATTTCAAACCATCCTGAAAAATTTCCGTAAATATGCTTTTTCTGAGCGCGATAAAGGAGACAGATTTGAAAGATTGATGCAGGCATACTTGCAAACTGATCCGAAATATGCTCCGCTATTTAAGAATGTTTGGCTTTGGAACGATTTTCCTGCAAAAAAAGATTTTGGGGGTAAAGACACCGGAATAGATCTGGTTGCCCTTACTCATTATGGTGATTACTGGGCAATACAATGTAAATGTCACCAGGAATGTGCAATAATTGATAAACCGGCAGTCGACTCATTCCTTTCGACATCAAGTAAAACATTCCTAAACGAGAATTTCCATACCGTTGGGTTTTCCCAGAGATTGTGGATTTCAACAACAAATCATTGGGGTTCTAACGCAGAAACCACAATTCGTCACCAGCACCCTCCTGTTACCAGAATTAATTTATACGATCTCCAATCCGCTCCTGTTGATTGGGAGAAACTTGAAAAAGGAATTTCAGGAGAAACTTCAAGGTCGGCAAGAAAAAAGCCTTTTCCTCATCAAATTATAGCCATTGAAACCGCCCACGAATACTATAAGACAACAGACCGCGGAAAACTCATTATGGCATGTGGGACAGGAAAAACTTTTACTTCCCTAAAGATCGCTGAAAGAGAGACAGATGGGAAAGGGATCATTCTGTTTTTAGTTCCATCAATTGCTTTGTTAGGACAAACTCTAAGAGAGTGGACAGCAGACGCGGAAGAACCAATTAATGCTGTATGCGTATGTTCAGATGCCGAAGTTTCAAGACAGAAAACTAAACACGAAGACTCAGATGGTTATAGTATTATAGACCTTGCACTCCCTGCCTCGACCAATGTGAAGGATGTCCTACAACAGTTCAATAGTATTTCCTTGGAAAAGCACGCCGGAATAACCGTGTTTTTTTCCACCTACCAGTCCATCGAAGTAATTGCAGAGGCGCAGGCAAAATGGATTAAAAAGAACGAAAATCAATTAGGAATTTTTGACCTTATTATTTGCGACGAAGCACACCGCACCACTGGTGTCACCCTTGCCGATGAAGATTCGTCGGCATTCGTAAAAGTTCACGAAAGTGATTTCATTAAAGCGAAGAAAAGGCTTTATATGACGGCTACTCCCCGTCTTTATAGTGATGATTCTAAAGCTAAGGCCGCCAAGGCAGACGCAATACTTTGTTCGATGGATGATCCAAAAGTATATGGGGAGGAGATTTATCGGATAGGTTTTGGCGAGGCTGTAGAGAAAGATTTGTTATCCGATTATAAAGTACTCATACTAACTTTAAGCGAGAATGATATTCCCCCTGCGGTTCAGGAGATGATCTCCGATAAAAACCAGGAAATTGACACTAATGATGCTTCAAAGCTGATAGGGTGCATAAATGCCCTTTCAAAACAGATTTTGGGAGAAGAAGGTGTTATTAACAGCAGTGATCCGGACCCAATGCGAAGAGCTGTTGCTTTTTGTCAGTCAATAAAGATCTCAAAAAGAATTACCAACATTTTTAATACAGCTCAGGATAGTTACTACAAATCAATGTCCGACATCAGAAGAGACAAGATGGTAACAGTTGTTTCGGACCATATAGATGGAACAATGTCTGCCCCTGTTCGCGATGAAAAATTAGCTTGGTTAAAAGCAACCCCGGATGATACAAACGAATGCAGGATACTTACAAATGTCCGTTGCCTTAGCGAAGGTGTAGATGTTCCTTCTTTAGATGCTGTACTATTTCTCTCAGCACGTAATTCTCAGGTAGATGTAGTGCAATCCGTAGGGCGGGTAATGCGTAAATCTCCAGGAAAGAAATACGGTTATATAATAATTCCGGTATTGGTGCCGTCAGATATCGAAGCCGATAAAGCTTTGGATGACAACGAACGATATAAGGTTGTATGGACAGTACTCAATGCCTTACGTGCGCACGATGACCGTTTTAACGCTACAATAAATAAAATTGAACTCAATAAAAAAAGGCCCGAACAAATTATTGTCGGCAGACCGTATGGTATTTCAGAAGATGATGGTAGAATTCTTGAAAATATTGATGACAGGCCCGGTTATGGAACAAACGAACAAGCAGGCAAACCGGACAGTATAAGTCAGCAGCTTACATTACGGTTCGGACAGCTTCAAAACATTATTTTTGCCCGTATGGTACAAAAAGTCGGCGACCGCCGCTATTGGGAACAATGGGCAAAGGATGTTGCACAAATTGCCGAACGGCAAATAGAAAGAATCAACCGCCTTACAAGCGAGGATGGTGAACATAAAAAAGCTTTCAAAGAGTTTCTTACAGGTCTGCAAAAAAATATTAACCCTTCAATTACTGCAAGTGAAGCAGTAGAGATGCTCTCCCAGCATATAATCACCAAACCCGTTTTCGAAGCACTCTTTGAAGGGTACTCCTTCGTTCAGAACAACGCCATTTCGGTTTCCATGCAAAAGATGCTAGACCTGCTGGAAGCACAAGCCATCGAAAAAGACACCGAAACCCTTCAGAAATTCTATGAATCGGTGAAATCCCGTGCCGCCGACATCGACAACGCTACAGGCAAACAACGCATCATAGTGGAACTCTATGACAAGTTTTTCAAAACCGCTTTCCCAAAGATGGTCGAAAAACTCGGAATTGTTTACACACCCATCGAAGTAGTCGATTTCATTATCCATTCCGTGGATCACATCCTTCAAAAAGAATTCGGCCGCTCCATCTCCGATGAAAACATCCACATTCTCGATCCATTCACGGGTACGGGCACCTTTGTCACCCGCCTGCTGCAAAGCGGCCTGATCAAACCAGAAGACTTAGAACGCAAATACGCCCGCGAACTCCATGCCAACGAAATCGTACTGCTTGCCTACTACATCGCCGCCATCAACATCGAAAACACCTTCCACGATTTGCGGAACACCGATGAATACAAACCCTTTGACGGCATCTGCCTGACCGACACCTTCCAGTTGGGAGAAACCGACGAAAGCGAAAAGCTGTTTTCGGAAATGTTCGTCCAGAACTCCGATCGCGTTATCGCCCAAAAGAAAGCACCTTTGAGGGTGATCATAGGGAATCCGCCGTATTCCATCGGGCAAAAGTCGGCCAACGATAATGCACAGAATCAAAGCTATCCGATTTTGGACGGAAAAATTGCCAACAGCTATGCCAAAGAATCAACGGCAGGGCTCAACAAATCCCTTTACGATGCTTATATTAAAGCCTTCCGTTGGAGTACCGATCGCCTGGATCCGGAACACGGCGGCATTATTGCTTTTGTATCCAACGGGGCATGGCTCGACGGCAACAGCACCGATGGGTTCCGCAAGTGCCTGGAAAAGGAGTTTTCGGCCATTTATGTTTTCGACCTACGTGGTAACCAACGCACCAGCGGCGAACTTTCCCGAAAAGAAGGTGGTAAGATTTTCGGTTCAGGTTCACGTACGCCCATTGCCATCACTTTCCTTGTAAAAAATCCCAATGCTAAATCAGGGAAAGCCGTAATTCATTATCACGACATTGGTGACTATCTTTCCCGTGAAGAAAAGCTGAACATCATCCATAAATTTGACTCGATTGATAATCCTGAAATGACCTGGAATATCCTGAAGCCCAATGAACATGGAGACTGGAC
>JBDKRJ010000011.1:0-59076 GCA_039683455.1 Rikenellaceae bacterium | reverse complement strand
AAACCGCTCCGTCGATTTGAGCTCTTGGGAGCGATCAGCCTGTTATCCCCGGAGTACCTTTTATCCTTTGAGCGATGGCCCACCCATGCGGAACCACCGGATCACTTTGCCCTACTTTCGTACCTGGTCGACTTGTATGTCTCACAGTCAAGCGCACTTGTACCAATATACTCTTTGCACGGTTACCATTCGTGCTGAGTGCACCTTGGGAAGCCTCCGTTACTCTTTTGGAGGCGACCACCCCAGTCAAACTACCCACCAAACGGTGTCTTTCTTGCGAAGTTAGATTCCAAATAACCAAAGGGTGGTATTTCAACATTGACTCCTCGAATACTAGCGTACCCGATTCATTGTCTCCCACCTATCCTACACATCAGTTACCCAAAATCAGCGTTAAGTTGCAGTAAAGGTTCACGGGGTCTTTCCGTCCCGTTGCGGGTAAGCGGCATCTTCACCGCTACTACAATTTCACCGAGCTCATGGCTGAGACAGTACCCAGATCGTTACACCATTCGTGCAGGTCGGAACTTACCCGACAAGGAATTTCGCTACCTTAGGACCGTTATAGTTACGGCCGCCGTTTACTGGGGCTTCGATTCAATGCTTCAAATTACTTCTTACATCCCCTCTTAACCTTCCAGCACCGGGCAGGTGTCAGGCCTTATTCTTCATCTTCCGATTTAGCAAAGCCCTGTGTTTTTGTTAAACAGTCGCCTGGGCCATTTCTCTGCGCCCTATCGCTAGGGTCCCCTTATCCCGAAGTTACGGGGTTAATTTGCCGAGTTCCTTAGCCATGATTCACTCGAGCACCTTAGGATTCTCTCCTCACCCACCTGTGTCGGTTTATGGTACGGGCTGTATATAAATTTAATACGCGGAAGATTTTCTTGGAAGTCTGTTTACCACAACTATCATCTCATCCGAAGACTCAACGTACTGTAAACCATCAGCAGAACATAGCTATTAACTTTGTCCTATACCTACGGCCTTCAACCAACTATTCCGTCAGTTGGCGTGTGTGTCACTACTCCGTCTCTCCTTTGCTCTATATACAGGTAATGGAATATTAACCATTTGTCCATCGGATTCGCCTTTCGGCTACTCCTTAGGCCCCGACTAACCCTGATCCGATTAACGTTGATCAGGAAACCTTGGGTTTGCGGTGTGCAGGTTTCTCGCCTGCATTATCGTTACTTATGCCTACATCTTCTTTTCCATACGCTCCAGAAAACCTCACAGTTTACCTTCAGCGCTGAATGGAATGCTCCCCTACCACTATACTTTACTACAGTCCATAGCTTCGGCAGTGTGTTTGATGCCCGATTATTATCCACGCTCGGTCGCTCGACTAGTGAGCTGTTACGCACTCTTTAAATGATTAGCTGCTTCCAAGCTAACATCCTAGCTGTCGCTGCTACCAAACATCGTTCTTTCAACTTAACACACGTTTTGGGGCCTTAGCTGTTGGTCTGGGCTCTTTCCCTCTCGCCGCCGGACATTAGCACCCAACGACTCACTCCCAAGAAACACTTACCGGCATTCGGAGTTTGTCTGGAATTGATAGGCGTTGAAGCCCTCGCATCCAATCAGTAGCTCTACCTCCGATAAGCTATTACTTGAGGCTGTCCCAAAAGACATTTCGGGGAGTACGAGCTATCTCCCAGTTTGATTAGCCTTTCACCCCTACCCTCAAATCATCCAAATCCTTTTCAACGGATACTGGTTCGGTCCTCCACAGCCTGTTACGGCTCCTTCAACCTGTTCAAGGGTAGATCACAAGGTTTCGCGTCTGCTCCCACTAACTAACCGCCATTTTCAGACTCGCTTTCGCTTCGGCTCCGTACCTTAAGTACTTAACCTCGCTAGTGAGAAGCAACTCGTAGGCTCATTATGCAAAAGGCACGCCGTCATCCCTAATAGGGACTCCGACCGCTTGTAAGCGAACGGTTTCAGGTTCTATTTCACCCCCCTGTTCGGGGTACTTTTCACCTTTCCTTCACAGTACTGGTTCACTATCGGTCTTCTATTGGTATTTAGCCTTACGGGATGGTCCCCGTAGATTCAGACAGGATTCCTCGTGTCCCGCCTTACTCAGGATACTGCTGTCTATCTTAATATTTACGCGTACGGGATTATCACCCTCTAAGACCCAATTTTCCAATTGATTCCACTTCTTATTAAGATAAAGTATCGCAGTCCTACAACCCCTATTTTGCCTAAACAAAACAGGTTTGGGCTTTTCCCCTTTCGCTCGCCACTACTCAGAGAATCGATTTTTCTTTCTTTTCCTGCAGGTACTAAGATGTTTCAGTTCCCTGCGTTGGCTCATAATTTAATATGTGACAGGCCTTCAACCTGCCGGGTTCCCCCATTCGGATATCTGCGGATAATGTCATGTTTGCTAATCCCCGCAGCTTTTCGCAGCTTACCACGTCCTTCTTCGCCCATAGAAGCCTAGGCATCCTCCGTTCGCCCTTTTGTAACTTCTTATTACGTATTGAAATTGTAGTCCCTTAACCGGTATCCTAAAATACCTACATTAACAGACCAATTCTTTTCACTCGAAATATATTAATGTCGCAAATAATACAAAACATAATATATTTCTTATTCTTTACCTCTTTATCTCTCTCAAAACTTCAAAGAACTGTCCGTTTTTTCTCAAACGGGCTGCAAAGGTATGGACTTTTTTTTAATCTCCAAATTTTTCAGGGATATTTTAAAAGTAATTAATCAGTAAGAACAATTTTACTATCTTGGCTAAAATTTTAAGCTAAAAATGAAGAGACTAATCTTATCCTGTTTATTGCTAATTCCCCTTTTTATACAGAAGGGAGAAGCTTGCACAAATTTACTGATTACCAAAGGAGCTTCCCAAAATGGATCAAGCATGGTGAGCTATTCCGCCGATTCACATACCCGATATGGAGTTCTCGTACATTATCCGGCTCAGAAATATCCAAAAGGAACAATGGTAAAAATTTATGAGTGGGGCAAAGGCCGATATTTGGGAGAGATACCACAGGTAGAAGAGACATATTCTGTAATCGGTAGCATGAATGAATATCAGGTTGTCATTGGTGAAACCACTTGGGGAGGACTGAAATCGCAAATAGATCCGGAAGCTCTTCTCGACTATGGCTCGCTGATGTATCTCGCTTTGCAGAGAGCTAAAACAGCAAGGGAGGCAATCAAAGTTATTACAGAATTGGTTGCAGAATATGGTTATGCCTCCACAGGTGAGTCAATTTCAATTGCAGATCCCAATGAGGTTTGGTTTCTGGAGATAATTGGCAAAGCTCCAAAAAAAGAAAATGGAATTAATAAAAACAAGGGCGCAGTATGGGTAGCGGTAAGGTTACCTGATGGAACTGTATCCGGTCATGCCAATCAGGCAAGAATTACCCAATTCCCTTTAAATGAACCAGAAAATTGTCTCTATGCAAAGGACGTAATAACTCATGCCCGTGAACAGGGACTGTACAAAGGGGCTGATAAAGATTTCAGCTTTGCCGACACATATGGTCCTGTTGGAGGCGAAACCGTAAGAAGTTGTGATGCTCGTGTATGGAGTTTTTTCAACCGTTTTGCCCGTGAAGACATGAATAAATATCTTGATTATGCATTGGGGCAAAACGTCAAAAACAGAATGCCTCTTTACGTTAAGGTAAAAGTAAAACTTTCCGTAAAAGATGTAGCGGACATGATGAGGGACCATTATGAGGGAACACCTATGGATATGACTCAGGATATTGGTGCAGGTGGAAATGTACTGCCATACAGATGGCGTCCTATGTCCTACGAAGTAGATGGCAAGAAGTATCTGAACGAAAGGGCAATTGCAACTCAGCAGACAGGTTTCTGGTTCGTGGGAGAGTGCAGATCGTGGATGCCAAAGGAAATTGGAGGGATTTTCTGGTTTGGAGTAGATGACGCGGGAACATCACCACTTACGCCTGTTTATACATCTTCAAAAAGCATTTCCAGTCACTATGCGCCCGGGAACGGCTCCATGATCGAGTATTCGGAAACTTCAATGTTCTGGATAGTTAACAGAGTAGCCCAATTTGCATATTTACGTTATAACCAGATCGGAGCCGAAGTACGCTCCATCATCGACCAGCATGAAAATACTCTTATTGCAGAAGTTAATACAATTGATAAGACTGCAAAAATTCTGATGGCTCAAAACCCTGAATTGGTGGAAAATTTCCTTACCGAGTTCTCCGTAAACACCGCCAATTCTCTGTTTGAAAAGTGGAAAAATCTGGACCGTTTTCTGTTGGTAAAATACATGGACGGGAATACAAAAAAACAAAATCCAGATGGATCATTCAAGAATAACGGATACTCTCCGGATATACCGCCTACACCTGATTTTCCGGGATATTCCGACATATGGAAAAGAGCTGTAAAAGCAGAATCAGGAAGCAGACTGACGTTAAAGTAGTAATTATTTTATTTGATTAAGAGCAGATTCCATCTTTGCCTTAATTTCAGAAGTACACAGGTTGCCTATACTACCTTTGTGAGTATGGGTAACCTCTCTCTTTGCAGTAAATGTGCCGGACATTACCTCTTTGCCTACGGTTTTATATGCCTCTCTGAAAGGCATTCCTTCCAGAACAAGCCTGTTCACCTCTTCAACTGTAAAAAGATAGTCATATTTGGAATCAGCAATTACATTTTCATTTATTCTGATATTTGACAACATCAGGATTGTCATTTTAACAGAGTTGTGCATCCTCTCCATTGATGGGAACAGGATCTCCTTTAATAGCTGAAAATCTCTGTGATACCCATGAGGAAGGTTTGTGCAAAGCAGCGATATTTCATTGGAGGTGTTCAGGACACGATTGCAATTTGCCCTGATCAGTTCCCATACATCCGGATTTTTTTTATGAGGCATTATGCTGGAGCCAGTTGTAAGTTCGTCTGGGAAAGAGATAAAGCCAAAGTTTCCACACATATACATTATGCAGTCTGAGGCAAGTTTATTGAGAGTTGATGCCAGAGAAGAGAGAGCATTGGCTACTATCTTCTCAGACTTGCCTCTGCTTAACTGAGCAGAGATCGAATTATAATTCATGCTGTTAAATCCCAAAAGAGAGGTTGTCATATCTCTGTCAAGAGGGAAAGAAGTGCCATAACCTGCTGCAGATCCGAGAGGGTTTTGATTTACAACGTTCCAGGCAGCAGTAAGTGAATATATGTCATCTATCAGAGTCTCCGCATATGCACCAAACCATAATCCGAAAGATGAAGGCATGGCAATCTGCCCATGTGTATAACCAGGCATAAGTACATCTTTGTACTCTTCGCTCAGAGTCTGAAGAAGGTTGAACAGAGAGACAATTTCATCTTTAAACGCAATAATTTCATCTCTTAAAAATAGTTTGATATCCACCAGAACCTGATCATTTCTTGACCGTCCGGAGTGAATTTTCTTGCCGGTTTCTCCCAAAACATTAATTAAATAGAATTCTACCTGTGAGTGAATATCCTCAACATCATTTTCGATTTTAAAATCACCTTCTTCTGCAACCTTTAGCAATTTCGTCAGTTCATTTTTCAGAAGCATCAACTCTTCCTCAGAGAGCAGGCCAATGCTTTCAAGCATTGTAATATGGGCGATTGAGCCAAGAATATCGTATTTGGCCAGCAGTATATCCAGTTCCCGATCTTTGCCAACGGTAAAATCTTCTACCTGCTTATTGGCTTCAATTCCCTTTTCCCATAATTTACTCATAATCTATAACTCCAGTTTATTAACAAAATCTATATATCCTTCAACCCCTTCTTTAATTTCACTCTTAAGCAGATACTCATCTGCACTGTGAGATCTTGCGGAGTCTCCCGGCCCTATTTTTATGGCTGGAATATTAAGGCGCATCCAGTCTGATGTTGTAAGAGAGACAAATTTTTCTCTTCCCAGCATATCTGCTGTTCTTACCAACGGGTGACTTTCCGGTATGGATGAACACCTGTTTGTGAGAGATCTTGCCTTCAATTCACTTCTCATGCCGACTTTTAAAATCTCCATTACTTGAGAATTGGTATATTGATCCGTAGGCCTTATATCTATGACAAACTTACATATATCGGGGACAACATTGTGCTGAACGCCTGCAGCTATTTGTGTTACAGAAGTTTTGACCTCGCCCATTAACTGAGATGTTAACGGAAATCTGAAGCCTCTGAGCCAATTTATGTCCTCTATAGCAATATAGATCGCATTCACGCCTTCTCCTCTCGCTGCGTGTCCGCTTAAACCTTTGGCAGTTGCATCAACTACCAGAAGACCCCTCTCTGCAACAGCAACTTTCATACCCGTAGGTTCTCCAATGATTGCACAGTTAATTTCCGGAATCTTTTTCAGAACCAAATCCATACCATTTTTTCCGGAATTTTCCTCCTCTGCAGAAAGCACAAGAAGCAGATTAAACGGAAGTGTCTGTGTCTGGTGGCTAAAAAAAAGAAATGTCTCAATTAATGATACTACAGAACCACCAGCATCGTTGCTGCCAAGTCCCCAAATCTTATCCTCAGACAGAGGTGGGTTAAAAGGGTCAAAAGAATATCCGTTGCTGGCTTTTACCGTGTCGAGGTGAGAGTTAAGCATAAGCGTGGGCTTTGATGCACTATAATCTTTGGAATAGGCAATGATGTTGTTCTTAATTTTGGTACAGTCTGCTCCTTTTTCTGACAGAAAGTTGAGAAGAAATTGCGATACCATATTCTCCTCTCCGGAATACGATGCAATTCTGACTATCTTTTGCAGAAGAGTCTCTGCTTCAGAAAAATATCTATTTTCAATTATCATCTCAATACAGTTCCTTTGTTATTTCCCAAGTTTGATGCATGTTTTATGAAAACCTCCGATACACCACTCTCAATTGCCGCAAATGCATTGTCCAACTTTGGCAGCATACCCCCGGAAATAGCCCCGTTTTCCTTAAGAGTCTGATAGTTCGTTCTGGTTATCAGCGGTACAATTGAATCAGGATTGTTCTGGTCTGAAAGTACTCCATTTTTTTCGAAACAGTAAATCAGTCGTGTATAGTAATCTCTTGAAAGGGCAATTGCCAGGCTGGAGGCCATAGTGTCTGCATTGGTGTTCAGAAGGGAACCGTTTCTGTCATGAGTTATTGCACAAAACACAGGAGTTATTCCTCTTCCCAGAAAACTTTGTAATAAAGAAGAGTTTATATCTACCGGATTTACATCACCAACATAACCAAAATCTATTGGGTCAGGAGATCTTCTGGTAGCAGGTACTAAATCTCCATCGGCACCGGATAGTCCTATCGCATTACATCCTAACTTTTGCAACAAAGCTACTATGCTCTTATTTATCCAACCTGCATAGACCATTGTAACCAATTTAAGAGTATTCAGGTCGGTTACTCTCCTACCATTTTGCATCTTTACCTCTATTCCCATTTTGGGGGAGAGCTCAGTCGCAAGCACTCCACCACCGTGAATCAGAATTTTCGGATTTGGATATTTGCTGAAGTCTTTCAGGAAAATTTCAAGAGCCGCCGGCTGATCTACTATATTTCCACCGATTTTAATAACTGTCAACTCCTTCATATGCTTTTATATAAATGTGAATTATTATAAATATTTTAACATCTCTCTCAAAACAACCTGTGCGGAAACGACTCTGTTTGCAGCCTCTTGCACAATTATTGAATCGGGACTGTCAATTACCTCATCACTTACGATCATATTTCTTCTTACTGGCAGACAATGCATAAATTTCGCATTGTTGGTCAGTTGCATCTTCCGGGAATCTACCATCCAGCTTCTGTCGGTGCTCAATATTTGTCCGTAATCAGGATCTCTGAACGCAGACCAGTTCTTGGCATATATAAAGTCTGCCCCTTTATACGCCGCTTCCATATCATACTCCACTCTGGCATTTCTTACAAAATCGGGAGAAAGTTCATATCCTTCAGGATGAGTAATCACAAACTCATAATCAGTTTCATTCATCCATTCCGCAAAAGAGTTGGGCACAGCCTGTGGAAGAGCTTTGGGATGAGGTGCCCATGTAAGAACGACCTTGGGCCTTTCAACTTCTTTAAACTCCTCGATAGTTATAAGGTCTGCAAAACTCTGAAGAGGATGACGGGTTGCCGCCTCCATGCTAAAAACGGGCTTTCCTGAATATTGTATAAACTGATTGAGAATTACCTCGTTATAGTCTTTTGCCTTACTTTCGAATCTGGCGAAAGAGCGCACGCCAATAATATCACAATAGGAAGCCATTACCGGGATTGCCTCAAGAATATGCTCAGATTTATCTCCATCCATTATTACTCCTTTCTCTGTCTCCAACTTCCATGCGCCTTGGTTAATATCAAGTACGATTACATTCATACCAAGGTTAAGTGCCGCTCTCTGAGTACTTAAACGAGTCCTTAAACTTGAGTCAAAAAAGATCATCAACAGTGTCTTGTTTTTCCCCAACCGGGTGTCTGCAAAAGGATTTGCCTTTACCTCTCTGGCCATTGCCAAGGCTATGTCCAACGGCCCGGCATCTTGTACACATGTAAATTTTTTCATATCAGATCTTTGTTAAAGCATTTTTGTCAGTTGATTATTGAAACAGCCGATAAAGTGATCAATATCCTCTTTTTCTATTGTCAGAGGAGGTAACAGCCTTATGATATTTAACTTGGCTCCTCCTGTAAAAATTTTGTCTTCAAATAATAATTTGTCTCTTACCTGTATAAAGCCGCTTTCCATTTCAATTCCAACAATAAGGCCAACTCCTCTGATATCTGTAATCGCTTTTGAACTTAATCCGGATTTAATTTTTTTTAACTCCGATATCAGATATTTTCCCAATTCAACTGCATTATCCAGAAGAGACTCTTCTTCAATTACCTTTAAAACAGCAATTGCAGCTGTACAGGCAAGATAATTCCCTCCAAAGGTGGTTCCAAGCATACCTTGCTGTGCCTTAATTTCCGGAGATATCAAAACACCCCCTATTGGGAATCCATTACCCATTCCTTTTGCCGTTGTAATTATGTCAGGTTTTATTCCTGAATACTGATGTGCGAAAAATTTCCCGGACCTTCCATAACCAGATTGCACCTCATCCAGGATAAGAGCAACCCCGTATTTGAGAGTAATTTTTCTAAGTTCTCTTAAAAACTCTTCGGCAGGTATATAGATGCCGGCAACTCCCTGAATGCCCTCGATTATTACTGCTGCACAATCTTCTTTTGAAATCTCCTGTTCAACTGTCTTAATATCATTTAGTTTTACAAAAGTTACTTCATGACCCGAGCTGAAAGGGCTCATGATTTTTTTGTTGTCCGTCACTGCAACCGCACCTGATGTCCTTCCGTGAAAAGCACCTTCAAATGCGATTATTCTCTTTTTGCCATTATTGAATGACGCTAGTTTTAGTGCGTTTTCGTTTGCCTCTGCACCGGAATTACAAAGAAAGAGAGAGTAGTCTGAATATCCGCTGACCCTTCCAAGTCTATCTGCCAGTTCTTCCTGAAGAGAGTTAACAATCGAGTTGGAATAGAAGCATATCTTCTCCATCTGCTCGTTTATCATCTTATTATACACAGGATGACCATGCCCGATTGAGATAACAGCATGCCCGCCATAAAAGTCAAGATATTCAACGTCATCCTTGTCCCATACTTTGCATCCCCGGGCTCTCACAGGTTCAATAGGCCATAATTTATATACTTCAAAATTCTTCATCCAATTGATTTGTCTTTTATTCGTTTTAGTAATTTTCTAAAAAGCACTGCCCTTTAAGTGTAATCCGCAGTTTTCATCCAGTCCGGACATAAGGTTCATATTCTGAACTGCTTGTCCGGAAGCTCCTTTCAATAAATTGTCAATAACTGTGGTTATGTGCCAGTATCCGTTGTGTTTTTCAATATGAATGAGTGCCTTATTTGTGTTCACAACCTCCTTAAGCGAGATACTCTCATCTGAAACGAATATAAAAGGGGAATCCTTATATATCTGCTGGTAGTACTCTTTCATTTCTTCAAGAGTAGTTTCATTAAAGCTTTTTGTGTAGATGCTTGCAAATATACCCCTTGCAAAATCTCCTCTCATTGGGATAAAGTTTATTGCAGGAACTTTTGACCCCATAAGAATTGTAAGATTTTTTTCAATTTCTCCAAGGTGTTGATGAGTAAAGGGCTTATATACAGATACATTGGAACTTCTATAGCTAAAATGGGTGCTTTCAGAAGGTGATTTCCCCGCTCCGGTTGATCCTGTTAAAGCATGAACATGAATGTCATCTATAAGGGCTTTTTTCAAAGCTAAAGGAGATAATCCCAAAAGTATGGCTGTTGCAAAGCAACCCGGATTTGCAATATATTTTGCCAATTTTATCTCTTTTTTGAAGAATTCGCTCAGTCCGTACACAAATTCAAAGTCTTTATAGCAACTTTCCAGACGAAAATCGTTTCCAAGGTCAATAATTTTACACTCTTTAGAAAGCTCATAATTATCAAGGAATTTCTTTGAAAGGCCATGTCCAAGACATAAAAACAGAACTTCAATTCTATCCTGAACTTCAGAAAATTCACTATTACCGGAAAATTTCAGCTCAGTTTCGCCAAGAAGGTCCCTGTGTACAGAGGATATCCTGGCTCCCACCGAACTGGTGCTCAGCACTGAAATAACCTCTGCTCCCGGATGATTTATCAGAATTCTGATGAGTTCGCCGGCGGTATACCCTGTTCCTCCTGCTACTGCAACTTTAATCATTTTTATGTATTGAATAATAAATTTTTAATGGATTTGCCAAAACCTTGGTGAAGCCTATTACATCCTGACCAGTAAATGATTTATTTGCCTCTCCGTAATCTCCAAATCTGGAGTTCATAAGATCGTATGGACTTTCACAGCCTAATACAGAGAAGTGATATGGACGAAGTTCGACCTCAACTACACCACATACTGCCTTTTGGGTATCCTCTAAAAAAGTTTCAATGTTTCTCATCAGAGGATCGAGATATTGAGCCTCATGCATAAGTTGTCCATACCAGCCAGAAAGTTGTTCTTTCCAGTATAACTGTCCTTTGGTAAGGGTATGTTTCTCGAGAAGATGGTGAGATTTTATCAGAATCAGCGGTGCTGCTGCCTCAAAGCCTACTCTCCCCTTTATTCCAATAATGGTATCCCCAACATGAATGTCTCTTCCGGCACCATATGGAGATGCGATGCTGTTAAGCTGGTGAATAAGAGTAACAGGATCCATATTATTTCCATTTACAGAACAGGGCTCCCCTTTTTCAAAACCAATTTTAACTCTTTCCGTACCTGTTTTTGCAATTTGAGATGGATATGCCTCCTCAGGAAGTACTCCTGAAGAGTTCAAGGTCTCTACCCCTCCGATGCTGGTTCCCCAGATACCTTGATTTATTGAATATTTTGCCTTCTCCCACGAGAAATCAAATCCATGTTTGTTGAGATAATTAATCTCTTCTTTTCTGGATAGTCCAAGTTCCCTTATGGGGGCAATTACTTTCACCTCCGGTGCCATTACTTCAAAAACCAGATCAAATCTGACCTGATCATTCCCCGCGCCGGTGCTGCCATGAGCCACATATTCTGCCTTAAGATTTTTCACAACTTTCAGTACCTCGAGTGCTTGAAAAATCCTCTCGGAACTTACAGAAAGCGGATATGTTGAATTTTTCAGTATGTTGCCGAACAGAAGATATTTTATCCCTTTGCTGTAGTACTCTTCAACAGCATTTATACATGTGTGTGATGATGCTCCCAGAGTCAGCGCTCTCTTTTCAATTCTCTTTTCCTCTTCTGTTGTGAATCCTCCTGTATTTACCACCACTGTGTGAACTTCAAGATCTCTTTCAATTTTCAGATAAGGAACACAGAATGAGGTATCCAAACCTCCACTGAATGCTAAAACCACTTTTTTTTTCATATCAGATACACTATTTTTTAAAAGAAATAATTGAGTTTATTTTTGCCAAAGGAGTAGTCAGTAAAGCTTTACCAACCGATGCCAAAATTGGATTTGATTTACTTTGCAGTGCCTTGTCCTTTGATTTTTCAGCAGGATCATACAGCAAGCCTGTGCAGAGACACATCTTGTGGTTGTTTCTCTGTAGAATATCAAAGTTTTTGCACCCTTCACAGCCCTTCCAGAATTCTTTGTCGTCTGTCAGTTCAGAAAAAGTGACTGGCTTGAACCCCAGTTCAGTATTTAACTTCATCACTGCCAAACCGGTTGTGATGCTGAATATCTTTGCATCGGGATATATTTTTCTTGAAAGTTCAAAAATCTTCGCCTTTACCCTTCTTGCCAGTCCGGAATGTCTGTATTCGTGAGCAACTATCAAGCCTGAATTTGCAACAAATTTACTATGGCTCCAAGTCTCTATATAGGAGAATCCTACAATTTCATCCCCTGCTAAAGCAATAACGGCCTTTCCGGCAATCATCTTTTCTGCAATGTACTCAGGAGTCCTTGTTGCAATTCCAGTACCTCTTTCCTGAGCAGAAATATAGACTAATTCACAGATTTTTTCTGCATACTTTACATGGCTAATATTAGCCACACAAATGTTTACATCCATTTTGAATTAAACAATAAAATATTAATATGTGAGTAATTTTGCAGGATACAATACCTGCGTAGAATTGATCTAAAAAAGATCTTACAATAGCTGCCTTGTCAGGCACATCGTCGGACGTGTCTGTGTTTATGGTTGAAATTGATATTGCAGCTTATATTTTTCATTGTGGCCGCAAAGGTAAAATAATTATTTAGAAAATTCCTATCTTTGGAACCTAATCTTAAAAAAATATGGAAACAGAAAACAATAAGCCGAAAGGGTTACCTGAAAACGCTTATCGCGAATTGAAACAAGGAGAAGAATATAAGCCACTTATGTCTCCCGACAAGAACTATCCAGAGGTTAGTGTGTGGTCTGTATCAATGGGGATATTGATGACTATCATTTTTTCTGCAGCGGCTGCTTATCTTGGGTTGAAAGTGGGACAGGTATTTGAGGCAGCAATTCCAATAGCAATTATTGCTGTTGGGGTATCCGGAGCATTAAAAAGAAAGAATGCTCTTGGAGAAAATGTTATCATTCAGTCAATAGGAGCCTGTTCAGGCGCAATCGTTGCCGGAGCAATCTTTACACTTCCTGCACTTTACATTCTTCAGGCAAAATATCCCGAACTCACAGTTGACTTTGCCAAGGTATTTATGAGCTCTCTGCTCGGAGGTATTTTAGGTATATTGTTTCTTATTCCTTTTCGCAAATACTTCGTTTCCGATATGCATGGCAAGTACCCCTTTCCTGAGGCAACAGCCACAACGCAGGTACTGGTCAGCGGAGAAACCGGAGGCAGCGGGGCCAAACTTCTGATGATAAGTGGACTTATAGGAGGTATATATGATTTCATAGTATCTACTTTCGGATGGTGGTCAGAGGTTTTTACATCCAGAGTCCTTCCTTTTGGTGAGGTTTTAGCAGATAAGGTAAAGATGGTTTTCAAAATTAATGTTGGAGCTGCGGTTCTTGGACTTGGCTATATTGTTGGGTTGAAATATGCTTTTATTATTGCTTGTGGCTCAATGCTAGTCTGGTTTGTGATCATTCCGCTGATGAATCTCCTTTTTGGCCCGCAGGTAATAGATCTTATGAATACCGGCCTTACAGCAACAATCGGAAGCATGTCACCCGAGGTGATCTTCAGAACATATGCACGACATATAGGTATTGGTGGTATTGCGACTGCTGGTGTTATCGGTATTATCCGTTCTGCTGGCATTATTAAATCTGCTTTCGGTCTTGCTGCAAAGGAACTTAAAGGAAATACAGATCCTAACAGATCTACTCTCAGAACTCAGAGGGATATTCCGATGAAAATTATTGCTATCGGAATTTTAGTTGCCCTGGCGGCAATATTCATCTTCTTCTACTTTGGTGTGGTACACAATCTATTCCACGCAGTTATTGCCTTGATTGTTGTTGGAGTTATTGCTTTTCTGTTTACTACAGTAGCGGCTAATGCAATCGCAATTGTAGGAACAAATCCTGTGAGTGGGATGACTTTAATGACTCTGATACTTGCATCTGTTGTTATGGTGGCAAGCGGACTTAAAGGTACAGCAGGCATGACAGCAGCTTTGATTATCGGTAGTGTTGTTTGTACTGCTCTGTCTGTATCCGGGGCTTTTATTACAGACCTTAAGATCGGGTACTGGCTGGGTTCTACTCCTGCAAAACAACAGTCCTGGAAATTTCTGGGCACACTTGTGGCCGCAGCAACTGTTGGTGGGGTTATGATAATTCTTAACAAAACATATGGGTTCGTTGGAGAACATGCTCTTGTAGCTCCTCAGGCAAACGCTATGGCTGCTGTTATCGAGCCACTGATGTCAGGTGGCGGAGCGCCCTGGCTGCTTTATGGTATTGGAGCAATAATATCCATTTTGCTCACAATATTTGGTGTACCTGCTCTTGCTTTTTCACTTGGGATGTTTATCCCCATTGAACTGAACTTACCTTTGCTGGTAGGTGGCGCAATTGCATGGTTTGTATCTTCTCGCAGTAAAGACGAGTCTCTCAATACTGCGCGCAAGGAGAGGGGAACATTACTTGCGTCTGGTTTTATTGCCGGCGGTGCTTTGATGGGAGTTGTGAGTGCTATCATACGATTCGGAGGCATTAATCTTACAAATCCTGAGTGGATGGAATCTACACCAGCAGTGTTTCTTGCAATGGGAATGTATATTATTATAATCATATACCTGATCTGGGACAGTTTAAGGGCAAAAGCAGAAAAGTAGCAGATGGATTATGTGAATATTAAACATTAAAAAAATAAGAAATGGAATCGGTATTAGATAAATTTTTGAGATATATTGCAATAGATACAGCATCCGACCCTGATTCGGAGAGTCAGCCAAGTACTCAAAAACAGCTTGATCTCTCCCGTATGCTTGTTAAAGAGCTTCAGGCGATGGGAATTCAAGATGTAGTTCTTGACGAGTTTGGTTATGTAATGGCTTCTTTACCTTCCAATTTACCCCCAGAAGTTAAAGTATCCAAAGTCGGATTTATCTCCCATGTAGATAGTGCTCCTGATGCTTCAGGGGCAAACATTAAGCCTCAGATCATAAAGAACTATGATGGGGGAGACATTACTATAAACACAGAAAAGAACCTGGTTCTCAAAGTTTCCGACTTCCCTGAGCTTCCTCAATACAAGGGGCAGACTATTATAACAACAGACGGGAACACATTGCTTGGTGCCGACGATAAGGCAGGTATTGCTGAGATCATGACTGCCGTTGAATACATAATGACACACCCTGATTTCAAGCATGGCGAAATCAAGATTGGATTTACTCCTGACGAGGAGATTGGCCGTGGAGTTGACAAGTTTGATGTTGCCAGATTTGGTGCCGATTATGCCTATACTCTTGATGGCGGACAGATCGGGGAACTGGAATATGAGAACTTCAATGCCGCTTCTGCAAAGATCTATATTCAGGGACGCAATATACATCCTGGTTATTCCAAGAACAAAATGATCAATGCGATCATTCTTGCCAGTGAGTTCAATGCACTCCTTCCAGTTGAGCAACGTCCTGAATTCACCCAGGATTATGAAGGATTCTATCATATAATCCGTTTCGATGGTACTGTTGAACAGGCAATGATTCAGTACATAATACGCGATCATGATCTGGTGAAATTCAAGGATAAAAAGAGCCTGATTGAGGAGTGTATAACTTTTATGAACATGAAGTACGGAGAGGGGACATTCCGTCTGGAACTGAAAGACCAGTACTTTAATATGCGTAAAAAGATTGAGCCTCATTATCATATTGTAGAAAAGGCTGTAAAAGCGATGGAGATGTCTTCTGTTGTTCCTATTATCAAACCAATCCGGGGAGGTACCGACGGAGCAAGACTCTCATTCATGGGTCTGCCGTGTCCCAACATTTTTGCAGGAGGACACAACTTTCACGGCAAGTTCGAGTATATTCCTGTTGAAAGCATGGAAAAGGCAACAGATGTTATAATCAATCTTATTTCCCTTTACGCAAAATAATTACCACATTAGCACATTAACATCATGTTACTAACAACAACATCAATAATTCAGGGAAGAGAAATTGACCAATATTTTGGTCTGGTTTCCGGAGAGACAATAATCGGAGCAAATATCGTAAAAGACTTTTTTGCAGGTATCACAGATATTGTCGGAGGTCGTTCCGGCTCATATGAGAGAGTTTTAAAAGAGGCAAAAGAGGCTGCATTAAAGGAGATGTCTGCCCAGGCTTTGGCTATGGGCGCCAATGCTGTTATCGGAATTGACCTCGATTACGAAACTGTGGGATCATCCATGCTCATGGTTACTGCAGCGGGAACAGCTGTTAAAATTCGTTAAACCTGTTTAATAAATTGTTATGTACAATTTCAACAAAGTAATTGAAAGAGCGGGTACCTCCTGCGTAAAGTACGACTCACGTAAAGATGTATTTGCAACCGAAGATCTGCTGCCGATGTGGGTTGCTGATATGGATTTCCAGTCTCCTCCGGCAGTGATTGAGGCTGCCAGGAGACTCTGTGACCATGGCATCTTCGGTTATACATTCAGATCTGAGAGTTCTATTGAGGCTTTTATGAGCTGGGTCGCAAAGAGGCACAACTGGCAGATTAAAAGAGAGTGGATAACCTCAAGTCCTGGAATTATTACCGCTCTTCCAATTGCCATAAGAGCATTTACTAAAGAAGGAGACAGAATATTAATCCAGACACCTGTTTATCCTCCATTTCACTCTATTGTAAAGGAGCATGGGCGAATTCTGCTATGCAGTCCTCTTTTTATTAAAGATGGACAGTACAAGGTTAACTGGGAAGATTTTGAGACAAAGCTAAAAAGTGGAGTAAAGATGTTTATTCTCTGTAATCCCCATAATCCTCTGGGCAGGGTATGGAGCAGGGATGAGCTTAAACAGATGGGCGATCTTTGCTGCAAATACGGCGTCACAATTTTTTCAGATGAGATTCATTCAGATCTTATCCTTTTCGGAAACAAACACACAGTTATGGCTTCCGTTTCGGAGGAGATCGCCCGACATACAATTACTGCAATGGCTCCAAGCAAAACATTTAATATTGCAGGAATGCTAAATTCCGTTATAGTATCATCTTCTACTGAACTTTTTACCGGTTTTCACAAAGAGTTAACATCACTTCATCTTGAACTCGGAAATATCTTCGGGCATATAACCATGGAAGCAGCTTATAAAAACGGAGAAGAATGGTTGAACAAACTTATAAAGTATCTGGAAGGAAATGTCAACTATGCATATAGCTTTATAAGTGAAGAGATACCCTCTGTCAAGTTAATCAAGCCTCAGAGTTCCTTCTTACTGTGGCTGGATTTCCGGTTTACCGGTTACAGCCATCAGGAGGTTGGAGAGAGACTGATAAAAATCGCAAAACTCGGCCTTAATGATGGAGCAGCATTTGGCGAAGAGGGAATTGGGTTCCACCGCATGAATATCGGAGCACCGCTATCTGTTGTAAAGGAGGGGTTGAATCGTCTTAAAGCCGCATTCTGATTAAAAAGCTATTTAATCGGCTTATCCCTTAATTCCCAGTACATTATTGAGGAGATATGAGGTATTAGAGTCATTGCTATTTTCTGTTGCCCTGTATAATTCGGATGTCCTGATGACCCGAGATCCGAATCGTTGTCGTACACTCCGTTCAGATATGCGGCAAAATGAAGGTTCTTGTCTTTGCTGTTGCTGCAATACTCCTGAATATAGGAAAATGCCGGACCTTTTGGCGGTGCGACACAAAGGAGAGGAACATCTCCATAGACTTTTCTTATCTGAACAATAATCTGATCGTAGGCCTTAAGAAACTCCTCTTTGAGCGGATACGGTTTAGTTGAAAAATCATTGGATCCTAAGTTAATCACAACCAAATCAGGAGTGTATTCTGTGAAGTTCCACTTTTGATTGTTGTCTCCGTCAAATGTGTTCATCATCAGATCTTTCATGGAAATTTTAGAAACCCTTGCAGTATCCCCGTAATTGCGAGCTGCACCTCTTCCGGAATGAGCAATCAGCGTATAATCAGCATCAAAGTATCTTGAAACAATGCAGCCGTATGCCAGGTTACAATTTTCGGTCTCTGCCTTGAATGGTTCATTTTTGGAGAGCCCTTCGGTTCCGTAACCACATGTAATTGAATTTCCTATGAATTCAATATGTCTCTCTCTCTCTTTATCAACAGCAACAAATTTCTCTTGTTTAGATAGTTCAAAACCATGAATAGTTGTTTTTCCCTGTTCCCCCTCGCTCCGCTTTTGTAGAAAAAGTGAGTGAACACCTCTCTTAAGTCCCTGCGCAAGTACAACAACTGAATCTTTTCCGTGTGTAGTTACAACGCTGGAAAGTTTATTGTCAACAAAAACATTGTAATAGTTCCTCTTTGTATCTGAAATTCGTATTGCACAATAACTCCCTGTAAATTTTGCCGTTAGATATGTTCCGCTCCAGTCAAAGCTAATCTCTCCGGCATTTGATTTCTGTACACGTCCAACATAGCGGACATTTGGATTATCTGCACGGAATGAACTTACCTTAGGCTGTCCCTCCATATTGGAAATTGAAAGGATAAACAGCAGAAAACAAAAAACTTTACTTCTCATATTCTCATGAACTATTTTTCTCCGTTAATATAGTTTCCATAAATGTCAATCTCAACCTTGTTAAAAGGATCTGCGAATTTATCAATAATCACAGCGCATTCTCTTCTGGTGATAGCTCTTTTCAAATCAAGATTTTTTAGGTCAAGTTTTTCCCATTCCTTTGCTATTTTTTCTTCAAGAACAGAAGGATCGGCAATACCCAGAATTTCTGACAACATTTTACATAATGATTCAGTAGTGGTATTCTCAAGCGTATCTGCAGCTAATTTCAGAAAAGGATATACCTCTCTTAATCCTGTAGCCAATTCATTTACACTTATAATTGAGTCTGCACGGAACCATGTCTGATTCTCCCAGCCTTTACTCATTCCCACCCCTTTGATAATTCCTGTAACACCTATTCTTTGAAGTGCTTTAAAGTGGATATTTGTGGTAGGTATGTCCAAATATGGTAAAAGATAGCCTCCCAAGTTGAGAATTTCTCTTTGAACTTCTCTTACAGGGACTTCCGACACATCTTTTGCTTCCCGAACTGCTAAAGCTGCCAGAATGCCTGCCGCCTGACCTATTTGTAAAACAACAGGTTGAAGTCTTGTAGTTCCATTTGCAATGTTTGTAACTGAAATCGATTTTTCTGCAACAATCAGTCGTTTAACTTCTTTTGGGATCATTACACCAAGAGGCAATCCGTACGATGGAACAGGAAAAAAACAGAGATCAGGCAATTTGGTCCACCCGGAATAACGGGTGTGATGGTGATCCACAGGATAATCACCCACAGCAACAGATGTACGATACAGTTTTTGCTTCTGCCCATAAGGATTGGATATATCATTTACAGTAAAACGTACGAGTCCGTCAATTCGACGCGATTCTCTGTGGTATGGGATAAATGGGAGCTTGTCTTCTGTTGGATACTCGTCATCTGCAAGACCAAAATTTTTGAATCCCAGTTCTGTTTGCAGATAATATAAAAAGGACAATGATTGATTCTTTGCATTTTTCAGAGCCTCATCCCTTTTATTAGGGCTCATCTCCAATATATTAAGATAGAAGTCGTTCCCCTCAATCGGCCAGTTTATCATATATTTTTTGTTCGGCAACTTACCATAGGTTACCATCATCTCCTTGCTCCAAAGTCTCTGTTTCTCCTTTGGGTTTTTGCACTTCTCGCTTACACAACTGCAATAGAATAGAGCCGGATTATACCCCTGAGGCTTTGCAATAGTCATGTCTCTGTCGTACTCCTTAAGGATCATTACATAGGTAAGATCCTGAATTATATCATTCTCTTGTTCAGGAGCAATGCTCTCGCCGGTAATATAACGGGAATCCATACCTATTTCATATTTGACTCCCAACTCTTTTGCAACATCACCCAGTTCTGTTGCATCAATAATCACTTTGGCATTGATCTCCCTGATTTTACCGTCCCTGCTTATCTTTATTTTCCATATATTATCCAGCTTTTGAAAGCTTATTGGAAGGCTCCGGTACCAGATATTCAGATTTTTTTCCTTCTGTGCAATTTGTTTGAAAATTTTGTTGCCGACAGAAGGTTCAAAAAGAATATTGCTTACCCATCCTGTCTTAAGAACATTCTCTCCGCCATAGTAATTATTTAAGGAATCTCTGAGCTCGCTCCAAAAGCCTCCTTTAAGCTTATAATTTCCATCAAAAGCACTTACCCCGGCAGATGTTATCATGCCACCAAGCCAATCGTATTGTTCCACAATCAGAGTCTTCACTCCCATCCTTGCAGCCTGAATGCCCGCTGCTGTTCCGCTGGTTCCCCCTCCGATTATCACCACATCATATTCAGATTTTACCTCCTGAATATATCTGTTTCCAAAACGATCAGTAGCCACTACTTCTGTTTTGACGGCCGTAGCAGATGGTTTTGCTCTGTAAAAATGGTCAGATACCGACGGGTATATCCATTTATGTTCCAATTTTTCTGTGCTGGAATAGATTCTTATTGAATACTTGCCATTTTTATCTGTAACGGAAAAATTCTCTCCGTCAGTAACAACTACGCCGGATAAAGATTTCTCTTCACAGGTTACACTACCTTTAATTTTTATAACCTCTGTACCCCATGAAGATAAATAGAAGATAAGAAATGCAATAAGGGTGAATACGTTTTTCATTGTCCTATTATTTACATTGTCCCAACACCTTGCTTATTTGATACAACCCACGTGGAATATGGAAGCATCCCTTCCATTTACCACCCTTTAAATCGAGTAAAATCTCTCCCCTTCTGTTGAGGTAACCAAACCATTCTGGATACTCTTTGTCTTTGAAATGCTCCCATGTGTAATCATGAACTTTTTCAAACCACTTAAGGCACTCTTCAGATCCGGTAAGTTGATAACCCTTGATCATAGTGATAAGCGTTTCAATATGAACCCACCAGAGTTTTTGATCCCATTCCAGTTGTTGAGTAGGATGGCCTTGTGAATCCATAAAATAAAATACCCCCCCATACTGTTTATCCCATCCGAAGTCAATCATTTTAAGTGCTATTTTAACTGCCTTCTCTATAATATCTTCTCTCCCAAGTTTTACACCAAGGTCCATAATAAACCACATCGACTCAAGAGAGTGTCCAGGGTTTATAAGTCTTCCCTCAAAAGAGTCTGAAAACTTGCCATCGAGTGTGACGTTTTCCATAATAAGCCCAGAGTCATTTTTGTAAAAGACATTCAAAACTTCATTTAAACACATGTCTATTGTGCTGTCTAAAATAGATTTGTCTATAAGATGCTCAATTTCCAGAGATAAATTGCATAAAATCATCGGGAATGAAAAACCCTTTAAATCCCTTGTGCCTGGATAAGCTTTATTCCATATCCCTTTTGTATTATCCTGTTTATCAATAATCCTGTCAAAAGTATTTTTGGCTACCTTGGCATAATCAGAATTATTGGCAGCAATACTAAGCTCTGCAAAGGCCATTGCAGCAAAAGTATATGAGAATATATTGTACGGTTGAATTAGCGGTTTCCCCTCTCTTGTGACCGAAAAATACCAGTTATAATTCCCGTCGTGTCCGTATTTCTTTAGAAATTCTGCTCCCCTGATTGCAATGTCCAACCACTCCTTGCGCTTTTCAAGTTTATTGTATAACATTGAAAAAAGCCAGACTTCACGTCCTTGAAGCCAGATAAATTTGTCTGTATCATAAATTTTTCCCTCTCTGTCCAGACAAGTAAAGTACCCGCCGTATTGTTCGTCCTGAGAATTGTTTAACCAAAAGGGTAAAATATTATTAAGCAGCTCATCCTTGTACTGATGAGCAAGTTGCTGAAAATCCATAATTATATCTTTTATTGTTCAAGAGATCGTAAATATTCAATGTATCTGTTATAAAGATGACCTGCCTGAAGGTATGCCGACTGAGGACTCATGAAATGAGAAAATTCGAAAGTGACAGCATTTTCAATCCCGGCTTTTTGAGCTAAAGTCATTTTCAAGAGTAATTTCTCCCATTTAATCGGTAAAAATTTAATAGGCATATCTCTGTCAAATGTTTCAGAATTTGTCCAGCATTCCAAACCATGTTTATCTGCCAATCTTTTATTTATGGTTAAGAAGTTGACCAATTCATCATACTCAACATGGCCATCCTGAAAAGCGACTATATCTACTGCCCCTTTAATACCTGTAAATATTTTGTTCCACTCCTTTTCATGCTCGGACAAAGTGATTGAGCTGTCCTTCCTGGCAGAGGATGTGTACTGACTTATGTTCTTTGAGCCATCAATGTATGGAGAGATCATCGTAGGCAATCCTCCGGAGACCTTTTTGCAATAAAGTCCGAGGCTTGCATAAATATCAATGATTTTGCCCGTTTTGCGGCTACATTCCTGAGAAATATACCATCCGGCAAAAGAATTGTGTTTTCCGTATTTGCTCCATACTTCATCAATCACCTTTTCATTTATTGAGATCTCTTTTTTAAAATCACCCTGCTCCCAATATTTGCCCGAATCGTATAGCCCAAAATAGAAATTCATATTCCACTTGTCACTTAGCCTCAAGAACATATCAACAAGATCCACAGGAGGTGTAAAACATCCTTCTTCATTTGTTAAAACCTCAGACGGGAACGTTTGCCAGCGGCGATATCCGCTTCTGATCATAATCACGGTATCAATCCCTGCCTTTTTCATATAGCCAAAGTCAGAATTCCACTCATTCTCACTCCAGTTCTGGTGAGGAATATCATGACTTATCTCGTCAAGAAAAGTTCCTTTAATTCTCATATCTTCATTATATAGTTTACTTTAACAATCCCGATTTTTTCAAATAATCGGCCCAGATAATATAGGCTTGGGGATGAATGTGAAGTCCGTCTTTAGTCAAAGCCAGTTTTAATTCTCCATTTTCATCTGTCAACAATGAGGCTATATCGAGATATAGAACACCCTCTTCGTCACACATTGCTTTTAATCTGCTGTTCAACTCTTTTACAACCGGATTTTTACCTTTAACTGCCGGGAAGGCCAAACGGCTGTCGTTCAGCGGAAGAACGCTCTGAACATAAAATTCACAACCAGGTGCCTTCTCTTTGCTTAATCTGATCATATATCTGATATTGCTGACGATAGTATCCAGTGAGTAATCCAGCGATATATCGTTAATTCCGGCCATCAGAAAAATTTTTACCGGACTTGATGCAAGGATATCTGGCAGACGGTCAATCATTCCGAATGTATTATCACCCCCTATTCCCCTGTTCTCAATGTCTTTGGTCTTAAACAACATACTCCACCAGCCTTGCTCAGTAATACTGTTGCCCATAAATATCACTGCGCCCTCAGGCAACCCTTCCTGCTCGTGAGCGGCACGTCTTACATCGTAATAAGTGTTTCTGAAAGTTGCCGGCTTCACACCTGTCTGGGCAAAACTGAAACCTTGCGAAAAAATGGTCAAAATCAGAAACAGAGTAAATTTTAATCTTAAATTATTCATCGTTTTCTATTTTTTTGATGCTATGGCAGCATCAATTCCTGCTTTTACATACTGCCACTGATTGTTTTGTTTCAAATGAATCATATCAAAGAAGAAGTATCCGTCACATGCATTGATGCAGGCATCCACAGAGTTTGCAATTGCTGTTGCAACATCTGTCCCGGCAGGTACTGCACTTGAATAAAAATAGTTCCCGTCCGGACCTCCTGCAATCTTAACATCTCCCATCGTCACAGCTTTTGCCTTAATGCAGAAACCCTGCATTGTCCATTCGGTAGATCCGTAAACTCTGTCTGCTGTTGCATATGCACCTATAAGCATCTGGTCGCAATGATCTGCATAGCCGAAGTCTTTGTAGTTTGCTGATGCCCACGAATAGACCGATGCAGTATTGTATCTGGGACTTGCCCAGTTTACTCCCACATCGTAGTAGCTTGAATACCATCCCCCAACATACACGCCAAATTTAACATCCGGATTTACATTTTTCACTCTTGTGCGTGCTTTCACAATAAAATCATGTATAGTTTTGGCTCTGAATTCCAGCCACTGCTTAAAGTATTTCGGAAGAGGACTGGGCAGTTGTCCAACTTTGGTTCCCGGAGGAATAATGTCGTTTGGAAAAGAGGTTACCGTTGTACCAATATAAGCTTCAAATTTTTGTTTGGTATAAGTTGAGAAATCGCTTTCAAATCCATCAAAACGTCCCCTGTCCAGAAATATACCATCAAGATCTTTATACGAAGCCAGATCTTCAAGAATATCACAGAGATAATCCTGAACTTCTGTTCTGACAGGATTAAAGAACTTAGCACTTTTGTCTGATTGCATAATATTTGTGATACCCTCTGGCAGATTCAGGTCGGTAGTCCAGGATTTTTTTATGTTATCTCTGAAGACAACTCCCTCTGAGCCCAAAGATGTAGTATTGCCTCCTGTAAATGTGTTTATTGCAGCATGAACCTTAAGCCCGATCTTATGTCCTTCATCAATGAATGCCTGAAGATAGTCCCATGTTTCAGTTCTGTCTATTCTCATATATCCAACAGAAGTCCACGCTCCGAGATATTTAACCTTATCTGCAACATCAGTATTAAACAGCACATCACCGGTTGTTGGTCTTACATCAACTATAATGTCTGTAAATCCTGCATTTTTTGCAATTGCAAGGTCTCTGGTAATATTTCCCTTGTTATTTGCAAAGTCAGGAAAGTTTGCAGAGGCATCTATCCATATATAGCGGGGTTTATCTGCATTTGAAACCTGATTCTCTTCCCATTCCCAGTCGGGAGTGGATGTGTTGCTCTTGCTGCAGGAAGAAAATATGTTAGTTAAAGACAAAGCAGACAATGATAATACCAATATACAAACCAGACTTTTATTCATAAATGTCAGTAATTTAAATTAATCACGAATTTATAAATTATTTTTCAATACAATCAAACTCCCAGGCTACCAAACTTCTACAGTTGCCGTCAGTGTAGTACAGTCTCAATTTGTAACCGTCAGGTGATGGTATCATAAGGATATCACTTGAAGCAAGAACCGGAGTTCCAAATTTATACTCATTTGTTGTAAGGACTCTTGAAGGAGAATCATTTAGCAGACCTGTAAACTGTGTAAGGGTGGTAACGTCAAACATGTAACCCAGACACTGACTATAGGTAAAGTGCATTCCTCCGTATACTGCCACATATATTGCATTATTAAACTCGACTGCGTCTATGCAGTTAAAATTCGAGTTTGCACCCCATGTAGAGGTACCAAGTTGTGCCAGGCGTGTGTTTGTTGCACCATCAACAGCATCCAATTTGTTACCGCTGTAGCTTGTTACAAAATAATTGCCGTTTACATTAGCAGTAGCGTACACCAAATCCACATTTCCAGAGCTCCATTTTGAGACGTTTGTCACAGTAATTGCTTCCGGATTTCCTACAACTCCATTTGTTACGACCCAGCGAATGAATTCAGCATGCGTTGCCGGGTTTGCCCACGCCCAGGTTGGGATAGTAATTATAGCATTACCATTAAGGTTTCCCTGAACATTAATTTTGGCCCCCATCTTAACTCCAACTCCGATGTTGTAAGTCCAGGTAATGTATGGTTCAGGTGCTTGTGTAACAGAATTGGTTTTGTATATGGTAAGAACTGCATTTTTAGCTGCCACATTACATAAAAGCATGTTCCCGGCCTTATCTGAAGTAATAGCTCCACCAGCAAGGTCTTTGCTTCCGGTTATAGTTCCAAATTTTTCACCAGTTGTACTGTTAAAGTAATACTGTGCAGAACCATCGCTCAATACCAGATTATTTCCCATTGCTGCAAGTGTGAAATTCTTTCCTGATGCATTTGTAATACCATATTTAATAGATAGATCATATGCCCAAAGTTCATTTTCGCTACCCTTGCGGAATCCGTAGTTAATCTTAGGAGGAATGGTCTTTTTAACAGTATATGTTGCCTTGGTAACTCCGTCCTGCGCTGTAACAGTAAAAATGACATCAGTGGCATAACTGCGGGCTACAGATGGATCCGGTGTTATTGTTGCATGCGGTGATACCGCAATTGTAGCTGCTGATGTTCCAAGAGCATCCACAGAGATAAGAGAGATAACCTTTTTATCTTCATCTATTACACCAGTCAAAAGAGGAGTGTCAAGTGTGAAATTTATGATCGCACATTTATTACTTTTCCTCCTCTCGCCAATTATGTAATAAGCCTTTTTGGTTCCGTCGGAGTTAGTAACTGTTATGTAGTTCTTTTTTGTCAGATCCATCGTACTTAAACCTGGCTCAATTGTACAATTATCATCAAGATTAGCAGATATTCTCATCTTTGTGATTTCAGTAGGGTTATCGGTATCTTCCGGATAGTTCCATGGAACAGGAATCATTATCTCCTCTTTTGAAGGATCAGAAACCTGGACAGTAAACTTTGCATTCGCATCTGTCTTATAATCACCTTCAGCAAATTGTGCAGAAACACTGTTTATTGCCTGACGCACCTCAGTCGGCACAAGCTCTTCCGGTTTATGACATCCACTCATTACCATGAGCAGAGCTATAAATAAGAATATTTTATTTTTCATCATTCTATATTATTATTGGTTATCTCCATTCAGAATATTGCTGAATGCCTGAGTTATTCGATAATTCTGTCTCTGGGATCGGGATTCTGTACATTTTTTCCGGGAATGAACGATCTTGTTTGTCGCAATCCACATAAATGTACGTTGTAACTGCACCCTCTTTTATAATCTTTAATCCGTGGACACGGCTGTCAGGTCCGTTATAGGCTATATGTGCCAGACGCCAGCGGCGCATATCCCAGTATAGGTGTCCTTCATAGGCCAGTTCTATTTTTCTCTCCTGTCTGATAGCTGTCATTAAGTCTGCTCCGCTCTTATCTGTATATGGAAGGCCGACTCTGGCTCTGATTCTTCTTACGTCCGCATTTGCACCTGTCATGTCATTAAGCATGTAGCTTGCCTCTGCGCGATTCAAGTATACTTCAGCCATTCTAATTGCAACCCAAGTCTGTGTGCTTGGTACTGAGTTAAGATCTGTATGAGATTCATCAACCAACTTCCTTAAATAATAACCTGTGGTTGTTTTCCCTGACGGATTTGGATCATCCTTAAATGATGCCCATCCGTCTACGCCATTAATAAATGGCTCGATCTTACGACCCTTCCAGTTAGATCCGTTGTAAAGTACCGATGCCTGAAATCTCACTTCCAGATCTGCGTAAGGAGGAGTTACTGTTGTTCCGGTTGTTGTGTGCCATTGAGACCAATCAGGGAATCCACCTGTTGTCTTCTCATACGACTCAACCATTTCCTGAGTAGGAGTTCCGCGACCACCAATACCTGCAGCATCTCCTCCAGGGGTAAAGATTTTGTCAAAACCATGGTTAGGACCGGCAACAAGATAGTTGTACTCTAGTATAGATTCAGTATTTCCAGCATTGAACGACCTGAATGATTTATTATAATCAGCAACGGTAGTTGCATTTGGAATTGAATAGATATTAAGTGCAACTACAGAATCAGCAGCAGTTTTAGCCACAGACCATTTTTTTGCATATAACATGGCTCTTGACTGCATTGCAAATGCAGCTCCTTTGGTAACTCTTCCTCTGCTAACTGTAGGCCATGCTTTAGGTAAATTATGAGCGGCAAAAGCCAGATCTTTCTCAACCATACTCCACCCCTCAGTTTCCGGGCTCACATTTTTATTCTTTGTTATCGCCAGCATATCCTCATCATAAAGGATAACATCTCCACTTCTTTTAATAAGCTGGAAATATAAAAATCCTCTAAAGAAACGTGCTTCAGCTTCAAAACGAATTTTTGAGGCATCATCCAGTGCATCACCGAATTTTTTCAATCCATAAATAAACTCATTTACCCTGCGGATTCTTGTATAAAGATCATCCCACATTCCAAGGTTCCATGATGCTGTCGGAGCAGAAATTCCTCCATCCCCATATGCCAGTATGTTAGCAAATCCTACATGTGTTCCCGGAGTCATGGAACCATATTTCAATGTTTCAGTAAGTCCTTCTGTTAACCCAACCTGTGAGTCACCAGCACCAAAGCTGCCATATGAAGCTATGTATGGATAAAATCCATTTACATATAATTCTACAGATTCTGTATTCTGCCAGACTACTTTATCGGAAAGTTTATCGGTTGGGGTAAGGTCCAGATAATCGTTACACCCCGATAGCCCGAGTATACTGACAAATAATGTAAGTATTAATATTTTCGTTTTCATCATAATAATAATTAAAAAGTAATTGTTAGTCCACCCATGAAGGTTCTTTGCTGAGGATAGTAACCATTTGTCACCCCGGGTCTTTCAGGATCAATACCTGCAGGTAAGCCTGAGAGAGTAAACAAATTGGTCCCTTCTACGAAGAACCTGAGATTTTCACAACTGATTCTATTTGTCAATTTCTTTGGTAAAGTATAACCTATCTGAGCAGATTTCATACGAAGATACTTACCATCTCTGAACCAGAATGTAGAGGCATAAGCATTGTTTGTATTAGGAGTATTAATGGACAACCTTGGAAATGAACCATTTGTATTGTCCGGTCTCCATGCTTGTTCAACAAGATATACAGGAGCGTTTGCACCAGCTTTGAAAGGCTTTGTAAAGATTGTATTATCGTCGTTATAATTATAATATGTACCTGTCAGCGAAATTTCACAGATAGCACCGGCAGTAAACAATGTAGAAAAGTCAATTCCCTTCCATGAGCCATGCAGATCCAGACCTGCTGTAAGTTCTGGTCTGTTTGTCTTACCTACCAAAGCACGGTCCTGTGAATATGATATCACACCGTCACCATTAAGATCTTTGTACTTAATATCGCCCGGACGAGGCCTTGCACCAACAATGTATGGAGAGTTATCAATCTCCTCTTCGCTCTGGAACAGACCGTCTGCAACGAGACCGGCCATAGCCCATGGTGATTTACCTGTACTCTTTGCATAATCCGGAGTATTAGGGCTGTCCTGATATTTGATATACCTGGTTCTTGCCCAACTAAGATTTAGTTTCGCACCATAGAAAAAATCTCCGAATTTATTTTCATGACTTAACATCAGATCAATACCCTTTGAGTCCACGCTATTATTGTTTACATAAGTGGTGTAGTATCCACCCATTGAACCAGGCATACTGGACTGGGCCCCCAGAATATCGTAAGTATAGTTGTAGAAGACATCAAATTCAACTCCCAGCTTTCCATTCCACATAGAGGCATCAAAGCCCAAGTCATATGCAATCATTCTCTCCCATGTAAGATAAGGATTAGCGACAGCTGTTGTCATCAGTGCATTCTGTGGCTGACCATTCAGAACTACCTGAGGAGTAGGGTTTCCGCCAGAACCAATAAAGTTCATTGTGCTTAAAAAAGCGTAAGGAGAAACAGGATCAGATCCTAAAACGCCCACAGATGCTCTTATCTTAAGGTTGTCTATAAAATCAACAGCGTCTCGGAAGAACTCTTCGTTTGAAATACGCCATCCCAGTGAAAGTGACGGAAAGAAGCCCCATCGCTTGCCACCGATATTTCCTGAGAATTTGTATGAGCCATCATAACGGCCTGTAAATTCCGCCAGATAGCGGTTGTCATAGTCATACTTTACACGACCAACAAAGCCAACACTTCTGTTCGCATCACTTGAACCACTTATCGGGTTGTCGGCAGGAACTCTGGCCATGTCGAGTTCAGGAAGCTCCGCAAAGTAGAAACCTTTTCCATAGGCAGCAAATTTGTTGCTCTTGTAATCTCTGCTCTCCATAAGAAGCATTGCATCTACGTTATGCTTTCCAAAAGTGTTTGCATAATTGATGCTCGATTGAGAAACCAATCTGCTCCATTGTGAGTACCCTTCGCCTAAAGATCTGTCTGTTGCATTACGGGCATCTGTGGTGAGAGCATAAGAAATATCTGAAGTCGTAGAACTTGGAATTGTCTCGAGCAATACATTGTAAGGTGTGCTAAAATTTTTAGATACAGTCCCTGAGTGGTCGTAAGCTCCTGTAAATTTAAGATTCAACCCTTTAACCCATGGAAGATCCCATTGTAAACTGATATTTGTTTGGATAGCAGTAGTAACGGATTTGTTCTTACCGGATAACTCTGCTGCTGCAATCGGGTTAATTGCATTATTGTAGGCATTTCTGCTTGCCACAGGAACTCCGTTTATCTCCATTGGAAGATAAGGGTGTGCAAAAGCAGCTTGCTCCGCCACACTTAACCAGGAAACAGAAGCTCCGATTCCTGATGATCCCCCTGCACCATAACCGGGTGTTCTTGTATCACCTATATTACCTGCTATTCCAAAGGTCATTTTAAGGTTCTTCGCAATTTTTGCATCGACATTGCTACGCAGGTTATATCTTTTATAGTTGAAGTTTTTTACATTACCTTGCTGGTCCAGATAGCCTAAAGAGATAAAGTACCTTACACGATCATTACCCCCGTCAATTGTAATATTGTGTTGTCTGGTACTACCGGTTTTAAAAGTCTCACCAATCCAGTCTGTATTACCCCATCCGTCATCAGGATCGCTATTTTTCATTTTATCTACCTGATCCTGAGTAAAGACCGGTTGATTTCCGTCCAGTACACTTGCTTTGTTATACCAGTAGGCATATCCCGGACCATTCAGAAACTCAGGATAATTGGCATTCAGCGATACTCCATAAGATCCCTTATAATTTATCCTGGCAGCACCTACTTTTCCCTTCTTTGTAGTAATAATTATAACACCCCCTGCACTCTGAAGACCATATACTGCAGAAGAAGAAGCATCTTTAAGAACAGAAACCGATTCAATGTCACTCGGGTCAATTTCGTTTATCGAACGGGGCATGCCATCTACAATATAAGTGATACCTGCCCTCGAACCACGAATCCTGAGGCCCGCAAAGTCAGCTCCCGGTTGTCCTGATTCCTGTACAGAAGAGAGACCTGCCACACGACCACCAAGTATACTTGAGATGTTTGTTGCAGGAGTCTTCAAGAGTTCCGAACCCTTTATCTGGGATATCGAACCGGTTAAACTTGACTTCTGCTGAGTGCCGTATCCTACAACAATAATTTCGTCAAGTTTAGAGACTTCCTCTTTCATTACAACATTAATTACTGCCTGGCCGACATACGGGATCTGCTGAGTTATCATTCCCAAAAAGGAAAATTCCAATACATCTCCATCTTTGGCTATAATAATATACTCACCGGCCATATTGGAAGATGTGTAGGTTTTGGTGTTTTTTACAACAACAATAGCCCCTGATATCGGATCTCCTTTGGGATCAGAAATTGTTCCCCTAACACTCACCTGTGCATACGCTCCGGATGCACAGATAGCTAGCATGAATAATGTGAGCAGCATGGCTCTCATAATTCGGAAATTCTTGAAAATTAAATATACATTTTTCATAGAATACCTTTAGATTAATAATTTAGTTTATAGTTAATTCATTTTTTATCGCATCTTCCAGTTGACACCACCAGTTACGATCAATTATATGAGAAACATCAAAGATCATTACACCCTCATTACTTTTCAAAGCCTGTGAAACAGCTCTTTTGAACTGGATTACATCATTTTCATATTGTGTAACCAAGATTGACCCGACTACCGGAACGACTCCGCATGTAATCTCTTTTACCAGTTCTGACCCTCCTTCTATTGAGTACCAGTAACTACGGCTGTTATCCATTGCGTCTTCTCCTCTTTTTCCTTTTACTTCGTTAGATTTATCTACATCTTCCTTTGTTACATTTGTATAATAGAGACCCGTCATGTAAACATCCAGCAAATCTGCATACCCCGAGTTCTTGTATTCAGGAGTAGCCCATGCAAATTCTTTTGACGGATCATATTTTTTGCTTGCCCAGTTTACACCTAATTGATAATATGTTGGGTACCAGGCTCCTGTATAGTCGCCAATTATAATTTTTTTGTTTATTTTCTTAAGTTCCTTATGAACATCCTCTGCAAATGACTTTATTATCATTGCACGCCACTCTGCCCACTTGTTAAAATACTTCCCGGGTTTCCATTCCATTTTGCCATTTACAGTTTCCCAGTAAAGAATATCTTCCGGGTATTTCTCCAGTTTCAATCCGGAGTATTCTTCAAACTGAGCCTTTGACTGAGGACTAAAATCCGAAGTGACATTGTCAAAACGCATTCTATCGAGAATTATACCGTCAAGATTATTATAGTTTTCTGCACACTCCTTTAGAATTTCAAGCTGGTATTTACGTACCTCCGGATTGGCCGGATTCAGCATTCCGTTGTAATTCCATTTCATTTGGCCGATTGGCATAATTTTCCCTTGCCAATAGACTTGAGACTGCCAATCTGGGTGTTGCTTATAAATGATTCCTCTGTTAAAGAAGTTGTGGCCTCCCGCAAAAACATTTAAAGATGCATACACCTTCAGACCAAGTTTGTGCCCCTGTTCAATACAAATTTTGAGCATATCAAACTCTTCGCTCCTGTACGAGCCTGCCCACTCTCCCATATACGGAGCAATCCTGCTTTTAAAAAGAACCTCACCCATTATTGATTTAACATCAATTACCACATCTGTAAAACCAATACTTTTTACCTTATTCAGATAATACACTATTGAATCTTTACTGCTTAGCCTTTCATAGTTAGCCTCGCAATCGAACCACATATATTTTGGTTTCTCCTGGCCATAAGTAATGGCGGTAATGGTAAAGAGAGTAATTAAGAATAAAAACCGCTTCATAATTTAGTCTTGAATATGTTTAGTTTAATCGAACACAAACATAATAAATTATTTTTTTATAAATACAACAATTATTAAATATTTTTTCTAATCTTTATATGGATTAAGTCTGTATTCTTTAATATGAACAGCTTTTCATACCTAATATATATAATGCATATTTTGATGCAATCCCATATTTATATCTGATTATATGGATATTATGCCAATATGTATTTTATTTAACAGATCATGGCCATGTGTCCTTTTTTATTTTTAAAATATTTAAAATAGGCTCCCTCTATTTTTAAAATTTATTTCCATCTTTGCATCAATAGAAAATTTTATTATTTTTGCGGGGTTATAAAATTAAACTTAAACTTTATGAGCCTTTCGTGGATAGACATCCTGGTAATCTGTTGCTATATCCTGACAATTTTGGCCATCGGCTTCTATTTGTCTAAAAGAGCTTCAAAAAACATAGATTCATACTTTCTTGGCGGGAAAAAAATTAAATGGTATTTTCTGGGATTATCAAATGCCTCCGGCATGTTCGATATTTCTGGTACCATGTGGACAGTCGCCATCCTGTTTGTGTATGGTATTAAAAGTGTTTGGTTGCCTTGGCTGTGGCCGGTCTGGAATCAGGTATTTGTAATGGTCTTTCTTGCAATATGGATGAGACGTTCAAATGTGATGACAGGAGCAGAATGGATTTTAACACGATTCAGTGGAAAAGGTGGAAAACTCTCCCATATTGTAGTAATATGCTTTGCAATAGTCAGTGTAATTGGTTTTATGGCGTATTTTTTCGAAGGAATAGGCAAGTTTGCCATACAGATTCTACCCTGGGATTTAACCTGCGATTTAGGTTTTATGACCCTCACCTCTGCTCAGTCCTACGCATTGATAATAATTGGGATAACAACATTATATACATTAACGGGGGGTATGCTAAGCGTAGTGGCTGCAGACATATTTCAATTTGCTATCATGACAGTATCTTGTCTGATAGTGGGTTATATTGCCTTTACCTCTGTTACCGGAGAACAGATATCACAACTTACTCCACATGGGTGGGATAATCTCTTTTTTGGATGGCATCTCAATTTGAACTGGGATGGATTAATGCCTGCGCTTAACCAGAAGATATCTTCAGATGGTTATGACCTCTTTGGGGCGCTGGTTCTCATGATGGTATTTAAAGGGATATTCGCCAGTCTGGCCGGTCCTGTTCCAAGTTACGACATGCAGCGTATTCTCTCAACCAAAAAACCTTCAGAAGCTGCAAAGATGAGCGGGCTGACAATCCTGCTGCTTTTTGCGCCGAGATATCTTATGGTTTCAGGGTTAGCAGTTCTTTCGATTGTCTATTTATCTCCGGAACTGGCCGGATTAGGTACCGGTATGGACTTTGAGACAATTCTCCCCGTGGCAATCGCCAGATTTGTTCCAATTGGACTAAAGGGCTTGCTGCTTGCAGGACTTCTTGCTGCATTTGTAGGTACACTGGCCGCCTTTGTTAACTCAGCACCTGCTTATATTGTAAATGATCTTTATAAAAAATATATTAAACCCGATGCCGCTCCCAAAACTTATGTCCGTTTTAGTTATCTCGCATCAATTCTTTTGGTTGTAATAGGTGTGGCTTTCGGATTTTATGCAAAATCTCTGAACTCGCTCACACTTTGGATTACCTCCTCTTTATATGGAGGATATGCAGCCGCCAACGTTCTGAAATGGATATGGTGGAGATTTAATGGTTATGGCTATTTCTGGGGAATGCTTGCAGGTCTTGTTGCATCAACTGTAAAATTAGTCGTATTCCCTGAATTTACAGATATCTATTTCTTCCCGGTTATACTTCTTTTTTCTTTTATCGGTTGTTTCGCAGGCTGTCTGTTAACAAAACCGGATACCGACGAGATTTTGATGAAGTTCTACAAAAATGTCCGCCCCTGGGGATTTTGGAAACCAGTCTATGAAAAGGTCGTAAAAGAAAATCCCGAATTTGAAGCAAATAAAGATTTTGGCAGAGACATGGCAAATGTAGTAGTCGGCATTATCTGGCAGATGTCATTGGTAGTACTGCCAATCTATGTTGTCATCCACAAAACAAATGCAATCTGGATAACCCTTGCAGTAGTAATAATCACCATGACATTTTTAAAATTCAACTGGTACGACAAACTTGCAAATGCAGACAAAGGTTTCGAAAACCAATAATTAGTAATACATTTGTAAGGAGAATAAACCATTTTCAATTATGAACACCTCTTTTTTACAACAATCCTACGATGGCAACAAAACTGCCTCTTTAAAAAAGGAATTGATAAGGCTGTTTGTTGTAAATGGGAATTACAGCATTACCGATCTGAGCAAGGAGTTAAATATCAGTGCCCCCACAATTACAAAGTTGATTGGAGAGCTGATAAACGAAGGATTTGTTCTTGACTTTGGCAAACAAGGTACAAGCGGAGGCCGCAGACCAAACATGTATGGACTTAATCCGGAAGCCGGCTATTTTGTCGGGGTAGATATCAAAAAGGATAGTATTGCCCTTGGGGTAATAACCTTTAAGGGACAATTAATTGAATACGAAGGTCACAAGGCCTTTATTCTGGAGAACACCATGCAATCTCTGGACAAGCTTTGTGCCCTCATTAATTCCTATATTACCAAGTTATCCATTTCCAAAGATAAAATTCTTGCAGTGGGGGTAAATATCTCCGGACGGGTTAACTCAGAGTCTGGTTACAGCTACAGCTTTTACTACCTCGACGAAAAACCACTCTCCATGCTTATAGAGGAGAGGATAGATTGTAATGTGTTCATTGAGAATGACTCTCGGTCAATGACCTATGGAGAATACATGCTGGGCGAAAACAACAGTCCCAGAAATATGCTATTTATCAATGCCAGTTGGGGGTTAGGAATCGGAATTATTATTGATGGCAAATTATACTATGGCAAATCCGGTTTTTCCGGAGAGTACGGACACTTCCCTTTTTTCGACAATGAGATAATTTGCAGATGTGGTAAACGTGGGTGCCTCGAGACCGGAGCATCAGGTTCTGCTGTTCACCGGATATTTATGGAGAGGTTAAAGGAGGGGCGGGTATCCATGCTTTCCAACAAGTACAGCCGGGGAGAGCAAATTACACTGGAAGATATCATGGATGCAGTTCTTAAGGAAGATGTGCTGGCAATAGAAATTATAGAGTCAGTTGGCAATGAACTCGGCAAAGCAATTTCCGGACTGATAAATCTGTTCAATCCGGAACTGATTGTTATCGGCGGAACTCTTTCAAGCGCAAAAGACTATATCCTGCTCCCTATTAAAAGTGCAGTAAACAAATATTCACTTATTCTGGTGAGCAAAGACACCAAAGTTAAGATATCCAAGCTGGGCGATAAATGTGGAATAATCGGAGCCTGCATGCTTGCCAGGAGCAAGACACTCGGACTTCTCTAATACATGAATTTTCATCTCATTTTTGTTTGTTGTTAAGTTGGCATCCAAATTTCACTCCCGAACAGCTTTTGGCAATACATCCAGACCATTTTATCAACACAATTTGCGTTACGAGCTATACAAGGTGTTATGATACGCAATAGGTAATCCTTAGTGAATGGCTACAAAGCTTAGAAGGCTGTTGCTTTAATTTGACATATTCCTGTTATATAATAAAATAGAATATCTACATGTGAAGCACTGACAACATGGGCTAACATTTTTCTGCCTATTCAAATATTTTTCAATTATTTTTATAAGCCGACTGCCAATAACTCTTCTCCAAGTCGATGTAACGCAGTTTCAATTTTCTTTCTTTGCTCTTTCCGTGGTTTTGCGATACCACTAGCATAATGATGTAACTGCTTTTGGTTAATACCTGTTAAACGTTCCAATGCTGATTTACTGAATATCTTGTCATAATAATTCAGAAAACTTTGGGTATCAAAATTATAAATAATTTCATATTCCCCTTGTAGAATTTCCGGAAGCTCTTCCTTTTTGTGTGTCTCTACTAAAAGTCTTATGCCTTCAAGTACATTCTTTTTTGCTTCTGCAACACTTTCTCCAGCACCATATACCCCAGGACAATTTTCAGCATAAGCATCATAATAATCAGAGCTTTTCTCAATTAAGATTTTTAACTCTTTCATAACCGATTTTGTAATTTTTAAATTTTATAAGTATCATGTAGTAAAAACAGGAATTTAGTCAAGTCCCATTTCTTTAATTATTTTCTTTCTTAAGCCCTCTCCCATCTCTTTTGTGCCATGAAAAGGAATTGGGGGAGATTTAATGCCATTTTTTTCATAAAAGTAATGACTACCAGATGCTGACACATATTTCCATCCATTTTTCTTAATGAGTTTGTGTATTTCTGAATATTTCATCTCTTTGAAATTAATAACACAAAAGTAACTATTTAGATACTATTATGCAAATATTTTGCTTAAAAATTTAAAATCTAAATCCGTTTATGAATTCAGAAAGCTATTTAAATCATCAGAAACTCCCCGCCGCAAGCAGCGGGGTATCTTTAAAACAACGCTAACTGTTTACTCTTATGCAAAATTGTATATTCCTTCTCAAGACCCTGATCTCGGACATATTTCGAGATGCTTGTCTCATCTCCAATCTTGCTGACCGTGTTTACAAAATATCCATCTGTCCAAAATTCTCCTCCCCACAAATGTTTCTTTACTTCGGGGTGAACCTTAAAGATCTCTCTCCCTGTTATGCTTTTTATCATTGTTATTATCGATGTCGCACTTTTGCGAGGAACAGACTGAATCAAAAAATGAATATCGTATCTTTTCTCTATTTACAAACAAATATCCTTCAAGGTCTCATCCACTTCTTTGCTGAAGACAACTCTCCGATATGTTGCAGGACACACAAAATGATACAACAATACACTAACATTAACGTGAGTTCGAAATAAGGAATAGATATTTTCACAAATATAACTCAATAATTATTTGGTGAATAGCGTAAACACTAAACATTTACGCTATGCTCACCGATGACAAAATTACTGAAATTTACTGTTTGGCCGATGATTTCTGCAAACTTTTCAATGAACACATTACAAACAAATGTTTTACCTGCTGATACCCATGCAGGCAAAGGAACAAACCAAACCGGATGAGTGATGCAGAAATCATTACTATCATGATACTTTTCCATCTGAGTGGATACAAGTGTTTCAAGCACTTCTATATCAATCACAGAGGTACTTCTTCCCATGGTTATTTTTATCCAGCAAGTACTTATTGGCAAATGTACAGGCATAAGCTTTGTGGATTCAACCCCCTTTAGAGTTTGCAAGAATCAACGGATACATTGCCATAAAAGGGCTTTGATAGAATCGGTAAATCTTATTGCCGGATTATCAACTTACTGTTTCTTTTCCAAAAAACCCACATTGCAAGTTGAAAATCAACCTGATAAACAACTACTCCTGTTCTAATCTTATATCGAACTCACGTTAAATATGATGTTACAATATATGACTATCGACAAGGAGAGACTGTTTATCAAGATACAATTTCAGGTAGTGGCAATCAATTTAATGCATTAGGATATCAAAGTGGGAAGATAGCTTCCAATAGTAGTTTCAAAAGAGCGTTCGATAATTTTATCCTAATGTTGGACAAACTATTCCAGGCATCAAACAACAATATAAATGGGTTCCAGGATCAATCTAAGAAAACTCCTGTAATAAAGAGGAATTAGAGATGCTTGCATGGAAGATTTGGGCACCCACTTAGTAAACGTAGCGTCAAAAAAACAGGAAGCGGAAACCTGCAGCTATTTGAAATAGCATATTCTTGGTTTCCGCTTCTATTTTTTAGCGAAGTGAGCACGCGAAGTGGGTAAATCTGGTGCACGCATCGGAGAATCCTGCACCTTACCGGAGGCAAGGTACACAATATGCGTCCCCATGTACCTATTTGTACAGATAGTACCTCTTGGAAAGCTTCTTAAAGTTGTCCACATCTTTGTACCAGTAGTCCCTGATATCTTCAAATTTGTGGCGTTGCGAGAAACGCAACCTGATCTGATCGCTGCCGGCAACCTGATCAAACATTCTGTAACGTTTCTCATTCCCGTTTTTAAATACCGCCTTGCCCGGATAAAGTTCTGCAAGAGCCTGCATTACATAAAACTGGATATCGGAAAGTGCAACTTTATCATAATCTATTATATGGACCTGAACCCCTTGATAATCCTGTCCTGCGCCAACAGCATAGAATGGTTTAAGATACATAGGTCTGAAGCAGACTCCAGGAAGTTTATATCCATTTAGCTTATCTGCCAAGGCCTCTGCTTTTATCCAGTCAGCGGCAAAAATCTGGAACGGGATTGTGTATCCAACGCCTATTGAAAGATAACCAAGCTCTCCCAGAATACCGGAGATTGGATAGAAGAAAGCTGTGATTGGCTGCGGAATGTGAGGAGATGATGGTACCCATTGAAGACCTGTTTTCTCGAATGTCATACCTCGTTTCCAACCCTTCATTTTTACAACAGTAAGTTTACACTGTTTTCCCAGCATCTTTTCTCCGTTCAAAAGAAGAGCGAGCTCTCCACATGTTAAACCATATACATATGGAATTTTAAACTGACTCACAAAGGAGATAAAACCATCCTCAACCAGATTTCCCTCAACCTTTAATCCTCCAAGAGGGTTTGGTCTGTCGAGAATCACCAATTCAATATCATTTTCTGCAGCAGCCTCCATTGCAAGCCCCATAGTGCTTATATAGGTAAAGGATCTGCTCCCGATATCCTGAATATCATATACCAGAACATCAATTCCCTTTAACATTTCCGGAGTGGCCTTACGAGTACTCCCGTAAAGAGAGAAAACAGGAAGACCAGTTTTAGCATCGTTGACATTTTCAACTTTGTCACCTGCATGGGCATCGCCTCTTACTCCATGCTCAGGACCAAAAAGAGCAACAAGATTTACATTAGGTGCCTCAAATAAAATATCTATAGTAGATTTTACATTATTGTCAAACCCTGTGGGATTAGTTATCAGCCCAACCCTTTTCCCTTCTATGATTTTAAAATCCTGATCCTTAAGAACTTCTATGCCCGTTTTAATTATTTGTGCATTAGCTACACCTGCAAATAAGCAGAGGAGAGCTATAAGAACAATTTTAATTGTTTTCATAAGTTTTGATAATCAATTAAGCCTCAACTTTTTTCCCAAAGCCTTCATCTACCTTAATAAATGCAGTAACGGCAATAGTTGCAGCGCAACAGATCATTACCCAGTAAAAGAAATTCTGGTACCCGATCAACTCCTGCAGCCAACCTGCGGACATTCCCGGCAACATCATTCCCAGAGCCATAAATGCCGTACAGATTGCATAGTGTGCTGTTTTGTGTTCTCCAACTGCAAAGTAAATCATGTACAACATATAAGCAGTAAATCCAAAGCCATAGCCAAACTGTTCTATGAAAACACAAAGATTAATAATAATCAGACTATCTGGCTGGAATACACTTAAATAAACAAATGTCGCGCAAGTCAGTGAAATACTCCACGCCATAGGCCACAGCCATTTTTTAAGGCCTCCTTTAGCTGCAACAATGCCTCCGATAATTCCACCAACTGTGAGCCCAAGAATACCTATTGTACCATAAACCAGTCCTACCTGACCGGTTGTAAGCCCTAAACCACCAACCTCTTTAGCATCTAGCAGGAATGGAGAGATCAGTTTAACCAGTTGTGCCTCCGGCAACCGGTACAGTAACATAAAGGCAATAGCTATCCAGACTTGCTTCTTCCTGAAGAATGAAGCAAATGTTTCAAAGAACTCTTTGAATATCGTTTTTGGTGTAACCTCTCTGGCTGGTCTGTCGGTATCAGGTCTTGGGAGGATAAACCGATGATAAAGGGCAAGAGCCAAAAAGCATCCGGCCAGAATAAAAAAAGTAATCGACCAGGCAAATGAAATATTCCCTGAAAGACCTTTAAATGTTGAGGAAGCCTCTGTTTTAAGTTTTGGATCTACCTGAACAAGAAGATAAGCGGGTTTATTCCAGTTCTCAGATGTAAATTCAATCCTCTCACCGTAAGCGAGAAAAATGCTTTTGTCTCCCTTTTTTAATGAGGTATTCAAAACAATCTTCTCCCCTGTTGCAGGAGCTTTTGTCAGTTTTACCCTAATCAGATGAGAATTTCCGGTGAGCTTATGAACCTCTTTTCCTGCATTTTCTTCACCAAAATTGCGTTTAATGAATTCCCCGAGAGGATCAGATATATTTTTGCTCCACCAGGATTTCTGTGCAAGCACCTTTTCCGATTTTTCGGCAGCAATAAATCCATTGCGAGTATTTTGCTCAACTGCAAATGCCTTTAAAATTGCAGCCGAATCTGCCGGAATTGTTTTAGTGCTGAGATTTACCAAAGACGGTGTAACATCAAAAGTATAATCTGCAGTTTGTGTTGTTGCAGAAGGGTCAGAAAGAGCACTGTCTGCGACAGGCAATGTAATGGCATTGCTGTATTGTGGTCCGGCGTTCACCACAATTTCTGCCGGTTTAAGTCCTGTTGACGATTCAAGAAGACCTGCGATAATTATTAAAATACCTTGTCCGGTTATTGTTGCAATTCTGTAGAATGTACTCCTGATACCAACATACATCGACTGATCGTGGGTATCCAGCGCAAGCATATAGAAACCATCTGCGGCAATGTCGTGAGTTGCAGAGCTAAATGCTACCAGCCAAAAGACAGCCAGTGTCAACTGAAAGAAGTTGCCCGCAGGTATCGTAAAGGCTATGCCTGCTAAACCAGCACCTACAAGCAACTGCATTGTCACTACCCACCAACGCTTTGTTTTCAAAAGATCAATAAAAGGGCTCCAGAATGGTTTAATTACCCATGGCAGATAAAGCCAACTGGTGTATAGGGCAATATCCGTATTGGAAATACCGAGCCTCTTGTACATTATTACAGAAATAGTCATTACTGCCACATATGGCAGCCCCTGAGCAAAATACAGCGATGGAATCCAAGCCCAGGGCGATCTTTTTTTATTATTCATTATATATATTTTTGGAATGATTAATACAATTTTTCAATAGAAGCACCCACGAAATAGTGGAGAAGTATCTGGTCATATCTATAACCTCCCTCTCCCATGACAGCGGCCCCTATCTGACAAAGACCAACTCCATGTCCCCATCCGGCACCCTTAAGTATAAATTTCACAGGAATACCATTCTCCCCAATCTCTCTCTCAACAATGAAAGCAGATGAGTAAAGATGCGATTTTGAAAGTGTTCTCCTTATCTCCAGCTCTTTTCCTATTGTCCGTGTTCTCTTGCTACCTGCAATTTTCAATTTAACAAGCCTCCCGGAGGTTCCTCTCTCCACCGGAATAAGATCCATTATAACACCATAATCGACACCTGACCTTTGTGTAATCAAGGCAGATAGTTCACTTTGTGAATATACCACTTTCCAGCGGTAGAAATTTACCGTCTCCTGGTCGTAATTATTCAAAACCTGAGACAAGATCTTTTTGTCTGACGTATTGCAGAAAGCTTCCGGAGAAGAGAGTATCCACTCCTGTGCATTTTTTTCAATAGTCAGATCAGGTATCTCTGTATTGGTTTTGCTGTCTCTCTCCTTAACCAGGTAAGGATATCTGATATCTTCCCAGCAGTTTTGAAATTCCTCAAACACACCACCGCAGCTCTTGGAATAACGAGCGTCACAAATCTTCCCGTCAAACATCAGCAGTTGCCCCCATGTCTCTCTGACTGACTGACTGACAATCTCTGTTGACGCCTTTGTTGTTCCCTGATATCTCTGGCAATGGTCATCTGCACATATGTCAAATTTTGTATGATCTTCTCTGTCGTACCACTTTACCAGCTCATCTTCTGTTTCGTGCATTGTGCTATATGTTGCATGGGATTCAATAAGCTCTTTATTCTTTTGGATCTGCGCCAGGAGCCATGATCTTGATATTACTGCATGTGCTTTTAGAAGTTCCAGAGAGGCGGTTGCACTCATCTCAGAAGAGATGACAGATATCAGGTAGTCTTCTACTCCAATAAGGTTTATGGCTGTTATCTTATCTCCTTCTACGATAAGCTTGAGAGAACCTTTAAAACTCTGGTTCTCTTTTCTCTCCCAGTGAAAATTAATCCCGATGGTAACTCCGGAAAGTTCGAAAGAAGCCTCGGAAACATTGACAGGCTCAAATAAAATTTCACTGTATGACTGACCGTTCCACTCTATCTTTCCCTGAGAAGAGTTAACAATCTGCCTTCCATAACACTCTTTGCCGCTACAAATAAAAACTGAGGAGAGTGTGAACTCGATCCTGTGGTCTGACATTATACCTACACTTACTTTTGGCTCAATCATAATAACTAAAGTTTTGCCTTAATTCTTTTTACTAAAAAATGAAGATCTTTAAAAGAGATACAAACCTCTTTAAGGATATCGCTGATGTCCCTTGCAGATATCTTTACAAAATCTTTCTCCAGTGGTGTAATAAACACACCCCCAAGATCTACGGAAGCAGGGCTAAGCAAAATATTTGCCCTTCCCTCTGCAAAGTAGTGAGATGGCCTATGCTTTGACCTAATATAAAAAGCCGTTGTCCATATACCCCTTTCAAACCAGCAGAGTATATTAAGCATAGGTTCACTTTCACCATCCTTAACCTCCAGTACCGGATAAATCTTATTAAAAAGGCCGATAGATTCCTCTTTGGATTTAGATTCCATAAGCAACATCCCGTTTATTCCGGATGTTACCTCATATAGTGTGGATAAATTGCTTTTGAAGATTTCGCTCTTTTTTAATTTATCCATCTCCTTTTCTATTGGCATAAAACCTTTGTTGCCCGCCTGAAAATGAAAATGATCCGGAGCAGATGCCCCGCACTTTGGACCATTATAAAAAATTGTAAACTGTGGAAGCTCCTCTGCTAAGTTGAGCATGGCATCAAAACGACTGTAGATCAGTTGATCCTGATGCTTAAGGAGCGGTATAGTCAAGTGCTTTGGAAATATTGGAAAAGGGTTTATAAGAATAGTGTACGGATTAGCCGTTTCTGAATTATTGATATAATCAAGACCCTTTTGTACAGCAGGCCGGTTCTCCTTGCACAGAAAGCATTTTCTCTCCTGGATGGATTTGGCATCAACTTTTGCAGATGATGAAACAATTCTTGCAGGATTAAACTGTACTTTAAAAGGAAAACCATCTACAATTAGCTCCTTGGTTACAACCTTGTTCAAAGCCTCATAATTCGTACGGGCCAACTCCCACGAACTTAGCTGCTCACGGAATAGTTCAGAAAGGTTTTGTGAATTCATTTGTTTAATGCAATCCTGGCCTGCAATTCCCATGTTCTGATTCTGTCTTTATAAGTATTGTTCGCATTCATCTTTACAATATCAAGAGAGGCATCTGAGTTCTCTTCCCAGCGACGGCAATGGTAAAGGACGTCGTAAATCCTGCCTATCTGATACTCTCTTGAGATGTTTAGTCCAAGTGCATAATCCTCTCCATAACTTGTATTTGGCACCTTTATGGTTCTCAATACCGGAGTGTAGAATGCTCTTGGAGCTCCCAGACCATTGATTCTCAGCGCATTGTTCCTGCCGTTATCGGGAGTCCACTCCTTATGGTCAATGATTCCCGGAGGAATCATCTCCATCTTAAAGTTGGTCATCATATAGGTTCCCACAACCATTGCACAGTTTTGTTCATAGAATGAATTTATAACCTTCTGAAGAGTATTCTCATCTGAATATACATCGTCACTATCCAGCTGAACTGCAAATTTCCCGCACTTAGGGTGGTGAACCCCGGCATTCCAGCAGCCTCCTATGCCCAAGTCTGTCCTCTGGGGAACAAGATGAATCAGTCTTGAATCACCAGCAAACTTTTCGATAGCTTCGTAAGTTCCGTCAGAAGAGTGGTTGTCAATAATTATCAGATTGAATTTAAATGTTGTCTTTTGAATCAGTACTGAGTGTATGGCATCTTCTATGGTCCTGATTCTGTTGTAAACAGGAATTATTACAGAGGCCTCAAACTCAAAGTTGCCTTCGTTAAATTCTATATGTTTGAATTTTGGCTCAAGATATCCTCCTATTTCTTTCAAATGTTCGGTACATGCAGCCTCCATCTCAATCTGGACACCACGGTTTTTAGGGTCCACATAATCAAAAATCTTCTCTCCTGATTTTCTGGTATCTTGTTCAATTTCTGTGTACAAATATTCGTTAACATGCACAATTTCTCCCTTTTGGGACACCCTTAGCCTGAGGTCATACAGTCCTGCATAAAGATACTTTGTCCCCATTTCTGACGCAGCCGTCTTAAGAGTTTCCGACCTGTAAAGAAGAACCGATCCAAAATTAAAATCATCACGCAGACTGCCTTTCTGATATGTGATTACAGGACTGATGCTCTTTTTGCCATCTACTATCTGATAATGGTCTGCATAAATCATTGCAGCACCTGTGTCATTTGCAAGATTCACCATTCTCTCCAGAGCAAACATGCCCATAACAAGAGTTGACTCCTTTGTATAGATGAGAGTGTATTTAGATTCCGATCTCTCAGCTATTTTTTTTATAGCCGGAGTGCATTTGAGCGATTCTATATGGACTACCTCACAACCAGAGTACTGTTCTACGTTTGGGTTCGTAGCCATCAGATAAATTTTATCTACCAGTTCTATCTCTTTTAATCCTGTAATCGTTTGTTCTACTTGTGCTTTATCCACATAAGGAACAAAGCAATTTACACATTTTGACATATTTTCTCTGTTTAACTATTAGTTCGCTAAGATATTCAATTTTTTAAAGAAATTAGTAAAACTCCCCGCTAAAATTGGTGGGAAAAGCGTACTTTCGCAGTTCACAAAGTTTTTTTATAATGCAGACTTTCGATTTTGTCATTGTGGGGAGCGGTCTTGCAGGTCTTTACGCGGCTTTTAGAGCTTCACGTTACGGGAGTGTTGCCCTGATTACAAAATCCAAGGTTCGTGACAGCAACTCCTACTTTGCACAAGGAGGTATAGCAGCAGTCACAGACGACGATGATACCCCCGCTTTCCATTTTGAAGACACCATTATTGCCGGCAGGGGTTTATGTGATTATTCAGCAGTAAATATTCTGGTAACCGAAGGTCCCGAAAGAATTCGTGAACTTGTGGAGGAGGGAATGCATTTTGACATGTCTGACGGCTCTTTTGCATTAGGACTGGAGGGAGGGCATCATAAAAGACGGATACTGCACGCAGGCGGCGATGTTACAGGAATGAAAATGACAGATTTCATGATCGAAAAAGTTCTTGCGTGCAAGAACATAGAATTATTTGAAAATCATTCTGCTATAGAAGTTTTAACGGACAGCGGCATATGTTATGGCATAAGAATCTGGAATCTTAAAACAAATTGCGAAGAGCTCTTTTTTGGCAGACATATATTCTTAGCCCTCGGTGGAACCTCGGCAATTTATAAACGCACCTCCAATCCTGAAACTACTATTGGAGACGGAATTGCTCTCTCCTACTCAGCAAACTGCGAAATTGCAGATATGGAGTTTATTCAGTTTCATCCCACAACTATCTATACATCTTCCGATAAGTCTTTTTTGATAAGTGAAGCTGTCCGCGGAGAGGGGGCGTATCTGATAAATCAAAAAGAGGAACGCTTCATGATCAATATACATGAAAACGCAGAACTTGCACCCAGAGATATTGTTGCACAATCCATTTACCGCCAGATCTCACAGCAGGAAAATCAATACGTACATCTCTCCTTAAAACATCTCGATCCCAAAAGAATTAAGGAGAGATTCCCGAATATTTTTGAAAAGTGCCGGCAGTTAGGTATAGACATGACAGATAAAATCCCTGTTGCCCCGGCAGCTCATTATATGGTAGGTGGAGTTAAAACCGATACCTACGGCAGAACAAATATTAAAAACCTCTATGTCTGCGGAGAACTTGCCTCCACAGGAATTATGGGAGCCAACAGATTAGCTTCCAATTCGCTCATAGAGTGTCTGGTCTTTGGGCACCGCGCGGTAGAGATAGCCAATATGGATAAAACCACATATTGCCAGCCCTGTTTTTCTCCGTTATATCACATAGACGAAAACAAATCGGAGAAATATCTGTTGCTTAAGGAGAGAGTTGCAAACATCATGACCCGTTATGCAGGTATTATCAGAAACGAAGAGTTACTACTGAAAGGATTATCTCTTTTGGAGGAGGAGAAGAGTAATCTGGGAAAAGAACCGGGGGAGTATTTCAACTTAATAAGTAATAATTTAATCACAGTAGCCGAACTTATCATAAAATCTGCGATTTACCGAAAAGAGAGTCGTGGCGGACATTTCAGAGATGACTACTCTTCAGAAAAAGAGTCTTTTATTTTTCACATAATTCAACAACAAGGGAGAGATATAAGAACTATCCCGATAATAAAAAATCTCAATTAACTATCATGTCAAACGATTTTTTAATTAACAGCATAATCAGATTAGCAATAGAAGAAGATATTGCCAATGGAGATATTACCACCAATGCACTTATTCCGGCAACATCGCGCGCTGTTGCCAAAATGACAATGAAGGCAGATGGCGTAATTTCAGGACTTGACATAGCTAAAAAAGTATTTGAATATCTTGACAAGGATATTCTTTGGACCCCTTGTGTAAAAGAGGGAGATAGGGTAAAAAAGGGAGATGTTATACTTAAAATCGAGGGCAGTTACAGATGCCTGCTAACGGCAGAACGTACTGCACTCAATATACTGCAAAGAATGTCGGGCATTGCTTCCGCGACTGCACTGTATGTAAAGGAACTGGAGGGCTCTCACACAAAGTTGCTTGATACCCGCAAAACTGCACCCGGGATGAGAATACTCGACAAAATGGCCGTAAAGGCCGGAGGAGGAACAAATCACCGTATGGGACTCTACGACCTCGCATTAATCAAAGATAACCATATCAAAGTTGCCGGAGGAATAACAAATGCAGTAAAACAGGTAAGGGCAAATATTCCTGCAGGAATCCGTATTGAGGTGGAGGTTACAAATCTGGATGAAGTACAGGAGGCTCTTAAAACCGGAGCAGAAGTTATCATGCTCGACAACATGAGTAACCAGACAATGACCGACGCTGTAAAAATGATTGATGGGAAAGCGGAGACAGAAGCCTCCGGAAATATGACACTTTCCAGGATAAAAGAAGTCGCTTCCACAGGGGTCAATTATATAAGTGCCGGCGCATTGACTCACTCAGTTACTGCACTGGATATCAGTATGAGCATAGTTCTTCAAAATTAAACCGTACCGATATGCAAAAAAGAGAGCTTATAACAGCAATCCAGAGGCTGAAAAAGGAGAAGAACGCAGTAATTCTGGCTCACTTTTATGTAAACCCGGAAGTACAGGACATTGCTGACTATATTGGGGATTCATTAGGGTTGTCGCATGCTGCCGCAAAAACGGAAGCAGACATAATTCTTTTTTGCGGTGTGAATTTCATGGCAGAGACAACCTCAATAATATCTCCTGGCAAAAAAGTTCTGGTACCGGACAACAGCGCAGGATGCTCGTTGGCAGATAGTATCGAACGGGAAGAGTTAATTGAATGGAAAAACAATAATCCCGATGGAGTAGTAGTTTCTTATGTCAACACTACCGCAGAAATAAAAGCGTATTCCGATATCTGCTGCACCTCTTCCAATGCTCTCAAAGTAGTTATGAGTATTCCCATGGAGAAAAAGATACTGTTTGTACCAGACAAAAACCTGGGCAATTTTATAAGAATAAAGACAGGCAGAGATATAGAAATCTGGGAAGGAGACTGCTGTGTACACAACAGGTTCGACACAAAAATGGTTATTGACAAAAGTCTTGAATATCCCGATGCAGACATACTTATACATCCGGAAAGCAAATGCTCAAATGACCTTGCTATTCACAATATGCATCAGGCATATTTTTATTCAACCTCAGGAATGATTAAACATGTAAACATTTCTCCCAAAAATCAGTTTATTATAGTAACAGAAGCCGGAGTTATTCACGAGATGTTAAAGAACAATCCAGGCAAGGAATTTATTCCTATACAGACCAATGCACTCTGCAGGAACATGAAAAAGGTGACCTTGGAAAAAGTATTACACTCTTTGCAGACAGAACAATTTGAGATAAAAGTTCCAAAAGAAATGAGAGAAAAAGCCTGGTTGCCAATTAAGAGAATGCTCGGGATAGTATAGAACCGTCAGCTCTGTTTATAGTTACTTGGTGATATTCCCGTTTTGTGTTTGAAGTACTTGCCAAAAGAGGATTGTGTGGAGAAATTTAAATAGTAAGCAATATCCTGGATACTCATACCTGAGAACTTCAGGAGTGCCTTGGCTTCGAGAACGACATAATTATCAATCCATTCTGCAGCCGATTTGCCACTCATCTCTTTGATTATTGCCGAAAAATATTTAGGTGTAATATTAAGCTTATTGGCATAGAAGCCAACGGTGCGTTCGGTCTTATGGTATGATGACAGCAAGCTTATAAATTTTTCAAAAAATTGCTCTTTTCTGGTTTTTATCGGCAACTCCGTATCGGAACTCAAATCACTGTTTTTTAGAATGATGTCGCTTAGATAATACATCATAGCCAAAATTAAATTTTGTGTCATCTCTCTTTTATGAGGATTAGCGGTATCGATAATTTTCTGTATCAGGCAGAAAAACTCATTCATAGTAACAGCTTCCTCCATAGATAGTTGTATGCAGTTTTTTTTTTGAACGAGCACATACAGAGGTATTATGCTTTTTGTATTTATTTCGTTCATAAAGGAGCTCGACACAATTATAATCTTTACTTCCACCTCTTTTTTGTTATGATTAACTTGTATGATATTTTGCGGAGAGTTTATTATCATCATACCCTGAGTTATTTTATACTCCTGAAGATTGATGGTCGTTGTTACTTCTCCTTTTGTACATATGGCAAATGCCACTGCATCCAAGCGACAGGGGTATTGAAAAACATTTAATCCTTCGAGGTTTGTACCTATATGTATAATAAAATCATTTTCTATTCCATTACTGGAATTTAGCATCTGTTTGAATCGTGCAATCGAGATGCTGTTAAGTTCCTTTTTATACATAAAATACTACTTTTAAACTTTAAAAATAAAAATAAAAACCTAATGATTGGTGAAATTAGCCGTATTTTCGACTTTTAGAACAATATATCCGAAAACTATACCTTTTTAATACTCTTTTTTTGTTTAATTTTGTACGAAATTAAAAAAGTAATGAAAATGAGACATAAAGCGATTAGACTAATGCAATATATGACGATTGTCATATATGTGCTGAGTATTAATAGTTGTTATTCAAAGAAGGATACAACCTCCGATATAGGAGCAATCCCTGTAAAAGCTATTTCGGTTTGTGCAACCGATGTATATTCCGATAATAATTATGTGGGAGTCGTTGAGGAATCTTCCGCTTCATCGCTCACTTTCTCTCTGCCGGGGAGTGTTGAACGTGTTTTGGTAGATGAAGGGTCAAGAGTCTCTAAGGGCGAGTTGTTGGCAGTATTGGACAAGACCACTCTGCAAAGCGCTTACGATGCAGCCCTCTCCACACTCAATCAGGCTAAAGATGCTTCTGCTCGTCTGAAATTGTTGTACGACAACGGCAGTTTACCAGAAATCAAATGGGTGGAAGTGCAAAGCTCCTTGCAGCAGGCTTTAAGCATGAAGCAGATAGCCATGAGAAACCTGGAAAATATCGAGCTCCGGGCACCGTTCAGCGGTGTAATTTCACAACGGAATATAGAGGCGGGCGTTAATGTGCTGCCGGGAGTGCCTGCATTTAAACTAGTCAAAATCGATAATGTGGATGTTAACATAGCGGTACCCGAGAATGAGATATCCTCTACACAAAAGGGCGATGCGGTGAAGATTAATGTTGCAGCTCTCGGAGGTAAGGTTTTCGAGGGCAAGGTTACTGAGAGAGGGGTTATTGCCAATCTTCTGTCGCACACTTATAAGGTAAAAATCAGACTTGCCAATCCGAATGGAGAGCTTATGCCCGGTATGGTGTGTAATGTCTATATAACCAAAGGCAAAGGTGCATCACAAATAGTTATTCCCAATAAGGCTGTGCAGATTAAGTATCGTAGCGGACACTTCGTCTGGGTAATAGATAATGGAGTCGCAGCTCAAAGAGAGATAACAGTTGGCGGATTGACAGGTGGCGGAGTTATCGTTACATCGGGGCTATCGCCCGGAGACAAGGTTATCGTTGAAGGCAATCAGAAAGTAAGTGAAAGAATGAAAGTTGAAGTACAATGAAAAAACAAAAAAGTATTATAGAGTTGGCTATGCGACATAGACAAATAGTCATTCTGATCGTATCAGTAATGGTCTTATTTGGATGTTATGCGCTATTTATGATGCCCAAGCAGGAGTTTCCTGTGTTTACCATTCGGCAAGGAATGGTTGTAGGTGTCTATCCGGGGGCTACAACGACTGAGGTGGAGGAGCAGTTGACAAAACCTTTAGAAGACTTTATTTTCAGTTTTAAAGAGGTCAAGAAACGAAAAACGGTATCCCAAACGAAAAACGGTATGGTGTTCGTAATGGTTGAGTTGAACGACAATGTGAAGAATAAAGATGAGTTTTGGGCAAAGTTCAAACTCCGCTTATCGGAATTCAAAAGTAAACTTCCGTCGGGCGTATTGGCTTTGATTGCCAATGACGATTTCGGCGATACTTCTGCTCTGCTCATAACTTTGGAGTCGGAACAAAAGACTTATAGAGAGTTGGAAAATTATCTCAATGAGCTGGAAGACCGGCTAAGACGTATAGATGCCGTAGCTAATCTGCGCCGTTTCGGATTGCAAAACGAACAAATAAGCATCTATGTAGACCAAAAAAAATTATCGGCTTACGCTATCGGCAGTACGACCCTTGCTATGAATCTCTTCTCGCAAGGGTTCACCACGATGAGTGGTGCTATAGATAATTCCGAGTTTGTAGCTCCTATCCATATTACAGGAGTGTACAACACCGAACGTGACATAGCAGAGCAAATTATCTACTCCGACCCGTCCGGAGATGTTATTCGACTCAAAGATGTTGCTCGTATCGTAAGAGAGTACCCCGATCCAGATTCTTACATCAAAAACAATGGCAAGAAATGCATACTCCTTTCAATGGAGATGCGAGAAGGCAATAATATTGTCCAAATGGGTAAAGATGTAACCGAAGTGCTTACTGAATATCAGAAGGAGCTGCCCGATGATGTTGCCATATTTCGTATTACAGACCAGTCGCAGGTGGTAGGCGATTCGGTGGCTGGATTTCTCAAAGAGTTACTGATTGCCATGTTGGTGGTCATGCTGGTTATTATGGCACTTATGCCCCTGCGGGTAGCGTCAGTTGCTGCCGCTACCATTCCAATTACCATATTTATATCTATTGGAATATTCTACGCCATAGGTATCGAATTGAATACGGTAACACTCGCAGCACTTATCGTCACGCTTGGAATGATTGTCGATAACTCAATCGTAATTATCGACTGCTATATTGAGAAACTTAACGAGGGTGTTTCACGCTGGCATGCGGCCATTGCCAGTACTAAGGAATTTTTCCGGTCAATACTTGATGCGACATTTGCCATTAGTATAACCTTCTTCCCATTTCTATTTACTACAACGGGGATAATTAACGATTTCGCAAAATTTTTTCCAACAGCAGTCACAATTATTCTCGCGGTATCGTTAGCCGTAGCCACTTTATTAGTGCCGTTTCTGCAATATTATTTCATTCGAAGTGGGTTAAAAAAGAGTACAGACAAGAAGCACAAGAGTTTCTTAGACATTATGCAAAATTCATATGATTGGCTTATTGAAAAATGTTTCTCTTATCCGAAAACGACCCTCGTCATTGGTTTTATTTCGGTCATAGTGGGAATTCTGATGTTTGTAACTATGCCAAAGCGGCTAATGCCTCTTGCACAACGTAATCAGTTTGCGGTGGAAATTTACCTTCCGAATGGTAATGCTATTGAGCAAACCGCAAAAATTGCCGACTCTCTCGAAATTATTTTGAGAAGAGATGAGAGAGTGGTCTCTGTAACTTCGTTCATAGGAGAAGGGTCGCCTCGTTTCCACACGACTTATGCCCCTCAATTGCCTGGGATAAATTTTGCACAATTAATAGTGAACACCAAGAGCAACAAGGCCACCGAACAGATGCTCGACGAATACGCCGATTGTTATGCTAATTATTTTTCAAATGCAAGGGTGCGTTTCAAACAGATGGAGTACAGTGAGGCAAATATTCCTATCGAAATACGTTTGAGTGGATATGATCAGCAGGAGTTAAAATCTGTTGCCGAACAGATGATGAGTCGTATGCGGAATATGAGTGAACTGTCACTGGTACGTACCAACTTCCAGGATCAGACTCCTGGCGTGACAATCAGGCTTAAAGAAGATGAGATAAACAGACTGGGAATCAACAAAACGCTTGTGTCGGTTAATATGGCAATGCGTTTTGGCAGTGGAGTACCTTTGACCACTCTGTGGGAGGGCGATTATCCTCTAAGTGCCGTTCTTAAAACAGAACGTGACAAAGAGCCAAACTTTAATGACATCTCAAATGAATATATTGCTGCCTGGGGAGGTGTGGTTTCCGTTCCTCTTCGTCAGATAGCTGATATTGAACCTAATTGGACAGAAGGGCAGGTTGTCCATCGTAATGGAATCCCAACAATTTCCATACTCGCTGAGGTGAAACGCGGTGTAAATGTTGCGGCAGCTACTACCAAAGTTAAAAAGGCAATCAAAGGTATTACACTACACAAAGGTATCGAACTTACTTACGGTGGTGCGGAGGAGTTTGACAGCGAAATATTTCCGCAAATAATCCTGGCTTTGATAATAGCAGTAGGAATAATCTTCTTTATCCTGCTTTTCCACTTCAAAAGGGTTAATTTAGCACTGCTAATACTCTCGTCAATCTCTCTGTGCCTACCAGGTGCAGCATTCGGTATCTGGGTTATGGGAGTTGACATAAGTTTTACGGGTATTCTCGGAATAATAGCTCTTATGGGTATTATAGTCAGGAACGGAATCATTATGATCGATTATGCCGAGGAGCTACGACAGAAGAGAGGTAAAAGTGTCTATGAAGCGGCTTTGGAGTCGGCAAAACGCAGAATGCGTCCGATATTCCTCACTTCGGCGGCAGCATCAATGGGTGTAGTGCCGATGATATTGGAGGGTAGCACCTTGTGGTCTCCTATGGGAACCGTAGTTTTCTTCGGAACACTTATCTCAATGATGTTTATCATCACTCTACTTCCGGTAGCCTACTGGCTTATATTCAAATACTCAGAAAAAAATAAAATAGCTCAATCATCTAAATAACGGAATGATATGAATAGAATAAAAATAGTTGCAGCGTTTTTTTTCGTGAGCTGCTTCCTACCGATAAATCTCTTTGCCCAGAAAGCCTACTCGCTAGAGCAGTGTAAGAGTATGGCGCTGGAAAATAACAATAGTATTAAAAACAGCCGTCTGGATATTGAGATAGCTTCTCAAACACGCAAGGAGGCATTCACCAATTACTTTCCTTCTGTGAGTGCTACTGGAATGACTTTTGAAGCTAGTGAAGGTATGGCACAAATGGATTTGATGCTACCTAACATGCCTCAGCCGTTACCAATGTCGTTGCTGAAAAATGGTAAAATAGCAGGAATTACTGCCCTGCAGCCAATTTTTGCAGGAGGGCAAATTATCACAGGAAACAAATTGGCTCGGTTGGGGCAGGATGTAAGTAAATACAAATTGCAATTATCTGAAAATGAAGTTATAGAAATCACCGAAAAATATTTCTGGCAGATAGTTTCTCTTAAAGAAAAGCTGAAGACTATTGCGACAGTAGAGGCACAATTAAACCAAATAGCAAAAGATGTAGATATGGCCGTAAAAGCTGGTATCACTACTCGTAATGATCTTCTTCGTATAGAGTTGCAACAGCAAAATGTCGCCAGCAATCGTCTTAAAATCGAGAATGGACTTAGTATTTCTCAAATGTTATTACGCCAACATATAGGAGCCGAAACAACGGATTTTGAAATTGCTTTCGACGGCTTCGGTGACCTGCAATCCCCTGAGGTATATTATATCAGTGCCGAAGAGGCTGTATATCGCCGCACTGAGGTCCAATTGTTAGATAAGAGTGTACAGGCAAGTAAATTGCAAAAACAGATGACAGTAGGTAAAAATCTACCGACACTTGGAGTGGGAGTCGGTTATATGTATCACGATTTACTGGAAAAAGACACTGATTTCGGGGTTGTGTTTGCAAGCGTTTCCGTGCCTATATCTTCGTGGTGGGGAGGCTCTCACTCGATTAAACGAGAGAAATTCAAACAACAACAAGCAGAGAATAACAGGCAGAATACCATAGAATTTTTGACTGTAGATATTCAGCAGCGGTGGAACGAGTTGCAAGAGTCGTATAAACAGATTATGTTGGCGGAAAAATCTATCTCCTCTGCCACCGAAAATTTGCGTTTAAACGAGAATTGTTACAAAGCAGGGACTACTTCGATAAGTGATTTGCTGGATGCACAGACTCTGTTTCAGCAGAGCAAAGACCAGTATTCCGATGCCTGCACCGAGTATAAACAGAAGCTGACAAGATATCTTCAAGCTACAGGAAGATAAAGTTTTTCCTCAACAGGCTATTCAAAATATATGCGTAAAATCTACTTCTCTACCTATGTTTTAATATGATCCCCCAAAATTTTAACGACAACTAGTTTCGGATTTGCATCATCAGATTTGTTCACAAAGTCTATCAACTGCCTGTCATGTTGCCATTTGGGGGAAAAGTTTTTTTCAGGATCATCAGAAATGACCAATTTGAGTAAATAATATTTACCACTCTTCTTATCTATCATGTAAAGGCTCTTCTTCCAGCCCGGTGTTATTATTGTGGCATATATGAAATTATTGTCCTCTGCTATATCATACAGTAGAGTAAGATCCTTCATCTTCTCCATAAATCTGGTAAAATCATCAGCTTCAGGTCCGCCAGGATTGTTAAAACAATATCTTGGCTCCAGTTTGCCTGAGCGGGGATCATATGTAAAGACTGTATCAGTGGAAATCTGGTGATAAACTATCTTATCACCGAGCCGGAACATGGATTTATAATCGGCATAAGATGAGGCTACAGAACTGCGAGTAAATTCATATTTCACATGGTTCTCAAACCTTGCTAATGTGTCACCGTCCATTTTCATTACATATAATTTTACCTGCTCATTCCCCATAATAACCTGAATACTTTCCAGCAAATTATTATTAGTGTCAAAAATAAATCTGCTCATTGCATCTCCCTTCTTGTGCATCCCTTTATATACACCATTAAAATCAAATTCAAGAATCCTCCCGAATAGCTCAGCTAAATAGAGTCTATGAGACTGCTCGTTGATAAAAATGCTGAAGACCTTATGATGCTCCCCTGGACCATTGCCCTGCATGGATATCTGCCTGATGAATTTACCATCTCTGGCAAACTGAAGAACTTTTGGTGTTGACGACAAAACAAAAATATATTCATCGGTCATTACCAGATCCATAATATCAGCTATCAGGGACTTTTCCGTAGTCTCAAACTGTATGTGTTCAATCTCAGCATTCAAATCTTTCCAGGATATCTCTTTTGCCGTAGCTGTAATATCTCCAATTGAATATTCATTAATTAATCTCTCATTCTTGCATGAATATGCCGATAGTATTATAAATATAATTATACAAATCATCATTAATTTTTTCATATACCTTCATATTTAAATATATTCCAATATCTCTTTGGGTAGGATAAGTTCCAATATACTCAACATCTGTTCCTGCGTAGCTTCCATTTTTTATCTCTTTATACAAAGATACCACTTTTTAACTGTCAACTGGCTCGTGGCACGATAAGTGGTATATTGCTATAAAAGACCATATTAACCGAGACGTTTGATCAAAAATTTATTGAAAAATTTTATAATGGTTTGAAAATATGACAAATACCACTTATCGTGCCACGTCAAAAAAAGACCACTAAATAATTTAGTAGTCTTCTTGTGGAGAATAAGGGAGTCGAACCCTTGACCCCTTGCTTGCAAAGCAAGTGCTCTAGCCAACTGAGCTAATCCCCCGGTTACATATAGTAGTCCCGAGCGGAGTTGAACCGCTGACCCCTACATTATCAGTGTAGTGCTCTAACCAACTGAGCTACGGGACTATATAGGTTAAATGATAGCAAAAAGAGTAAAAAGAAGAGGAAACTTCCTAGTTAGTAACAGCTCCAAAAAGGAGGTGTTCCAGCCACACCTTCCGGTACGGCTACCTTGTTACGACTTAGCCCCAGTTACCAGTTTTGCCCTAGGTCGCTCCTCGCGGTCACGAACTTCAGGCACCCCCAGCTTCCATGGCTTGACGGGCGGTGTGTACAAGGCCCGGGAACGTATTCACCGCGCCATGGCTGATGCGCGATTACTAGCGAATCCAACTTCACGGAGTCGAGTTGCAGACTCCGATCCGAACTGAGACAGGCTTTCGAGATTCGCATCCCATCGCTGGGTAGCTCCCCTCTGTACCTGCCATTGTAACACGTGTGTCGCCCCGGACGTAAGGGCCGTGCTGATTTGACGTCATCCCCCCCTTCCTCACACCTTACGGTGGCAGTCTCGCTAGAGTCCCCAGCTTTACCTGATGGCAACTAACGACAAGGGTTGCGCTCGTTATGGCACTTAAGCCGACACCTCACGGCACGAGCTGACGACAACCATGCAGCACCTCGATACAGTCTATTGCTAGCTACAACATCTCTGATGTATTACTGCACCGTTCGAGCCCGGGTAAGGTTCCTCGCGTATCTTCGAATTAAACCACATGTTCCTCCGCTTGTGCGGGCCCCCGTCAATTCCTTTGAGTTTCAACCTTGCGGTCGTACTCCCCAGGTGGATAACTTATCGCTTTCGCTTGGCTACCGACTGTCTATCGCCGACAGCGAGTTATCATCGTTTACGGTGTGGACTACCAGGGTATCTAATCCTGTTTGATCCCCACACTTTCGTGCATCAGCGTCAATAATGGATTTGTGAGCTGCCTTCGCAATCGATATTCTGTGTGATATCTAAGCATTTCACCGCTACACCACACATTCCACCCACAGCAACCATATTCCAGCTTTACAGTATCAACGGCATTGTTCCAGTTAAGCTGAAAAATTTCACCGCTGACTTATAAAACCGCCTACGCACCCTTTAAACCCAATAAATCCGGATAACGCTTGCACCCTCCGTATTACCGCGGCTGCTGGCACGGAGTTAGCCGGTGCTTCCTCCTGCGGTACCGTCACTCCCTGTGAGTATGCGTCACAGGGTCGTTCTTTCCGCATGACAGGGCTTTACAACCCGAAGGCCTTCATCGCCCACGCGGCGTCGCTGGGTCAGGCTTTCGCCCATTGCCCAATATTCCCCACTGCTGCCTCCCGTAGGAGTCTGGGCCGTGTCTCAGTCCCAGTGTGGCTGATCGTCCTCTCAGACCAGCTACCCGTCATAGCCTTGGTGGGCTCTTACCCCGCCAACAAGCTGATAGGCCATAGGCTCATCCTCAAGTGATAGCTCATTTAAAAAATAAGCCACCTTTTACCCCGCAACATGATTGCGTGGTCTTATCCGGTATTAGCCCCACTTTCGCGGGGTTATCCCAAGCTCGAAGGTAGATTACCTATGTATTACTCACCCGTCCGCCGCTCTACTAATTCCCGAAGGAACTTTCGCGCTCGACTTGCATGTGTTAGGCACGCCGCCAGCGTTCGTTCTGAGCCAGGATCAAACTCTCAAAACAAACCTGAACTTTACAACAAATTTCTGAATTAGACGTGGACCTGCTATTTAATTACTATTTTCAAAGAACAACGTTCAACCTTGAAGCAAGGATAAGTATACTTATTTTCCGGAGATTGTCAAGCGATAGTCCAAAAAA
>JBDKRJ010000010.1:0-28118 GCA_039683455.1 Rikenellaceae bacterium | reverse complement strand
TTGAAATTTTATCAAATTATAATCAAGTTGATTTGATAAATTTGGCTGAAAGTAAGGGAGAGCCGTTAAGATTGATTGAAAATGACAGGTATTATATAGGAATGCTTGACGATGTAGTTGATTGGTCAAGGTTTTTACTCAGGCGGCTAAGTAAATCAGAGACACTATATACTGCTAAAATACAATTAAACATAAGTGAGGAGGGATCTGTATGAGGAATATAGATCCTATTTTATTAGCAAAAATTAAAGAGCAAAATCAGACTGTTTGGAATAATGCAAATCCTAAGATGAACGTGGTTGTTGCTAGGGCTAAGAGTTCTATTCGTGACAGCTCGTATTTTACAATAGAAACTATAAGGAAAAAAGAAGGAATAACAGATGTAGCTGTAGCAGCAAGACGAATGAAACCAATCGGAAGACCTGACAGAATATATGGAATTCATATCGATAACGGAATTGCTAAGACATCTTTTAGAGAATATCCTGACAAGCTGAAAGAGCATTGGAAGTATCAATTTGATGTGGGGCCTGCTAAGGCAGTTAGTATTTGTATTGACGGAAGATGGTACATGAACTATAAAAAGACTTGGGGATTGCAGACTGATGAGGTGCCTTGGATATTTTGGGTTGACTTGGCTGGCAAACTCTACGCAAGAATTTGGGAAACCGGCACTACGTATGAGCTTGCAACAGATGTAGTTAAGTTTGACTCTTTGAGAGGATGGATACCGGCACAGGCAGGACATACGGATGACCAAGGTATAATAGTAGCGTATGTAAAAAGCGACGGCAAAGTTTATTACAGAAACTACTGTCTGCAGTCGGATGGTGTAAATATAATTTGGGAAACTGAAAAAGAAGTTACTTTGTTTGGAAGTAGTTGCTTGGGGGTTAGGCTGTTTAGAAGCAATGATTTCAGGGTAGGGTTTATAGCCGAAAAGGCAGCAGGCAATTTGATGGCTATTACTGAGAGAAATTGGGCTGGCATGAGTATTGCTCCTGAGAGTTTATATGCAAAAGTAAGCGTTGATATAGATTTTATTCCACTTGAATTTATTGATGTAGTTAGCCAAAAAGAATACATGACGGCTGATGTAAATGCTACAACTTATTTATGTCCAATAGATAAATTGGATATCACTCCAATTAGCATCGATAGACCAAGCACAACGGAATTGACTATACTATTTGATACGGATTTATACAATATTGATGCTGACGGGTTTACGGTTACAAACGATACGGATGTTGTAAGCTATGAAGTATCATCAGCAGCGTTTAATTCAGCAACAAAAGTATTAACGTTGACATTAACAACTACAATGGATGCAAGTTACAACATCAAAGTCGCATACACTGGTGACATTAATAACATCAGGGTAGTTGATGATGATTATTGCAAATTGGAACTTGATTCTTTTGAATTGATACATGAGGGATATTTACCTCCTCAAGACGGTTATGAGATTGAGTATCTAACAGCAGGTGTCACTACGACAATATCATTGAAAACAATAGAATTTATAAGTATAAGTAATCAAAAAGAATATTTAACAGCATATGTGAATACATCCATTCAGTTATGGAATGTTGATGATTCACCAGTATAAAAAGGAAGGTGATTTAATGGATATTAATGTAGGAATAAAACTACATAATCGGTTTGACATAGAAGTAAAAGATATAAAAACAGGAAAAATAGTACATATAGGTCAAGCTGAAAATATAGTCCTTGACAGTATGTTTAACTGGCTTATGAATAATACCAGTGCTCCAACCTATACATATGCTTATTCAAGGATGGCATATGGAAAGGGTACAGGAACTCCTTCTGCTACAAGGACAACTTTATTTAATCAATTAGGTGTAAAAAATAAAACCGTAGTTGAATTTGTTCATAATCAAAGCCCAACTCCTAGTTGGTGTAAAAGTAAAATAATAATAAATCCTGAAGAACATGTAGGTGAAACCATAACTGAGGTTGGGTTAGTTACATACTATGCAGATATATTATTAACTCATGCATTGATTAAAGATGCAGAAGGCAATTTAATTACAATAGGTCCTAAAACTGACACACAAGAAATTACTATATATTCAACGGTTTATGCTACTGTTACTTTACCAGATGGAATACTACTTACAATACCACCAGAGGGTAATGCACTGTTACATAAATTATTAGGTAGTGGTATGTCTTATTTGACTTATGCACATGTAAGTTCTTCTCCTTATCTTGAATGTCATTTGTTTAGCGACAAAACAGCAACAAACCAATCAAATTTATATAATACTGGGAGTATTAGTAACAAAAAAAATTTTGCATTTACGGTGCAAGATGCCGTTAATAAGAAAAACAGCGTGCCTAGAATTAGATTTCAGGCAAATGAGGGCAATGGAAAGGTGTGGTCGATTTCATTGATTTCTTTCATGTCGTCTTATTGGTGTGGATTGTTTAGAATATTAATGCCTAACAGCTTATGGGCAGGATATCATTTTGAAGGCAAAAGCATAGGTATTGGAGATGGAAGTACTAATAAATTTAATTTGCCGTGGAGCGATATAAATACTACAAAAGAGTATAAAATCTATGTTGATGGTGCATTAAAAACTAAAGATGTTGATTATACATTATCTAACGCAGTAGCAGAAACCAGTGTAACATTTACTAATGCTCCAGCATCTAATGCTGTAATAACGGGGTATTGGTGGGTTGATTATATTCCAAAGGATGCTGACCATGTTTTAGATATAAATTTTGCAATTCAATTTGGGGAGGGTGCTTAATTATGGATGAGATAATGAGAAAAGGTCAGATTGATTGTGAGTGTGGAAATTCTTACCTTTTTCGAAGTATATATCTACAAATCAAATGCATGAAATGTGGCAAAATGAATGATAATAATGGTGAAATAGTAGTAGAAGAGATAGAGGAAACTCCAACAGAGGAGTGATGTTATGGAATTAGTATTTGAGCACTCTCAAACAGTAGGCACTGGGAACTGGGCTGATTTGATTCATTTGTGGGATAATGAAGCGAATTTACTTTATATTAAAGACGGACGGATGAGGTCAACTTATACTATCACAGATAATGGGGAGTGGGATGACAGGAAATTTATCAACGATGTTGATATATCCCAAGACGATAATATAAGCTATTTCAGAATTGACAACATGGGCGGTTTTGGGGCTGTTGGAAGCTATTTAACTGGCAGCACTCATAAACTTGTTATATACGAATATCAGTTTGATTTGTCGGAATATCTGAATTCAGGAAGCATAAAGCATTCTGTTGATAATCCTATATCGTCATTTAGTCTCATCTTAGAAAATCCTAAAAGCCCTAACCCTGATTATGAAGGAAATGTTGCTATTGATGAAGAACAGTCTTTGATTAGTCCCGGTGCTAAGGTTATATTTACATTTGGCGCAGGTCAAGAAGTCGAAGAGTATGAGATGGGTACTTTCTATGTGGATAGAGGTAACTTCACACTTTTGTCAGAGACGGCAAGTGTTGACGGCAGGAACAGCATTGGTAAAGTTCTAAAGGACCAGACTATTGACGAAAATAACGAATTTTGGTATGGGCTTGTCAGTGATCATCTTAAAGCATTATTGGAGCAATCAGGTTTGAATAGAAATCAGTATACGGTTGAAAATGCGGCTGTTGAAGGATGGTTTAATTTTTCGCCAAATACTACACCATTCAAAGCTGCTGAGACAATGCTTGAAGTGTTACCACAGTGGAAGATAAGAGAGCTTGTCGATGGTACTATTGTAATTGGCAGCTCTGATTATGCTGGTTTTGATGCAAGCGGTGTTTATACTTTCTACAGGGTCAAGGATATTTTCTCAAGGCAAAAAACAATGGACGATGCAGAGGCATACAATAGAGTATGTGTCCATACCGAAAATTACGGCAAGGCAGTTTTTAGAGATGTGGCAAGTTTCCAGTCGTGGAACTTGCAAGCTAAAAAGACTTTATATGTTCAAGTTTCAGAAGGTCTAAAACAATCAGACCTGGAAGCTTACGCTAATGAGCTGGCACTAAGGTTAGAGGGTGTAGGAAAGCTAGAGAGTTTCACAGGTCCCTTTAGACCGTACTTGCAGTGTGGCGATGAGGCGGTTATTGTTAGCGAAAAAGGCAATAATAGTCTAGGACTGATTACCGAAATTACTCACAATTTTGGCAAAGGCGGTTTTTATACTGATTTCGCAGTTGACTCTGGTGGAACTGTAGGAAAAGGTAGGTTATCAGACTATATTGCTAAGATTGCTACTGGAAGCATGGGCCAAAAATCTAATGTTGGCTGGAATGACATTGACACTGAGGAGTATGTAAATCTTGCACCGATTGCACAATTGATAACTTCATCAACCCGTAAAGCTTGGCTGCCTCCTAAAGTAATGGTGGATGGCAGAAAGTATAATACTGAGGATGATACCTCAGGTGGTGACGCTTGGCAACATGCTATCAGTGATGAAAGTCCATACATCGAATTTAGATTTGGTCAAAGTTGTTTAATAGACAAAATTAATATGTGGGTTGGAGCTGATGATCCAGAAGCAGTACTTTTTATCCCTGAGTATTATAGGATAGAATATTGGAATGGCGCTTTTTGGGTAGAGATAGTCGAAGTTGACAGCAATGCTGACTTGGAGATAACTCATGAGTTTGAGGTAGTGGAAACGTCTAGGATAAGATTTGTATTAGAAGTAAGGTCTATTAGGCGATATAGAGAGATTGAAATCTGGGGTAATATGTAATGGATTATATTATAGCTACAATAGGGCTTATGAGCCTTTTTGACTTACATTGCACTTTAAAATGGATAGGCGCTAATCCTTACATGGAAGCTAATCCTGTAATGAGTTGCCTCTGGGCTGTAAATCCTATCCTATTTATCTTATTTAAAATTACTGCTACAGTTGCATTTTGCTTAATTGCATTTAAATTTAAAGATAATAAATTGATGAGGCGGCTGATTTGGCTGCCTCTTTGTGTTTACATTTTAATTACATTTGTGCATTGTGGAGGGTGAATGCGGTGAGAATTACGGTGGTGTTTGTAGGGCTGAAGGGCTCTTTTTTATTGTAAATAATTAAAAGAGGTGAGTGATGTTAGAATATATTGAAAAAGCTTTTTCAGGGATGAAACCTTTTTGGGGAGCAATTCTATCATTTTTCTGTTATGTATGTTTTCCAGATAGAGTATATTATTTATCTTTACTGGCGGTGTTGGCTGCAGCTACGATAGATATATTTACAAAAATATATTCCATTATCAAAAAAAATGGTGGATATAGAAAAGCAGTAGAAGCAGGAAAACTCTTTAGTAAAACTCTTTGGAAGGGTACAGAAGTAAAGATAGTATCATATCTAACTATTAGTATATTAACAGGATTAAGTTACAGGGTTATATATATAAAAGAAGCTGGAATACTGCTTGGCAGCTTCGTTTACTCGGTAATGTTTATGAGAGAATTTCAGAGCAATGTAGAAAATTTAATTGAAGCTGGTGCAGATTTGCGCTGGCTTTTACTATTTACAAAGAAAAAGAACAAGGACCTTATGAAGGACTATGAAGAACCTCAGGAGGTTAAAACAATAGACAATGAGTCAAAAGTATAAAGTAATAGAAAACTTACTTACTGTAAATGAATTTTCACGGCCAGGAATCAAGCTGAAAAAAGTGAAAGGGATTGTAATCCATTGGGTTGCGAATCCACTTTCCACAGCTGCAGCTAATAGAAATTTCTTTGAAAATAGAAAATTAGGGAAAAGCCTTTATGGATCAGCACATGAGATTATTGATTTAGATGGCAGTATTATTGTTGATATTCCTGCAGATGAAATGGCTTACCATGTAGGTAATACAAAACCATATACTGACGAAGCAATAAAATACTTAGGTGCATATCCAAATAACTGCACATATGGCATTGAATGTACACACATTGACTGGACAGGGAAAATGACTGATGAGACATATGAAACTCTGGTAAATAGAGTCGCCGATTTAATGCAACAGTTTGACCTGGTAGGCACAGAAAAGCCTCTATGGTTGCACCAGGAAGTTGTTGGATGGAAAGATTGTCACCGATGGTTTGTAAATAATCCTGCAGAGTGGGTTAAATTTAAAAATGATGTGAATGAGAGGTGTGAAATGGCTTTACAGTTAACAGAGCAATGGCAATGGGACATGCTATATGAAAATGTGAAAACATTGCGTGAAAAAGGCATATTAAACACGGCAGATTGGGAAACAAAAGTAAAGAACAAAACCATAACAGTTCATGAGCTGGCATGGCTAAATACAATCATCATGAAAAGACTATTGGAGAAGTAGAAAGGAGTATTTATGAATAGTTTAACATATCAAATTTTAACACTAGTAATACCGCTGATAGGAGTAATACTAACCAGCTTGGTAGTCCCTTTACTCAAAACGAAAATCAGTAATGAAAAGCTAACATCAATTGAGTTGTGGGTAAACATAGCGGTAGCAGCTGCAGAACAGATGAAAGCTGCAGGTATACTTACGGTACCTAAAAAGGATTATGTTGTTAAATTTTTAAAAGATAAAGGTGTCACTATTACAGATCAGGAACTCGACGCCTTGATAGAAGCCGCTGTATTTGAAATTAACAAAGCTAAAAATTTATTGTTTACTGATTTGGCTTTGCAGGGAGAGACGGAAGCTACTACAGAGACTGACCAGGTTTAATGCCTGGTCTTTTTTTATTTTTTGAACATATACCAAGTATTGGTCTTAACATCATATTTTAATTCATATATGTCACATCCGCGATGCTGGCATACGAACATTATATTACTATGCCCAAAACTCTTGTCTTCATAAATTTTGAGAACTTTTTCTACCATGACGGCCTGATCTTCATACCAAAATTTTACCGGATCTATTTTCCCGTCTCTAGTAAATACGGCCATAACCTTTATAGGTTCGTTTAAAATTTTCAAAATAATCACCTCAACGATATATTATCATAAATGTATAAAAATGAAAGCATTTTTAGCAATCGCTGGTGTACAGTTATAGCAGCATAATAAAAAGCCGGAGGCAATCAATCTCCGGCTGATTCTGATATTAACCAACTACCTTGACAGGTGGTTAATATATTATATGATTACGTATAGTTTAAGTTCATATTTGACGGCAAAAAAACGGCAAAATTATTTTGCTCTTTTTCGCTTTATTCCGCTCTAAAAGAAAAATTAATTGTTTTGAATTTTGCTGTAATATCAATGATTATCATTTAATCGCTTTTTTGACAGTCTCAATTTTTATTTGTAAAATATATTATGGTATACTCCTATATATGCTTAAATTTTAAGGATTTATCACACGGCGACAATAAAAACGGCAAAAAAGTTTTGAAAAAAAATTAAAAGATAGAATTAACCAATCTTGTAGCATTAGTCATCATATCGTCAGTAAAATGAGAGTAGATTTTTATTACGGTATTAACATCATCACCAAGCAATTCTGAAACGCTCTTGAAGTCCATACCGTTTGCAACTAACATAGAAGCATAAGTATGTCTTAAATCATGAGCAGAAATATTATAACCAAGTGTTTTGTACAACTTATTCATAGGACTGGTGCAAGAACAAAGCCCCTTATACGGGAACAACCTATTACTTATATCTATTACTTTTTTATATTCTTTTATTTTATTCATAGTCGAAGGAGGAACAGGAACGACTCTATTTGAATTCTTGCTTTTAACTGTCCCAAAGCCGTATACTGCTTTATCATCTTTCTTTCCGATAACTTTCCATTGCCTGTTAACTGTTATAGTATTTTCGCCAATTCTATCCCAGGTCAATCCGAGAATCTCACCTAGTCTTAATCCACAAGTTGCTGCAATCAAAGAGATAAGATAAAACTTTTTATGAGTTATTTTTGATAACAGAGTATCAAGTTCAAGTTTATTTAAGGCTTTTACTTTTACTTCAGCACGTTCCTTTGGAAACTCAATATCATGCATTGGTATGTTCTTGATTATTTTTTTAGTTACTGCGTATTTTAATATTGTTTTTATTTTGGCTGTATATGTTTTGATAGTGGAAGGAGCGAGTTTTAGTTTAACCATCTCATCAATGCATTCCTGAATTTCTATTGATGATATTTTGCTAACTTCCAGATCATTCAACTTTTCAAAATACTTGCGGGCCATTTCATATACGGTTAGTGTGTTTTGTTCTTTGTATAATACTATGTGGGTCATATAGCTTTTATACAATTCTTTAAAAGTTAATTTTGTAAATTCTGGATTAATGTATTCAATAGTTTCGCTAAGTTCTTTCGTTGTGTTTTCTATCCATTTTTTATATTCTTTTTGTGTTTTATAACCTTGCTTAGAGACCTGTTTCCATATTCCTGCAGAATTTTTATAACTGATAATGCACTGCAAGGATTTATTTTTTTGTCGGTAAGTTATATTGTATTCCATTTAGTTACTCCTTTCATTCGTAATTATATTTACACACTGTCAACGGATTAAAATATATGCAGTAATTATCTAATTCAATATATAATCCATATTTCCTCTGATAGTGTTCTAAGGTGTCTGATAAAAACTTTTCAGTCACATCTAGATATTCGGCGAGTTCGTACAGATTTATGCAACCTTCATATGAGGCCTTAATTATGCTTTTAAGTGGTACTAGCGTTTCAAACGCATATTTCCTTGCTTTTATTTCTTGCTTTCTATTACAAACGCTTTTCAAGTCTGTGATGTTACCCACAGTCGTGTAATAGTGGCCAAGTTCTTCAGCTAGTACACATCTTTTTTCGGTGCTGTTAAGTTTTTTATTAATGCCTATTTTTTTATACTTGCATAAGCCTTTTAAATCTCCGGGAAATGTCATTTCAATAAATTCTATATTTTCATCTTCTGCAATTTGCGCTAATTGTTCAAATGTCATATTCATACCCCTATGTCATATGTCCTTAGAATTTGTCAATAAAATCTTTTACCTCATCGGTAAGTTCGCCATCCAGGTGAGCTGCAACCGGCTGGATGTAGTCTGGTGTTTCTGTTTTGCTTAGAATTTTCTTTAGTGAAAATTCAGTATAATTTATAACATCTTCATAAAACTCTTTTATAGTATCAAAATCACCTAACTGTCTTAGATCCGTTTTAGGAAAGTTATATTGAATAAATTCCAAAAAGTTATTTAAGGATCTTATATCAATATTTTTAAATTTAAGTCTAAGCTTTTTATATTCTTTTTTAAATTCTTTTACATGTTGCTCAAAATCGCCAGTATCAAAAGCACGAATTATGTTGTATAAGGAAAGATATTCACTTTCCTCAGTTGTAAAATGTGCTTCATAGCCGCTATCAAATTGCACGCTTGATGTCCATCCCATTAAATCTGCTGTTGTTGTTTCCAACGCATCTGCAAAGGCTTTAATTTTTGATTGAGTTATATCGTTGGTGCCATTCTCTATTTTATTAATCGTTGATTTTGATTTATATCCAAGTTTTTTTGCTAATTCTTCTTGTGTTAAATTTAATTCTTCTCGTCTTTTTCTTATGTTTTCACCTAAAGTTGCCATATAATCGCCTCCTTGGTATATATGTTACCATTAAATAGATTTTAAATCAATTATTTTTTATAAATTTTAAAATAATAGTTGACAAATAATCTACTAGTATGCTAACATTAAACAAAAGTAGATAAATAATCTATTCATTCGACAAGAAAGGAGGAAAAAACTTTGACTAATACAAAATTGCTTAATGATAAAATTATAGAATCAGGTCTAAAAAAAAATTTTATTGCAGAAAAATTAGGCTTATCATATTACGGTTTTAAATTAAAGATCGATAATGAAAACGAATTTAAAGCAAGTGAAATTTCTATTTTATGCGATTTGCTTAATATTAAAACGTCAAGCGAAAAAGAAAGCATATTTTTTTGCGAATAAAGTAGATTAAAAATCAACTAAGAAAGGAGTATCAAATATGAACGAATTAATGAATAAAACAAATCTAACACCTATTGAAATAGCTTTAGGTGTTGATGAAAAAGGAAGAACAACAGCAAGAAAGCTTTATGAGTTTTTAGAGCTAGCCAAAGGGCAGTTTTCAAGATGGGCAAAATCAAATATAACAGATAATCAATTTGCAGAAGAAGGAGTAGATTATGAGGGGTTCGACATTGATGTCGAGGGCAATATTGTAAAAGATTATAACCTTACAGCTGCCTTTGCAAAGAAATTATCTATAACAGCAAAGAATCAAAAAGGAGAACAAGCAAGAGACTATTTTATAAAAGTTGAAGAAGGGGCAGTTAAACTGACATCAAAAATACAGGAATTATCTCCACAACTTCAGCTACTCATAAATATCGAGTTACAGCAAAAACAACTACAACAGGCAATAGATACTAACAAACAAGAAATACAAAACATGCGTGACGTAATAACATTAAGTCCTGCAAGTTGGAGAAAAGATACATCTTCCCTGATAAACAAAATAGCTGCTGAGCTTGGAGGATATGAACACATAAAAAATGTTAGAGAAGAAAGCTATAAGCTGCTAAATGAAAGATTTGGTGTTGATGTCAAAACAAGGCTTACAAACAAGCGTAGGCGAATGGCTGATGAAGGTGTTTGCAAGTCAACGAGAGACAAACTAACAATACTAGACGTTATTGCTGATGACAAGAAGCTAATTGAGGGCTACATAGCGATAGTAAAGGAAATGGCTATAAAAAATAAGGTAGCGTAGGAGGTCGGATCAATGGCAAATAAACTTCTAACCAGACAAGACTTAGCCGATCGCTGGCAGGTATCGTTAAGAACAATAGACGATTATAAAAAAGAAGGCATAATTCAACCAGTAAAGGGCATTCCAGCAACCAGATTTACAGAGCAGCATATTCTTGAATTAGAAGGTGTTAAGCTGGACAGAATGTCACCTCTGGAACGTAGGAGATTGGAAGCTGATATTGAGAAGCTTAAAAAAGAGAATATTAAACTGAAATCAATATTAACAAATGTACTTGCAGAAACATCACAAGTTATAGGAATGGAGGCGAGTTAAATGAACCTAAAACAACAAAGATTTGCATTGATCATATTGCTAATCATTAGCATAACAGCTCACCTGGTTTACGGCATAGAGGAAGCTGATCAGATGGATGCTCTCGAATCAAAGGTCATAATCTTAGAATTGAGTCAGAACTACTTTGAACGACGCAATGAAGAACTAGAAGTAGAAAACGACATCCTGAGCAGACAGCTGAGACAAAGTGAGTTGGACAAACAGTATGCAGGTGAGTTCACAGTAACTCATTATTGTCCGTGCGAGATCTGCTGTGGTAAGAGTGACGGGATAACATCTACCGGCACACAGGCAACCGAAGGACGTACTGTAGCCGTTGATCCAGAAGTAATTCCGCTTGGCAGCACAGTTATAATTGATGGCCACGAGTACATCGCAGAAGATGTGGGAGGAGCAATAAAAAATCATAAACTTGACATATTTGTTTCGGATCATCAAAAAGCTTTAGAGTTAGGTGTAGTAAAAAAGGATGTGTATTTAATTGAATAAACATATTAAAGATATGACCGGACGAAAATTTGGGAAACTGACAGTTATAGGATATTCGCATAGTGATAAATATGGAAATGCGCATTGGTTTTGTAAATGTGATTGTGGAAACGAAACAATTGCTAATGGAAAAGGATTGAGGTGCGGGGATACAAAAAGTTGCGGTTGCGCAAAAATCGAAAGAGCGAAAACGATGAGTACTAAGCACGGTTTAAGAAAAACCAGATTGTATACTATTTGGGCTAATATGAAAGCAAGATGCCTAAACCCAAAGTCCACTAGTTATGAACGCTATGGAGGAAGAGGGGTTGAGATTTGTGAAGAATGGGTAAATGATTTTGTTGTTTTCTATGACTGGGCTATGAAGAATGGTTATGATGATAAATTAACCATTGATAGGATTAATAGCGATGGCAATTATGAGCCCTTAAATTGCAGGTGGGCAACTATTCAGGAACAAGCAAATAATAAACGAAGTTCGTGCTTAATAGTATACAAAGGAGAAAGAAAAACAATAGCCCAGTGGGCAACTTTGCTAGATATTAGCGAAATAGCACTCAGACATAGAATAGATAGATGTTGGTCCATAGAAAAAGCTTTTTCTACACCAATAGCTGATACGAGAAAATTTGATTGCGGACAATAGGGGAGGCATCTTATGATTAAGAAATTTATTGAACACTTCACGGATCCGCTAGAATACTGGAGACTTAAATGGTGCCTAGCGATGATGTTTTACATCGGTATGTTCATAGTGATTTGGAGGTATTAGGATGTGGCCATTTTATTATGACGTTACAGATTTACCAACGATAAGTATTAGTGAAAGAAAATTAGAACATACCAACAAGACAACTAAAAAAGCAGTAAATAAGGCCAAAAAAGAAGTACAAGCACATAAGAAAATTTATAGAAAACAAGGGAGGTAGTAATGCACAGTGAATGGAAAGTAACATCGAATTTAATCGGCGGCGAGAAGATGTATGCTGTTTATCGCTTAAGAAACACAGCTGAGGTTGACCATTCTGGCAATAGAGAATATGCAGGAGGGTGGTTCATTTATAGAGAAGCGGCTGCCATGTTAGCTGCAGAGTTAAATAAAGCAGAGGAGGCTAAGGATGAAAGTAATCAGTTTTAAACAAGAAAAGGTCACAAAGAACACAGTTAGATTTACAGAAGTAGTCAGCGAAATGGATACACCTGCTATAGGCACATTGTATGTGCAAAAACACGCATTAAAGGAAATTGGTTATAAAGAAGGGCAGCAGCTCAATGTCGTATTGGAGGTAGTTGATGAAAGCAATCAAAATAACAACTGATAATGAGATTAAAGTTGTAACGGTACCGGAGCCAACATGGAAAGGGATGGGACAACTTGTCGGAGGACACTTTGAGCATGTAAGGCCGTGGGGTTTATACAACTTGGATACTCCATACAAGGAGAGCTTATGCATGATAGTTAATGAAGAGGGGCGGTTGATAGGGTTAGAGCATAATTTAGTTGGTACTGCACTCTATAACGATACCCCAGCAGATGACTATCCATGGGAGCCTATTGTTGGTGACATCTTGATTATGGCAGAAGGATTCGTGAATGGTGAGCTGGATATCATTGGGCTGGATGAAGAGCAGTTAGAAATAGTGAAAAAAGCTCTTAAAAATAATTTTAAATATCTAACGGAGGAAGTTTATGAGACTAACTAAGGATCAAGAGAACAAATTGACCGAACTAGCATTCGCAGAAAAATCTAATAAGGAAATAGCTGAAGCTATAGGAATAGAAGTAAAGGACGTTCACGCAACACGAAGCAGATTAGGAATCACTATTCCAAAAGTTAAAGAAATGAAGTCAAGAGGTGTACAACCCTCGGGAAGAACTAAAGATGAAATACAGCAAGAGATCGATAAAGTTCAAAAGGCAAGAGCTGAAGCTTTTAAAAAAGTAGAGCGCTGCAATGAGAGAATTGACCAACTGTATAAGGAGCTGAAGGCATAGCATGACAATATTTGAATGGATGCAGCAAGCAAACAAAGCACAGTTGGCAATGTTCCTGTATATTTACAGCAAGGAAATCAGCAGCAAGCGTAAAATAAACAACTGTTTAAACCAGACAATGACCGATGAAAAGATAGCCGAAATTCAGCTATACACGAGGTATGCAAATGGCGACGATTAGAGGGGAATCAAGCGATCAAACTGTTAAAGCTTTTTATAGCAGCTATACAGACAAGGTTTATATCGAGCAGCAGGGTGGAGAAACACTTAGAATTAAAAGCTGCGATTTACAAGCTACCATTGAAGCACTTGAAAACCTAAAAAGATTAATGACAGTGACTCTGGGAAGCGATGCTTTGAAATGAAAGTCTACTGCACAGACTGGAGGTGGTTAAGTTGGGAAAGCACGAAACTGGACCAAGGAAGAAGCAGAGTATCTAAAGGATAATTGGGGAGTTGTATCTCTTAAAACAATAGCAAAGAATCTTAACAGGTCCGAGAATGCCATTAGGGTGAGAAAGGACAGATTGGGATTAGGAGCATTCTTAGAAAATGGTGAATACATTACATGGAATCAGCTGCAGATTGCTTTAGGCCTTGGAAAATCCGGTAGTGGATATAAGAACATTAGCTGGATAGAGAATAGGAACTTTCCGATTAAGACAAAGCGAGTTGGCAGTAACAGTTTTAAAGTTGTGTATTTAGAAGATTTCTGGGAATGGGCCGGGGAAAATAGAAGTTTTATAGATTTTTCAAAGATGGAAGAAAACATACTTGGGCTTGAACCTGCGTGGGTTAAGGAACAACGAAAAATCGATTATAAGACAAATACTGCATACAAGACAATTCCTTGGACCGAAAGTGAAGACAAGCAGCTACTAAGATTACTTAGAGAATTTAAATATTCATACTTGGATTTATCTAAGAAATTGAACCGGACAAGTGGAGCAATACAAAGGCGCATATGTGACTTAAGGTATCGTGAGAGACCGATTAAGGCAGATAATCACAACTTGTGGACTCCGGAAGAATTTAAACAGTTAGAGGAATTAATTAAGCAAGGAACAAGCTACCCTCTAATGGCTGAAGTAATAGGTAAATCAGATAAAGCAATTCGGGGCAGGGTATACCAAATGTATTTATCGGAAAATCTTGACAAGGTTCGTGCTTATATCAGTAATGGATCCTGGGGAGACAATCGACCGGAGAGAACTATTAAACAAAGACTTCTAATGAATATTGAAGAAAAAGAGCAGGTAAAAGAAGATTTATCAAAACTTGCTGGATTAATAAGAGCTTATGCAAAAACTCATTACAATTACAACGATTATTGGCAAAAGGATATATGTACTAAATGGGATGATTATTGTACTGAGAATGAAACCTGCTGTGATAGCTGTACAAAATTTGTAAGAATTAGACCTCAGTATTGCGTCAGATGCGGAAAAACATTCTTTGAAAGGAATGAAAGTAAGATTTGTAAATCTTGTAGGGAACAAAGGATTAAACAATTTAAAAGAAAGTATGCTGTTATGGCTGCGAGGGTTAATGCATGAAGATGATTTGTACAATATGCTGCGAATCATGGGACACGAGTAAATATAATAGCCAAAGTACATACATCTGTCCCTGGTGTCAGTGGAAAATTAATCATAACGAAAAAATTATTCTCGGAAGGAGGAGAAGAAGAAGTTGGAAAAAACCTGTATCACTTGTTTCTATAATTTAGGAAAGAGCTGCAAAATTCTACACGAAAAAACACCTAAAAATTGCTCTTCCTGGGCTGATGAACCAGAAGCGAGAAGAAGAGAGGAGGCTTGCGCAGAGTACAACCGTAAATACGGAGCTAATGAAGTTTGCAGAAACATCTTACCAGCAGATCAAGTTGAAAAAAGGCAATTAACAAGAAAACAAAATCAAGAAGCAAGAGGAGGTAAAAGTGTAAAAGAAACCTTGGACGAACATTTCAACTGGTACTATCTGCAGGGTTTGTCCGACAGTGAAATAGCTAAGAATTTGCACATGGATGTAAAGCGAGTAAGTGATTATAGACGTGATCATAGCTTACCGGCATGGAATGAAAGAAACCGTCCCACGGCAATGGAAACGGCTTCTTAAAGAAAATTAACTAACTATCAGCATTATAACACAAAAGATTATAAAAATACAATAGGAGGCAATATAAATGGAAATAACAATCAACATTCAAGCACCTGAACTGGCACACGCAATCGAAACCCTGGCAATCGCAATCGGCTGTACAGTGGACAAGATAGGTGTTGGCCAAGCAATAGAGGAAGCTGTACAACAGAAACCGACAGCTCCTAAGGAAACAAAAACAAAAGAAACCAAAAAAGCTGAGGAGGCAAAAGCAGCAGCTCCTACTCCTGATCCGGAACCAGATCCAAAAGTTGAAGATGCAGCTGTAGCTGAAGATAGACCAATCTTGACTATAGAACAGGTAAGAGAAGCCTTCATGGCCAAGAATACCAAGTCCAACACAGCAAAGCTTAAAGCCATACTTAAGAAGTTTAACGTGGCCAAGGTAACAGATCTCCCGGAAGAACATTTTGCTGATGTTCTAAAGGAACTGGAGGCTATTTAATGGCAAAACACGCATTATTAAGCGCTTCATCGGCGTCTAGGTGGCTTAACTGCACACCTAGCGCCAGACTTACAGAAAAGATTGAAGACACAACAAGTGACTATGCTGCTGAAGGCACCCTGGCACATAGCATAGGTGAACTACTTTTAAGAATAGAACTTGGCGGTAATGACGGTGCTGATGTTGCAGAATTTGAAGATACGATAAAAGAAGCAAGAAATAATGATCTCTTTTACGAAGGCATGATTGATGAAGTTAGTGACTATGTAAATTATGTCTTAGAACAATACTATGCTGCACTGGCTAAGACTAAAGACGCAAAAATATTTCTAGAGGAGAAACTGGATTACAGCACTTACGTTCCTTCCGGCTTCGGTACCGGCGACTGTATCATAATTGCCGATGGTGAAATGGAAATTATAGATTTGAAATTCGGAAAGGGTGTTGAAGTAAGCCCGGTTGACAATCCTCAGTTGAAACTCTACGCACTCGGCGCTTATGAGAAATATGGCTTCATTTATGGAATAGACAAAATCAAAATGACCATAGCGCAGGTAAGACTCAACAACATATCATCATCCGACATCAGCGCAGAAATGCTTGAGGAGTGGGTTGAAAGTGAACTGAAGCCTAAGGCAAAACTTGCGTATGCCGGCAAAGGTGAACTGGTACCTGGTCACTGGTGTGGATTCTGCAAGGTCAAAGCAACCTGCAAAGCTAGGGCTGAAATCAATACCGGGTTTTATGAAGCACATAAAAAAGACTCAAAACTGCTTGATCTAAATGAGATTGCGGAGATCCTGGCAAAGGCAGATGAGATTAAGAGCTGGGCTGATGACATAAAGACATTTGCACTTGAAACCGCTCTTGAAGGTACGAAGTACCCAGGGTGGAAACTTGTTGAAGGCAGAAGCAACAGAGTCATTACTGATGAGGATGCTCTTGCAAATGTACTTATAAGTGACGGATTCTGTGAACTTGATATCTATAAGCCTAAGGCTCTTCAGGGTATCACAAATCTTGAAAAGGTTGTAGGCAAGAAGAGGTTTGCAGATGTGGCTGCCGGTTATATAGACAAGCCACCAGGAAAGCCGGTACTTGTTACACAGGATGATAAACGTCCTGAGCTTGATAGCGTAGAAACTGAATTCGATTTTATATAGGAGGTTTCAGTGGATTCAGAATTGAAAAATAAGTTAGTAGCATTGATGGATTTAGTATGGGGCTGCGATATACCAAGCCCGACGGTTCCTGAGTATGTTGAACATCACAGAGACATACAGCAAATATTAAAAGCAATCGATAAAATTTTAGAGGAGGAATTATAGATGAAATTTGAAAAATTTGTGAAAAGCTTAGGTGTTCATGGAGTGATCCATGAGAGGAAAAACGGTGAAAGATGGATTAACGGTTTAACCGCGATAATGAAGATACCTGATATTGTGACTGGAGTAATGGCTAAAGCTATAACAGAAATGCCAGAAGCCCTTGAAGATTATGTTAATTATGAGCAGGCTGGAATTCCTTGCTATTTGGCAAAGGCTATAATGCCAAGCGGTGATTCAGGTATTAAAGACTGCGTTAGAATTTTTAAATCTGAAGACGGACGTTTTGAATGCGGCATCAGGAACATAGATTTTGCCCTCATTGAAAAAAGTGACCAAGTGGAAATGTACATAGGAACCAATACTGATACATTCGAGGAAGAAGTAAAGGCGCTTCTAATAAAAAGATTTACTACTGACATAAAGGACCCTGATCTTGTGGGTTTAGTAATGCCATACCATTTTGAACAATAAAAATTTAAGTATATAACAGAAGGAGAAAAGCATATGAAAGCAATATTGAAAAACGAGACTAAAGTAATAACAGGAAAGGTAAGATTATCTTACGCAAACATATTCGAACCAAAGAGCATCAACGGCAGTGATCCAAAGTATTCAGTATCTTTAATCATTCCTAAGTCAGACAAGCAGCAGATAGCGGTTATTCAGGAAGCAATCGAGAATGCAAAGGAAAGGGACAAAAGCAAATGGAACGGAAAGGTTCCGGCAAACCTTAAGATGCCTCTAAGAGATGGTGACGAAGAAAGACCAGAGGATGAAAACTACGCAAACAGCTATTTCTTAAATGCAAACAGCTCTAAAGCTCCTGCAGTTGTAGGACTTGAAAAAGACAAAGCAACCGGCAAAGCCATCCCCCTGGGAGAAGACGAAGTATACAGTGGCTGCTATGCAAGGGCAAGTGTAAATTTCTATGGATTTAATGCAGCAGGCAATAAAGGAATAGCTTGTGGACTTGCAAACATTCAGAAGATTGACGATGGTGAAAGACTTGGTGGAGGTTCAAGTGCTGAAGACGACTTCGAGTTCGAAGAAGTGGATGCAGAAGATGATTTCTTAAGTTAGGACGTGAAACAATGCAACATTATTTAGGCATTGATATTGAAACATACAGTGACATGAATTTGCAGGAGGTCGGCGTATACAAATACGTCGATTCTCCTAACTTTACGATATTATTATTTGCCTATGCTTTTGATGACGAGGATGTTGAAGTTCTAGACCTGGCAAGCGGTGATGAAATACCCTCAAGAGTTTTCAAAGCTCTGGCCAGCAACAACTATATAAAGACCGCATTCAATGCTCAATTTGAACGTGTTTGTATTAACAAATACTTAGGGATTAATACAAGAAACTGGGAGTGTTCTATGATTAAAGCCTGGTCTTTAGGTTTTCCGGGAAATCTTGCTAAAGTTGGAGAGACTATAGGTTTGCCGCAGGATCAGCAGAAATTGTGGACAGGTAAAAACCTTATAAGAATATTCTCGGTACCACATAAGACAACTTCAAAAGAACAGGTAAGCCTCATGCCGCACACCTACAGAGTAATGCCTGAAGATAGACCTGCAGAGTGGGAACTATTTAAAACATATTGTGGACAGGATGTTGTTTCTGAAAGAGCTATTAGAAAGAAGCTTGAAATGTTCCCTACAATTCCGGAAGAAAATCAGCTCTACCAACTTGATCAGAAGATTAATGACAGGGGTGTAATGATTGACCTGCAGATGGCCGAAGCTGCCATTCAAATAGATACAGAACAAACTAACAGGCTTACAGCTGAATTCCAAGAAGTAACGGGATTAGATAATCCGAACAGCTTAACAGACTTGAAAAAGTATATTAAAGACAAAACCGGTAGAAGAGTAGCGTCAATTGCAAAAGGAACTATGCAGGAACTTCAGGATGAATTCAGGGACTGCCCGGATATACTAAGGGCACTTGAAATAAGGCAAAAGCTAGGTAAAACCTCAATATCAAAGTACAAGAAAATGACAGAAGTAACATGCAATGATGGTAGGGCAAGAGGCTTATTACAGTTTTATGGAGCAGGCCACACAGGAAGATGGGCAGGTAGATTAATCCAGGTGCAGAACCTTCCACAGAATCATATAGATGATCTCGACAACGCAAGGCAAATTGTGAAAATGGGAGACCTGGACTTTTTAGAAATGATGTATGATAGTCCTTCAGATATTCTCAGTCAATGCATAAGACCGGCAATCATACCGCGTCCTGGTTACAAGTTTGCTGTGGCAGACTTCTCCGCAATAGAAGCAAGAGTTATAGCCTGGTTTGCAGGTGAAAACTGGCGACTTGACGTATTCAAAAGTCACGGAAAGATTTATGAGGCATCAGCTTCACAGATGTTTAAGGTACCTATTGAGTCCATAAATAAAGGAAATCCTTTAAGACAAAAGGGTAAAATTGCGGAGCTGGCTTTAGGTTATCAAGGAGCTGCAGGTGCACTTGAACAAATGGGGGCATTAAAGATGGGATTGACAGCGGATGAACTTCCTGACCTTGTTAAACAATGGAGAGCAGCAAATCCTAAAATCGTCAAGTTCTGGTATGATGCGGAAGCTGCAGTTATTGAGGCAATAGAAAACAGAACAACAGTGAAAATAAAGAACAATCTCAAGGCAATATACAAGAGCGGTATGCTGTTCTTAGAACTGCCAAGCGGAAGAAGGCTTGCATTCGTAAAACCTAGAGTAACAGAACATGACCGGTTCCCCGGCAAGAAGAAAATAGTATTCCAGGACGTTGATTCAAAGACCTATCAATGGAAAGACTGTGACACATACGGCGGTAAGCTGGTAGAAAACATTGTTCAGGCAACTGCCAGGGATTGTCTGGCATACAGCATGCTCAAGCTTGAAGCAGCTGGATATGAGATTGTAATGCATGTACACGATGAAGTTATTATTGAGATAGAAAAAGAAAGAAATGAACTAAGAACCATGACCGACCTCATGGGTGAGGAGATACCCTGGGCGAAGGGCCTTCCACTTAGAGCTGACGGTTATGAATGTGATTATTATCAAAAAGATTAGGTGGTGATGAATTGGAAACTGAAAAAGCTAATAGTACAAAAACAGATACAAGCAGAAAAATATTTATTGCCACTGGTAAAAGTAAGACAGAAACCAAGTGGAAAAATGTTCAGATATCCTATGAATCGCTGCTTGAAAAGCTTAAAGTAACAACGAGAACAAGAGAAACCATAGGCGAATATAAGAAAATGCCTAAGGACCAAAGAGACAGTATAAAAGATGTCGGCGGATTTGTCGGCGGCAGCTTAAAAGGCGGAAGGCGTACAGCTGAAAACTTGGCCAACAGAAGTTTAATTACTCTGGACCTGGACAATGTAGATATCCCTGTAAGCGACTTATGGGACAGCATAACAATGCTTAATGACTTCGAGGTTGTAATATATTCAACTCACAGCCACGAACCTAAAAGCCCACGTTTAAGACTTATAATACCACTTGACAGAGTAGTGCTGCCAGATGAGTACGAAGCTATCGGAAGAAAGTTAGCTGATGAAATCGGCATTGATATGTTTGACGACACAACATACCAGCCCCACCGCCTTATGTACTGGCCAAGCACAGCATCAGATGGCGAATATATTTACAAGCGCCAGGAAGGCTCTTGGCTAGATCCTGATACTGTGCTCAACAAATACCTGGACTGGAAGGACGTTTCATTCTGGCCGACCAGCTCCAGGCAATCAGCGAGGATTAATTCACAGATTAAGAAGCAGGAGGACCCTTTAACAAAGAAAGGTATCATCGGAGCCTTCTGCAGGACCTATGGTATAGCTGAAGCAATAGAAAAGTTTTTACCTGAGATTTATGTTTCGACTCACACATCCGGACGTTACACATACGCCGAAGGCTCAACAGTTGGTGGACTGGTTACATATGAAGATAAGTTTTCATACTCTCATCATGGTACAGATCCAACTAGCGGAATATTGTGTAATGCATTTGACCTGGTGCGCATCCATAAGTTTGGTGCCAGGGATGAGGACGCAAAGCCGGATACACCGGCAAACAGGATGCCAAGCTTTTCAGCCATGAGTGAATTCGCAGCTGAAGATGATGCAGTAAAAATGACAATAGGTTCTGAGAGCCTGGCCGAAGCCATGGATGATTTTGACGATTTGGAAGAAGATCATCCAGATATGGAGTGGCTTAAAGAGCTGGATTACGATAGTAAAGGACACTTAAGAAGTACAATAGATAATGCAGTAATTATTCTTGAGAATGATCCACGAACAAAAGGCAAATTGATTTACAATGATTTCTCTAACCGGGCTATTATAACCGGAAAGCTTCCATGGACAGAGAAGGCATATAAACGAGATTGGTGCGATGATGACGATGCAGGGGTAAGGCATTTCCTTGAACACAGTTACAACCATACAGGAGCGGGAAAGATAGCCGACGCTGTTTCATTAGTGTTCCAGAAGAACAAAATTCATCCAGTAAAAGATTATCTAAACGGTCTCACCTGGGATGGAGTAAAAAGAATTGAAACCCTCCTGACCGATTACCTGGGAGCTGAAGACAACACTTACACCAGAGCCGTAATAAGAACACACCTGACAGCTGCAGTAGCAAGAGTAATGCGCCCAGGTTGCAAGTATGACACCATGCTCACTTTGACCGGTCCGCAGGGTATAGGTAAAAGCACATTTATTAAGATTATTGGTAAGGACTGGTTCAATGACAGTCTGGACACAGTAAAAGGCAAGGAAGCCTATGAACAGCTGCAAGGTAGCTGGTTGATAGAGATGGGCGAATTAACGGCTACAAGGAAGGCCGATATCGAGGCTGTAAAGCTATTCCTTAGTAAGACCGAAGATATATACCGTGTGGCCTATGGGCGCAGAACTTCGCGCTTTCCACGTCAATGTGTATTTTGGGGCACTTCAAATGATATTCACTTCTTAAGGGACAAAACCGGGGACAGGCGTTACTGGCCAGTTGATTGTGGCATATTGATACCTGTCAAGGATATATTTAAGGATCTGAAGGATGACGTTGACCAGATTTGGGCTGAAGCTGCAGAGAACTATAAAGCCGGAGCCAAATTGTATCTGACAGGCGAAGAAGCTGATGAGGCTATTAAGCAACAAAGGGCACACGCAGAAGATAGCCCGAAGACAGGTTTGATTGAGGAGTACCTTGATAAGGAATATCCGGCTAACTGGGAAGAACTAGACCTGTTTGAAAGGCGAAACTGGCTTGAAGGTACCGATGATGATTTTGGAATCACGGCTAGTGATATCACCATTAAGAAATATAAGACCTGTGTAATGGAAATATGGTGTGAATTGTTTAAGGGTGAGCCAAAAGCCTTGACACCTATTCTGAGCAGAGAGATAAATGATATTTTGCGTTCACTTGATGGTTGGGAACCAGCAAATAGTAATTTAAGTTTTGGAAGTTTATACGGAAAACAAAGAGCTTTTACACGGAAACAGATTTAAATTCTGTTTCCGATAAAATTAGACAAAGCGGAAACAAAAGAAACAAACGGAAACAGAATTTTATGACTTTGTGTCCAGTTTAAAGCCTTGCAACAACAGGGTTTTAAAGCTGTCGGAAACAGAAGAAACAAAAAATATATAAAAGAGGTAAAAATAATAATTAGGCACGTATATACATATATATATGCCCCTAATGTATATGTTTTAGCCTATTAAGAAAATTCCGTTTCCGTTGTTTCCAGCTTTACTAATAATTTAAAGCGGAAGGATATTTATACAGATATGTTAGAGAGCAAAATTGAGAAAGAACTCCGGGAGAAAGTAAGATCACTAGGTGGTAAAGCATATAAGTTTTCATCACCGGGTAACAATGGCGTGCCTGATAGAATTGTCCTTTATAAGGGCCATAGCTATTTCATAGAGCTGAAGAAACCAGGTGAAGATCTAACGCCGAGACAGAAGGTTGTAAAGAAGCATTTCAGCAAACTAGGCTTTGAGGTATACAAGATTGACAGTGTGGAAATGGTTGATAAATTTGTAAGAGAGGTGTTGCAGCGTGAAGTTTCTACCTCATGACTATCAAAAGACAGCAATTGAATTCGCGTTGGATAATCCGGCAGCGGGACTCTTCCTTGACATGGGCATGGGTAAGACTGTTTCTTCCCTGACTGTTATTGAGGAGCTGAAGAACAATTACCTGGAAGATATTAAAGCCCTGGTGATAGCACCAAAGAGAGTGGCAGAAGACACCTGGCCAAACGAACATGTGAAGTGGGACCACTTGAAAGACTTAAAAATAGTCAGGATAATGGGGACACCGGCAGAACGCCAGAAGGCTTTGAGGCAAGAAGGAGACTTATACATAATTTCCCGGGATAACTTAGCTTGGCTTGTGGACCTACTGGGGACAAAGTGGGATTTTAACATCGTGATTGTGGATGAACTGTCTGGGTTTAAATCAAATAAAAGTATAAGGTTTAAGAAACTAAGAAAGGTTAGACCGCTTGTCAAAAGACTTATAGGACTTACCGGAACTCCAGCGCCAAACGGATATGAAGATCTCTGGTCCCAGGTTTATCTTTTGGACCGCGGAGAGAGACTTGGAAAAACTCTGACAGAGTTCAGAAAGAGATACTTCATAACACTTTACCGCCACGGTTATAACGAATATGAGTTGAGACCTGGTGCAAAGGATGAGATAGATTCAGCTATAAGTGACATATGTATAAGCATGAAGGCAAGGGATTACCTGAAGCTGAAAGAGCCTTTAATAATAAATTGTTTGGCCAAGCTTGAGAAAAAGGAATTCGAACTTTACAAAAAGATGGAGAGAGACGCAGTTCTTGAACTTGAAGATAAAGATATAACTGCCTTGAATGCTGCAGCCGTATCAAACAAATTGTTACAGCTGGCAAATGGAGCTGTATACACAGAGGAGCGCGAAGTAATTCACATACATGAACAAAAGCTTGATGTACTTGAAGAACTTATTGAGGAAGCAAACGGTGAGCCAGTACTTGTGTTTTACAATTTCAAACATGATAGAGATAGGATCCAAAAAAGATTCAAGGGAGTACGGATCCTTGACACTGACCAGGACATAAGAGAATGGAATGAAGGAAAGATTAAAATACTTCTTGCACATCCGGCATCTGCAGGACATGGATTAAACCTTCAAGCAGGTGGGCACATAGTAATCTGGTTCGGATTAACCTGGAGCCTGGAACTGTATCAACAGGCAAACGCCAGACTGAATAGACAGGGTCAAACGGATACCGTTAGAATTTATCACATCATAGCGGAGAACACGGTGGATGAAAGAGTCCTTCAGGTTCTTGAAGGTAAGAACATAAGGCAGGAAGAATTACTAAGAAAATTAAAAGCTGAAATACGGAGGTAAAAAATGAATTTGATAGATGGATATGTAACAAAGGTAATAGAGAAAAAGCAATTTGTTGAACCTGAACATTGGAGTAGACCTGGAAGAGTTCATGATATATTCGTTGTTGAATATTCAGATGAAGGTGGAGATTGACTAATAACAGAATTATGGTTCCCTGCCGATGAACACAAAGACATTCAGCCTGGCTATGTGTTTTTACATTAGGTGACGGCCATGGGAAAATCAAAGACAACCTACAGCCAGGAAATAGAAAATTTCTTGAACTTTCTAAGAGAGTGCGAGGCTTTAAATCATATAGCATATGACAATCTTGCCAAATGCGAAAAGGAACAACAGAACATGCTTCATGAACTTGAACTTGATGGACTTAATTACAAGGAACGGGCAAAGGTAGCAACCAAGATTTCTAAAATGAGGCATGAGAGAAGAGCTTCAAAGGACAGCATCGAGTTGACAAAGGATATTTTAAATTTTTATAACGAAAACAAGCCAGTGATTAAGAAGCTTGAAAGGATCCTGGGAGACATCAGGAAATATGAAAGCTTCATGGAAACTAGAACTTATAAGAAGAGGTGAGAGCATGAATAAATACAGAGGACAAAGAGTTGATAATGGCGAATGGATATATGGCGGTAGTGTTATAACTTTTGATGATAACGGAGTAAAAACATATTATATGCCTGTGCTGGGTGAAAAATGTACTGCTGACCATGAAGACGTTACAGACAACATCTTATCAATAAAAGGGAATTTCTATCTCGTTGAAAATGTATGTGAATATATAGGTTTAACAGACAAAGAAAATAAAGAAATTTATAAAGGGGACATACTTCAAGATGAACAGGGAATTAAATATATAGTAAGATTTGGGGAATTTATAATTATCGAATATGATGAAAGACAGTATGGTTATTATGCTGAAGAAATAGCCAAAAAAGAATATGAAATAGGCCTAACGGGTAATTTTCCACTATTCAAATTAGGTTGCGCCCAAAGTGGTGTTATTGGAAACATATATGATAATCCTAATTTGTTGGGAGGCATTCAATGAGACCAGTAAAATTTGAGGAACAAAATACTACGTACGTAGCAGAAGGCTGCGGAGATCTTCCGGCACACAAAGCAGAACATCAAATAATTAGTTGTTGGCAGCTGACTGAAGAAGAAAAAAAAGAAGTACAGAAAACAGGTGTTGTTTGGTTATCTGTATTTGGACAGCAACAACCTCCTGTATGGCTAGGAGTTGAAACACCTTTTGTAAAAGAGGAAGGTGAAATATGAAAGACAAGGACATCAGAAAGAACGGCTCCGGCTGCAATGATCCTACAGCGTATGCAGCAATAACTAAGATAACAAAAGACGGAAAGCCTAAGAATAGAAGCAGGCAGAAAGATGTTTTTGATGCAATGCATATCATCAAAAGCTTCTTGGACCTTATAGACTTTGAAGTTGTAGGACACATCACACTTAAGGACAAGCAGACAGGAAGGCGGTATGAATGATAAAAGAACTACTTAAACAATATTGTGACTTGCAAAAAGAAATCAAGGAATTGGAACAGAGGATTGAAAGAGTTAGAAACAAAAGAGCACAAGTAGTAACTGATTCGGTAAAAGGATCATCAAAGCACTTCCCTTATGTGGAACGGTCATTTGTTATTACTGGATTGGAAGAGGATAAAAGAGAGCAGCAGCTTGAGAAGCTTAACAGTGTGCTTTTTAGACGTAAAGCAAAGTGTACTGAAATGAAATTAGAGATAGAAGAATTTATCAACACTATTCCTGATAGCAGGACAAGACGTGTGTTTAGTCTAAGGTACATTGATGGATTCAACTGGCTTCAGATAGCCAGGAAGATTGAAAGGTATGATGAAAGCTACCCAAGAAAAGTTATTCACGATAAATATTTGGATAATTTAAAATAATTTTTTAATAATCCGAAAAATCCGATTTTGATTTAGTATAATGGTATTATCGAAACATATATAATTTAGCAAAAAGACCTCAGGGGGATTTACGAGGCCTTTTTTATTAGGTTGCTGCAGAGATGCAGAGGGTAATACATATCAAAAGGCTAGGGGTGCGAAAGCGTGGGAGCCGATATGTTAAGAACATATTGTAAAATCTTTCCTAATTAGTTATAATAAATATAAGCACAATATAATTAGGAGGGGAACAAATGAAAAAAGTATTAAAGTATTTTGTAGTTGGAGTTATTATTTTAGCTCTTTTCATGGGGACAGCAATAGGGGAGACAATAACAAAGACAATTGAGGTAGTTTATAACACAGTAAATATTACGGTAAATGGTACAAAGATTAATGCTGATAATATTCTTTACAACGGCACTACATATGTACCACTTAGAGCGGTATCTGAAGCACTTGGCAAAGAGGTAGGCTGGGACCAGGCAACAAAGACAGCAAGTATAAACGATAAAGGCACAACTCCAGTTGTAGAAGTAAAACCTATAGAAAGTGCAAGTGAAACTTTATCGCAAAAGAATGCAGTAGCTAAGGCTGAGAGTTACTTAGATTATACAGCTTTCTCAAAAAGTGGTCTAGTAGGGCAACTAGAGTATGAAGGATTTAGCAACGCAGATGCAACTTATGCTGTAAATAAAATATCTGTTGATTGGAAAGAACAAGCAGTATTAAAAGGTAAGAGTTACTTAGACTACTCATCTTTCTCCAGAAGTGGATTGATAGAACAATTAGAGTATGAAGGTTTCACAAGTGAACAAGCTACTTATGCAGTAGATCAAATAGGATTATAAAATATTCAAGAGCATCCGGAAGGGTGCTTTTTTATTGCAGGTGATAGTTATTAGAAAAGAATTGCTAATAGCCATTATACAAGGTAATGTGCTGAAGTTCTATAAAAGCAAAGAATGGTTAAGAAAAAGATATAACATTCTTTATCGAGATCAATTTGAATGTCAGAAATGTAAAGAGCGAGGAGGCTTCAGCAAAGCTACATGTGTTCATCACAAGAAACATTTAAGGGATTATCCTGAACTTGGATTGACTGATAGTAATCTTATAAGTCTTTGTGATGCATGTCACAATGAAGAGCATCCTGAGAAGCTACACAAGGAAGTTAAGATACCTTTGACGGAGGAGAGGTGGTGACACCCCCGGTCAAAATAAAAGCTATTTTAATTTGCTTTCGGGGAA
>JBDKRJ010000009.1:0-8910 GCA_039683455.1 Rikenellaceae bacterium | reverse complement strand
TAACGATTGTTGTTCCCTCCTGATTAAGTTCGGTAAGTAAGTTCATTACATCTCTTCCGTTTTTAGAATCAAGATTACCGGTTGGCTCATCTGCCAATATCAGTTTGGGATTGGCAATCACAGCACGGGCAATGGCCACTCTTTGTTGCTGACCGCCAGAAAGCTGATTGGGAAAATGTTTGGTCCGATGGCTGATATTCATGCGCCGTAAGGCCTCTTCCACCCGTTTCTTGCGTTCGGAAATTTTCACTTTCATATACACCAGAGGTAATTCCACATTTTCGTAAACATTCATCTCTTCAATCAGATTGAAACTCTGGAAAACAAAGCCGATATTTCCCTTGCGCATTTCTGTACGTTGTTTTTCTTTCAAATGTCCGACTTCGGTTCCGGCTAAGAAATACTCACCCGAAGTAGGATTGTCCAACAACCCGAGAATGTTCAACAAAGTAGATTTTCCACACCCCGAAGGTCCCATGATGGCAATAAATTCACCTTCAGTTATATGCAATGAAACGCCATTCAAAGCAACAGTTTCAATTTCTTCCGTGCGGAATACTTTTTTTAAATCGTTAATTTTAATCATAATATTACACATTAACACATTATCCCATAATTTATTCATTCTTTATCGCATCCACCGGATTGGCAGTTGCCGCTCTCCAACTTTGCCAGCTAACCGTAATGACGGTGATCAAAAAAACAAGCAATCCGGCAAGTAAAAATACCCACCAATAAACCGGCGTTTTGTAGGCAAATCCTTCCAGCCAGCGATGTACCACATAATAAGCCAACGGAACTGCCACCACAAAAGCTATTGTCAATTGAATCAATACGCTGCGGTTAAGCATCAGAATGATTTCTTTATCAGAAGCCCCGTTTACTTTTCTGAGAGCAATTTCTTTCGATTTGTATCTGGCGTTGAAAACAACTAGGCCGTAAACGCCCATCACGGCAATAATAATGATAATCAATCCAAAAACAGAAATCAGTTTGGCTAAGTTATTTTCCTGTTTATAAAGATTGTCTAAGGTACTGTCTAAAAACTTGAGGTTAAAGTTTTCGTCACTGAACTCTCCCCATATTTTTTTGATGTAATCGATAGTAGCAGGAACATTATTTCCCGATATTTTTACAAAAATCCAATTGTTCCAGGTATCATCGAGGATGACAAAAGCCATTGGCCGGATAGCCATCTGTAAAGATTCAAAATTAACGTTTTGTGCAATTCCTACAATATCCCCTAAATTGTCGAAACAATCGAATTCCTTTCCGACAATATCTTTCAACTCGTATTTTTTTAGAAATTCTTCATTAAATATAATTTTTTGCTTTTCGGAATTATCCGTTTCCAGAAAGTCTCGCCCTTCAACTATCTTAACTCCAAAAAAATGCAAAAAATTACGATCAACCGGCCACGCCATTATAGAAACATTCTTGCCTTCAAAATCACGCCCCCAACCCATACCGACCCTACCTGGAATAAACTGGGAAGCTGTATAATCAAGTACCCGAGGATCTTTTTTTAATTCTTCTCCAAAGGTTTTTATGTCGGTTTTCAGTTGCCGGGAAGGGAGATAGACAATATTTTCTTTCTGTATGCCCCACGAATAATTTTGCATATAGTCGTGTTGCATTTTGATGAAAAAAGAGATAATAATCAATGAAATGGCCGAAATAAATTGGAAGACAATCAGCGTGTTTCTTAACTTCATACTTTTACCGGAGATGGAAAACGAACCGCTAAGAGCCACCGCCGGTTGAAAAGAAGTTACATAGCGGGCAGGATACAATCCGAAAAGAATACCGGAAACAACCGATGCAACCCCAATCACGGATAAAATTACCCAGTTTTTCTGCAATGCCAGATCGGCCGAGAAAAATTCATTTATAGGACTATCCTTAAACAATGAGACGTAAAATAGAGCAATAACAAAAGCGAGCAGTGAGAAAAGTGAAGCTTCGGCAGCAATGGACAATTTTAATATTCTGGGATTTGCTCCCAGAATTTTTTGGATATTCAATCCCCGCACCCTCGAAGGAGCCATAGCAATGGAGAAATTCAGAAAATTAATGTACGCTATAACAAGTGTCAGAAGCCCAATTGCTAACAAAGACAGGGTGGTATTAAGATTTCCACTTCCTTTTTCGTGGAATTGCAGGTGAATCTTTGTCAAAGGGGTGAGCTCGGCTATAAGTTTATTTTGAGAAATCTCGAAACTCTTCATTACCTCTTCTCCGTAAAATTCTTTGCTGTTTAACCTGCTTAACAATTTACTCAAGTCTTTCGGAAACACTTCAAAATAACCGTCATAATTGTAATTTTCCGGTCTGTCATTAGGTAATTGTACAAAAACTCCGTTTTTCAGCGTACAGTTATCAGGGAAATCTTTACAAACCGCAACTATCGTAATAGGAGTTGTGGATGAATGGAAAAAAACAGACTGACCAACCGGACTGATGTTGCCGAAAAACTTATGTGCTGTACTTTGAGAAATCATAGCTTTGTTTTTCTCCGTAAAAGCCGCACGAGCGTCACCGACAAGAATTTCTGGAGTGAAAACATCCAACAATCCAACTGTTGCTTTTGTAAAATACTCCTCAAATTCACGGATATTCCCATTTTTAGAGGACACATCAAACGAGGTATTATTTTGTGTTGTTATTAAACAATAGCTTTTTACTTCGGGAAATTTATCCGAAATCTCTTTTGCCGCAGGGGTACTGATATTCACTGCGCGTACACCATCGGAAGGACGATATTGGCTAAAAAGGTAGATATTGTCCGATTTTTTGAAATTCCGGTCGTATGTAAAATCATAATGCACCTGTATCATAGTTACCGAAAACACAGCAAAAGCCACTGACAATCCTAAGATATTCAAGATGCTCGAAGTCTTGAACCGTTTTAATACGAAGAAAAAATTTCTAAATAACGCTCTCATATTATCACATTATCATATTAATCCATTATTTTACTCATTCTTAATCATATCCACCGGATTCTGAGTAGTCGCACGGAAAGTATCAATGCTTACCACAGACAGGATCACAGCCAATACCGAAATTCCACAGCCAATAAAAAGCAAACCGGAAAGATTGGTTTTCTCCGCAAAGTTTTCCATCCACTTGTTGGCGGTGATGGCAGAGATAGCTTCTCCTATAACTATAGCCGGAATTGCTATCCGAAGAATGTCACTTATAAAAAGCTGCTGAATCTCTTTTACGGAAGCTCCATTGACTTTACGAATGGCAATTTCTGCACTTCGACGATTAATTTCATCCCTGGTGTAACCGATCAGACCTATCAAAGCAATAATCAACGTAATGATCCCTCCTATCAATACAGAATTACGGAACAAGCGGGAGGAGGTATAAAGATAGGTCATACTCGTTTTATATGGAGTAACAACAATGTCTTTATTTGGCAATGCTGCTTCCAACACCTTGCTTACTCTCTGAATGTTTTCTGGATTCAGTTTATGAAGTTTAACCATGATAACCGGAGCCGGAGCATCCGTGTAAAACATGGCGGTCGGCCGATTGTCGGGATTACTGATTGAGGCGACACGGATGTTACGATAAATTCCACAAATGGTATGCACACCGTGCTCTGTAATATTAATATTTTTTTCCAAAACACCGTCTTTCCAGTTCAACATTTCACTAAGCCTATCGGCAAAAGACTGACTGATTATTACTTGCGATGACTCGGATATGCCCCGTTGAAAACCCGTTCCGGTCACTACCGGAATTTCCATCAACGGAAGATAATCGGCATCCACACTGTATAGATCAGCAATATTGAAAAGTTCCTGATCTTTCCCGGGCTCCAGTACATTATTGCCAGAGGCACCATATATCGGTAAAGTTGAACAAGATGCAACGGATTGCACTTCCGGAAGACGACGAAGTTCATAGATTGCGTTCTGTCTTTCGGAAGAATTTACTCCCGTCGTATTACAATAGAGCAGATTTTCATACACGTAGCCTGGATTATCATTCACCATCCGGTTATATTGCCGTCCGATTATGACCAATAATGTAACTAAAAAAGCAGTAGCTGTAAATTGTATAAAAAGCAATCCGAGTTTCCAGCTCTGGCGCGATTCCCTGTAATTACGGAATGCAGAAGATACCGGTATCTTCGAAAATATCCGTGCCGGAACAAGACCCGATACGATGAATACTATAAAACAAATCAATGCAAGCAGCAGAATGGTGCGGGGTGTGAGCAATGCACTTAAAGATGCAGCAAGCAGTTCCTCCACCGTACCGCTGAAAAAAAATATCAATGCCACAGCTACAACTATAGAAATTGTCAGATGAAGTAAGGTTTCCGAAAGCATCATACCTGCCACATTCTTTTCACCTGCACCATAACACTTGTGAACAGCTATCTCCTTGCTGCGTTTTACCAACGAGGAGAGTACGATTAAAATGTAATTCATGGTTGCCGTAAAAATCAGTGCAAAAGCTATCAAAACCAACATAGTTGACATTCGCTTCGTCTCCGGTGCATCGCTATGCAATTTTTCTAATGGCAGCAAGCTATAGGTAAGCGCAACACCTGCTTTTCTAAGCTCTTCCATATCCTGGTGACGGGTCTGCATTTGATGGATCGCTGTAGTTAAACTTTCTGGTTTGGTACCAGGCATCAGCCTTACATATCCCAGATAACGGTCATTTCCAATCCAGTTTTCTGTTCCGTCCCACTGAAAAAACTTTAACATGGATGCCATCGATACAATTACATCATATTTAAGATGTGTGTTTTCAGGCACATCTTCAAATACGCCACCAATAGTAATTGTTTTTCCAGGCCAGTTATCCATCTGGAACGATTGTCCGGCAACATTTGATATACCTCCCATTTTTTCTGCTATTGAGCGGGATACCAAAGCATACAATGGTCGGGACAATACATCTTTGGCATTTCCTGCAAGCATTGGACGTGGTAATACATCAAACAGGAAACTGTCCGCCATAATAAATGTACCGATATAACGCTTCTTGTCTGGAGTAAAAAAAACAGCATCTTCATCCATATAAGTAAGACGCGTAGCTGCTTCCACTTGCGGAATCTCCGCTTTCATTCCAGGAGCCACACCTCCGCTCACTTGACCATAAGAGTTGGGCTTATTGTTTTCCATGACCACGTTTTCCTGAATCTGGTAAATGCGGTTGCTATCGGGATAAAAATTATCGTAGGTCTGTTCGAAATAAACTTTCGAAATCAATACGAGACCCATGGCTAATCCAACGCCAAGGGAAATAATTTTAATACTGTTGTTCTGCCTTTCTTTAAAAAGGGAACGAAATGCCATTCTAATATTCATTTCAAAATCAACTCCTGCGAATCGCCAAATGTATCATATCCAGATGTAATCACTTTTTCTCCAGGCTCAAGTCCGCCCAACACTTCGTAATAAAGCGGGTTCTGTCTTCCAATGCTTATATTCCGCCGGACTGCCTTTTTCCCGTCAGCCGAAACCACAAAAATCCATTGCCCACCGGTGGTCTGATAAAACGTTCCGCGTGGAATCAACACAGTTTCTGTTGGTTGTCCAAGTTGTAAGTTGATGTAGTAAGTCTGTCCTGTACGGATATTATCTGGACGTTCCCCTTCAAATACAAAGTCTGTCTTGAATTGTTTTTCTCTTACTTCCGGGTAAACTTTCCTTACGCGTAAAGCAAAATTCTTGTCCTGACGCTCAAATGTGGCATCCAACCCTTGCTTAACCCTGTCTATATAATGTTCATCTATAGAGGCTTCCACTTTATAGTCTGACAATACGTTTATCTGGCCTATTCGTCCTCCAGCTGAAACCATCTGTCCAATTTCCACATCAAGCAGGCCTAATTGCCCATTAACTGGAGCTTTTACATTTAGACTCTCTATACGCTGACGAACCAGTATAAGATTTTTACGGATATTATGCAGGCTTTCCTCCATCTGATCAATCTGGATTCCACGATAAATTGAATCTTGTTTCTGACGTTCTGCAACCAATGATCTGCCATCAACAGCGTACTCATAATCTTCTTTTGTTTGCAGATACTCTTCTTTTGATGTAAGGTTTTCTGAATATAATTGCGAGTATTGCTGATATTTTCTTTTTTTTCGTTCTACATCCATATCAAGCTGAAGTTTTTCTTTTTTTAGATTCAGTTTTTCTTGTTCCATAGAAACCTGTGTATTGCGAAGAAAATTCTGTTTTTCAGCTAATTGTGCCTCACTATCTAATATATTAAGGCTTAGCATAGGATTTGTCAGGCGTATAATTGTTTCTCCCTTTTTAACCATAGAACCCTCCTCCACCAGTTTTTCGGCTACCATCCCCCCTTCGATGGCACTCAATTGTACGGTATTGATTGGTAAAACCTGACCATTGATACGCACATAATCATTAAACTGTCCTTTAGTTACAGTTTGAACGCTTGTCTTGTCTTTTTCTACATTCAGTTTAGATGCATGATTTCCAAATATCAACCACATAATAACAAAAAATAAAAACAGCCCTCCTGCAATATAAGGTATATGCTTTTTCTTTAATCCCTTTTTCTTTTCAATAACGATGTCCATATTATTTTCATTTTTATTCTGTAATGAATGGTTCCCCTTTATAATACTTTACCAACTTGCATTTAAGGTAAAATTTTAATTTAGCATTTAATTCGTTTACCTTAGCCTGAAGCAATCGATTACTGCTAGTATGAAATTCTAATGCGCTAATCAACCCTTCTTTATATTTACGGTTATTTACATTATGTGCTACAGTCAACGCTTCCACTTGTTTTCTTGCCTGGTAATATTCGTCCGCCTGACCATTCATGTCTGCAATGGCTTGTTCTATTTCGCTATATATAGCTCTGAATTTTTCATCTTTTTCATTTTGTGTAATTGTCATCTGGTATTTGCTTCTTTTTACCTGAGCCGTACTGGAAAATCCATTAAAAACAGGTATTGAAAGTGTAAAACCGACATAAGATCCCCTTTTATCCCTGAATTGATTTCTGAAAGACGAATAGGCGCTGCCATCCATATATCGGGAAAAATTTGTAGAGAGGCCTGCGTCAACAGATATAGCAGGAAACAAACTGCCTTTGGCAGATTTGTATGATAATTTCTGTGCTTGCAAAGATGCGTCTATGGCTAAAACTTTTGGCAGGAAAGATAAAGACTGATCATATACATTGATTGCTGTGTCTGTAGATTTACTTATTATCTCATCCGAAGTGTAATCCATAATATCAATCTCTTCATCGATCGGGAAATTCATTTTTTCTTTCAATTGGATAATTCCTACTGCCGTCAAATTTTTCTGACGGGTAAGGTTGTAATTGTCTGTTGCTTCTTTAGCCTTTATCTCAGCTACATCTGGAAAGCCTTTCATTCCAAGTTCTTCCATACGTTGAACTTGCCTTAGATTTTCTGAACTTTCCATTAATTGTTGTTCTGCCAGTTTTACGGTCTCTTTATAATACAATACATTAAAAAAGGCTTCCATCGTTTCGTAGGCAATCATATCTTTAGCCTCCTGCAATTGCTGCTTACCCATCAATTGATTGACCTTTTGGATTTTGATTTTTGTGATATTTGTCAGACCATCAAACAATGTAAGAGACGAGTACAAACTATAATTGTTACTAAAAGAATTTATATCTGTATAAGTATTAGTCTCTGCATCCAAACCTCTGCCAAAATTAAAGTATGTACTTGTTCCGGCTTGCACAGAAGGAAGCAGCTTGCCAATAGCTTCTATATAATTTTGATTATAGATCTTATTCTGAGCTTCTTGCTTGTTTTTACGCGGACTATTTTCCACAGCATATTGCATACACTCCTGCAAAGTCCACTTTTTCTCCTGAGCATTACTTGTAACGGTTAATAGAATAAAAATGATGACACTAATATATTTCATAAATACCAATTTAAATTCCATGAAACTAAATTCGCGCCAAATAAATAAGCAACTAATAATCAGGACATAATAATTCTATAATTATCAGCCAGTGTAAAATTATTTTACACTGGCTGATAATTATCTTTACAATATTTTTATTTGTACAACCTTTTTATTTTTTCTATAACACCGGCCTTTGTCTCAAGAAGTGACGTTTGTTTCTCTGCGTCCACCAAAAGCAGTAGCTGGTCAATCCATTTTATGGAATAGGGAAGAGCGGTTACGTCATCACAATACCAAAATAGCTGTTCAGACATCATTTTCTTGTACTGATATCTTTCTTCTCCTTTCAAAATATTGAATTCCAGTGCATTATCTATCTCTTTGGCCATTTGGGGCCAGTTAGAAAACTTATACTTTGCCGGAACCAGGTATGTCAACCAGACAGAAGCCTTTGGATGATCGCTTTTTTGGGCGTATTTGAGAACTGTCTCAAATTCCGGATCTTCTATAGGAGCTTTCTTGCCAAAGATATAAATTCTGGCTTTCGAACCATATAATTGATCGATCTTTGATAAAACGGCCTTTTCTCCAAACAACTCGATGAATTTCTTCATATTATCCATAACATAAAGAGTCTGCCTGCTTACTGCAGATTCATCATATTTCAAATATAAACTCCAGTAACTCTCACTGGTGAGAGAATCTAAAGGAAAGTCCGGAGTAAAAATATTTGTTAAAACAACCTGTTTTTTTTCTCTCAATCCGGCTATATGAAGTGTGTTTACATAAGAGATAATAAAATTCACATCTCTTCTGCCACCATCATATTCTTGATTCTGGGCAGCCAAATTATTTTTTTTGTCAATTCCCTGCCTGAACCTCTCGAGCATCTCTCCGGCAGTTGATCTGCCCTCTGTTCTGTGCATCAGTTTTCCATCAGAGTCTATGATTAAAAAAACAGGTTCTGTATAAACATCATAAATTTTGCTTAGTCTCGTTT
>JBDKRJ010000008.1:0-9297 GCA_039683455.1 Rikenellaceae bacterium | reverse complement strand
TGGCTCTTGTCAATTACCTGGATACTCGTTGTTCCTGTCTTGTTTTGTTTCCTGCGGACGAACATGACACAAATTTAGCTCCGGGACACCTAAAAAGCAAATTTCCGCATCGTATACCGCTGTTTTTTAGAAATATATTTTTTTAACTGAAAAAACTGCAATTTTGCTTTCGCACTCATAGCACTAGAAGTATCTTTTTTTAAAGTAAAAAGCTACGTTGACAAGACCAATCATAACAGGAACTTCCACTAAAGGTCCGATAACAGCGGCGAATGCTTCGCCAGAATTAATACCAAAAACAGCAATAGCAACTGCAATGGCTAATTCAAAATTATTGCTTGCAGCGGTAAACGAGAGTGTAGTTGATTGTTCATAATTAGCACCCATTTTTTTACTCATAAAAAAGGATACCACAAACATCACTACAAAATACACTATTAATGGAATGGCTATTAGTACAACATCCATCGGAATTTTTACAATATATTCTCCCTTGAGAGAAAACATCACTACAATTGTAAAAAGTAAAGCGATTAGAGTTAATGGGCTAATTTTAGGTACAAATTTCGTATGATACCATTCCATACTCTTAACTCGAATAAGAATAAAACGAGTTAAAAAGCCTGCAATAAAAGGAATTCCCAAATAGATGAAAACACTCTCGGCTATCTGACCTATGGTTATCGACTCAACGCTATTATTGGTCGGTATTCCGAACCAACTTGGAAGTATTGCAATGAAAAAATACGCGTACACTGAAAAGAAAAGCACCTGAAATATTGAGTTGAATGCAACCAATCCAGCTGCATATTCAGGATCACCCTTTGCCAAATCATTCCAAACAATTACCATAGCAATACAACGAGCTAAACCAATCATAATAATTCCGTACATGTAAGGCAGATTAGCGTTGTTTTCCCCAGGAAATAGTTTAAAGAATAGTATTGCGAGAGCAAACATCAATACTGGCCCTAAAATCCAATTTTGAAATAGGGAAAGTACAAGAACCTTTGTATTCCTAAAAACATCTCCCATCTCTTCATATTTCACCTTTGCCAATGGTGGGTACATCATAACAATTAAGCCTATTGCAATCGGAATATTTGTTGTACCGCTTGACATACTATTCCAAAATTCAGCAACGCTTGGGCTGAGCCAACCAGCGAACACGCCAATAAACATGGCTAGAAAAATCCACAGGGTTAAGTATCTGTCTAGAAATTTAAGTCGTTTTTGTGAGGGCATAATTTTAAATGTTTATAGTTTGTAACCTGATACCGTTATGCTAAAGATACCAATTTCCCCATTTTTGAAACGAGTAATATCTTCGTTATTCATATACTTAGAAAGAGTTTCTTGCGGTATTGAAATCTCTTTCTGTTTGTGTACAGTAATGTTCTTGAAGCCCTGTTCGTTTATTATATTGAGATATTCTTCAATCTTAATTGCTCCAGATACGCATCCAGCGTACATCTCTGCATCCTTGCGTAACATCTCAGGCAATTCGCCTTTTATAACTACATCAGAAACACAGAAATGACCTCCAGCTTTAAGTATCCTCATCATTTGCTTAAATGCTTTATTCTTATCGGGAACTAGATTTAACACGCAGTTAGAAACGATGACATCAAATTGTTCATCGGCTAAAGGCATCTCCTCAATGTCCCCCTTTACAAAGTTGACATTGGTAAATCCAAGTTTGCTATTATTCTCAATTGCTTTGGCTATCATAGCATCGGTAAAATCAAGTCCAACCACTTTCCCAGTTTCACCAACTATTGCACGAGCAACAAAACAATCATTCCCTGCGCCCGAACCAAGGTCAAGAACGTTATCCCCTTTTCTTATTCCAGCATATTCAGTAGGTAATCCGCAACCTAAACCCAAGTCAGCATCGGGGTTGTAACCCTTTAAAGAATCATAATTTTCACTAAAAATAGTGTAGGTTGAATCGCCACAGCAGGATGAACCACCGCAACAAGATGACGCATTCTTTTCTTTGCTTTGGTTAGCAATTAGACTATACTTATCTATCACTACCTTTTTAAGGTTTTTATTATCCACAACAGCAACATTTATTAGGTTTATCAAGTATTTGACTATTATAAAATGCTTTAAATCCTTCGTTAATCTCATCACGTACCCTACGAAAAACCACTAGTTTTTCTTCTTCAGTTCCTGTTGCTTCGGCTGGGTCGTCATACCCTAAATGCAAACTCTGCTTAACTTTACCAATGAATGCAGGGCAAGTTTCGTTTGCTCCTCCGCAAACGGTAATCACGTAATCCCATTCCTCGCCTAAATACTGGTCAACATGTTTTGGCGCATTTTGGCTAATGTCGATACCTACCTCTTTCATCACCTGAATGGCATAAGGGTTAACACTTTTTGCGGGTTCTGTTCCAGCAGAGAATACCTTTAAGACTTTATCAAATGATTGTAAAAATGCTTGAGCCATTTGGCTTCGACAGCTATTGCCTGTACATAGAATTAAAATTTTCATATCAGATATTTATTTAAGAATTCGTATTACAAACTATTTCAGCGGTTTCAATCGCTTCAAAAAAAGTGTCGAACATGGCTTTGTATTGCTTTATGGTTGAACCGCAAAGACAATAATTAACCTTTAGCCCATTAATTTCACCATGAATAAGACCTAGAGCTTTAAGCTCATTTAGGTGTTGCGAAACCGTACTACGACTTAATGGTAGGAAATCCGAAATGTCTCCTGATATACAAGTCTTGGTTTCAGCAAGGTATTTAAGAATAGCGAGCCTAGCAGGATGAGATATTGCCTTGGCAAATCTCGAAATTTGAAGTTCAGTTTCAAATCTCTCTTTCTTTATCATCAATCATTAGTTATTATAGTAAACTCCTAATACACCTCTCCAAGATTAAAACAATGGCTTAATAGTATTAAAAACAACCCAATGGGTAAGCCTGTAATAAGCAAGTACTGTATATCTTCCCCGTAATCTTGCAGGACTTTTTTCAATTTACTCGAAAGTCTTTTCATAGTATTAATGTATTTATTTCATATGTCGTAAAATTACGACATAAATAGATAAGAAAAGACTTTCAGATATTAATTTAATGTTAATTTTTTAATCAAGTCTTCCATTGAGAAGTACCCAGTATGCCTAAAATATTCCTGCCCCTCTTTGCTTAGCAACACTTGTGTTGGTATGGCAGCAATGCCAAAGTATTTCATTAGGCGTTGGTTTTCGGGTATCATTATGTTGATAAAAACCACTTTTACACGGCTGGGGTATTTTGCCCGAATTTCGCTCATAACGGTTTCCATGCGCTTGCAAGCCGAACAACCTTTTGCCCCAAATTCGAGAAAAGTAACTTGGTAGCTTAACCCGTTTTTAGGGTAGTTGTAAGCAGAATCGACAAAAGCCAATCCTGATTTTGAATATCTGAACCAGCTTGGGCTTGAACTGCTTTCGAGGCAAAGCTGGTTAAGTTGCCCTTGTTTGCAAAAAGTAAAACAAAAAACAGTACCGAAAGCACCATGAACACGATAGGCAAAACGTGCTTTGTCCTAGTAGATAACTTCAGCTTGTTCATAAACTTTTTTTAACACCTCTTCAGTTACTGGGGTTTCCCCTTTTTTGTAGCCAATGTCTGTAATGCGTAAATATTTGTAATCTGTAAACCCATTGTATTTTTGAAAAATGATGTGACAACGGATTTACAAATAACATTAAAACATTTTTGCAACATTCTATTCACCTTTCTGAAACAATTAAATATGACTTTTGCATTCGAATAATAAATATTAATTCACAAAGAATATGAAAACATTTTATTTAATAATCGGATTACTTTTCTCATTCTTAATTTCAGTCTACGGACAGCAGCAAAACATTGCTGGGCGGGTAATAAATTCAGCCGGAGAAGCCTTATCGGGAGTAAATATCCTCGTTAAAGAGACTTCTACCAGTACGATAAGCGACGAAAACGGTAAATTTTCCATCGCAGTAAAAAACGAGAACAGTGTTTTGGTTTTTTCATATTTAGGTTTTCGGTCGGTAGAGTTAATACCACAAAATAAAATGACCGTTGTATTACAAGAAGATGCTAAAAGCTTGAACGAAATTGTTGTCAGCGCACAAAAAAGGGATCAAAGTAATATAGAAGTGCCGGTAACTATCAGTGCACTGTCGGGCAACAGCCTCAATAAATTGAATGTACAGCAATTTGATGAATTGTCGGAATATATACCGGGAATGCAGATGCAGCTACAAAGCCCGAATAATCCAGGTTACGTTATCCGCGGCGTTACTTCCGACGATGGCGACTCGCGTTCGCAGCCCCGTGTTTCGGTTTTTCAGGATGGAGTTTCTATTTCCCGCTCACGCGCATCGGTGGTCGAATTGTTCGACCTTGAACGCATCGAGGTAGTGAAAGGACCGCAGGGTACACTTTTCGGACGTGGAGCCGAAATTGGCGCTTTGCATATTATCCGTAAAAAGCCAACCGATGTTTTCAACGCTGAGATTTCGGCAGGTTACGGAACTTGGAATCAGAAATTGCTATCGGGGTTCTTAAATACACCCATTGTAAAAGAAAAACTCTCTAACCGGTTTGCTTTTACATATAACGATCGAGATGGTTTTATCAAAAACCTTTCGGGAGGTGACCTGAACGGTAAAAGCACTTGGGCAATACGTAATTCTACACGCTGGAATATCAGTGATAAAACCACTTCGGATTTGGTTTTGGATTACCAAAAAGACAACTATCCCGGTACTTCGTTCAAAAGCAAACAATATGCGCCAAAAGGCGGAGATATCGATCCTAATTCGATGGCGGATCTTGAACAGGGTGAAAATCTATACATCAAACGAAAAGTAGGTGGAGCTGCTTTGCTGATTGACCACGAAATGAACACCAATTGGAAATTTTCGTCCATCTCGGGTTTCAGAGCATTTCATTCCGACGAATCGTTTGATGCCGATGGTACCTCCGCTCCGATTCTATGGCTTTCGGAAATTGCCGAAGGAAAACAATTTAGCCAGGAATTTCGATTTAACTACGATAACAAAAGAAATTTCACCGGTTTTGTAGGAGGAAGTTATTTTTACGAAACCAATTCTCAGGAGGTACCGATGAGAATAAATGAGCAAAGTCTTTATGTGGCTGCTGTTGCACCACGTTTGAGAGCACAAATGACCACTCAGTTTCAGGGAATGGGCATGACTGCCGAACAAGCTGCTGAGATAGCCACCATGCTTTTCCCTGATATGGAGCCTGTTACCAATGGTGTACCTAATTATGTTAACAAAATGCCTGACATTCGAAAAACCCTCGAACAAGTTTTTAGCGCTCAATATGGTATGCCAGTAACGTTGGAAATGGCATTGGCCGGACTTCCTGCAGAGCAAAGTCAAGCAATCATTAGTCAAATAGATTATATGTCCAACCATCCTATTAATTCAAATCACGAAGAAACGTACAAAAACCGAGGAATTAATTCGGCTGCCGAAGTATTTGCTGATGGTACGTATAGCATTACAGATGCTTTGAAACTTACTGCCGGATTGCGTTTTACATACGAAAATCAAACCGGTTTTTACGAATCGGCAGCTTCTGCACAGCCTGGCATTATAAGTCAGTTGCTTACAGGTACACCAAATTTATTATCTGCAATTTCTGCTGGCGAAATATCGGCTTCCAAAGATTATTGGTCGGTTGTAGGGCGCATGGTGCTGAATTATATGATAAAGCGGAATAATTTTTATGCAAGCGTTTCGCGTGGTCGTCGGCCGGGGGTTGTAAGTATTTTACCATCAAAAACCACATTTCTGCAACCCGAAATTATCTGGAGCTACGAAGCGGGTGTTAAAGGACAGGTGTTTGACGGAAAACTTAATTACGATCTTGCAGCATATTATTACGACTGGAGCCATTTCCAAACCACTTCGCTTCAGCCTGTTGAGGGAACTATCGGGAGCCAGTTTGTGCCAACCGATGCAGGTAAATCCCACAGTTTTGGGATAGAAACCGGCTTACGCTATATTTTTAGTAACTCATTGAATGTTTTTGGTAATTATGCATTTATCGATGGAAAATTCAGCGATAAGGACGAAAACGGAGATGAACAGGAGTATGCTGGCAATCGCTTCCGTCTTACGCCGAAACATAGTTTTTCTTTTGGCATTGATGCATCAATTCCATTAAAAAAGGGGAAAGAGATTTTTATTCGTCCTGCTTATTCTTATAAATCGAAAGTGTATTTCGAAGACGATAATACCGATTTGTTAAGTCAGGATGGATATGGTTTGCTCAATTACACAGTTGGCATAAATATACCTGTACATAAATATTATTTTGAACTTAGCACTTATGGTAAAAATGCATTGGACGAAAAATACATTATTGATGCCGGAAACACAGGAAATTCGATTGGAATGCCAACTTTTATCGGAGGTAGTCGCAGTCAGTTCGGAATTCAGTGTAAAGTAGGTTTTTAAAAACAAGAAATATTATTTAATTGATTATCAAAATATCACAATCTTATGAAAAGAACATTATTAGTACTTTCTTTAATTATCCTTGCTCTGTTTGGAGCAGTGCAAGCGGAAGAAAAAGCTCAAATCAAAAATATGCAGGAATATATCGGGCGATATACCTTTCCGGAAAACAACATTGCCGAAAGCCTTACGGTTGAACAGAATGACAATATATTGAGAATCGTATCTTCCATCGGTTCTGCCGACTTAAAATTCATTGGCAATGATAGCTTTGAAATTCCTGAATACGGAGGAAATGCTATATTTGTAAAAGACGAAACAAATCAAAAAGTAAAAGAAGACAAATGAAAAGAATACTATTAACTATAAATTTATTGGTGCTTTGTACCGGTATATTTGCTCAATCAACTGTAAGAGGTTATGTTTACGAAGACCTCAACAAGAATGGAAAACGGGATGGGCGGGAAAAGGGCATTGTCAATGTAGCTTTATCCAATGGTAAAGAAGTGGTTCTCACAGATTCCAAAGGAGCTTATCAGTTGCCAATAGGTAGGGATAATATTGTTTTTGTAGTAAAACCTGCAGGATACGTATTTCCTTTGAATGAAAATAACTTGCCCAAATTTTATTATATCCATAAACCGGATGGTTCCCCCGATTTGTTTTACAAAGGGGCTGCTTCTACGGGTAAACTTCCGAAGTCAATAGATTTCGCATTGAACAAATCCGCTGAAAATGATGAGTTTACAGCGCTTATATTTGGCGATCCACAACCCTATGTCAATGAACAGATTGAATTTTTCAGAAAGGCGATTGTTGAAGACCTAAAGCTAAATGGGAAACAAAGCGCTCAGTTCGGTATCTCGCTGGGCGATTTAGTGGGTGATGATTTAAATTTACATTTGCCTTATAAACAGACGATAAGTCAAATTCAATTGCCATGGTATAATGTAATGGGTAATCATGACATGAACTACGATGCGCGTAAGGACTCGCTTTCGGATGAAGCTTTTGAGATTCATTTTGGGCCTAACAATTATGCCTTCAATTATGGAAAAGTGCATTTTATAGTTCTCGACGATATTTTATATCCCGATCCTCGCGACGGAAAAGGATATTGGGGTGGTTTCAGAAAAGAACAATTGGAATTTCTGAAAAACGATTTAAAATTTATTGATAACGACAAGCTGATTGTAATTGCTTTACATATCCCTTTGAATGACAAGGAAGGTGATGAAGATACTTTTCGTCAGGAAGATCGCCGTCAGCTATACGATTTATTGAAGAATTACCCGCAGGTATTGGTGTTGTCGGCACATACACACATACAGTATCAGGCTTTTACAGGTGAAAATGAAGGTTTGGAAAGAGAAAAGCCTATTCACGAATACAATGTAGGTGCTACTTGTGGTGATTGGTATTCGGGCATTTTTAATGAAAAAGGGTTACCTGTAACTACCATGCGAGATGGTACGCCACAGGGTTATGCTTTCCTCAATGTCAAAGGCAATCAGTACGTTTTGGATTATAAAGTGGCCGGAATGCCCGAAAACTACAAAATGTCTATTTATCATGCAAAAAAAGTTCCATATAAAACACCAAGTAGCACCTACAGTGTGTATGCCAATATATTTATGGCATCGCCCGACGATGTGGTGGAATACAAGATTGATAATGGAAAGTGGAATAAAATGACATGTGTGAACGAAGTTGACCCGGCTTATTCACGCTACGCTCAAGATTGGGATTATTTAGAAACACTCGTTCCGGGTCGTCGACCTTCCGAACCTACAAATAGTCTGCACCTTTGGAAAGCCAAATTACCAGTCAATCTTCCTATTGGCGAACACCAGATAGAGATCAGAACAACTGATATTTATGGCAGAACCTTTTCACAAACAAGCGTTTATCAAATCGAAGAAGATCCTACATTGAAGATGTTAGTGCAATAGAACCCTATTGAAAAAGAAAATGGGGAAGATTAAAAGAACTAAAGCTAAATGTTTATATTTGAAACTCAAATGAATTTTGTGCTTATACATTTACAAATCCGTCAGACTGCGCAAAAACATCTAAAATAATCTAACATCACTTTTTATCGTAAAGCATTAATTTTTATTGGCAATTATTTGCAAATGTGGCATATATTGCTTATATTGCTTATATTCGAGAAATCAAATACAAATGCCTATTTCAGAAAATTCGTATGACGTAAATGATGCCAGAGCATTAGCTCCTATACGGCCGACAAAGGATATCATACCGGAGATCAGCTGCAGCAATGTGCTTTTGCCAATATAATCACGTATGTATCGCCAAAGGCACTATCAACCAAAGATATTGGCTTGTATTCTGTCAGTGCATTTAATTATAATCCGGAATCAGATACATACACATGCCCAGCGGGCGAAGTACTGACAACAAATAATGTTTGGTATAGACACAGCTCTGAGGGAAAAACATCTTCATTTCGTTTTAAACGTTATTTGTCTTCAAAATGCGGTTCTTGTTTACAGCGTAATATTTGTACAAACAGCGGCCGTAATGGCCGGGCTATTGACAGGAGTGAGTATGCAGATATAATTGCTCAAAATGCATCCAGAGTAAATGAATCCCCGCACTATTATCGTTTAAGGCAACAAATTGCCGAACACCCATGGGGTACACTGAAAAGGCAGGTATTAGGAGACTGAAAATCCCGCCCTTTTGTAACCATAACTACTCGATATCTTCTTCAGATGCACCTTCCTTTCCCTTATAGATGTACGGTATCCTGAAGATATCGAACACGAGTCTCTGTGCGGATGTTGGAGTT
>JBDKRJ010000007.1:0-10723 GCA_039683455.1 Rikenellaceae bacterium | reverse complement strand
TCTCTCCGCCAATAAGATTTCAAAAATCAGTAAAAGCCCGTAAAATAAATGATCTACGGGCTTTTTTTCTTTTTGAATATATCCAAAATATTCAATTAAAATCAATCTTTAGGTGTCCAATTCGGGTACCCAAGGAGTTTAAAGTCTCGGGTATCCGAATTTGTTCGAAAGGTATTTATAATCAAGCAGCTCAATCATTGAACATCTTGTACATAAATCAAAGAAAAAGTAATTTTGAACACTTTTAAAGGTTACCACAATGAACACTAAACTTTCCATTCTCTTTTATGCAAAGAGAGCAAAAACAAACATCGATGGTTTACTTCCCAGCTATTTACTGGAATAAATTATATAATGTCAGCTATACGATTACTCCTTCAGATAATAATCTGGTTGTAGCTATACCAAAGAAAGTAATTGAAATTAACCCTGATGTTGAGCAAAATGAAAGGGACAGCAAATAAGAATGATGGTTATTAGGTTAATAATGTGAAAAGACTCTCCCTGTTTAAGGATATGTTACAAGCAGAGAGAGTTTTGATTTTAAAAAGAAAATGAAAAATCTCATTAAAAATAGAAAAATCACACTTCCTGTGATTTCTGTTGTATTGCTAATACTTGCAATTTTCTTTACCCGAAAAATAATTAGTGAGACACAGTGTTCGACAAAGTACTGCCGGCTGATTCTACGGTAACTTATGGCACCCTGAATAACGGCTGAAGTACTACATAAAAAACAACAAAAAGCCCCAAAATACTGCACTGCTTAAACTTGTTGTCAATGCTGGTTCAATTGCCGAAGATGATGACCAGCTTGGTTTTGCTCATTTTAATTAGTAATTTCATATTTTATGTGTTAAACATCGAAAGTACAAATTAATTTTCAATTGTGTATATAGGATTATTTAAGGATTAGCAGAGTTTTAGCAATTTCATCACGAAGTTCCGGAAACACACTTACGTCATCGGCAAATTTCTTCCACCGACTAACTGTCTCATTTATTTCTTCGATAATACTGGCAGACTTTTTATTTTTGATAGATTGACCAATAACAATAAGATCATCTTTGGTAATATCTCTTCGTTTGTTATTGATACTTAAGGCATGCTGGCTCACCCATTCACTTTCCGGACGATAAGCATGGCAAATATCATAAGCTGGTGCCAACTCCCATTTTCCATCTTTTTTTAACCTAAATGAAAAATTTTTGGTGTGGTCGTCACAGTTTCTGGCAATTACGTTGAACGCCATTCGTCTGAACATTTGTTCCGTATCTTTATAACTCAACTTTAATTCCCGCATGGTTTGAAATAGCTGCTCATAACTAAAACTGTTAACCAGATTGAAATCGAAATGCTTTAACGCACAAAATGTTTGAATGTGATGCTTCATTTCGCCTCCTTCACGGTCGAATCGTTTGGTCATAAAATGTGCCCTGCCGTTCTGTTCCAGTAATCGGGAAGGCATCATCTCTATACCGCAAGCTATCGCCATATTGTAATAGGCCATCTCTACACGTCCGTATCCTTTGCTTGCACCCAATTGTACATCACTTACGCCATCTAATTTGATAAGCCAATGTTCAAATCCACCAGGTGCTTTTGTCTGTCCCGATTTAACTTCTCCCGTTCTTTCATTATAGGCAATTACAGCTTTCGGTCTGGCACCACCTGCCGATGTGCCAATTTTTAAAATTTCCATCACCGCTTTTTCTTCATTCTTTTGCAGGTTGGTACTAAATGCTTCTCTTTTGGAAAGCATTCTTTGTGCTATATCTACCAGACTGTCAATTTCTATGGAAAATGTTTTTTTGCTCTCTTTCATTATTGTTGGTTCAAACTCCAAGGCTCCCATCCCTCTGGTGCCAATAAAGCAAAGCATTTCTACCGGATTCATACTGTCCTGGACTCTACCTTGTTGAGCCAACCACATATTGATGAGTTGATTACCATATTTATCGGGAAGTGCATCTGCCAATAAACCCGGCAAACCCTTAAAAGCATCAAATTCGAGATTTGTGTTTTTACGCAGTTCCGGAAAGGTGAATACTTTTTTGGATGAGGTGACAGGTATTTTCAGAGGTGCAAGATCCCAGTTTAGCTTTTTAAATTTTGAGTCATACTCAAAACTGGCGAGTCCTTTTTTTTCATTCCAGGCAACTGCACCTACTAATTCGTCCCATATTTTTATAAATGCTGTGTTCATATTTCCAAATCAATTTAGTTTAGAGACTCTTCTTTTTTCCCACTTGCTCTTTTCCTTCTATTCTTTTCCATTTTAGCCAATGCCAAAGGACTAATGGTTTGCTGAACAGAAAAGGCATCCATCACATACAATTGATCCAATACTCTTAAAACTTGTATCAGTGTTGCTAAGGTTACGGTTTCGCCCCGTTCCAGTAAGCTTAGGGTAGAACGACTTATGCCGGCAGCATTTGCCAGCACATCTTGTGTTTTGTTTTGCTCCATGCGATGGTGTTTTACAAAAACACCTATATGCTCTGCCAATGCCTTATCGCTCATGGAATCCCAATTACTGTATGATAAATCAGTCATAAAGCTTAGTATTATATATTAATGAATGAAAACTCATGCAAATATAAGTATTAATTAGTCAATTCTGCAAACCAACCAACATCATTTTAATAAAAAAGCTGCCAGCTATAATAGCCAACAGCTTAACAGAGTTCTACTGGCAGATATAGATTGTTCCAATAAAATAGAAAAATCGATTGACGCCGAAGGGAGACATTGTTCATCTTTACATGCACTATATTCAATATTGCCTTGTACTGTAACTGGTAAATTTCCCTTAATTTTTACCTTTTGTACAAAATCTACACTCTCTTGATAGTATTTCAGAGTCACATCAAGTATCTCTACGTATTTGCTGATCAGTTTGCCAGTCTCCTGTATAGCTCCGAACGGTTTGATCTGTTTGTGTTTGTTAATACTTATAACCGTAGGTGACGATCCCATTTTGGAACTTGACTGACTGTATATATGCCAGGGCGATTCCATTGTAGCTGTATAATGAATTTCATATATGTTTGCATCGACTTTAATCGCTTTAAATTTCCATTTGACAGGATCGACTATCTGGCCAATGGCCAAGCTATTCATTAACAAGCTGAGGCAGCATAAGGTTACTATTTTTTTCATTATTTTCTTATTCCAACCCCAAATACTTTTTAATCAGCGGTTCCCAGCGCATCAGATTATACCTGTGCGCCTGCGCGAAGATATGAAACGCTGTTAACCTACGTTTATCCCCAATGAATCTATATTTATCCCAAAAATCTGCGGCTCCGGCCAATATTTTCCGTGCCATCCTCTCCTTGTTCAGTATGTATTCTGAATAGCCCCTGTTTTCCTGAATCTTTAAAGTCACCTGCGAATTGTCATCAATTAGCTTTTCCAGTTTAGCCCAGTCGGCATTGGCTTGCTGGTGTTGTTTATCAAGCTGTTCTATCTTTTCTCTCATTTCAATAAAATCCCCAGACCGATCGGGATCTTCTTTTTCAGCTTTACTCAACACCTCCAGGGCTGCCTCCTTGTTGTGGTCGGGGTCATACTTGTACATAATTTCTGCCTGAAAATACCTTGTAAGAAATCTGAATGCTCCGTTCATCTCTTTTGCAGCAAGATCGCATATCTCTAAAAAACGCCGGTAATTGAAGGGAAGAGTTTGGACTCTTATGGAAAGGGGAACATAATTGAGAAACTTTGACACCAGATAGTACCCAGAGCCTTCCGGAATGTGTGCCATCTGCTCCTTCAGACAGGCATCTGCTGCAATGGAATCATTTAACTGCAACAAGGTTTCATATTTCGACATCATCATCCCAAATCCGCGAACTTCGTATTTCAGCTCATCGGTAACGAGAGGAAGCAAACTGTCTATGAAACGTAATTTACCTTGATATCCCTTATCCTGAAACGCTTTATTCATTTGTTTGATAAAATCTCTTATAGTATTTTGCCTGGCACTTTCAGAAATCTCCATCTCATTTCTTATATCTTCTGAGATATCTCCGGCTTTTAGAACCGATTGCAGTTCCTTTTCACTGTGTCCGTATGAAACAATGTTCCCCTCCTTGTTCACGATAAAGGTCGTGGGATATGCACTCACGCCCCATTGGTCGTTGGTTGTATTATCAGCCATATCCATTGCTACGGTATAATTAAGCCCCATTCGTTCCACGAATTTTCAAGGAATTCAGGTTTAGTATTTCCTGCTACATATACAGCTATCACCTCTACCTTCCCACGGTATTTGTCCGCAATCTCCTTCAGATCAGGAATGATTTTAATACATCCTGGACAGGCTATCCAAGTGAGATCAATCAGATATACCTTTCCCTTTTCAAATTCAGGAACTGGATTCCCTTTTATCCATTTTTGGATATTCACAAGGTTTGGGGCTTTATCCCCGATTTTCAGGGTTTTGGATTCAGTGCTCTGAGCGTTTGCCGAGAAGGTGCCACCCAAGATTAGTGAAAGAATAATCAATATTTTTTTCATCTGATTTTTTAACCCTTGATTCGCATTAATTACTAATAGTATATCATGGGGCTTCAAAATAAACTATCTCATAAATCCATAACAAAAAACTGCACAAAACCACGGAAAATATTTACAATCTCCGTGGTTTTGTGTAAAGTTTAAATACATTGGAATATAAGTTTCTTTAATCTATACTTTGACAAAATCAGATTCAATACTCTTAATTAATTGTTCGTCAATTTTCAATTCCTCAGCAAACTCTCTAAATTTGCCAACAGCATTACTTACTGTATCAATTAAAAACTTATAATCCTGAATATCATTTCGCTGAGCAACCACCTCCAGGTCTTCACGAGTTATACCCTCAGTTTTGCCATTAATAGAAATAGAATGTTTGTTCATATATGCAGGAGCAGAAAGATCTACCCCATAAGTCAAGTCATAAGCCGGGGACAAACGCCACACCCCATCCGGGTTCATACAGAAGCTGAAGTTTTTTGAATGGTCATCCACATTACGTGCAAGCACATTAAACACCATCCGCAGATATTGTTGACGACTATCCTCATACGGCAAATTAAGTCGGCGAATTACGGCAAACAAATCCTCATAACTGTCACTTCCCGGCGACATAGCAGCCAATGTCTGTGTATGTATCCGGTCATTACCAACACGGTCAAACCGACGGGTAAGAAAGTGAGTAACATTTCCGTATGAACGCAATTCGGACGGCATCATATTTATTCCCGCAGCCAAAGCCATTTGGTAATAAACATATTCCAACTTGGCTAATGGATAGGATGAATTATCATCGTATTTCAGCATAAAGTGTTCAAAACCGTCAGGGATATTTCCCTGTCCGGAAATTACTTCGCCCGTAGATTTATTTACCGCAATAATCGCTTTTGGTCGTTTACCTCCCGGTGACGAACTGATTTTGATCAAATCCTGCCACAGAATTGAATTTTCGGCATTGAGTACTGTTGTTTCCCGCTCATCCAATACATGTTTAGCAAACTCATAAAGATGTTCAATATCTACCGAAAAAACAGAGTCGTCACCTAATTTCTGAGCCGGTTCATATTCAAGTGCACCCATTGTACGGCTACCAATAAACGAAAGATGATCTACCGGATTTACTTTCTTTGTCAAAATATGATTATCCCGCAGCCATGCTCTAAAAAGAGAATGGCCCCATTTGTCAGGGAGTGAATCGGCAATCATCGGTGGCAGTCCCATATACAACTTATCTTTATCGCCTGTCCAGGGAATATACTTCTTGCTGCGGGGTGAATTGATGGACATTGTGAGAGGAGCAATATCCAAACCTTTGTCTAAGAATTCTGATTCATATTCAAAAACAGCAACATCCGATTTTTTATCCCATGAAAGATACCCTACCGGCATTCCCCAGAGCTTCACCATTACTACAGTCGTTTCCATAATTACTTTTCTTTCTGCTGTTTTTTAAATAATGCACGCGGACTTTCAGGTAGTTCAGGCAACAGTTTCTCAATTTCGTCAAGGCTATCGATTGCTCGCAACAATTTGATAAACGAAGCCAAGGTAACCCCGGTAGAAGAACCATTCTCAAAAGAACTGATTGTAAATATGCTTAATCCGGATCTTTCTGCTACTTCTTTTTGAGTGTATCCCATCCTTTTACGATAGTCACTATATCGTTTTCCCATCTGTCGGATAATATCGCTACCCGATTGTTCATATAGTTCTGTATACATAGTCAGTAATATGTTTGCAAATATAGGTGTATCTACAATAATATCCAAATATATTGCAATATTATAGATTTATCTATAGTTATATAATATATAATTCGGTGAGATGAAAATAAAGAAGACGGCGGGATAATAATTCAAGCCTATTGTTCCAATTATAATATTCAGTTGAATTTAAATTTATTATAATACTTTTATTTTTGTACTTTCACTAATCTCTTATCAGAATTTCCATCTTTTGGAGAGGCATTTTCCCATTTCATCTCTTTAGATGTTAGTTTGCGGATATAGTACTGCTCGCTATAGAAACCGTCTTCTTTTTTCAGAGTTATTAAAGAGTTGTCAACGCTGAGTACATATGTACGATAAATTGTAGTGTCTCTATTAGATAATGCGTCATAACTATAGATTGAACAAACCTTGTCAGCGTTAAATGAATAATGGACAAAACCATCAACGGAAAGGTTTGGATCATCATTAGCGACGCTCCATGTGCCTTCTAATTGAGATATGTTTACTTCATCATCTTTGTCGCATGATGCAAAACTGAGTGTAGCAAGGAATAACAAGAGTATTCCGAATAAGTTTATTTTTGCCTTCATTTATTTATATTTTTATTTTAGTTTTTCATTCATTAGATAATTTGTGGTGCGAAAATAACTATAATAATTAAAATATCAGACATTATGAATAAAATATTTGATATTCACCTTATTGCAGTTGAACCTATAACAATATTCATCAATGTACCCTTACAAATGATCAACTTGGTGGTGCATCCCTCTGAGCCAACCTTTAAAACCCATTATAACCCTGTGCAGGTCAGGGAAATTCTCTCCTTTTTTTCAGATGGCACTTGATGCATTGGCGGCTGAACTCTCTGTCCCACCTACGACAACTTTTTAATTTTCCTTTTTAGGTAGGGTAATAGTCGAATAAAGCGGTATATGAATGTAATAAAAATAAAACTGAGTTGATTGAAGTCAAAACGCTTATTACTACTTGTTTATATAAAAATATTCATTTATGTTTATCAATGTTATTTTAAAGAATAGCCTGGAATTCAATAAAGAATTTACAATATATTCTAAGCAAATAATTAATTTTGTATGTTGATTAAAAAAATAATTACCTATATTTGCACATGTATAATACAAAACGTAAATTTGTACAATAGATTTTTTGTTTGTGCATAAAATATTTATGTATATTTGCACTAACAGATTGTGTGTTGAATATTAAAATTAATTACCTATATTTGCCAATCAAAAATTTTGTTTAACAAAGTATTTAACTAAAAATTAAAAATGAAAAGAAAAATCACATTCTTAGGTATTTGTGTGTTATTATGCACACTTGTGATCTCATTGGGTTCTTGTGAAAAAGACTACTCAGATGATATCGACCAGCTTAAAACTGATGTAGCAGCTAATGCAACTGCTATAGCATCTTTGAATCAGGCTATTACTGCTGGCAAATTAGTAAAATCGGTTACCGCAATCACAAATGGTTACACGATTACTTTTTCTGACAATACCTCTATTAACATTATGAACGGTGCAACTGGTGCAACTGGTCCTGCTGGAACAAACGGAACAAACGGAACAAACGGAACAAACGGAACAGACGGAACAGACGGCATTACTCCTACATTAGGTGTAGATGATGATGGATTCTGGACTGTTGCGTATGGTACAGCAACACCAGTTCGCCTGAAAGATTCCGAAGGTAATGACATCAGAGCAGAATTGAATGATGCGCTGACTGTTGTTAATGGTATGCTTGCTGTAGGCGGTGTTGCTACAACAGTTGAGATCCCTACAATTGTTTTCGACTCAGTAAACAATAACTTGCTTGTTACAATTAAAGATCCAGCTACTGGAGCTCTTGTTTCTTATCATGTTCCACTAGCTGCTGATTTCATGCTTGGTAATGACCTTGTAAGCATAGCATCTCCTATTGGAACAACTACAGGTATTATCAGCTATGGTTATGTTCCTGCTGACAATGCTACAGGTTGGGCTGCTATGACAACTGCCGGAACAGAAGCTGCTGCCGATGCTGCTATCGCTTTTGCTGGTGTTGCTTACAACGATCTTCTTCGTTCGTCTGGTAAACTTCCGGTTATTATTAACCCTGCTCAGGCTTCTCTTACCGGTTATACTTTTAAGGTAATTAAACAGGATGGTACAGAATATGCTATTCAACCAGCTGCTACTCCAACTGAAGGTTTTACCGGTTTGTTTGCACAATTTGCTGCTGCTCCTTCGAACGGCCTTTATTCTTTGAATTTCACTCCTACACGCACTGCTGCTGTTGCTGCTGCTGCTGCTGCTGGTTATCCTGCAGGTAAGCCTGTTGGTGAGACTCATGAACTAGCTGTTCGTGCTACTAAAGGTGCCCGTGAAATTTTCTCTGGTTTCCAATATGCTATAAAAGTAAGAGCTGATGTTAACACAGTTGCTACTCCAAAAGCAGGTGTTGACATAACTCCAGGTTGGCCAAATGTTTACGTTCCAATTGGAACTTCTAAAGACCTTTTGAGCTATTTCGACAGAACTGCTCCAGCTCCAACAGTAACTCTTACTGCTGCTGATTTCTTCAAAGTTGCTGTTGTTCAATTACCTGGTAACACAGATGTTGAAAATCTAATTACAAAAACAAATGCTACAGTAAGTACTGCTATAACTACTGCTACAGTTTCTAATCTTAATGACAGAATCATTCCTATGAACGTTAAGACTTTTGACTGGATGGGTATGTACAGCGAACAACGCGTTGACGTTACTTTCTTCTCAGCATTAAATACTGTTATTTCTCCTATCGCTTTTGCTTCTCAAACTCTTACAACTGCTGCTTCACCTGCAGACCAAAAAGAGATCGTTCTTACTCCTATGTTTACAGAACTTGACGCTGTTGGTAAGACTGAACTTTGGAGAACTCAAGCTACTAACGTAGAGGTTAAATTAACTTATGGTTCACCTGCTGCTAATATCCCTGGTGTTACTTATGAATTTCTGGATGCTAACGGTGCTGTTATAGCTCAAGACGCAGCTGGTACATGGGGTCCGGTTCTTACAACTCTTGCTAAAGTTCAAGCTCTTCGTAAGATCAGATTTACTTATAATGAAACTGCTGCTCTTCCAGGTAACTATACTGGTATTCTTCAATTCGCAGATCGTCGTGCTTATGTAAATGCTGCTGATGTATTTAAAGTAAGTCTTCCATTCTCAATTGTTAACCCTACAGTTTCACTTATTGCAACTGCTGCTGAACACAAGGCTAATGTATTCAATGGACAAGTGCTTACAGTATATGGTACTGTTGCATCTCCTGCTGTTCCACCTGTACAGAATATTTTCCCTCAATACTATGATCTTTCAAAAGCATACACAAACCTAAGTACTGCAGCAGCTCCTGCTTCGCCTTTAGTTCCTGTAGCAAACTGGGGCTTTGTTTATACTTTAGTAGCTCCGGTAACTGCTCCTTCTGCTCTGCTTACAACAACTTTAGCAGGTAATAATAAAGAGGTGTTCAATTTTGGTTCGTACTTAACAACAAATACAACAATAGGCAGACCTTATACTACTTATTCTGTAAAACTTTATTACTATTACTTTGGTAATACTGCTAATAATCAATTATTGGAGACTATCAGCGTTGTAGCTAAGAGTGAAGTTAAAGAAGGTGCTATGGTTGCCATGACTCCTGCAACAAGTACCGGTCTTCCTGCAATTCTTCAAGTGACTAACGGAGACTTAGTAACTGTAAGAAATTTTGCACCTTATTACAGGGTTAACGATTACTTAGGTAATGACCTGAATATATTCACAAGTAGTAGAGATACAAGAGCAGTTACTGTTACAGCAACCGTTCCGACTTCTCTTGCACACTTGATTTCTGTAGTAGCAAGTGGAAATGACTTTGATATCAAAGCAACCAACAACGTTGCAGAACTTCCAACACAATATGTTGATATTCCTGTAACTCTCAAAATTGTAGATAAATTTGATGTTACAACTGAATATGCACTTAATGTTAGAGTTGTAAAACCATAACTTTAAGTTCTAAGTTAATTAAGAGCACCTTTCGGGGTGCTCTTTTTTTTTGGTACATGGGGACGCATATTGTTACCCTTGAACCAAGTTTGGACGTATCTGTTATTATAAGCATATTTACAAAACATAAGAAGAATAATATGAGTTATATGATGGATTTTAATAACACAGAGATGGCTTTTTCTATGAAAAGCAAAACAGATTTGCGAAATGCCTATCTTCTTTTCTCAGCCATACAGAGCTCCGCTGTTGTAAAGGCAGCAAAAAATGCTACTATGCTTGCGTTGAAACTTCAGCTGCCGGTATCATGGGCCGTAAAGCCAACACTTTACCGTCAGTTTGTAGGTGGAGAAACACTGGAAGATTGCAGAAAGACTGTAAGAATGCTTCAGGAGTATAATGTAAAATCTGTGCTTGATTATT
>JBDKRJ010000006.1:0-178323 GCA_039683455.1 Rikenellaceae bacterium | reverse complement strand
ATTCTAAGTTAATAATCAAGTTTGCAATTTATCACACAGAGCGTATAACAGGTTTTTTGAAAAGAGGACAGGATGAAGGTTTGATACTCAGGGATATTGAGACTTCAGTTGTATCAAAGACAATAATTGAAATTTCCAATATTATTGGAGATAATGAAATTTTTTCTCTGGAGAATATTACAAGAAAGCAGCTCTTCAAAGAGACACTGCTTTACTTTTTCAGAGGAATATCAACAATAAAAGGAATAGAAATAATTGATAATTATATAAATAAAAAATGAAATGATTAAGAGAAATTTTAAAAAACTGCAATCTTCAGCCATGTTTATGACACTGTTTTTTTTAACGGGAACTCTTAGTGCACAAATGGAACCACGAGACACACTTCATCTGACTATAGAGAAGGCTCTTGAAATTGCATTGAGTGACAATCTGGACATTAAAATTGCCGATGCTGAACTGGAACGGGTTGACTATCTTAAAAAGGAGAACTGGTATTCGCTGCTTCCTTCATTGAATGGAAACGCTCAATATACAAACAACATACTTAAACCGGTTTTCTTCTCAAACTTTTTCCCGGAAGGAAAGATGGAGGTTGGTTCTACACACAGTTATGCGGTTACTGGCACTATGCAGGTTCCGCTTCTTTCGTTTTCCCTTTACAAAAACATCCAGCTCTCAGAACTGGAAATTAAGTCTGCTTTAGAGTCTGCACGAACAACAAAGCTGGATCTTATAGCGCAGGTTAAGAACAGCTTTTATGGAATTGTTATGATGAATGAGTCACTCACAGTGCTTGAACAAAGTTATAAGAATGCCCTCGAGAGTGCAGATAATATAAGGAATATGTACGAAAAGGGTATGGCGAGCGAGTATGACAAAATCCGGTCTGAAGTTGCTGCCAGAAACATTATGCCGACTTTGACTCAGGCAAGAAACGAACTGGAGCTAGCAAAAATGCAACTTAAAATTCTGCTCTCTCTCAAAATGGATACCCCGATTGAGGCTGACGGAAATTTTTCTGTGTTTGAAGATGAAATTAACAATTTTCAAAAGAATCTTTCTTTTACATTTGATATGAACAGCAGCTTAAAAAGCATGGACATTCAACTGGAAATGTTGAATAAAAACTTTGAACTAATACGTTCTCAAAGATTGCCTTCGCTTGCAGGTTTTGCAAATTATCAGCTTCAGATGCAGAGTAATGAGTTTACTTTGAACAATGTCTGGTCAAACTCTTTTGCTATGGGTTTGTCTTTGCAAATTCCAATATTCAACAAGCTGTCTGTTGCTATGAAGGAGAAGCAGACACAGGTTGTAATCAGAAAAATGAAATATCAAAAGGATCTCCTTAAAGAGACACTTTCTCTCTCTGCACAAAATTCAGTAAACGAGATGACGAGGGCAAAAATTCAGCTTGAGTCAGATAAGGAGGCAGCAAAGCAGGCCAAAAAAGGATATGAAATTGCCAAGGTGAGGTATTCTACCGGAGTGGGAACTGTTCTGGAACTTAATGATACCGAAGTTGCATTAACAAGATCTCAATTAAATTTAAATCAGACACTCTATGATTTTCTCAAAGCAAAGAATGAGTTTGAAAGAATTCTGGGTTCAGAAAACAGCAGCAAATAATAATTAATCATATGAAAAAAATTACATTTCTATTAGCTCTTGGCATTTTGCTATTTGGCTCATGCTCTTCTAATAAACAAAAAGATACCACAGGTACGGGCGAACTGCTTGTTAAAGTTGCAGAAATTGGCAAACAGATGGTGCCTCAGGAGACGGAGTTTTCCGGTAACATTGAACCATTTGTAAAAAACAATATTTCCAGTACTGCTGCTCAAAGAGTAGAAAAGATATATGCAGAGGTAGGAAGCAGGGTAAGAAAGGGTCAGCTTCTGGTTCAGATGGAGAGCAATAATTACACTCAGGCAAAAACTCAATTGGAAAATCTTAAGCTGGATCTATCACGTATTGAGGCGCTTTATAAATCGGGAGGCATAGCTGCACAGCAATATGACCAGATGAAGACACAGGTATCAGTGGCAGAACAGAGTATTGCTAATCTTGATAAAAATACAAAGCTGCTTTCTCCTATTGATGGAGTGGTAACCCAACGCAATTTTGACAACGGCGATCTTGCAACAGGTATGCCAATTTTGGTTGTAATGCAAATACAACCCGTTAAGATTCTTGTCAATATTTCTGAGGAGTTCTTTCCTCTGGTAAAATTGGGGACACCGGTACAGATAAAGGTAGATGTATATGAGGGCAAAACATACCCTGGAAAGGTAAGCCTTATCTATCCTACAATTGACCCGGGTACCCGTACATTCCAGGCTCAGGTAAGCATAGCCAATGAAAATTCGGAAATACGCCCGGGTATGTTTGCAACAGCCAAAGTAAATTTTGGAACTAAAGAAAGGGTTGTGGTACCTGACAAAGCCGTTATTAAACAGGTAGGTACAAATGACAAGTATGTATATGTGCTCGACGGCGACGTTGTTACATATACCAAAATTATTCTTGGAAAGAGAGTTGGCTCTATCTACGAAGTTAAAAGCGGATTGGAAGCAGGTCAAAAAGTTGTAGTTGCCGGACAGGCAAAACTTAGCGACAAGTCAAAGGTAAAAATTGTGGATTCGGGTGCAGACCTATCACTATAAAAGGAAAACTATATGAAATTATATGAAAGTGCAGTAAATAAACCGGTAACTACAGCTCTTATATTTATTGGCATTGTAGTTCTGGGATTATTCTCATATTCGAAACTCTCGGTGGACTTATATCCCGAGATAGAACTGAACATGGCAACCGTCATGACAACTTACTCGGGGGCGAGTGCAGCAGATATTGAGGTTAATGTGACAAAGAGATTGGAGACAGCATTGAGTACTATTTCCGATCTGAAAAAGATATCGTCAACTTCAAAGGACAATATTTCTCTTATAACCATCGAGTTCGAGTATGGAACAAATATGGATGAAGCGGTTAATGACATCCGGTCGGTTCTCGATATGCAAAAAAATTATTTGCCGGATGATGCCGAATCTCCTGTTGTATTCAAGTTCAGCACGGAGATGATGCCGATACTGATCATCTCTGCAAGAACTTCTCATAATGCCCAGGGATTATATAAAATTTTAGAGGAAAAGGTTGCTAACCCAATTAACAGGATCGACGGAGTTGCATCCACATCAATTTCCGGAGCTCCTCAGAGAGAGATCCAAGTATTGACCGATCCTAAAAAAACGCAAGCATACAATATTACTGATGAGCAGATTGCTTCTCTTATAGCAATGGGAAACAGCAATGTACCGGCTGGAAATATTGATGTAGGGTCGGATACTTATTCCGTTCGTATAGATGGAGAGCTAAGGGAGAGCGACCAGATAAATGATATTATTATCGGAAGCTTCCTGGGCAGGAACATCTACATTAAAGACATTGCTACAGTTAAGGATACTCTTAAGGAGAGATCTACCGAGGTGGTTACTAATGGAGTCAGAGGCGCAACGATTATAGTTCAAAAACAGTCAGGCGCCAATGTTGTAGACATTGCAAACAGGGTAAACAAAGCATTGCCGGAAATTAAGGCTTCTCTTCCACCGGATGTTCAGATTGAAGTGATCCTCGATACATCGGATTTTATAAAAGACAGTATCAACTCACTGTCAGAAACAGTCTTGCTTGCCGGTATTCTCGTAATGTTTGTGGTTCTTCTCTTCCTTGGCAGATGGAGAGCAACATTTATCATTATTCTCACTATACCTGTTGCACTTATTGCAGCATTTATATATTTAATGGTAACCGGCAATACTCTTAATATCATATCACTGAGTTCGCTCTCCATTGCTATAGGTATGGTTGTTGATGACGCTATAGTTGTTCTTGAGAATATAACGACACATATAGAACGAGGGAGTAAACCGAGAGATGCAGCCATCTATGCAACAAATGAGGTGGCAACGGCAATTATTGCTTCTACCCTCACAATCATTGCTGTGTTCTTCCCTCTTACAATGATGACCGGTCTGGCAGGCATTATGTTTAAACAACTTGGATGGATTGTAACAATTGTCATATCGGTTTCTGCAATAGTGGCTCTTAGCCTCACACCCATGCTCGCATCAAAAATGCTGACGAAAGATCCTATGAGAGGTAAACTTTTCAAGATGCTTTACGGACCTATCGAGCGTACTCTGGATGCTCTGGACAGAGGTTATGCTTCGATGCTTACATGGGCTTTGAGAAACAGAATTCTGGTTATGGTGAGTGCTTTTCTCTTGTTTGCCGGTAGTCTTTTGCTGCTCAACGAAGTTGGTACAGACTTCTTCCCTTCTTCTGATAATGCTCAGATTGGTCTTACAATTGAGCTTCCTGTGGGAACCAGAGTTGAACAAACCAGAAAACTCAACACCTATTTATATGAACTCTGGAAAGACAAGTATCCTGAAATTGAGATTTACCAGTCATCGCTGGGAGAGTCAGACGGCTCAAATATTTTTATGTCTATGAGAAGTTCGGGTACTTATTTAATATCCTACACGGCACGTCTTTCAAAGGCATCGAAGAGAAAAAGAGATATTTTTGAAATATCAGATGAAATGAGAAAAGACCTTTCTGCAATTCCGGAAATATACCGGTTTGAAGTAATACCCGGAGGTTCTATGAGCACGGGTTTAGCGGGTTTAGGAGGAACAGCTCTCGAAATGGACGTGCTGGGATATAATATGAAGGATGCCGACAGTGTGGCCAATCAGGTAGCTGACATAATGAGGAAAACAAAGGGACTGAGAGATGTCAAGTTAAGCAGGGAAAACTACACGCCACAACTGCAGGTCGTATTTGACAGAGATAAGCTTGCAATGAACGGTTTGACTATGACCGGAGCTGCCACTGTTGTGAGAAACAGAATTAACGGTATTATTACAAGTAAATTCAGAGAGGATGGAGAGGAGTATGACATTGTTGTAAAAAATGCACTTAAGTACAGAACGGAGATTGACGATATCAGAAACATAATTATCTACAATAGCCAGGGAAAAGGTGTGAGAATGTCTGAGGTGGGAGATGTGATTGAAGGTTTTACCCCTCCGTCAATTGAGCATCTCGACAGGGAGAGGGTTGTAAAAGTTACCGGTTCTGTTTATAAAAGAGCTCTAGGTGATATTGCCAGCGATGTAAATGCAGAAATGAAAAAAATCTCACTTCCGCCAATGATTGATGTTCAGATTTCCGGCTCGGTACAAGATCAGAAAGAATCCTTTTCAGATATGCTGACCCTGCTTCTATTGGTGATTTTACTGGTGTACATTGTTATGGCAGCCCAATTCGAATCATTCAGAGATCCGTTTATAATAATGTTTTCACTACCATTTGCCTTTACGGGAGTCTTCCTGGCTCTTTGGCTGAGCGGAACCTCGCTGAGCCTTATAGCTCTGATTGGAGCGGTTATGTTAGTTGGTATAGTTGTCAAAAACGGAATTGTGTTGATTGACTATATTAACCTGAACAAGGAGAGAGGAGCTACAGTCAGAAAATCGGTAATAGGTGGAGGAAAATCCCGTCTGAGACCTGTTTTGATGACAACTCTCACAACAATACTCGGTATGATTCCTATGGCAATGGGCATAGGGGAAGGCTCGGAAATATGGCAGCCGATGGGTATATCTATCATTGGTGGTTTGACAATATCCACTCTTCTTACCCTTATTGTGATTCCTACTATTTACACATCTTTCCACGTGGGAGATATCAAGAGAAGGAGGAAAGCTCACGCAAAACAATATGCACAAATCACTAAATAGATTTATATGAAAGCAGTTATGATAGTATATAATCAGGCACACAGTTCAAACGTGCTTGAGATATTGGACAAATGCAGTATCCGGGGTTTTACCAAGTGGGAAGATATACAAGGTAGAGGAAGTAATACTGGTGAACCTCACTACTCATCACACGCCTGGCCTTCAAAAAACATGGCGACTCTTGCTGTTGTGGCGCCAGAAGTTCTACCCGCTTTGCTCAAAGAGTTGAAGTCACTTAATGAAGAAGCAGAAAAACAAGGACTCCGGACTTTTGTCTGGGAAGCAGAATCTGCGATTTAAGTGGCTACAGGGGCACATGGGGACGTAGATTGTGTACCAATGTTTAGGATTATTTAAAAATTGATATTAATTTAGCAGTTGGATTAAATAAAAATTAAAAATTATGGCAATAGCAGTAAACGACGCAAACTTCAACGAAATTGTTATCAAATCAGACAAACCGGTACTTGTAGACTTCTGGGCCACATGGTGTGGGCCTTGCCGTATGATTTCTCCAATTGTAGATGAGTTGGCAGGAGAGTACGAGGGTAAAGCTATAATTGCTAAATGTGATGTTGATTCAAGTTCAGAAGTTCCGGTAAAATATGGAATTCGTAACATACCGACAATTCTGTTCTTTAAAAACGGAGAACTAAAGGACAAGATAGTCGGCGCGACAACTAAGACAGCAATAATCGCCAAGATTAATGCATTAATGTAAATAGTTATGAAAAAGTTATTAGTACTGCTTTTAGGGATACTGATTCTTAATACTTCTTCGTTTTCACAAGCCAAATTCGGGATTAAGGGAGGGCTTAATTTTACCAAAATGGCAAATATCAGTTCCAATGTTAATGAGACTTGGAAAAATCAAACAGGTTATCAATTGGGTGTTGCTCTCCAGTTTAGAATTCCTCGTATCGGTTTAGCAATACAACCAGAACTTCTCTATTCAACAATTGAAACTGAGTCTTCTGACAATCCCGCCAATAGCATAAAGCTTGATTATGTTACCTTGCCTGTTAACTTTGAGCTGGGAATAGACATGCTGCTTTTCAGGCCATTTATTGTAGCAAGTCCTTTTATCTCCTATGCAATACAAAAAGGGGCAAGATTAGAAGATCAACCATGGGATAATATAAACAGATTCGACTATGGTGTAGGTCTTGGAGCGGGTATTGATTTATGGAACCTTCAGATAATGGGTAAGTACAACTGGGGGCTTGGCAAACTTCAAGCTGCAGGTCATGAATGGGATCAGGCGGAAACCTACAAAAATGCAACCCTTCAGGGATTCCAGTTATCAGTAGCTTTTCTGTTTTAATTATTGAGTAATTTTAATGGGTAAACGTATTTGTGCCTACTGTTCATCCAGTGATATCCTGGAAGATAAATATAAAGAGGTCGCTGAATGCTTTGCAAAGGCGGCCTCCCTTCTTAGAGAGAACACAGATGCAAAGGAGATAAAGATTGTTGATAGTGTCGAAGGTTTGATACCTTCTAAACATTACGCACCGGCTTAAGAAATATGTAATGGAGATAAAAGGCATTAACAGTAACATAGAATCAGAGTGGGAAAGTTTCCAGAGACTCATGAAAGAGAATCTGAAGAGCAGCAGTTCACTGCTTAACTCCATAAACTCATATCTTCTCGACAACAAAGGAAAGCAGATACGTCCGCTGTTGAGCATTCTCTCTGCCAAAGCATGTGGTCAGGCAAATGACCTCTCAATATTATGCGCAGTTGTTACAGAGATGATCCATACAGCAACATTGCTTCATGACGATGTTGCAGACAATGCTTCTCACAGAAGAGGTGTTCCCACTGTGCAAACAGCATACAGCCCCGCTGCATCAATTCTTACCGGTGACTACTGGCTTGCAAAAGCCCTCTCTCTTTTAGTCAGGAAACCAAACCCTCAAATAATGGGGTTTTTCACTAAGACTGTAGAAGATCTATCCGAGGGAGAGCTTTTTCAGATGCAAAAAGCTAATAGTTTTGATACCACAGAAGAGGATTATTACAGTATAATTTACAGAAAAACCGCTAGTTTATTCGTTGCTGCAATTAAAAGTGCTGTATACTCCGTTGGTGTAAAAGGTGAAGTGTTGATTAGTATGGAAAGATACGCCTGTCATCTCGGAATAGCTTTCCAGATAAGAGACGATATATTTGACTATATGCCCAAGCTGAATACAGGAAAAATTCCCGGTGGAGATATAAAAGAAAAAAAAATAACCCTTCCGCTTATCTGCGCACTTAATTCAGCGACCGGACAGGAGAGGGAATCTTTAATGATTTTAATGCGGGGAACGCTTCTGGATGGTGATAAACTGGTATCTGAAGCCACTATGCTGATAGAAAAATATTCAGGAACGACACTTGCTCAAAGTATTTTGATGGAATACTGCCAGAAAGCAGAGGAGTCACTTTCTATTCTGGAAGATTCTGTTTATAAAAACGATTTGGTGCAACTGGCAAGATACGTGGGTAACAGAGTAACTTAACAGATATAAAATTCGTTACTTAATAATCTCTTTGTGAGTGATCTCCAGTTGATTGTAGAAATCCTTACCAAAGGCAAAAATAAGGGGTTCCCGTAAAAACTGATATACGGGGACTCCCTCTTTTTTCCCTTTAACAAAGGCGTCTAAACAGATATGCCACTCGTGAAGATTAAGAGCAACCATTCCGTTAGACAATATTGATGTTCTTATTGGATATAACCAGCAAGAGATCGGTTTTTTCAGAGTACCTCCACCCGCATTATGGGCGACCTCAATGCCACAAAAACAGTTTTCGTCTTTGTCGAACAATGCATATGCACACTCTTCACCATCAATCAGGGGGGTTACAAGATCACCATCGGTATCTGAAACAAAGGGACCCTGTTCCTCAATGGAACGAATCCCTTCTGGCCTCAGATATTTTGAAATTTTATTGAACTCACCCTTAAGATGGTTACATTCGGACTCCGATAAAAGAGCCCCACTATCGCCTATTATACAACAAGATCCATGGCATTTAGTATATTCACACACGAATTTTTCTGTAAGTATGGAAGAGGATACCAAAAAATTGCCAATTTCAATTATTGAGGCTTGAGCCATCTTTGTGGTTGTTCTATAGTTTTTAACTTATTTTTTTTCAACAGCTTTGCCACTCATTATAACCTCAAGCTGGTTGCCTTGAGTAACAGCGTTTTTGATAAAGTTTTGCAATTTGGCAGGGGTAATTGATTTCAGGGCTGCTTCATAAGTAGTATGAAGATCTTTCCCCAAAAGGAATCTGTTGCCGATTACAGACGACCAGTATCTGTTCTCCCTCAGGTTCTGAACATAATTCTTTTGCATAAACTCGGTAATTTTGGCAAAATCTGCAGGATTTACTCCATTTTCAATAACGTTGTTAATTTCTAAATGAGCTCTCTTAAGCAATTTTTCTTTCAAAGCGACATCTGTATCAAAACCAAACAGGAATGTAAAGAACTCTTCCGGATTATAATTTAGATTCATGTTAACGCCAACACCATAGGTACCACCCTCTTCTTCGCGTATTGTTTTGGTAAACACCATGTCGAACGCCTGTTTCATCATGTCTGCAAGTATGATATTCTCAACTGTATATGCTGCTTTACCGGTAATTATTGTGTACACAGATGCTTTAGGAGTCTGCATCTCTCTGTCAAAATGCTTAACAACCTGTCCTTTAACTGGCAGTAAACCAATATTCTTCCAATCCTCTTTCTTTGCTTTGCTTGAAGGGAGTGAACCGATATAAGTTTCTACAAGTGGCTTAAGAGAAGCAGGATCTACATTCCCTACAAAAATAAATGTGAAATCGGCGGCATTTGCAAATCTGGCCCTTGCCAAATCTAACGTTTTTGCATAATCTACCTTATTCAGCATATCGATTGTAAGTCTTTGCGCGTATTCGTTGTTGTTAAACAGAGCAGCCTGCAATGTGTCTGACAAAGCCGTCATTGGATCAGCTGCTGCGTTTTGCAACAGAGTCTGCATTCTGCTTTTAAATGCCTCGAATGCATCGTTATCCTGTCTGATAGCTGTAAAGTTCAGGTAAAGCAGTTGCATAAATGTTTCAATATCTTTTGGTGTTGACGAACCGGACATGCCCTCTGTATATGTTCCTATTGAAGGAACAACAGAAACATTTTTGCCGGCAAGAACCTTTTTGAGATCGGTCAGACTAAAGTTCCCTACTCCACCGATTGACAAAAGACTTCCAACAACCTTTGTACTGATTATATCAGATTTGTCAAACAGAGAAAAACCTCCGCGGCTATTGGCAGAAAAGACAATCTGATCTTCTTTGAAATCTGTCTTTTTAACAACTACGGTTGCACCGTTGGACAGGGTCCATACGATAGAACCGCTCATCGGCTCATTTATCTCTTTAACTACTTTGCCAGCTTTTGGAACTACCGGAACAAGAGCTTCATCAGATACTGTCTCTTTATAGGCCTCGACACTATCTTTAAGGGCATTGTTGTAAATATTGAGAACATCTTCTTTTGAAGGGACTGTCAGCCCCTCTTTTTTAGGCATCATTATCACAATAGCAAGATTCTCATTCTTAGGAAGAGATCTGGCATATGTGTTTATCTGGTCAACAGGAATACCAGGTGCTATCTGCATCATCATTGCATACTCCATATCAATACCCGGCATAGCATTACCAGTAAGGAAGTAATTAAGAATCTGATTTACATAGAACGAATTTTTTTGTTTTTCTCTTTCTTTGTAGATCTGTTCCAGTTTACTGGTATAGTTGGCTCTTGCCCTGTCATATTCAGATGGTGTGAATCCATACTTTCTTATCCTTTCCGATTCGTTCACAATTGCCTTGAGAGCTTTGTCTATTTCTCCGTCTCTTGCTTCTGCAGATATGTCAAATGCAGACTTTGTATTTGAAACAATATAGTCTCCGTATGAGCTGTTGGCTCCGGTGAAAGGAGCATTTGCCTTCTGAGCAATCTCGAGCAAACGGGAATTCATCATGCTTGTTACCATGCTGTTCATATAATCTATAACAAGAGAGGCAGCAGTTGGCCTGAGTTCCTTAGGCAGCACATCTTGTTTAAACATCAACATTATATCTGTAGAAGTTGCTTCCGGATCACTTGCTACTGAAACTAATGGATCTTTTGTGTCAGGAACAGGAAACTCAACTCTTTCCGCTGCATCTTTGTTAAGTGGAATAGAATTGAATAGAGACTTAATCTTATTTTCGACAGCAACCGGATCGATATCTCCAACCACGATAATACCCTGTAAATCCGGACGATACCATTTTTTATAGTAATCTCTCAACTCTTCTGGAGTAAAACTGTCAATAACTTTTACCAAACCTGCAGGTAACCTGTAAGCATATTTGCTATCCGGCATAATGTCGGGTAAAATATTCTCTATCATTCTCATTTGGGCATTACTTCTTGTACGAAGCTCTTCGCGAATAACTCCTCTCTCTTTTTCAATATCGTCTTCTTTAAGGCTGATAGCACATGACCAGTCATAAAGAATCAGCAGGCAGGAGTCAATAATTCCCTGCCTTTTTACAGGAACGCTGGAGATGTTATATACTGTCTGATCAACAGCAGTGTATGCATTTAAATTTACTCCAAACTTAACGCCGATTTTTTCGAGGTAAGAGATAATCCCGTTTTCAGGGAAGTTTTTGGAACCATTAAATGCCATATGTTCAAGAAAATGTGCCAGACCCCTCTGGTTCTCCTCTTCAAGGATAGACCCAACCTTTTGTACAATGTAAAATTCTGCCTGACCCTTAGGTTCCGAGTTTTTTGCAACAAAATAAGTAAGTCCGTTATCTAATTTACCAGTTCTGACCTTGGGGTCGATTGGCAATGTCTGTGGCATTTGTGCGTTTGCACCTATCGTAAGAGCAAAAGTTGCCACTAATAATAATATTCGTTTCATACTAATTGATTGATTTTTTGATAATATTGACAAATATAAGTAATATTTTGCATCGTGTTTTGCTTTTTATTAAATTTGTATTTACAATTGGACAACATATTTATCTAATTTTATAAAAATTTACACCAATGAAACAAATCAAAACATTTCTAGCTATTTGTATGCTATCCCTTTTCTCTTTCGGATCTGTATATAGCCAGGACCTTGCTGCAGCTACAGACCTTTTTAATGCAGGTGGTGCAGCGCTTAATACAAACGACTATGCGGGTGCAATAGATTCATTTAACAAAACGCTTAAAATGCTTGAGGGTTTAGGTGATGAGGGAGCAACACTGTCTAAGGAGTGCAAAGATATTCTTCCTAAGATTTACCTTCGCTACGGTAAAGAACTTGCTGCCAAAAGAGATATTGACAACGCTCTGGTTCAACTTAACAAAGCAATTGAAACAGCAAAAGAAAATTCAATGACCGATGTAGTAACTGAGGCAACAGAACTAATACCTCAAGTACTCATGGTCAATGCAACTTCTTCACTTAATGAGGGAAAATATGCAGAAGCTATTGCTGAATACAAAAAATTACTTGAGGTTGATCCGAACAATGCTACTGCTTATCTGAGAATTGGAATATGTGAATCTCGCATGGACAACGAAGAGGGTGCAATAGCAGCTTTTGACAAAGCTATTCAACTGGGAGACAAAGAAGATGCAACTAAACAGTTATCTGTCGTTTATCTTAAGAAATCGGCTGCAGCTATTAAAACCAAAAACTGGACAGCTGTTTATGAGAATGCGAAGAGATCAAATCAATATGCGGAATCCGGTCAGGCAAACAAACTTGTTGGTATTTCTGCTGTTCAGTTAAAGAAATTTGATGAAGCAATCGTTGCTCTGGAGAGCTATCTGGCAGAAAATCCTGATGCTAAAGATAAAAACAGTACAATTTACAACCTGGCTGTTGCATATGAAGGCAAGAACAATACAGCTAAAGCATGCGGTTATTACAAACAACTGATGGCAGACCCTACATTCAAAGCCATTGCAGAATATAAGGTGAAAACTCAATTTAAGTGCAATTAAAGGAACTTGAACTTTTAGCACCGGCAAAAAACAGAGACATCGGCACTGCAGCCATAAATTGCGGTGCCGATGCTCTCTATATTGCAGGACCATCTTTTGGTGCAAGAGAGGCTGCCGGAAACCAAGTAGCAGAAATTGAGGCCCTGGCAACATATGCTCACAGGTTTGGTGCAAAGGTGTACATGACTCTGAACACAATACTCTACCAAAATGAACTTGATGAGGCGATAAAACTCTCTTGTCAAGCTTACGAAGCCGGTTGTGATGCGTTGATCATTCAGGATCTTGGTCTGCTTAAAGCTGGCTTGCCTCCAAGCAAGAGAACTATCTCTCAGTCAAATTAAGGAAATCAGAGACTCAACGACCATTGCTCTTGAGTCTTTTATCCATGGTGCTCTGTGTGCTTCCTACAGTGGACAGTGTTATTTAAGTGCAAGAGTTACCGGAAGAAGTGCTAACAGGGGTGTTTGTGCACAAGTTTGCCGCTCTTTGTACAATCTGGTTGACAGTAACGGCAAAATTTTGATAAGAGAGAGAGCGTTGTTGTCTATGAAAGATTTAAACCTTGGCAATTATATTCCGGAACTGGCAGAAAAGTTGAACAAAGTCAGGGAAAAAAGGAGACTGGTACTTAAGCAGGAGAGAGAGAATGATAATGATAGTGAGAAAAAGTTAAAGGGCCTTCGCTTTGATTACAGAGCAAACATTTCAAATAACCTTGCCAGGGAACTGTACAAATCTCTGGGAGCAGATATTATCGAAGATGCCTTTGAAATATCAGCCCCAACCGATGCAGAACTCATGAGATGTAAGTACTGCATTAAGTTTGAATTAGGCCTCTGTCCGAATGAAAAGGCTTCAAAACGGATGAGCGAACCGCTCTTTCTGGAGAACAACGGAAAGAGATATCGCCTGGGGTTTGATTGTAAAAACTGTGAAATGGTTATCTTTGGTTAAAATATGGATTATGAAGTTTTCCTCAATAGTTGGTCATCAAAAGCTTAAATCTCAGCTCATCAATCTCTCAGGAGAGGGGAGAATAAGCCACGCCATTCTGTTTTGCGAAGACCAGGGATACGGAGCACTCTCTATTGCGATTGCTTTTGCACAATACAACTCTTGTCCAAACAGAGATGGGCACGACTCATGCGGGAACTGTTCTACATGTAATAAGTTTCAGAAACTTATTCACCCTGATCTTCATTTTGCCCTGCCGGTAAACAATACAAAAAAGATAACCTCAGATAAAAAACCAGTGAGCGATCACTTTATTGAAACATGGCGATCTTCAATTATAGAAAATCCCAACATTACCGAGCAGGAGTGGTACGATAAAATTGGAGTGGAGAATAAACTCGGCCTGATTGGTGTGAATGAAGCAAATCTTATCTTAAAGAAACTCAGTCTGAGATCCTTTGAAGGGGGAGACAAATATGTGATTGTCTGGCTTCCGGAGAGGATGAATCATGAGGCGGCCAATAAATTGCTTAAACTTATCGAAGAGCCGCCTGCAGGCACCTATCTTTTTCTGGTAAGTCAGGCGCCGGAAAAAATTATTCCTACCATTCTTTCAAGGTGTCAGATTATCAGAGTGGCCCCACTCGAAATTGAGGAACTGGGCAACAGACTCTCACAAGAGTTCTCTATTTCTCCTGAAGATGGAATATTCTGGGCAAAAATAGCTGGAGGAAGCATAAGCAAAGCGAGGGAGATAATAAGAGACTCCATTGAGGTCAGCAATAATCAGGAACTTCTAATCAGACTTTTTGAAGGATGTGTCGCAAAAGATATGGTGAGCGTAATATCTGTCTGGGAAGAGATAGCAATGTCCGGAAGGGAGAAACAAAAACAGTTTTGCTACTACGCACTGGAATTCATAAGAAGAGTTTACATGATGAGCCTTGGGGTTAATGAGATATCAAACACGCCAACCTCTCAGAGAGATACTATTTCTCTATGGGCGAAAAAAATTAAACCCTCTTTTTATTCGAGGGGTTATGATGCAATAAACGGAGCTCTTGCAGATATAGACAGGAATGTAAATTCTAAATATATTTTCTCCGATCTTAGTAATCGCTTTTTTCTATCTTTGTGAAAAATTATGGATAATAAGAATATAATATATGACTGTTCCCGGGGTTGTTCTTCTGAACGGACAAATGAGGGTGAATTACGGGTTGACTTTAAGGCCGGCTGTTGCAAATTAAGTGTTTTTGACTGGTTAGAAGGTGTTCCGGAAGAACTTACTAATGAGCTTTTTGAGGTAAGATTCAAGAATACCCGCAAATCTTATTTTAAAAATACGTCAGGACAAGCTCTTGCTGTTGGTGATATTGTTACTGTTGAGGCCTCCAATGGTCATGATGTGGGAATCGTAACGCTCTCCGGACCGGTAATTATTTCTCAGCTCAAGCGAAATAATGTAGATATTAAAACATTTGAATTTAAAAAAATATACAGAAAGGCAAAGACTCTCGATATTGAGAGATGGCAGGAGGCTATTGCAAAAGAGCACAAAACCATGATCCGGTCAAGGCAAATTGCTGCATCTCTTAACCTTAACATGAAGATTGGAGATGTTGAATTTCAGGGAGACGGTACCAAGGCGATATTTTATTATATTGCAGACGAGCGGGTGGATTTCAGGCAGCTGATCAGACTTTTTGCAGATGAATTCAAAATTCGTATTGAGATGCGTCAGATTGGTGCAAGGCAGGAGGCAGGGCTAATTGGCGGAATAGGGGTATGTGGACAAGAGTTGTGTTGTGCAAAATATATGTCAGATTTCAAATCAATTACTACTCAGGCTGCCAGAAGCCAGGAACTCTCTTTGAACCCGCAAAAGCTGGCTGGTCAGTGCAGTAAGCTAAAATGTTGCATTAACTACGAAGCTGCTGTCTATATTGATGCACATTCAAATATTCCTTTTGTGAGAGTTCCTCTTGAAACAGAAGGTGGCCTTGTTTATCTTGTCAAGACTGACACGCTAAAGGGCATTATGTGGTTCTCTTATGAACAGAACAGCATGACCAATATATTCCCGCTCTCTGCTGAGAGAGTAAAAGAGGTTATCAGGCTAAATAAAAAAGGCGTTAAGGTTGCAAATCTCAGTCCGACCGGAGAAAAAAAATTATCGGAATACAAGAGCGCTGTGGGAGAAGGGAGTATCTCAAGGTTCGATGAAACGTCTAAACCAAATCAGCAAAACCGGAAAAGGCATAAAAAATCTCCAAGAGGGGGCAATGAAAATCAAAAATAGTTTGTTACTACTATTAGTGTCTCTTTTTTCTCTGCTCTCTTGCGTTAATGAGAGCAGAGTTTACGTAAAACTCCGTGTAGAAATTACTGATACTGTTTCTGAATACAGGATCTATTTTTACACGAGAATACTGGACGGGTTTAAGGGAGAATCGCTTCCGATGATCCTCACCATTACGTCGCCTGACGGCCGGAGGTTCCGTGATACGATTTCATTTCCTTTGGCAGAAGAGGGAAATTACGGCAATGTAGAAGAGGTCAGAAGTGGTATCTGGAGAGATTTGAGATGGCTCTACAGAGATGGCGTAGTATTTCCAAAAAGTGGCTTATGGGTGTTTTCTGTTAAACAGGCATCATCAGATAATTTGCAAAAAATAAGAGACATGGGTGTAACGATAAAAGAGAAATAGATAGATTGATGGGAAAGGATAAGCTAAAAAGATTTGCAGAGAATGAGGGTTTCAAATGTCTCTTCCAGCCGGAATTTGAGGAGATATTCAGAAAAGATTATAAGCTAAAAGGCAAGTGGCATTCAGAGGTTTTTAGAAACAGCAACCCTATCGTACTTGAGCTTGGTTGTGGCAGAGGCGAATATACAGTGGAGCTGGCAAGGAGACATCCTTATATTAACTTTATGGGAATTGATATTAAGGGGGCAAGATTGTGGAGGGGAGCAAAGAGTGCAACAGAAGAATCTTTAACCAATGTTGCTTTTGTAAGGTGCAGAATTGAATTTATTGAATATCTATTCGGACCGGAAGAAGTTTCGGAGATATGGATAACCTTTGCAGATCCACAGATAAACAGAGAAAATAAAAGACTTACGGGCACACTGTTTCTGGCGAGATACAGAAAATTTTTAGTACCAGATGGTACGATACATCTAAAGACAGACAGCCTCTATCTACATAACTACACTATGGCGATGGCAGAACTTAACGGACTGGAAATCACAGAGAGGAACAAGAATATATACGAAGAAAGCGGAAAAGCGAACGAGGTACTTGCAATAAAAACCCACTATGAAGAGTGTTATCTCTCAAAGGGAGTTGCTATAACATATCTTGCTTTTAAATTAGATCCAAAGAAAAAACTGATTGAACCAGACAAGGGAAGCTACTAATTATCATCTTTTCTGTCGTCTCTTACAGCATATTCAATTGAACGTGCAAGTCTGTAAACCTCTTTTCTCTGGCCATCCAGAACAATAGGGTTGTCGGAAAAATCAAGCACAACGGCATCTTCAAACATCCGCATAGCTCGTATTAGTTTAGAACTGTGTCTGAATGTAATTGAGGTTGCATCTTCTGAAACAACAACGAACCGGCCATTGAAGAGTATCTCTTTGATCTTCTCTTTGTCTTCTGCAAAAGTGTGGTTGAGATAGACTTTTTTCTTTACAAATCCGAAGAAAGGGTAAATAAATGATATAACGACAAAGAAGATTAAAAGCTGACCACCTGTTCCCGGGCGGAAAAAGTTCTCATAACGAATTTCTTGTTGGGACGTTATAGACATGATAGAAATAAGAAGAAAGAAGATAATAGCGAAATATATTGCGTATTTAACTACTCTTATCAAATATTTTTTTAAGTCAAAACTCTTCATGATAAATATGTTTTACAATACAAAGCTAAGTAAAATTCTTTATTGAAAAAGGTATATATTTCCTATTTTTGCAGTATATTGCTTTTATCAAAAAAAAATAATGGTATGGAAAAGGAGAAACAATTAAAAAATCTTGTTATTGGTCTGGTCGTGGTTGCAGTAGTATTAGCTGCTGTTCTTACCTGGATATGGATTGATAGAAACAAACTGGTTGCTAATCTTACAGTTGAGAAAGACCAGCTAACTGAACAGATGGTTCAGCTTAAGATTGACTACGAAGGCCTCTCTACAAATAACGACAGTCTTAATGTCCAACTGACAAAGGAGCGTGAAAAGGTAGACCAGCTGATAGAGAGAATAAAAAAAACAGAGGCTACCAACAGATATCGCCTGCGTCAGTATGAGCAGGAAATGGGTACGCTCAGATCAATCATGAGGGGTTATATTCAACAGATAGATTCACTTAACACCTTGAATATCTCGTTAAGAAAAGACGCTGCTGTGGCCAGGGACGAAGCAAAGGAGTCAAAGCAAAAATTCAGAGAGTTGCAGACAACAACAGATGAATATGCCAAGCAGGTACAGATTGGTTCTGTTCTTAAAGGAAGAGGAATAAGCCTGGGAGCAATAACCAGTGCCAATAAAGAGACAGACAGAAGCAGCAGAACTGCAAAGCTGAAAGCTTGTCTTAACCTTGTTGAAAATTCACTTGCAACCAAAGGTCCAAGAAGAGTATATATCAGAATTAAAGGTCCTGATGGAATTCTGATGACGGGTGCACAGCAGCAGATCTTTACCACAGACGGAGAACAGATGATTTACTCTGCAGTAAGGGAAGTAGATTATCAGGGGGGGGAACTTGAAGTTTGCATATTTTTCTCAAATAACCGCCCTTTTGTAAAAGGGGTTTACAATGTTGATGTTTACACAGAAGAGGGCAAGCTCGGTTCTTCTGACTTGTTGTTGAGATAAAATCACAACTAACCTATTGGCAGGATTATATATTCATATTCCGTTTTGTTCGCAGTTTTGTATTTACTGTGACTTCTACTCTACAAAACAGACCGGCAGAATGGACAGTTTTGTGGAGGCGTTGCTTAACGAGATAAAACTTAAAAGAGATTTCTTCAAAAATAACGGAGTCCCATTAACTACAATTTATTTTGGAGGTGGAACTCCTTCTCTTTTATCTGTCCACCAGCTTTCTGTAATTGTCAGTTCAATTTGCGAAAACTTTGAAATCTCATCATTTGGCAATATCGAAGAGTTTACCATGGAGGTAAACCCGGATGATGTGACCCCGTATTATCTCTCCGGAATAAAAAAGGCAGGGGTTAACAGACTGAGTATAGGGGTGCAATCATTTTCGGATGAAGATCTTAAATGGATGAACAGAAGGCACAGCTCCAGCCAGGCTATTGAGGCATTCAATAATGCAAGGACTGCCGGCTTTGACAACATCTGCCTCGACCTTATTTTCGGATTCGAATTGCTGACTATGGAGAGATGGAATTCTAACCTGCAGAAAATTTTGGAACTCAGGCCGGAACACATATCGTCTTACCAGATGAGTATAGAACCAAAATCCAAACTTGGCAGGATGTATAAGAAAGGTTGCTACAATGCTACCCCGGATGATATGTCTTATAAGGAGTATCGGTTATTGCAGAAGAGACTCAGTGAGGCTGGATATATTCAATATGAGATATCCAACTTTTCTCTGCCCGGCAGAGAGGCAAGACACAACAGCACATACTGGAACCTTACCCCTTATTTAGGGTTAGGTCCGGCTGCGCACTCTTATGATGGTGATTTTCGTTCCTCGAACTACTCAAACCTCAATCAGTATCTGTTCCAGATTGGAGTAGGCAGGTCAAACTCAAAACAGGAGAAATTATCTGAAAGGGACAAATTCAATGAGACAATAATGCTCTCATTGAGGAAGACAGAGGGGCTCAATCTTAGCATGCTAAAAGAGAGGTTTAGTGATAGTTTCTACGGGATGTTTAACAAACAATTGAAGAGAGCACTTGACTCTGGTGCTATTTTATTGATGGACAACAAAATAAAAATTTCGCAGGAGAAATTGTTCCTCTCCGACGGGATTATAAGAGACCTTTTTATTTAAATCTTCTTAAAAAGCTATAAGACCATTGGTTCTAAGATAGGCGGTAACAGCTATTGTCAGGAAACCTAAAAATATGAATGTTGCATATATGTATGCAATTACCTTCCATCTGCTAAGCCATTTAGAGTTATTTAGCCCGATTGTTTGGAAAGCGCTCCAGAAACCGTGAGTCAGGTGGAACCACAAAGCTCCAAGCCAGACAGCATATCCAATTACAACCCATATGTTTCTAAAGGTTATACTCATTAAATTGTTCACATTCTCAGCTTCGCCGCCGGTAAAATCCTGAAGCTGCATCTTTGCCCAGAAGTGGGTAAGGTGAAAAACAAGAAAACCAAGAACAATCAGACCGAGCACAAACATGTTTTTAGATGCCCATGAATCAGTCTTGCCTGTATGAGAAATAGCGTATCTCTCAGATCCGCGGGCCTTTAGATTGGTAAGGGTAAGAAAACCGGCATAGAAAATATGAATTATGAATCCGGCAGCTAAAACAGGTACCATTACAACTACCACCGGTGAACCCATAATAATTATGATTGTATCAAAAGCCTCAGGTCCAAGTAAATATGCAGAATTTGCAAAAAGATGAACTAACAAGAAAAGGATCAGAAACAAACCTGTAATACTCATTATGAGTTTTTTCCCGATAGAAGAAGTAAATATATTTCCCATGTTTTATTATGTTATTTATCAAAATTTGAGAGGGTGTAAAGATAACTTGTTGCTTGTTAATTTCATAATATTTAGTTATTTTTGTTTGATAATTAAAGGGTCTTGCAGCTATTTAATACTTAATAATTAATGAAATACAAAAGGGTACTTCTAAAACTGAGCGGCGAAAGCATTGGAGGAAAAGAGGGAAAAGGAATTGACGAAAGAGTACTGTTCCAATACTCTAAAGATATTTATGAAGTTGTTTCAGCCGGCGTTGAGGTTGCTATTGTCATAGGAGGTGGTAACATTTTCAGGGGTCTCTCCGGAGTAGGGAGAGGTTTTGACCGAGTGAAAGGAGATCAGATGGGTATGCTTGCAACAATAATCAACAGCATAGGGTTGTCGATGGCTATTAAATCTGCAGGAGTGGATGCTGAGGTCTTTACCTCTACTCCAACAGAGCCATTTGCAAGATATTATGTAAGGGATAAAGTGGTCAGTTTTATGAAAAACGGAGGAGTTGCCATAATTGCCGGCGGCACAGGAAACCCTTTCTTTACAACAGATTCTGCTTCAGCTTTGAGAGCTGCCGAGATAGGAGCAGATGCCCTGCTTAAGGGAACGAGGGTAAACGGAGTTTACACGGCAGACCCGGAAAAAGACCCGAAAGCCATTAAGTACGCAACACTAAGTTTTGACAAAGCTCTTTCTGACAATCTTAAGGTGATGGATCAGACCGCATTTTCTTTGTGCAAAGAGAACGAAATTCCAATTGTTGTCTTTGACATGAACATTTCCGGAAACCTTCTCCACCTTGTAAAAGGAGAGCAGATAGGAACAGTTGTATCTTCAAAAGGGTAATTATTAATATACAAATTCTAAAGATAATGGATGTAAGTAAACAAACCGAGGTTATTGCCTCTGCAAAAGATAAGATGCATAAAGCTATCATACATCTGGAAGAGGAACTTAAAACCTTTAGAGCCGGTAAAGCAAACACTGCTGTCTTTAATAATGTTATGGTAGATTATTATGGTAACCCCACCCCGATTCCTCAGGTTGCCAGTGTCACCTCGCCGGACGCAAAAACCATGTTGCTTCAGCCCTGGGACAAGAAGATGATCCCGGCAATTGAGAAGGCAATAATGGCTGCTAATATAGGGTTTACCCCGCAAAACAACGGAGAACAGATCAGAATTAATGTTCCGCCTCTTACAGAAGAGCGAAGAAAGGATTTGGTAAAGAGGGTAAAAGCCTCAGGAGAGAACGCCAGGATCAGTATCCGCAATGCACGGAGAGACGGCGTTGAACTTCTGAAAAAGTATCAGAAAGAGGGACTTCCTGAGGATGTAGTCAAAGACGGCGAAGACATTCTCCAAAAAGAGACGGATCACTACAATAAAAAGGTAGATGAGGCTCTTGCATTCAAAGAGAAAGAGATAATGACCGTATAGTGAAAAAGATACTAACTTCGGTTTTTTGTCTCATTTTGTTTCTTACTTCTTGTAAAACAACACATATTGAGGGGCCGGCAGAATCTTACCTGCCCTCTGAGCTTGCTCCGGCAATATCTGAACTCCCGCTGGAGCTGGAACTCGACATAAAAAAACTTGAGGAAACAGTCAATAGTAAAATGACAGGTCTGATCTATGAAGGGAGCAACATCTCAGACAGGGACCTGACTATAAAGGTGTGGAAAGCGCAGAATTTCTCTTTTTTCATCAATAATAATGAAATAGTCTATCGTGTACCGCTTAAGGTGTGGTCACGCTTTGCATGGAAGATGGATAAGTTTGGAATCGTCCTGTCTGACCAGTACGAGGCTACAGGCACAATTGCCCTGATTTACCGGACAACAATAAATATAGATAAGAACTGGAAACTGATATCTAAAACTATCTCCTCCGGATATGAGTGGATTGAGAAACCAAGGCTCAATGCAATTGGAGTGAGTATTCCCTTTACACCAATAGCAGATTTCGCTCTGTCTCATTTTGACAAAATGATAAACGACCAGATAGACAAGACTCTCTCAGATGCTGTTGATCTCAAAAAGTATGTTTCACAAATGTGGAATGAGGTCCAGAAGCCAATATTAATTAGCGAGGAAAACAATTTATGGTTGAGAATAACTCCAAAAGATATTTTAGTATCTCCATTTGTGACCAAAGGTAATAAACTGATCCTTTCAATATCTTTTTACACCCAACTTGAATCCATTTTGGGTGCTCAACCTGCAACCGGCACCAAAGTGGAACTGCCACAATTCAGAAATGTTGCAAGACAGCCCCAGCAGTTTAATCTGAACATCGCTGCCGATGTAACCTTCGATAAAATTTCGGAGATGGCTAAAAAACAGTTGGTAAGCAAAAGTTTTACCGAAGGGGACAAAACAATAACGATTGGAGAATTGTCTCTGTACAGCAGTGACGGAAAGGCGGTTTTTGTAGCAGATGTTACCGGATCTTTAAAAGGCCGGATTTACTTTACCGGTAAACTGATATACAACCCGGAAAAAAATGCGCTTGAGGTCTCAGAACCGGAATTTGATGTTAAGACACGCAGCGCTCTTGTAAAATCTGCCAACTGGCTTCTTCACGGAATGATACTAAAGAAGATAATGCCATACCTTTATTACCCCTTAACTGCAGATCTTGAGAGTGCCAAAACAGAAGCAAACAAGATGCTCTGCAACTACCAGATATACGATGGGGTAACAGTAAAAGGTAATCTTGACTCATTAACTGTTACCAAAGTAAACATGGTACCCGGCGCAGTACGGATTCAGGGCAACCTCAAGGGGAATGTTGCAATAAAAATTGACGGATTACACTTTTAATCAGACAGAAAATCACTATTCGTAGCCGTTTTTCTTTTTATAACTCTTTGTCCGATTTAGGTCTGACCTTTTTCTTCAGAGAGCTACAGAGATTCCAGGCCAGTAAAACTATAAATGTGACTATGAACACTAATGCAATTCCTGAAAAAAACCCATAAAAAAAATCAGAAATGGAAGTGGGTGAGAATTGTTTAACAATGCTGGCTGCAGAAAATATTATCAGCCCCAGAATACCGATGAATGCTGTCTTTTTTTTCATGTTAGTTAGATATTTTTACCATATTTAAAATTTGAATTAAATCCAACGGATGCTTCAGCAAACACATTGCTCCGTTTGAAGTTAATTCTTCTTTTGTTCTGAAACCCCATAACACACCTACAGCATACATTCCGGCATTATTAGCGGTATGCATATCAATATCTGTAGAGCAACAAGAGGGTTTGGTTTTTTATATGCTTCGGTGCTTAATCCTGTTATTACTTCGAATTTCCAATTTGACAACAAGTTCGATAAGTTTAATCCCGCATCATAAAGGGTGGATTTACTAACCAAATCAAAAATTACTCCTTTGTACTCCATAATTCCAAATTATTCTGAACGACAAAACCATGGTTTTTTTGGTAACCGGACACTTTGTCAAAGTATCTGCGCTGTATGTGTTTTGGTGTTCACCTTTTCGATGATATCGAGTATTGCTCCGTTTTCGTCAATAACAAAAGTCTTCCGAATTATTCCAACGTAATGCTTGCCCATAAATTTTTTCTCACCCCAAGCTTCATATGCCTGAAGGATTATTGCCTCGGTATCAGAAATGAGAGGGAATGGAAGGTTAAACTTCTCAACGAATCCTTTGTGTGACTTTTCGTTGTCTTTGCTTACGCCCACTATCTTATAACCCAAAGACTCAAATCTGTTGTAGTTGTCTCTAAGGTCACACGCCTCTGCGGTGCAGCCTGGAGTGTTGTCTTTTGGATAGAAATATAATACAAGTTTTTTGCCTTTGAAATCACTGAGTTTGATCTCTTTTCCGTCCTGGTCCCTGCCGGTAAAATCCGGGGCTTTGTCTCCGATTTTTAACATGGTTTTTGTTTTCTATAACAAACTTGCTGATAAAATGTTCTGATTACTCACTATGTAAGTATCAAAAGGGAAGAAATCCTCACTTCTGCAAACACCGCACCAGCTGGCTGTAAACTGAATCATTATGATCTTACCTCTGTTTTCCGAAAGTTTGAATGTCTTTCCGTCAGTTGTAGTAACAGTGAAATCCGGACCAGCACCTCATCGGACATCCTCCCTGCAACAAAATGCAAAGGGTCGTCAATATGTATAACTCACTTAATCCCTGATGTTTTAAACGTATATCTCTTCTGTAGGAAATAACTGGCAAAAACAGTGAGAATTGAAATAATCATATTGGAAATTGAGGGGTAAATGCTTAAGCCGTCTACTAATATTTTTAAACCAGCATAATTAATTAAAAGGTTGACCAAAAACACAACCAAATATCGAAATAATTGCACACGTCCATGCAAGTCGGAACTAGAGAATGTTACATATTTCTGCAATAAAAACCCGGAAAAAAAGACAATCGGGAACTTAATTGCCAAAGATGCTATGTGTGAACTAAGAGTTACAACTCCGAGGTTCAGCATTCTGTGTTGCAGGACAAAATTGTAAATCACAAAATACAACACCCAGTCGAACACCAGGTTTGCAGCCCCGGTTACACCATACCGGAAAAATTGCAAAGACATATACTTACGGCAAAGCGGATAAAAAAAGTCGATGGATGCTCTTATCCAACTACCTATGATCTCGAAAGTATTTCTCATTTAGAAAATTATGTTTAGTTGCAACATGTTTTGCAAACTTTGTAAGTGACACTGCAAAAATAATGAAAGCACAGGATTGCAGATGAATTATCTTTTCAATTTCCTGATTGGGTTTATGCAATTAATTTTTAGGATTTATTTTTTCTACATTTGCAAACCGAAAAACCATATATCATGAGTAATCGCAGAGTACGTGTTCGTTTTGCCCCAAGCCCGACCGGGCCATTGCATATAGGAGGTGTTCGCACAGCACTGTTCAACTATTTTTTTGCCAAGAAGCATGGGGGCGATTTTCTGCTAAGAATTGAAGATACCGATTCGCAGCGTTTTGTTCCCGGTGCCGAGGAGTATATCAATGAATCGTTGCACTGGTGCGGGATAGAGATTGATGAAGGAGTTGCCGAAGGTGGAAAACATGCTCCATACCGCCAAAGCGAGCGTCAGGCCATCTATAAGCAATACACCGATCAGCTCTTAGCGTCGGGGAATGCCTACTATGCCTTTGACACACCGGAATCTTTGGATGAACTTAGGAAAAATGCTGAGTCCAAGGGCGAGGTATTTACTTACAATTATCAGATCCGTAATAGGATGAAAACCTCTTTGACTTTATCGCAGGATGAGGTTCAAATACTTATATCCCAAGGCGATCAGTGGGTAGTTCGTTTCAAAATGCCCGAAAATGAAGAGATACATATACATGACTTAATCCGCGGGGATGTGATTGTAAACGCCTCTACCCTCGATGACAAGGTACTTTTCAAAAGTGCCGATATGCTCCCAACCTACCATCTGGCAAACGTTGTAGATGATTACCTGATGGAGATATCACATGTAATCCGTGGTGAGGAGTGGTTACCATCACTCCCCCTGCATGTTTTGCTATACAAAGCATTTGGCTGGACCGAAAGCATGCCCCAATTTGCACATCTTCCATTACTCTTAAAACCTACCGGTAATGGAAAGCTAAGCAAGCGCGATGGTGATAAGCTGGGTTTTCCCGTATTCCCGCTATTCTGGAAATCCTCCGAGAGTGAAGTGTGTCGTGGTTTCCGTGAGGAGGGGTACTTCTCAGAGGCATTTGTAAACTTGCTGGCACTACTGGGATGGAATCCTGGTACTGAACAGGAAATATTCAGCATGGATGAGTTGATTAAACTATTCTCGCTTGAGAGGGTGAATAAATCCGGTGCCCGGTTCGATCCTGTGAAGGCAAAATGGTTTAACCATCAATATCTTATGCAAAAGAGCACTGCTGAGTTATCAAAGTTGCTCATACAAATCCTTAGTGAAAAAGGCGTTAAGGCAGAACCCGCAAAGGTTGAGAAAATTGTAGATCTTATGAAGGAGCGTGTTGACTTTGTTCACGAGATCTGGGAGAAAGCGTCATTCTTTTTCGAGCGGCCTGTTTCGTATGATGCGGCATCAGTTCAGAAGTTCTGGAAAGAGGAGATTCCTGCAATCATGAAAGAAGTTATTGAGGTACTTGGCAATATTAACCAGTTTGAGGCTCATGAGATAGAGGAAAAGATGGAAGCCTTTATCAAAGAGAAGGGTTATGGAATGGGAAAAGTAATGAATGCGCTAAGACTTAGCCTTATGGGCACATCCAACGGACCCGGTGTTGCTGATATTTGCGAGATAATTGGTAAAGCGGAGGCCATCGAACGAATAAACAGGGCGATTGCATACATTTAACTTTTATTTATTGAAAGAAAAAATATAAATTTACACCCCATTTGTTACGAGAGCATATTATGGCGCATTCTTCTAACGGTTAGGAAGTCTGATTCTCATTCAGAAAATAGCAGTTCGATTCTGCTATGCGCTACCAATTAATTTTGTCCTTTGAAACATAGATTGCTCTTGCTACTTCCACAATTCCTCCTGCATAATCAGGAACAAACAATCAATAAACGTTTTTTCCAAGTCGGAACACATTGCGTTGAAATATATTTATTTTTCATAGCAATATTGTCAGGATAAACCTGACTACAAAGATATGGAACATCATTTTAGAGGTGCGTTTGTGGTGCTGGTATAGAATTTCAAAATTTTTTGTGTGGTGGGGAAAAATTATTAATAAATAAATATCAAGTTCTCTAAATCTTCTGCCTTTGTTTTTAGTGAAGTGAACGCAAAGCGGGTAAACCTGGTGCACTTAGCCAAGTTACTCATCACGCCATGAAAAAGCACACAATTTGCTCCCTTACAGTGTTATTCGCGAATAGCTTTGATACCCGGCAGTTCAATACCCTCAAGATACTCCAACATTGCACCACCACCTGTAGATACGTAGCTTACTTTGTCTGCAAACCCCATCTGGGTAACAGCAGCAACTGAATCACCACCGCCGATCAGGGTGAACACGCCGCCTTTGGTAACATCTGCGAGCATTGCTGCAATTTTCTTGGTTCCAACGGCAAATTTTTCAAATTCAAATACACCAACCGGACCGTTCCAAAGAATAGTCTTAGAGTTTCTTAAAATCTTTTCCCACTCTTTAAGAGATGATCCGGCAGCATCCATACCTTCCCAACCATCAGGAATCTGATTATTCTGGCAGACTTTGGTATTTGCATCATTGCTGAACGCATCCGCAATTACAACATCGCCATTGAAGTACAGTTTTACATTTTTGGTCTTCGCTTTTTCTATGATTGATAGCGCAAGATCAAGCTGATCGTCTTCGCAAAGAGATTTTCCGATTTTGCCGCCCTGAGCTTTTACAAATGTATATGCCATACCTCCGCCGATGATCATGTTGTCTACTACATCAAACAGCTTCTCAATAATGGCGATTTTTGAGGAGACCTTTGCTCCTCCCAAAATTGCGGTCACAGGATGAACAGGAGATTTAAGAACCTTGTCGATAGCTATAATCTCATTTTCCATTACATATCCGAACATTTTGTCATTAGGGAAGTACTTGGCGATTAAAGCTGTTGAAGCGTGAGCACGGTGAGCTGTTCCAAACGCATCGTTAATGTAACAGTCTGCATATGAAGCAAGTTTCTTTGTAAAGTCTTTCTGTTTATCTTTCATATCTGCTTTAGCAGCCTTCTTCTCCTCTTCTGAAGCATCTTCTGCGAGATCACGGGGTTTTCCCTCCTCTTCTGCATAGAAGCGAAGGTTTTCCAGAAGCAGTACCTCACCTGGTTTCAGGTTTTTTGAAAGTTCAGCAGCCTCTTCTCCCATACAGTCCGGGGCAAACTTAATTTTTAATCCCAGCTTCTCCTCGATGTCAGGGATGATGTGTTTAAGGGAGTATTTACCGGTGGGTCCCTTTGGCCTGCCGAGGTGAGACATGATTATTAACGAACCTCCGCCAGTCAGAACCTTCTTTAATGTAGGAATAGCAGCACGGATTCTTGTATCGTCAGTTATCTGAAATGATTCATTCAGAGGAACGTTAAAATCTACACGGACAATTGCTCTTTTGCCGGAGAAATCGTAATTATCAATCTTTTGCATAGGGAAAAATATTAAGTTGATTCTTGTTTGTCTTGGCAAATTTAGAAATAATCTTAGAAAAATTGCTAACTTCGGCCCGATATAAATGGTATAGATTAAGAATAATGTGATATGTTGCTGGAGTATCCTGTTAAATGGAACGATTATGAATTGATTGATTCAGGCGATTTTGAAAAGCTTGAACGGTTTGGCGGGTACTTTCTCATAAGGCCGGAGCCAAAGGCTCTATGGGGCAAAACGCTCTCTTCTAAGGAGTGGATTGCAATGGCTCATACAAAGTTTACCACCGGAGCAGGTTTTGGAAGCTCAGGCAAGGAGGATTCCGGCACATGGCACATGTTAAAAAAGATGGATGAACAGTGGGTGATCGCCTATAACAGAGCGGAATTCTCTTTCAAACTCCGCCTTGGGCTCACAGCCTTCAAGCATGTGGGAGTATTTCCGGAACAGGCCCCAAACTGGGATTATGTCTATACCAAAACAAGGGAGATAGTGAAGGCCAATCCAGGATCGAAACCAAAAATCCTTAACCTTTTTGCATATACAGGAGCTGCCAGTTTAGCCGCTCATTGCGGAGGTGCAGATGTTACCCATCTGGACTCGGTAAAGCAGGTTGTCAACTGGGCAAGGGTAAACATGGAGATAAGCAAACTCGACAATATCCGCTGGGTAATTGAAGACGCACTTAAGTTTGTGAAGAGAGAGTCCAGAAGAGGAAATGTATATCAGGGAATAGTTTTAGATCCGCCTGCATATGGCCATGGCCCGGATGGAGAGAGGTGGAAACTGGATGAACTTCTCTTTGAACTTTTGACAGAAGTTTCAAGAATTCTGTCACCTAAGGACAGTTTCCTTGTACTGAATCTCTATTCCAACGGATATTCGGCAGTGTTGGCCGATACCCTTGTAAAAACTGCTTTTAGACTTAACGGTACTGGCAAGAAAGAGAACGAGCCTGTCAAAAATGAGATTGAACTTACATTCGGGGAACTTGTGTTGAAAGATAAATTTGACAAAGCTTTACCGCTAAGTGTTTTTACCCGTTTAAAAAGATAATATATGAACACTCTTTTGGCAATTACATGGGGTCCGTCACCTGAACTTTTTTCAATTGGATCTATTCATATCAGGTACTACAGTATCCTTTTTGTATCCGGATTTATAATTGGATATTACATTTTTGTCTGGTTTTTCAAACGGGAAAAACTACCGCTCGATATTCTGGATATATTGCTATATACGCTGCTTGGTTCGGCTGTTGTTGGAGCAAGGCTTGGGCATTGTTTTTTTTATGAACCGGCATATTACCTTGCAAACCCTGTTGAAATAATTAAAGTCTGGCACGGCGGCCTCGCCAGCCATGGAGGAGCAATAGCAATTGTATTTGCCATGTTGTGGTTTGTGAATAAATATGGTAAAAAATACCGATTCGATTTTTTGTGGCTCATGGACAGACTTGGTATCGCAACTGCCCTTGCTGGCTGCCTGATAAGACTGGGTAATCTTATGAATTCTGAGGTATACGGTAATCCTACAGATTTACCGTGGGGATTTATCTTTACACTGAAAGGTGAAACAATTCCGAAGCACCCGACACAACTCTATGAGGCACTCTCATATCTGTTGCTCTTTGTAATTCTTATGATACTCTACTATAAGTTCCTTCCAAGACTTAAAAGAGGAACTCTGTTCGGTCTCTTTCTTATTGGTCTCTTCTCCGCCCGCTTCCTTATTGAATATGTTAAAGAACCTCAGGTTGCCTTTGAACAGGGAATGCCTCTTAATATGGGTCAGCTTTTGAGCATACCATTCATAGTGGCAGGAATAATACTGGTTGTTTACAGTCTGATTAAGGGAAAGCCGGCCATAATTGAACCCCCGACACTTCATACGCGAAAGTCAGGTAAATAATTATTTTTTGTAGTGCTTGATTATCCCCTGTCCTGTTCTCTTCTCAGATCGTTCTCCTTGATAGTGTGACGCTTGTCATATTCGCGCTTACCTTTGGCAAGGGAGATGTTTAATTTTGCAAATCCATTTTCTGCTATAAATAGCCTTGTGGCAATGATAGTAAGACCCTTCTCCCTGGAACCTCTGTGGAGACGGTTTAACTCACGTTTTGTAAGCAGCAGCTTGCGGTCTCTGCGGGGGTCGTGCTGGTTGAAGGTGCCCCACCAGTAGTCGGCAATATGCATGTTCTTTACATAAAGCTCCCTGTTCACAAAATAGCAATAGGAGTCGGAAAGCGATGCTTTTCCTGCCCGTATGGATTTAATCTCTGTCCCGGATAAAACTATACCAGCAGTGAAGCTCTCAATGAATTCATATTCAAAAGAGGCTCTCTTGTTTTTTATCTCTATTTTACTTTTAGCTTTTGGCATGGGAGTGCAAAAATAGTGTAAATTTGTGGAATGAACCAAGATTTGATTTGTATATTAGGGCCGACAGCCTCAGGAAAGACTAAATATGCTGTTGGAATGGCATTTGAGACAGACGGGGAGATTATCTCTGCCGACTCGAGGCAGGTTTATCGCGGCATGGATATAGGAACCGGAAAAGATCTTGCAGACTATACAATAAATGATATTCAGATACCTTACCATCTGATTGATATTGCCAATGCCGGGGAAAAGTACAACCTTTTCCAGTATCAGAAAGATTTCCGGAGGGTTTACAATGATATCAGATTGAGAGGCAAACAACCAATTTTATGCGGAGGCACGGGACTTTATATAGATGCCGTAACCAGAGGATATTCCCTGGCAGAGGTACCGGAAAATCCACAACTGAGATGTGATCTGGAGAACCTCTCAATGGAAGAGCTTATCTCAAAGCTGGCATCGATGAAAAAGCTGCACAACAAAACCGATATCGACAGCAAAAAAAGAGTCATAAGAGCGTTGGAAATTGAGATATTCCGGCAAAATTGTCCTGTGGAGTATATAAAAACCGTTCCTACAAACACCAGATTCATAGGAATATCGGTCAGCAGAGAGGAGAGAGTGACCAGAATTGACAAAAGACTCAGAGAGAGGCTGGAACACGGTATGATAGAGGAGGTAAAAAAGCTGATGGACTCTGGTATTTCGCCGGAAGATCTGATGTATTACGGGCTGGAGTATAAATTTGTTACTCTTTATCTTTTGGGGAAGCTTACCTATGAAGAGATGGAGAAACAGCTATCTGTTGCAATACATCAGTTTGCAAAGCGGCAGATGACTTGGTTCAGGGGCATGGAGCGCAGAGGAGTACAGATTGAGTGGATAGAGAACAGGATGTAACAGTTGTAAACTTAACTTTAACACAATGATAACTTTTATCGTATCAATTCTGCTTCTGATTGGGGCTTACTTTGTTTATGGAAAATTTGTGGAAAAAATTTTTGGAGCATCATCTTCTATTCCAACACCAGTCAAAAGATTTGCCGATGGCGTCGATTATCAGGAACTTAAACCCTGGAAAATTTTTGTAATTCAATTTTTAAACATTGCAGGGCTCGGGCCGATTTTCGGAGCGATCCTGGGAGCTGCGTACGGCCAGATGGCCTATATCTGGATAGTATTGGGGTGTATTTTTATGGGAGCAACTCACGATTATTTTTCCGGAATGCTTTCTGTCAGAAATGACGGGAAAAGTTTGCCGGATATTGTTTCTAAGTATCTGGGAGGAGGGGTGAAGAAATTGATGGTAGTTTTTACCGCTTTTCTTCTGATGGCTGTTGGCGTGGCATTTGTTACCGGGCCGGCAGATCTCATTGCAAGGCTCTCCGGAATGAACATGACGATGTGGCTTTACATAATATTTGTTTACTATATACTTGCCACGCTTTTACCTATAGACAAAATTATTGGTAAAATCTATCCTTTTATGGGTGCAACTCTCATATTTATGGCTGTTGCAGTGAGTGGGGCAATGATCTACAAAGGATTTCTGGGAGAGATCACAATCCCGGAACTTACTTTTGATTCATTCAGGAACATGCATTCGAACCCCGGAGTTAATATACTCTTTCCTATGATGTTTATAGTAATATCCTGCGGAGCAATTTCCGGATTTCATGCTACTCAGTCTCCAATGATGGCCAGGTGCATGACAGATGAAAAATACGGACGTCCATCGTTTTATGGTGCAATGATATGTGAGGGAATAGTGGCAATGATATGGGCAACAGCAGCAATCGCCTATTTCGGAGGAGCAGAGGGGCTGAATATTGCTGCCGATGGTGGCAAGACACCTGCAATTATTGTAAATGAAATATGCAACTCCTGGCTTGGACGATTTGGAGCAATTATTGCCATTATAGGAGTGGTTGTATGTCCCATAACCACAGGCGACACTGCCTTTAGAAGTTTAAGACTTATTGTTGCTGATGCCTTCAAGTTTGAACAAAAACCAATAAAGAACAGATTGGTTATAGCAATACCCATCTTTCTCGTAGCCCTCGTTTTTTGCAATCTGGACTTCTCAACAATCTGGAAATATGTTGGGATAGGAAATCAGGTGTTGGCAACAATTATTTTGTGGACTGGAGCCACATATTTGACAACCGTTAAAAAAGCTCATTGGATATTGTCTATACCAGCCACATTTTTGACAATGATTTGTGTGTCGTACTTTGTGGTGGCTCCATATAAGGCAGGAGGCCTGAGTCTGGATCCTCTTGTCGGTTACATTGCCGGAATCATTGCAGCAATTGCTACGTTCGTAATTTTTATAAACAAAAAAGTGAAGAAGAAAAAATCGTACCTCTTAATCTTTTTACCACTTTTGTTTTTGTTAAATTCAAATACTATCCATGCTCAACGCGTTGATAAAATGAAATTTACAGACGCAAAAAACCTAATGCTACTTGGTAGGGGATTTGCCCGGACAGAATCTGACTACAGCAGACTTCCGTTAAATGGCAAGGATGAATTCAGAAAGGAGTTATGGAGCCTTGCAAAGAATTCCGCAGGCCTGGCAATCAGATTCTCCTCCAACAGCACAGCCATAGCTGCCAAATGGACTGTAATGAACAACTTTACCATGAACCATATGCCGTCTACCGGTATCAAGGGGATTGACCTGTACACGATTGAAAACGGAGTGTGGTACTATATGGGTACAGCAAAACCTACGGGTAAGGAGAACAGCGCTGTATTTATAAAAAACATGACAGCCAAACAGAGGGAGTATATTGCATACCTTCCTCTTTATGATGGTACAGAAAGTGTTTTAATTGGAGTTGACTCTTTGGCCTCAATTGGCAAACCACAACAAAATGTATTGCTTAAGAACGAAGATGGAGGAGCAATTCTCTTCTACGGAACAAGTATTACTCAGGGTGGCTGCGCATCACGACCGGGAATGGCATACCCTGCAATTGTCGGAAGAATGTTGCAAAGAGAAACGATTAACCTGGGGTTCTCCGGAAACGGCAGATTGGACAGATCTATGGCCAGAGCTATTTCACAGGTTAACGCAGGAACGGTTGTACTGGACTGCCTTCCAAACTGTACTGCACAGATTGTAAGAGACAGTGCGTATAATTTTATAAAGATGATCCTTGAAGCGAAGCCGGATGTTAAAATCTACATGGTAGAAAATCCACTGTTCCCTTATTTGAAATTTGATCAGAAAACATCTGCTGAAATCATGGAAGAGAATATTGAGTGGAGGTCTGTTTATCAGAAATTAAGGAAGGAGAAATACCGCAATGTCTGTTTCATTCCTGGAGACAAGCTTGCCGGTGCAGACGGAGAGGCAACAGTTGACGGAGTTCACATGACCGATCTGGGCTTTATGCGGTATGCCAAAGAATTTGCCAAGTACCTCCGCTAAAATCTATAGTCCCTTGTATTGAAACACCCTAAGGTCAAATTGCTCAACTACTGCCATGATGTGATCAAATATATCTGACTGTACGTTTTCATAGTAAACCCAGCTCTTAACCCGGGTAAAGAAATAGAGTTCAAGAGGTAAGCCTTTTTCTGTTGGTTGAAGTTGCCGCACCATACAGATCATGTCATGGTTCACCTCCAGATGATTTTCGAGATAGTTTTGTATATAAGCGCGGAAAACTCCTATGTTTGTCTGACGCCTTCCGTTAACAAGTACTGAATTGTCGGTTTCATTCTCCTCGTTGTATTTTTTGATGGCCTCCTCAGTCTGGTCTATGTACTCCTTAAGATACTTTATCTTACGAAAGCGTTCAAGCATTTCTGGTGTGCAAAAGCGGATACTTGTCATATCCAATACAATAGAGCGTTTTATTCGTCTTCCGCCCGACTCTTCCATACCTCTCCAGTTTTGGAAAGATTCGCTCACCAGTGCATATGGGGGAACGGTTGTTATGGTGTTGTCGAAATTGCGCACCTTAACAGAGTATAGACTCACCTCCTCTACATTACCGTCAGCACCGTACTTTGGAACGGTAATCCAGTCTCCTTTACGAAGCATGTCGTTTGAAGAGAGTTGCCAACCGGCTACAAATCCTAAAATACTATCTTTAAATATTAGTACAAGCACAGCCATAAATGCGCCCAACCCCGCAAAGAGGGCTGTCAAGGATGTGTTTATTACTATACTTAGGATTGCAATGCCACCAACAAAATAGGCGATTACGGAGATGATCTGGAAAATCGCCTTAACAGGTTTTTGGGAGTGACTAGCAGATTCGCTGTAATACTGGGTCATCGCATTAGCCGCAGCATGAATGGCCTGGAGAATTTCAATCACGATAAATATCAGGGTTGCTTTCTGAAAAACGATAACCCATAAGGAGGAGTTGATAGCAATCGGAGTACACAGGTAAAAGACAATTCCGGGCAATATATGTATCAGGTATCTGAACACATTGTTCTCCATTAAGATATCGTCAAGAGTAGATTTCGTCATTTTGGCCAGGTGACCGACAACCCGGTGAATGATATATCTGCCTATCAGGTCTGTTATATATGCTATTAAAAAAAGCAGGGTGACACTGATAATTTCATCCAGCCATGAGGCAAGTTGAGGAGAGACACCGATGTCTATAAGAAATTTATTTATCGCATCTACCACTCCAAAGAGGGCCGTCGCTCTATTCGTAATTTGATTCTCTAACATTATTAGAATATAGTTATTCGATATAATCGACAAAAGTACAGAATATTAATATTTGTAGCAGGACTATTCTTATGTCTCAGAGCGTGTGGATAGTTTTTTTACAAAACCCCTTCGTCGTAGGCTTTTTCACCATGCAAACCTGCATCGAGCCCTAATCTTTCCGTTTGCTCATCCACTTTAACAGGGGTAATCCGATTTATGATGCTCAGCATTATATATGTAAAAATAAAAGCATAAATTGCGGCTGCCACCACAGTAATAATTTCTTTCATAAAGAAAGAACCTCCACCATTGAGCAGGCCATCAGCTCCGGAACCGTTAATAGCTTTAGAAGCAAAAACACCAAGCAGGATAGTTCCTAAAACTCCACCTATACCGTGTACTCCCCAAACATCCATTGCGTCATCCCATTTCATCTTATTTTTTAATTGGACTGCCATATAACAGACTATACCTGCGATAGATCCTATTATTGGGGATGCCCAGACGGGAACAAACCCTGCACAAGGAGTTATTGTCGCTAACCCTGCAATTCCCCCGGTTAGTAAACCTACAAATTTTGGTTTCTTTTCTCTGCTCCATTCGATGACCAACCAGGAAATCGTCGCAAATGATGCAGCAATATCTGTATTCAAAAAGGCCAAAGAAGTAATATTATCAACACATACTTCGGATCCTGCATTAAATCCATACCAACCAAACCAAAGTAATCCACTACCAATTGCAACTAAAGGGATACTGTTTGGTGTTGAGTTTTTGTCAACCCGGGCTCCGACATAAAAAACAGAGGCTAATGCAGCAAAACCGGCAGTTGTGTGAACAACAATTCCACCAGCGAAGTCAAGAACTCCCCATTGAGCAAGAAGTCCGCCACCCCAAATCATATGAACAAATGGATAATAGACTAAAACTTGCCATACGGTTAAGAAAATCAGATAGGATTTAAAGGTAATACGATTTGCAAAGGCACCAGTAATAAGTGCCGGTGTAATAATTGCAAACATCATTTGATAGGCAATAAATACAAACTCGGGTATTTTCCCGTTGCTGTATATACTGTCCATGCCAACACCCATCAGGAAAATTTTGTCAAAATTTCCAAAAATTCCCCCAGCTCCACCGCTGAAGCAAAGAGAGTAACCAAAAACAACCCATAATATAGTGGTCCATCCCATAGAGACAAAACATTGGATCATTATACCCAAAATATTACGTTTTGTGGCTAATCCGCCATAAAAAAATGCTAAACCCGGTGTCATAAGCATCACTAAGCTCGTAGCTAAGAGCATGAACCCTGTCGATCCTGTGTCTATCATAATTGTTAAGTTTTAATTATTATTTATTAGAGAGTTATTCCAAATGCAATATAAACATTAGATGTTTGAGGGTTAAATACTAAAGAAGTTTTTAAAGGCAATTCAAAAACTTCTGATATTTTTATTTTGTAATATCCTGTTATCCCTACATTAACAACTCCGAGTGTATTACCATAAGCACCAGCCGAAGGGGTAAATCCTATAAACAAGTCAACACTTTTTTCTTGAATGGCAAAAGTATAACCTGCTTCAAAATATGAGGAGTAATAAGTTTTGTTTGTAATGTCTTTTTCTGCATCATAGCCCCATCTTTTATCGTTTCCATAAAAGAAAACACTTCCCTGTAGCCACAAAGGGAAGTCCTCTCCCCCCTTGAAAAGCAAAGAACCTTCAAAAGAATGGGCTGTTTTTTTATCCCCATAAATAAAATATCTATTGTCGGGTGATGACGAAGATCCATTAATTGAAGGAATATAGTAATCAGTAAAAATCAGAGAGATTTTTTTATATGTATATTTTGCATATAAATCAACTTCTTTGTAATCGTTGTTGGTAGCGACGGCGCTCCAACACCCAATTTCAAAATTTGCCATGGAGAGCGATAAAGTCGGCTGTATGTTTGGAGAGTTGCCATAATCACTTCCTCTCCAAATGTATCTGCTCATGATATCTGCGCTAAGATTTAATTTAATTTTTGATACAGAAATATCCTGGGATTTTGATGTATTGCTGAATAATAAAAGGATAAATACAAAAATCAACTTTAGTTTTCTCATAGTTTTCTTTTAAAGCTAATATCAGGCTGTCTAAAAGCCTTCGTTAATTTGAAATTTTCAATAAATATAAGCTGTTTTGATAAATTTGAAAAATAATTTTGAATTTTCGTTTATACAATTTATTGGATAATGCCAATTAAAAGAAAAGCAAGAGTATTTTACGCAGGGCTCTCCGTCTGCAAATTAATTATAAAGAAACATCAAGTTAGTAATTTCTGGAATAATAAGTACTTAAAAATTTTGTGGTTCTTTCCCCACCTTTATACTCTCTATAACCAACCTTCACAAGAACATATAAGGTTTCGGTCGCCGTAGCCGTTGTCTACTCTGGCAACGTGTGCCCAGAACTTGTTCTCTTTTATCCATTCGAGAGGATAGGCGGCTTGTTCGCGGCTATATTTATGGTTCCATTCAGTAGCTGTAACCTCGAGGGCAGTGTGCGGTGCATTCTTAAGTGGGTTGTCCTCTTTGTCCAGATCTCCTGCCTTGATTGCTTCACACTCTCTTTTTATTGTGACCATAGCCTCAATAAAGCGATCCATTTCTGCTTTTGGTTCACTCTCCGTAGGTTCTATCATAAGGGTTTCGTGTACAGGGAATGAGAGGGTAGGTGCGTGGAAGCCAAAATCCATAAGACGCTTTGCAACATCCGTAGCATCAACTCCGTATTCTGTCTTGAAATGTCTGATATCTATGATGCACTCGTGGGCCACTCTGCCCTGGGCTGTACCGCCATTGCTGGCTGCGCCTTTGCTCACAGGCTCGCCTATGTAGAGGGTATTGAATCCCTCTTCAGCCAGTTTTGCAGACATGTAGTTTGCATTAAGTATAGCAACCTCTGTGGCTTTTCGAAGTCCGTCAGGACCAAGGAGTTTTATGTAAGCATGAGTTACAGACAGTGCCGATGGATAGCCGTATGGAGCAGAGCTCACTGCAGGTACGCCTTTCTTCTCGCAGTTATAGAGGTATGGGTGGCAAGGGAGGTATGGTGCAAGTTCTTTGGTTGCGCAGATCGGACCTATTCCCGGTCCGCCTCCGCCGTGAGGAATTGCAAATGTCTTGTGCAGATTCAGGTGACAAACGTCTGCTCCTATGAAACCAGGGTTTGTCAAACCAACCTGTGCGTTCATGTTTGCGCCATCCATGTAAACAAGACCTCCGTTTTCGTGAATGATCTTAACCATCTCGCGAATCTTCACCTCAAATACTCCGTGAGTGGACGGGTATGTAATCATTGTACATGAAAGGCGGTCTTTGTACTGCTCTGCTTTCTGGCGAAATTCATCTACATTTATATTTCCTTTTTCGTCGCAGGAAATAAGAACAATCTCCATTCCTGCCATTGCTGCCGATGCAGGGTTTGTTCCGTGTGCAGAGGTTGGGATAAGAACCACATTGCGTTGAGGATTGCCTTTGTCAATATGGTATGCACGAATAGTCATTAGTCCTGCATACTCTCCTGCAGCACCTGAGTTTGGCTGAAGCGAACATGCATCGAAACCTGTAATAACTGCAAGGTCGTGCTCCACTTCGTGGATGAGCTGCATATAGCCTTCTACCTGGTTAAGTGGTACAAACGGGTGTACATTTGTAAATTCGCTCCAGCTCATAGGGAGCATCTCAACGGCAGCGTTGAGCTTCATGGTGCAGGAGCCGAGAGCAATCATTGAGTGGGTAAGAGAGATATCTCTTCTCTCGAGCTTCTTGATGTATCTCATCATCTCTGTCTCGGAATGGTGCTTGCTAAAGACTGCTTCTGTGAGTATAGGTGTTTCGCGCTTCATAAAGTTATTCTGAGTAGTCTTTGAAGGGCACTCCATGAGTTTCCGGCCAAAAATTTCGAGAATGGCAAGTGCCTCGCAGCAGTCTGATACTTCGTCGAAACTTATGCGAACAGTTGTACTGTTCGGGTAGAAGAAGTTGATCTTCTTCCCGAGGGCTTTTGCTTTTATTGCATTGGAATCTACACCGGTAATCTCTATGGTATCAAAGAAATTGTCGGTTGCAAGCTTAATTCCAATTTTCTTAAGTTCACCGGCAACTGTATGGGCATATAGTGAGGCACAATTTGCAATCGATTGAATTCCCTCAGGACCATGATAGACAGCATACATTCCTGCCATTGTTGCCATAAGAGCTGTTGCTGTACATATGTTTGAGGTTGCTTTTTCGCGTTTGATGTGCTGTTCACGTGTCTGAAGAGCCATTCTGAGAGCTGGTCTGCCCAGTCTGTCTATAGATACACCTATTATTCTACCCGGCATGTTGCGTTTGTATTCGTCGCGGGTTGCCATGAACCCTGCAGTGGGGCCGCCAAATCCCATAGGAAGACCAAATCTTTGTGCTGATCCCACTGCAATATCTGCCCCCCAGGCGGCAGGCTCCTTAAGTAGTGCCAGAGCAAGAAGATCTGTAACTGCTGTAACCAGGATACCTTTTGAGTGAGCAGTCTCACAGAAAGAAGAGTAGTCACGGATCTCTCCGTTTGCAGCAGGATATTGAAGAATTGCTCCGTAACAGTTATCGTCAAACCGGAAAGTAGCAAAATCTCCAGTCTCAACCTCTATTCCGAGAGCTGCGGCGCGGGTTTCAATAACAGACAGAACCTGCAAAAAGATGTTTGAATCTACAAACACCTTGTTTTTACCGGCTTTAACCGCCTCTCTGGAACGTAGTTCGTACATCATTCTCATAGCTTCGCCGGCAGCAGTGGAATCGTCGAGCATGGAGCAGTTAGACATTTTAAAGCCTGTAAGGCTCGATATCATTGTCTGAAAGTTGAGCAGTGCCTCAAGGCGACCTTGTGAAATTTCTGCCTGATACGGAGTGTATGAGGTATACCAGCCTGGGTTTTCAAATATATTCCTTATAACCACAGGAAGAGTTGCTGTGCCATAAAAACCTTGTCCGATTAATGAACGGTAGCTCTTGTTGTTAGAAGCCATTGCCTTTAATCTGGCAAGATATTCATACTCGCTTACTGCATTTTCTACCGCAAGAGGCTTGTCTAACATAATATCCGAAGGAACGGTTTGTTTTACAAGTTCATCCAGACTTTTTACGCCAATAAATCTGAGCATATCTTTGATATCCTGCTCTCTCGGGCCGTTGTGGCGATCAACAAAAGAAAGTGACATATTGTATTATTTATTAGATTGTTAATAGCTTTTTGAACTGCAAATGTAGTGAATATTTCCTGAAGTTTGTGAATTAAATTATTTTCATATTTTTGTAATACTAAAACAAAAATCTAATGAGTTTATTAAGTAGAAAAATTTCCGAACTGCAGGAACGGAAGGCAAAGGCGGAACAAGGAGGCGGAGCTTCTGCTATTGCAAAGCAGATTGCCATGGGAAAGCTTCCGGCCCGGGAGAGGATCAATCACCTTCTTGATGAGGGATCATTTTATGAATACGACCTCTTTATTGAACACGAAGCAAGAGGGTTTGGCATGGAGGGGAAAGATCTGGCCGGTGACGGGGTTGTGATTGGAACCGGAACAATTAAAGGGAAACCTGTTGCAATTTATGCGCAGGACTTTACAGTTGCTGGGGGATCATTAGGATCTATGCACGCCAGAAAAATCACAAAAATTATGGACTACGCCCTTAGAATGCGTATTCCTCTTATTGGTATAAACGACTCAGGAGGTGCTCGCATTCAGGAGGGAGTAAACTCTTTGGCCGGTTATGGAGAGATATTTTTTAGAAATACACTGGCAAGCGGTGTTATTCCGCAAATATCGGTTATTTTGGGACCCTGTGCAGGGGGTGCTGTTTACTCACCAGCCTTAACCGATTTTGTGTTTGTAGTGGATAAAATTTCAAAAATGTTTATTACCGGACCAGAAGTTATTAAGTCAGTTCTGGGTGAGGAGATAGACATGGAGTCGCTGGGTGGAGCCAGAGTTCACAGCGAAATTTCAGGTAATGCACACTTCTTTGCAAACAGCGAGATTGAATGTTTTGAACAGATTAAAACGCTGCTCGAATATATACCGGCTCACAATGAGTGCAAAAACACAAAAACAAAAAGCAGCGAGCCGAACAGAAAATATAAAATTGATGAAATTGTACCTGAAGATCCCACAAACCCTTATGATGTAAGGGATGTAATACAGGCTCTTACAGATGATTCTCGGTTTTTTGAGATTCATGAGTTGTGGGCAGCAAACATTGTAGTCGGATTTGGCAGAATTGACGGAAGAAGTGTAGGTTTTGTGGCTAACCAACCGTTGGTACTGGCAGGAGTTCTTGATTGTGATTCGTCTGACAAAGCGGCAAGGTTTATCCGCTTTTGTGACGCCTTTAACATTCCTATTGTTACTTTAGAAGATATGCCGGGCTATCTGCCGGGTGTTGACCAGGAACATGCTGGTGTTATAAGGCATGGCGCCAAGCTGCTGTATGCGTACAGCGAAGCGACTGTTCCAAAGGCTACCATTATACTAAGAAAAGCTTATGGCGGAGGATATATTGCAATGAACTCCCGTCACCTTAGGGCAGACTTCGTATTTGCATGGCCTATGGCAGAAATTGCTGTAATGGGTCCGGAAGGTGCCGCCAATATTATCTTCAGGAAGGAGATCATGGAAGCCGAGAACCCTGATGAGATGAGAAAAACAAAAGTAGAGGAGTACAGGCAAATGTTTGCAAACCCCTATGTTGCTGCAGCAAAGGGATATATTGATTCCGTAATTGATCCTAAGGATACAAGAAAATACCTGATACATGCCTTTGAAGTCTCAGAAGATAAAACAGTTAAGAGACCAAATAAAAAACATGGCCTTCCACCGTTTTAACCATTGAAATATAAATTATTTACCGATGAAAACAACAGAACAAAAAGAGAAGGCAGAGACAGAAATATTCGGATACAAAACAAATCTTACAAAGAAGATGCGGAATCGTAAACCATGGAAGAGGCAGGACCTGCAGGAAATTTTTTCGATTATTCCGGGAACGGTATCTGAAATAAAGGTTAAAATTGCTGACCACGTTACAGAAGGTGATCAGCTTATGGTATATGAAGCAATGAAAATGCAGAACATCATAAAAGCTCCTTTTGACGGAACAGTCGATAAAATCTTTGTAAAGGAGGGGGAAAAGCTTGCCAAAGGAGCCATAATGATTTATCTTAAATCTGATGCAGAGCCTGTTGTTTTTAAGGAAGATTCTATTTCCAGCGCTCAAGATCTAAACGGATAAAAACAAACAGGAATATTGTAAAACTCCACAGAGATGATCCCCCATAGCTCACAAAGGGCAGGGGGATTCCTATTACCGGCATTAGCCCGATAGTCATTCCTATGTTAATAAAAAAATGCAGGAAGATTATAAAAGCCAGGCAGTAGCCATATATCCGCGTAAAGTGGTCTTTCTGTTTTTCGGAAAGGTTGATAATCCTTATTATCATAAAACAATAGATAAAGATCACAAATACAGAACCCAGGAACCCTCCTTCCTCTCCAACGGTACAAAAGATAAAATCTGTACTCTGCTCGGGTACAAAGTTGAATTTTGTCTGAGTGCCCTGCAGAAACCCTTTGCCGTAAAAACCTCCTGATCCGATTGCAATTTTGGATTGGTGTACATTGTATCCGGCTCCCTTGAGATCAACATGAATACCAAGCAAATTCTCAATCCTCGCCCTTTGGTGATCTTGAAGCACATTTTCAAAAAAGAAATCGACAGAGAATATTAGGGCAAGGGAAACCACAAAGCAGATGATTATATACCAAAGGTGAGCTATTTTTTGTTTATAAACAGTTACAATGTGATAAATAATTGGTGGTATCAGAAAGAGAGATAGCCATGCTGTTTCTGACCAGTGAGCTAAACCAGAAAAAAATGTTAAGTCACCCAGTCTTCTTGAAAAAATGAGAATTGGCAGGTAAAAAACAAGAAAGATTGCATGCCGGAAGATCTTATGGGAAAATACCCCGCGGACAATGACTATAATACAAAACAGGGAGATAATTGCAACATAGGAAGAGAATGAGAGGGTAAGCAAAAAAAGAAGGATTGCCAAAAAACCGAAAATAAGGTACCATCCGCTTAACCCCTCTCTGTAAAGCATAAAGATAAATCCACCGTAAACCAAGGCAGAGCCGGTCTCCTTTTCGAGAATTATCAGTACCATGGGAAGAACGATTGTAAGGGCAACTTTGCTTAGTCCGGAAAAAGACTTGAAGTGAAAATTGTAGGTGCTCATTAGTGACGCAAGAGCCAGAGAAGTAGCAATTTTAGAAAATTCAGAAGGCTGAAACCGGACAGGGCCCAGCATGAACCAGGACTTTGATCCATTTACCTCTACCCCCATAAAAATAACTGCAAGGAGAAAAAAAATACTCACTGCATACAGGAACCAGGCTGTCACATTATAGAATTTAGGATTGATCACAAATATTATCAGTGAAGCAATTACCAGAGAGGTTATAATCCATATAAATTGCATCCAGTATCTTTGTGAAAGAGTAAATATTCCGGCATTCTCCGGATCATATACAGAAGAGAATACACTTAACCAGCCGATTATTACCAATATTAAATATGAGGCAATCAGTGGCCAGTCCAGTTTTTTGTATTTAACAACACCTTTCATTTCAATACATTTATCAGAGTGTTTCCATTGAGAATATAAGCCTCCAGATCTTTGCGTTCTACCTTCTTGTTCAAATACTTCTCTACAAGAAGAGAGGCTATTGGAGCAGCCCATACAGCACCAAATCCACCATTTTCTATGTAGGCCGCAACTGCTATTTTGGGATTATCCTTTGGAGCGAAACATATAAATACCGAGTGAGGTTTACCATGAGGATTTTCTGCTGTTCCTGTTTTTCCGCAAATTTCCAGACCTGGAACAGCAGCTATCCTCGCTGTTGCTCCGGTGCCAGGTGCCGAATTTACAGCCAGATACATGCCCTGAATAACTTTTCTAAAGTTGGCGACGTCTATTTTTGTATAGTGTTTCTTGGAGAAATCTGCGTTTATTATTGTATCCTCGGCTCCTTTTATGATGTGTGGAGTATAGTAGTAGCCTCTGTTGGCCAGAATAGCTGCAAAATTTGCCAGGTGAAGAGGAGTTGTTCCAATCTCTCCCTGACCAATTGCAAGAGAGATAATGGACAAGGATTTCCACTTGTTCTTACCATGGATCTTGTCATAATCAGCTATTGTCGGCAGTGTCCCAGCCTGTTCAAAAGGAATATCGGTTCCAAGTTTCAGCCCAAAACCAAGGCTCTCCACCTTCTCTTTCCAACTGTTGAATGCTGCTGCAATATTTGGATAGGCAGGGTTATCCATGATATTTCTGAATGCGTAGCAGAAGTAAGAGTTGCAGGACATCATTATTGCCCCTGTAAGACTCAGTGGAGATGGATGGGCGTGACAGGCAACTCCCCTTCCGAGGTGAAACCCCATGCTGCAAGGATAGCGGACCAGTGTGTCGAGAACACCCTCCTGAAGAGCAACAAGACCATTGACCAGTTTAAAAACGGAGCCAGGCGGATATGGCGACATTACTGCCCTGTTAAACATTGGTTTTAGAGGGTCGTTCACCAGTTCGCTATAATATTTGTTTATAGAAGAGAGCTTTGTAACGTCAATTCCTGGGCTGGAAACGAGAGTCAGTATCTCTCCCGAGGATGGTTCAATGGCCACCAAACTGCCCACCTTATTTACCATCAGAGACTCACCGTAGCTTTGAAGCTCTGCATCAATTGATGCAATAATGTTTTTTCCGGGAATTGCATCAAGATCGTAATCGCCGTTTGCAAAGCTCGATTTAACCCTGTTGTTTACGTCGCGCAGAAAGATATTGTAACCCTTCTCGCCTTTAAGAAGACCTTCGTAGGATTGTTCAATTCCTGTACGGCCAATATAGTCACCTCTTTTGTATAGAGGATTCTTTCGTATAAAAGATGTATCCACTTCCGACACATAGCCCAGGAGGTTTGCTCCTGCGTTGTACGGATAGGATCTTACTGTACGTGAAACGGCGCTGAATCCGGGGAATTTGTATGCCTTTTCCAGAAATACCGCATATTTCTGATTGGAGATCTGTTTAACAAATGGTAAGGACTGATATCCAATTTTTCTTTTGTTCTTTCTGTAATCTTTAAGAGTATTCCTTACCTCTTCCAGGTTCAGACTGAATATCCGGCAAAGATCTGCAGTGTCAAGCGCTGTAACCTCAATCGGAGTAATCATAATATCATAGGAGGTTACATTGCCTACAAGAATTTTACCAGATCTGTCCAAAATGAGCCCTCTTGCTGGATAGCGTATGTCGTAACGAAAAGCATTGTTGCTGGCAGTAATCTTATACTGGTTGTCGAGGATCTGCAAATTGACCAGTTGTAGCACAATTAACGCTGCAACTACAATAATCCCAATGATCAGAATATTTTTTTTCTTTAGCTCAACACCCATATATATTATATTACCGCCAGTTTTTATAAAAAATGCCAAATTCAATAAGCAGAATTAATACTGTATTAATAAAAAGGCTCAATACTATTCTGATAAAAGAATAAAAATGAAATGCAAGGCTGAAGTTTTCAAGAAATGTAATTGCAAGATGATGTATTACCAGACCGATAACAATAAAAGTTAAAAAACGGGGGAGACTCAACTTTGTCAGGCCTGGTCTGATCTGATTTTCAAGTTCCCCTTTGCGGCATACCAGTTTAAAAAGCAGTGGCTGCACAAACGCCAGTAAAACAGATGCTGCCGCATTAAGGCCAATAATTGAGTCTGTAAAATAGTCTACTCCCAGCCCCATCGCAAAAGACCATAGCATCATGCTTAAAGATGAAGTATTGGTGGGGAGAGTAAGGATAAAAAGAGGATAAACAGCAATAAAAACCAAAGGGCCAAAATTGACGAAATTACTCAGCAATACCTGGGTAATCAGGAAGGAGAAAAAAAGTATTATGTTGTTTAAACTATTTTTCATATGAAGTGCTGATTGTATCTATCTCTTCTTTGTGACTGTTGACAACAACGTTCACAAATTGTAATGTTCTGAAATCCTGAAATAATTTTACCTGTATCTCGTGGTGGGTACCCATTATGATTTTTGACTTTCGGATTGTTCCAAGCGGGATATCAGGAGGAAATATGGCAGAAAATCCGCTTGTAACGATGCTGTCTCCAACCTGAAGTTTAATATGTTGAGGTATTTCGGTGAGCAAGGCGTAATCCGGACTTTTTCCATCCCAGATAAGAGGGCCAAAGGCACCAGACCTGGAAATTTTTGCACTGACACCCTGATTTATGTTCAAAATGGAGATTATATAAGCATAGTTGTCAGAGACTGCACTCACGATCCCCACAACACCATTTGGAGACACTACTCCCATATCTTCACCTACTCCGTCTTTTCTCCCTTTGTCAATAAGAATGTAGTTCTGCCTTTTGTTTGTGCTGTTTCCAATAATTTTTGCCGGGATGTAGGAGAAATCAGAACTGTCAGATAAAGACTTGAATGCCACGCTGTCTGCCTTTAGGATGAGGAGCTGAGTCTGATACTTGGCGAGTTGGTTCAATAACCTTGAGTTTTCCTGAGCCAGTTGTTCGTTTACGTTTTTGAGACTAAAGTAGTATTTAACATGAGTTCCTGCTTTTAAAAACCTCCCATGAATCTGCATCAAAACGCCAGAAATTTTTACTTGCTGGAAGATGGAGGAGTTCGCCATCATTAAAAGAGCGGCTACTTCTAAAAGCAGAAAGAGCGCTATTGTTGCCAAAATGGATGTGATTGGAGATCTTTTGGCCATCTAGTGTCATCGCATTAAAAATGGAAGTTTGTCGGCATTCTTAAGGGCAATACTTGTACCCTTTGCTACAGCATGCAGGGGATCTTCGGACACATGGAATTTGATGTTGATTTTTTCATAAAGTCTCTTGTCCAGACCTCTGAGCAAAGCGCCGCCACCTGTCAGAAAAATACCCTTTTGAACAATATCTGCATAAAGCTCAGGAGGAGTCTGTTCCAGAACGGAGATAACGGCTGCTTCAATTTTTGCGATTGACTTGTCTATGCAGTGTGCAATCTCCTGACTTGTAACACTGACTTCTACAGGATGAGCTGTCATAAGGTTAGGTCCTCTTACAACATATGGCTCAGGATACTCGTCGAGTTCAGATAAAGCAGCGCCAACCTTTATTTTGATGTCTTCTGCAGTGAGTTCTCCTATCTTAATGCTGTGTTGCTGACGCATGTATTGTTGTATCTCATATGTGAATCCATCTCCGGCCACACGAATGCTCTGATTAACTACTATGCCGCCTAATGAAATAACAGCAATCTCTGTTGTACCACCTCCGATGTCAACAACCATGTTTCCTGTGGGAGCCTCTACATCGAGCCCTATGCCTATTGCAGCAGCCATCGGTTCGTAAATCATGTAAACATCACGTCCACCTGCATGCTCAGAAGAGTCACGTACCGCACGTATCTCTACCTCCGTACTGCCGGAAGGGATACTGACAACCATCCTCAGGCTTGGGGTAAACAAAGAGTTCTTATAGTTGATCATCTTGATGAAGCCTCTGATCATCATCTCTGCTGCATTAAAGTCTGCAATCACTCCATCTTTAAGAGGTCTTATCGTCTTGATGTTTGCGTGAGTTTTACCATGCATCATCCGGGCCTTTTGCCCAAAAGCAATAGGTTTCCCTGTATTTTGATCTATAGCTACAATTGAAGGTTCATCCACTACAATCTTATCATTTATTGTAATGACGGTATTTGCAGTTCCAAGGTCTATAGCCAAATCTTGTGTTAAAAAAGAAAATGCCATATGCTATATTATAATTATCAATGTTTAAAGTGTCTTATACTTGTCATAACCATTGCAACTCCATTTTTGTTGCAATAGTCAATGCTCTCCTTGTCGTGGATAGAACCTCCTGGCTGTATTACAGAATTTACACCTACGTTATGGGCAATCTCTACACAGTCTGCGAACGGAAAAAATGCATCAGATGCCATTACGGCAGAGTCAAGTGAGAAGCCGAAATCAGTAGCCTTTGCAATCGCATGCTTTAGTGCATCTACCCGGGACGTCTGACCAATTCCGCTGGCCAGCAGAGTTTTGTCTTTTGCAAGAACAATTGCATTGGATTTTGAATGTTTAACTATTTTGTTTGCAAACAGCAAATCTTCCGTCTGTTTTTCATTTGGTTGGGTCTCTGTTACACTTTTGAGCGATTTTTCTGTTTCCACTGCTGAATCCCTCTCCTGAACCAGAACTCCGCCAAGCATGCTTCTGAACTTCTTACTGCTCCGGAGGTCTTTGGTATTGACCAATATAATTCTGTTTTTCTTCTCTTTAAGTATTTCCAGAGCTTCGTTCGTATACCACGGGGCAATTGAGACTTCAAAGAAAAGTTTATTCATTTCCGCAGCTGTTTCACGGTCAATCTCCCTGTTGGAAATAATTACTCCGCCAAAAGCAGATACGGGATCTGCCCCGAGTGCTGCTTTCCACGCATCCGAAAGCTTCTCTCTGGATGCACATCCGCAGGCATTGTTATGCTTAAGGATAGCGACCGTTGTGTCATCAAAATCTGAGATCAGTTCAATTGCGGCTTCAATATCGAGAAGGTTGTTGTATGAGATCTCTTTTCCGTGAATCTGCAGAGGCAGATTCTCCGGTTTACCGTAAAAAAGTGCATTCTGGTGTGGATTCTCTCCGTATCTTAAAGGACGCGAATCTTTGATGCTATGTTTGAAAACAGGAATTTCTGCATTTCTGTTGAAGTATGAAAATATAGCCGAGTCGTAATGAGAACTTATATTGAACGCCTGTGCCGCAAGGTATGCCCTCTCTTCCATAGAGGTAGCTGCCCCGTTAGTTTCCAGAATTTCTGTCAAACGAGGATACAGCTCCTTGCAGGGAATAATCACAACGTCTTTGTAATTTTTGGCTGCTGCTCTGATTAAAGAGATACCGCCAATGTCTATTTTTTCGATTATCTCCTCACGAGGGGCCTCTGAAGCCACAGACTCTTCAAAGGGGTAAAGATCTACAATGACAAGGTCAATATTAGGAATCTGATACTCTTTAAAACTCTCTATATCACCCGGATTATCCCGTCTTCCCAAAATTCCTCCAAAAATTTTAGGGTGCAATGTTTTTACCCTTCCACCCAGAATTGAGGGATAAGAGGTAATCTCCTCAACAGAAATTACCGGAATTGAAAGTCCTTTCAAAAAGTCATAAGTTCCACCTGTTGAAAGTATCTCTACACCTGATTCAATTAGTTTTTTTGCAATTTTCTCAATTCCATCTTTGTGATAGACAGATATTAGTGCTCGCTTAATTGTTTTGTACTCCATACGTTATAAATAGATACAAAAGTACTAAAAAATAACCGATTATTATTTAATTTTGTACTTATAAAATGTAATAATAAATGAATAAAATATACTATGCAGTTATTGTGGCCGGTGGAGCTGGAAATCGCATGGGAGGAGATGTTGCCAAACAATTTCTTACACTCGGCGATAAGCCAGTAATTCTTCACTCGGTTGAGGCGTTCATGAACCTTTCATTTCCTGTGGAGATAATCCTGGTAGTACCATCGGGTTACAGGCAGTACTGGAAGGATTATTGTATGGAAAAACACTTAACTTTCAGCCATATTTTAGTATCAGGAGGCATCACAAGGTTCCATTCTGTCAAGAACGCTCTAAAGTACGTTCCTAAAGGGGCCCTGGTGGCAATTCATGACGGAGTAAGGCCGTTTGTGTCAAAAGATTTTCTGGAATCCTTATTTATTATGGCAGAGGAAAAGGAGGCAGTAGTGCCTGTAATCAAGGCTATAGATTCCATGAGAAGAATTACTGGTCAGGGCAGGAGCCAGTATGTAAACAGAGAAGAGTTTGTAATGGTACAAACTCCTCAGGTATTTCATTCCGATATTATTCTGGATGCTTATAATCAAGCCTATTCATCATTTTTTACAGATGATGCGTCGGTTGTTGAGAGTACGGGAAAGGAGGTTTTCCTTACAGAAGGGAACAGTTACAATATAAAGATAACAAAGCCGGAAGATCTTGTGCTGGCTCAGGCAATCCTTAGCGTTTTTTAACTGTAGTTCCTTTGGTTTGGAAATCTTTGACCCAGACTTGTCTTTCAATAGCCTGATCCAGAGAGATAAATGTCTCGGTTTGTTCTACAGATGGTATGTTTTGAATTGTGTTGATAAGGATCTCCATCAGGTGGTCGTGATTCTGACAATATATCTTTAACATCAAGGCGTGTTTACCTGTAACAAAATGGCACTCGACAACTTCAGGAATGTTCTTTAAAGCTTCAATAACTGAGGGATATTGATTAGCTTGGGACAAGCTCACACCAACATACGCACATACGTTCAAACCCAGTGTCTGCGGTTTGACCAAAAGACGCGAACCTGTTATGATTCCGAGGTTTTCCATCTTTTTTACTCTTTGGTGAATGGCAGCTCCGGAGACACCACACTCACGGGCAATCTCCAAAAAAGGCATTCTCGCATTTTTTACAAGGAATGCAAGTATTTTCTGATCTATCTGATCTATTTGGAACTTAGGCATAATTGTTAAGAATTTAATGTCAGCGAGCAAATATAATAATAAATTATAATAAATTATGATTTATTTTTTGATAAAAGAAAAGCCATCTCATAGGAATTTCACCCGAACAGGCAGTTACATAGTCGGAATACGAACACGCAACATATTGATTAGTATTATTTTTTACCTCAGGGATTTTCATCCACCACCTGCCGGTAGAGGTGCTGGTAAAAAAATCCAAATCTTGCCCCTCTCGTCCCATACTTACGATTTTTCTCAGTAGTAGATCCTCTGTCTCCGGATTGCCAGGATCTTCATAGACATTGGAAGAGATGGCCTCAAACATATGCCACAGAACCTCTGCCAGAAGTTGTTCTGAGGTAGATTTTGGTTTAAATTTGGAAGTGTATCCGTAGATATAGCAGGCTATGAGATTTTGTCCCATTCCGATATACCTGGCAAGTTGACAGATCTCCTCTGCATAGAGACCGTTTGGAGATTTTGTGAGGCTTTCCGGAAAATCGCTGAAACGGACAGATCGCATATCGAGAAACAGATAATGGTTAGAGCGTAAATATGGTTCCACTATTGAAATATCACCTCTGATTGCACCGATCCTCAGCTCTTCAAAGCTTCTCTCCATTGTCTTCTGTAATATTTGAGGGTCGTATTTATAACTTTGATAGGCGATGTGTGAGAAATCGGAAACAAGCTCATCCTCGAGAATATGGGTAAGTATGTTATTTTTATCTTCGCCACTACCGGCAGATATCAGAGAGACAGAGTAGTTCTCGGTGGGTGCAAATACCTTTAAATCCGGAAGCTCTTCTCCACACAGAACGATACTGATTATTTTAAGTTCTGAACAAATGGCGATTGTCTCTTTAAGCTGATTAATCCCTGGTTCTGTATAGTAAACTTTATAGGCAGACTGGGGGAAAAGAGCGTTTAGCGAAGAGATGAGTGAGGTATCTCCTGTCGTATTTATTATAATTGCTGCTGAGTCCTGACAAGCCTCACTTATTGCGGCTGCGGGAATAATCTCCAGAAATCCTTTGTGTGCCATAACAAACTATTTTTTTGATTTACTGCCCTTTTCAATCAATTTTAAAGCACTCTCAAGATCCAGTTCTTTAGGATTTGTGCCTTTTGGAATCTTGAAATTTTCCTTGCCCATTTTGATATATGCACCAAACCGTCCGTTCAGAATTTCGATTCCCTCTTTTGGAAATCCTTTGATAAGTTTCTCAGACTCCTTTTTGGCATGTGCATCTATCAGCTTAATACATGTGTCAAGATCAATCGTGTAAGGGTCATTATCCTTTCCTATGGAGATGAATCCTCCGTTGTATTTTATATAAGGACCAAAACGGCCGACAGAAGCTATGATCTCCTTGTCATTATAGGAACCTACATTGCGAGGGAGATCAAATAGTTTAAGTGCTTCCTGTAAGGTTATTGTCTCAATAAGCTGGCCCTTGGCAAGGCTCATAAACTTTTTTTCCGGATCATCACTCTCCCCTATTTGGGCTAGTGGACCGAACCGTCCGATTCTGGCATATACACTCTTTCCTGTTTTTGGGTCAACGCCAAGAGCTTTCTCAGCATTGGCAGGTCTGGATACTAATAATGTCTCCTCAACCCTTTTGTGAAAAGGTTTGTAAAATTGAGCTATAACCTCGTTCCAGATCAATTTGCCCTCTGCGATTCTGTCAAAATCCTCTTCTACTTTTGCAGTAAATCCATAGTCCACGACAGAGTCGAAATTCTCTACAATAAAGTCGTTCACCAGCATTCCGATATCTTCCGGAAATAGTTTGTTCTTTTCTGCTCCCCAGGTTTCTGTCAGTGTTTTTGAGGTGATGGCCCCTTTTTCCAGTTTAAGTTCTTTGTAGGATCTCTCCTGTCCTGCCCTGTTATCCTTTACAATGTAACCGCGCTGAATGATCGTTGAAATTGTGGGAGCGTAAGTGGATGGTCTTCCGATTCCCAGCTCCTCAAGTTTTTTGACAAGACTGGCTTCTGAGTACCTTGGAGGTTTCTGGGAAAACTTTTCGGTAGCCTTAGCAGTGAGCAGATGCATTACCTGATTCATCAGAAGTGTGGGAAGAAGCATATTGGTCCCTTCGTCCGCAGGATCGTCGTCCTTAGATTCTATATATATTTTAAGAAACCCGTCAAATTTTACTTTGTCTGCAGTGGCTAAAAACATCTGTTTAATTGAATCTGTTCCGATTGATATTTCGGTTTTCTGTATTATGGCATCGGCCATTTGAGATGCCATGGTTCTTTTCCAGATAAGCGAATAGAGCTTTTTCTCCTGCGGACCGGCCTCAATTTCCGGATTGCTCATATATGTGGGCCTTATAGCCTCGTGGGCCTCCTGAGCTCCTTTTGTCTTTGTGGCATATTGCCTTGTCTTTGAGTACTCTTTGCCATAAAGTTCAGTAATTGTCTGTTTTGCAGCTCCTATAGCAAGTTTGGAAAGATTGACGGAGTCTGTACGCATGTAGGTTATAAAACCTGATTCATACAGATTCTGAGCAGTTCTCATTGTCTGGCTGAGTGAGAACCCCAGTTTTCTGGCCGCTTCCTGCTGAAGGGAAGATGTGGTAAAAGGTGCAGAAGGAGTTCTTTTTGATTCTTTCTCCTCTATTGAGACGATTTTAAATTTTGCACCATTACATTTTTCGAGAATCTCACGTGCAGGTTGTTCGTTTTCGAACTTCTCATCAAGCTCGGCCAATACCTTTAAAGAGGCTTTTGCACCATCCGGGTTAAAGATGCCTTCAATTTTATATTGCGATTTTGCAGAGAAGGATTGAACATCTCTCTCTCTTTCCACGATCAGCCTTAAAGCGACTGACTGTACACGACCTGCCGAGAGTTTTGGTTTGACTTTTTTCCACAGAATAGGCGAGAGCTCGAACCCTACCAATCTGTCCAGCACTCTGCGGGCTTGTTGTGCCATAACGAGATTCATGTCAACACTGCGTGGATTTTCAATGGCACTAAGAATTGCGTCTTTTGTGATTTCGTGAAAAACAATCCTTTTAGTCTTTTTATCGTCCAGATTAAGTGTCTCTTTGAGATGCCAGGCTATTGCCTCACCCTCTCTGTCCTCATCGGACGCCAACCATACTGTGTCGGCCTTTTTTGCCAGGGTCTTTAACTCAGATACCACTTTTTTTTTGTCCTCAGAGACGAGATAATCGGGTAGAAAACCGCCCTCTATATCTATTCCAAGATGCTTTTTAGAAAGATCCCGGATGTGTCCAAAACTGGATTTTACCTGATACCCGTTTCCCAGAAATTTCTCGATTGTCTTAGCTTTTGCCGGTGACTCAACGATTACTAAATTCTCTCCCATATCTACAAAATTAAACCTTGACGGCTGCAAAGTAAGGTATAAAGTAAGGTAATATCCAAATTTTTATTCCTATTTTTGTGCTTTGGCATACCTTATATAATACAAAAAAATGAAGATTAAAGATAGAGATAAGTTCTTGAAAAGGTTTTGGATAGTGATTTTAAGCCCCTTTTTGCTGATAATATTTTTTCTTCTGATGGTTGGCATTTTTTCTGATATTCCCTCATTTGAAGAACTGGAAGATCCTCAGAAAAACATTGCAACAGAACTGATCTCTGAAGACGGGGAACTCCTTACGACATTCCATATAGAGAACAGATCTTTTGTTACTTTCGATGAACTGGCTCCTTCACTGGTGCAGGCTGTTATTGCAACGGAGGATATTAGGTTTGACAGTCATAGCGGAATTGACTTCAAAAGTCTTGCCAGAGTGGCGGTAAAATCTTTAATACTTGGGAGGAGAAGCTCAGGAGGCGGAGGCAGTACACTGTCGCAGCAGCTTGCCAAGTCTCTTTTTCCAAGAGATACTGTAGAGAGCAGAATACCCGGTGCAAAGACATTTACTCTGGTGGTGTCAAAGTTTAAAGAGTGGATTACTGCTGTTAAGCTGGAGAGAAATTATACCAAAAATGAGATTCTGAGCATGTATATGAATGCTGTTTTCTACGGCAGCAATGCCTACGGAATCCGGGCAGCGGCAAATACATTTTTTGGAAAGCACCCGTCACAGCTTACTATTGAGGAGGGGGCCCTTCTTGTGGGAATGGTTAACAAACCTACCCGTTATAATCCGGTAACAAATCCGGAACTCTCTCTGGCAAGGAGAAATCACGTTTTAAGTCAGATGTATAAGTATGAGTTTATAGACAAGGCCACATACGATTCTGTAAAAGTAATTCCTATCAAACTCTCTTTTATCCAGCAGGATCATAACTCCGGCCTTGGGCTATACTTCAGGGATATGCTAAAGAGGATAATGAATGCAGAAAAACCTAAAAGATCGGATTATGAACAGAGTGCAGACTTTAGGACAGACTCTTTGCTTTGGATGGACGACCCTTTGTACGGATGGCTTTTTAAAAATCCTAAACCGGACGGATCCAGATATAGTCTTGATAAGGATGGGTTAAAGATATACACAACAATTAACTCAAAGATGCAGCGTTATGCAGAGGAAGCCATTGTGGAACACCTGAGTAAAGATCTGCAGCCGACCTTCTCCAGAGAGCTAAAATGGAGAAAGAGCCCTCCTTTCTCCAACGATGTTCCAAAGAGCACCATTGAGTCTATAATGAAGAAGGGCAGAAGATGGAGCGACCGGTACAGAAATCTTAAAGAGGACGGTTTGTCTGAAAGTGAAATTGTCGCCACCTTCGATAAACCAGCAAAAATGGTGCTATTCTCCTGGAAAGGAAAAGGTTATGTAGATACCATAATGACGCCGAACGACTCTATCAGGTATTACAAATCTTTTCTACGGGCCTCTTTTATGGCGATGGAACCTCAGACCGGATTTGTAAGAGCCTATGTGGGTGGTCCTAACTACAGGTATTTTAAATATGATAATGCCCGTCAGGCTAAAAGACAGGTTGGTTCTACAATCAAGCCTTTTCTGTACACACTGGCCATGCAGGAGGGTTATACACCTTGTGACAAGGTAGTAAATGTGCCGCAAACATTCATTGTGGGAGATACTACCTGGACGCCTGAAAGTACGGATAAACCGGAATGGATTGGCAAAACCGTTACTCTCAAATGGGGTTTAACGAAGAGTTCCAATAACATATCTGCCTATCTCATGAAGCAATTTGGCCCGTATGCAATGGTGGACATGTGCAGGAGACTTGGAGTAAACAGTTATCTGGACCCTGTCGTATCATTATGTCTGGGCTCGGCAGACCTTACTCTTTTTGAGATGGTGGGAGCCTACAACACATATCCAAGCAGGGGGGTTCACGTAGAACCTATGTTCGTCCTCAGAATTGAAGATAAAGCTGGTAATGTGCTCTCTAACTTTACGGCAAGAAAAAGAGAATCCATCAGCGAGCAGACAGCATTCTTAATGGTAAACCTGATGCAGGGTGTTGTAAATGAGGGGACAGCATCCAGATTAAGGTGGAAATATATTCCGGAAGGTCCGATAGCCGGTAAGACCGGCACAACAAATGATCAGGCAGACGGATGGTTTATAGGATATGTTCCTAAGCTTACCGCAGGGGTATGGGTGGGTGCAGAGGACAGGCAGGTTCACTTTGAGGGACTGGCTCTAGGAGGCGGTGCAAATATGGCACTCCCTATATGGGGTATCTTTATGCAAAAAGTTTTAAAAGATCCTTCTCTTGGCATCACAACGAAGGACTATTTTACAGCTCCTCCCGGCTTTTCTGCTCAGTTGAACTGTGACGGAAGTGACGAAGAGCTGGACACAAATTCGATGGTGAATGATCCTTTCTTTCATTAGCATTAATAATCAAATTAGTAGTTCGGTATAAAATGAAAAAAATTGTGGCCCTCATCTATGGGGGGGATTCCTCTGAGGCTGAAGTTTCGGTAAAGAGTGGAAAACATATGGCCCAGCACATAGACAGGGAGAGATATGAAGTTTTTGAGGTGCTCATCAAGGGGAGTGACTGGGGTGTGCAACTAGAGAACGGAACTGTCATTCAGATTGATAAAGCGGATTTCTCTTTTACTGATAGCACTGGCAGGAAGGTTAATTTTGATATTGCCTTCATAATGATTCATGGCACACCGGGTGAAAATGGTATTTTGGAGGCCTACTTTGAAATGGTCGGACAGCCGAGCACAACTTGTTCTTCTGTTGTTTCTGCAATCACATTTAATAAGTATGCATGCAAATGTTACCTGAGAGATACCGGAATCCTTATGGCTCGTGAGGTATTTATGAGAAAGGGCGATAACTATTCTGTCGAAGATATAGTTGCCAGACTGGGACTTCCGCTTTTTGTGAAGCCGGATTCCGGAGGGAGCAGTTTTGGGGTAACAAAAGTAAAGAGAGCAGAGGATCTGCATTTAGCGATTGAGGCCGCCTTGTCTGAGGGAGATACAGTATTGATAGAGGAGTGTATTACCGGACGGGAGATGACAAATGGTGTTTTTGAGGCTGATGGTAAACTTGTAAGATTGCCTGTTACGGAAATTATTTCCAAGAACGAGTTCTTCGACTATGAGGCCAAATATCTGGGTGCCAGCCAGGAAATCTGTCCGGCAGCGATTCCGGAGGAATTGAGTGAAAGAATCATAGACATTTCTCACAAAATGTATCATTATCTGGGATGCAAGGGTGTTGTGAGGATGGATTATATTGTAAGGGGAGAAGATGTGTTTTTTCTGGAGATCAATACAGTGCCTGGTATGACAGAGATGAGCCTGGTGCCGCAGCAGGTGCGTGCCGCAGGAATGACAATCAAGGAGTTTCTAACTAAACTGCTTGGATAAACAGCTACTTTATAAGCAGTGCCTTTACAGTTGCTTTGGAGATGCCACCATCTTTTCCAAACGAGATTCTGGAAAAAATTACTCTGTAATTTTCGAAGTCAAACTGCAGAAGTGAATCTGCCGGTTGAGCCGTTCCAGGATGAGTTGTGGGATCGATCTGTACGGCAATGCTGTATGGTTGTGTTGTTATCGTGAGTTTAGACTCAAGCATAGAAAGGGGAGTGCTAAAGATCTCATTTCCACGAGAATCCATTATCTGCATAGTATCCCCGGCTATTAAGGCGGTCACGTCTGTATCAACCCATCTGTAACCCATGGTTGAAAATTTTCCAGTTCTGCTCTTTACAAAGTCTTTGTTAGATGAATTGAATAAAAACTGCTTTCCAAAATCGGTGCGGATCTCTGTTACGCCAGAGTACCCGTAAAGTTCTTTTAAACGACTCTTGTCCGTCTGCTTAGCCAGATAGGTATAGATATCGTTCAACCGCTCGAATTTGGCTTTGGAAACGGAATCGGCGCAGGGTTGTGGGGGTGCTGTCAGTTTCCCGTCGTCTCCCATCATTTTCAAATCTTTGGCAAGAGTTTGAAGTTGATTCATCTGGGATCTGATGCCAATCTCTTTGGCAGAAATTGGTTTTATGTAAGAAAACAGTGAGAGCAGAACTATCGTGATATAGCCTACGTAGATGTATTTATCATATTTCCGGGAGATGAACAACAGAACGGCAAGAGTCATTATTGCCCCGCAGACAATAAGATAAACCCTCTCTTCTGTGAATCCGTATTGTGAAACCCTGTGTATGGCACCTGTCCAGAAGAGTACCAGCGGCGCTATTGCGATGATGCTGAAAGAACTGAAAAAACGGGGAAATATTGGTTTGTTAACCAGTGATATACAGGCTTTGATAACGATTGCGGAAATTATAAAGGCAAAGACCATATAGGCAAGGTTTCCTTTTGGAAGCGACCAGGCAATAACTATTTTGACAATATAGAGATACAATATGGTTGTATAAATGATTAATGCCGGAGTGAGAATGTATCTGATTACAACCTCAAATATTCTTGTAATTCTGAATTCCTCCCTATTATTATCGGGGTTGGAATTCAGATAGAGGAAGGTCAGAGGGGCAAGAATAATACCGCAGAGACATGTTGTGTAATAGGCAATGTCGTTGGAGGAGTTTTTAAACAGATCAAAGAGATAGATAATGGAAAAGATAGTTGCCATCAGGACCGCATAGATGGCGGCTACAATAATCATAGTAAAAAGCAGCTCCTTTGCATAGACCAGAATGTTTTTTACAAAATGCTTATTGTCTTTAAAATTACTGTAAACAGCAATAACGGCTACTGTTATTGCTACTGAAGCAAGGTATCCGCCGGAGAATACCCACTCTGTGGCATTTACCAGAAACGGTATTGCGACAGATAGCACAGATAGAAAGTAGATGATCCTTATTGGACCTTTGCTAAACAGTCTGTTAAGTACGTATGAGAGAGCGAAAATAAGTGGGGCCAGAAACAGATTATCACCATAGGTTTTTGTACTCATAATTCCCTCGTATGTAAGGAGGGAGAGGGTGAAAAAGGCGACAGAGATGATTATCTCAATGGGATTGCGGGCAATTATTACCATCAGGTTGTTTAAGACTGCCCTGAAATTTAGCTTCATGCCTGATTTTTTAGAATTATTCAAATTTAGCTAAATATCTTAACTTTGTCCAATATCTGTTTTTAATTTTTTAAATGTTTTACAAAGAGTTCATAGAAAGTGCAAAAGTGAGGCTGGAGCCGATTTACGGGAGGCGGGAAGGACGGGCGATTGCCTTAAGACTGCTACAGCATTTCTGTGGGCTAAGATCTTATGATCATATTATTAATCCATTTGGCAATATTGAGGCGAGTTGCGTCTTTGAGATGGAGAAAGCTATGGAGGGGCTCCTTACCGCCCGCCCCCTTCAGTATGTTTTGGGCTTCGAGGAGTTCTGCGGCAGGAGATTTATTGTAGAAGAGGGGGTTCTGATACCCAGACCCGAGACAGAGGAGTTGGTAAAATGGGTTCTGGAGGATTATGGAACCGGACGTTTTAAGAGAACGGGGACTACGGGAATTCGAGAAATTGCAGGAATTCCGGGTTCATTGAATACAAACGATGCCGGTAACTCTTGTGTTATTGGTAAAGCGGAAGGTCCGGCCAGAATCCGGATACTGGATGCCGCCTGCGGTTCCGGTTGCATCGGAATAACACTTGCTTGTGAAATTGACAGAGCTGAGGTTTTTGCTCTGGATCTCTCAGATAAAGCAATTGATGTTACTTTTAAGAATGAAGCAGTGCTTTTCCCGACTTTTAACAACAAGATTTTTTTGCCATTTAAAAGTGACCTGCTGGCCGGGCCATTAAGTCAGAATATTATTGAAAAACACTCTCTCGATATAATTGTGAGTAACCCACCATATGTAAGGGAAATGGAACGGACTCAGATGCGCAGAAATGTACTGGACTTCGAGCCGGCAGAGGCTCTTTTTGTGAAAGATGAAGATCCGCTTATTTTTTACAGAGCATTGGCAGAATGGGGTCTTAATCTGCTAAAGTCTGATGGAGTTATATATCTGGAAATTAATGAGTCCTATGGAACGGAGGTTGTCGAACTCCTTGCCGCTTGCGGATATACAGAGGTAACCCTCCGGAAAGATTTTGCAGATAAAAACCGAATGGTTCGTGGTACATGGTGCTGTCCAAGTCATTCGTGGGATAGCGTTGACAATGAGACGACTTGGACATAGGACGTTATTTTCGGACAATTCTGGAATTTATTATCTCCATTACACTATCTCTGTAGGAATCTGAAATTGGAATGTGAACGTTGTCAAAGATAATTCTATTTCTCTCAATTGTTTTTATTTGATTTATGTTGACGATATAGGAACGGTGAACCCTTAAAAAGGTATTGGAAGGAAGATAATCCTCGATAGCCTTCATACTCATAAGAGTCATCAGTGATTGCCTGTCAGATGTATGTATGCGTAGATAGTCCTTTACTCCTTCAATATAGACGATGTCATTCAGATCTATCTGAACCATCCTGTAGTCTGCCTTAATGAATATGCTCTTCCTGTTAACGGAATTATTACCATCTGAACCTTCTCTTCCGCTCATGGATGGTATGAGTCCGAACCACCTTTGTGCTTTTGTGGCAGCTTTCAGAAATTCTGCATAACTTATCGGTTTTAGCAGATAATCTATGGCATCTGCCTTAAAACCCTCCAGCGCAAACTGTTCAAAAGCTGTTGTGAAAACTATCCGGGTGTCGCCCGGAATCATTCTCGATAACTCAATACCATTTAACTGAGGCATCTGTATGTCTAAAAACAGAAGGTCAACCGATCTGCTTTTTAGTACCTCCAGTGCCTCAATTGCGTTTGAGCATCTACCCACCAACTTAAGGAATGGAGTCTGTTTAACATAACCTTCAATAAGATTTCGGGCAAGAGGTTCATCGTCAACTATTAAACAGCTTATAAGCATCTTTCTTAATGTTAATTAAAGAGTAATTGTTAATTGAGATATGTAAATATTGCCATCCTTTTTTGATATGAGTGAATATTTATCCGGATAGATAAGATTCAAACGCTTTGTTAGATTATTCAGACCGATTCCCGAGCCGCTTCTATCATGATCAGATTTTGGATAGTAACTATTTTCGATCTTACAAGTAATTATATTTGAGTTTTTTAATTCAATAAGAATATTGATATGAGACTCTTCCACAGGGCTTACACCATGCTTAAAGGCATTTTCAATTAGTGTAATAAACAGCAGAGGAGCAATCAAAAGACCCTTGCCAGCATCCGGATTAGGAATTATAACAGTAAGCTTTACCTTTTCAGAAAGTCGCAGGGTCATCAGTTCTATATAACTTTTTACAAACGAAAGCTCTTTAGACAGGGGAAGAGTGGACTGATTATTGTCGTAGAGGACATATCTCAAAAGCTGACTGAGACTTAAAATCGCATATTGAGCCTGACCAGGATTCAGCGAGACCAGGCTGTAGATATTATTCAGGGAATTGAACAGAAAATGGGGGTTAAGCTGATTTTTTAGGTTCTTAAGTTCTGCTGCTGTCTTCTCTTTTTCAATCTCTTGCCTTTCGCGTTCGGTCTTATACCAGTTTGCAGTAACCTTAATCGCAACGCTCAATCCGGCCGTTAGTATCAACATTAATGAATCTTTAAGCAGCCACAGAAAGACCGGATTTGGGCGAGGAGGAATCTCCCGGAATTCGAAAGTTACGTGCCACAGGTGAATACCCAGACTTACTACTATAATGAGTATGACATTATATAACAAAAATCTCCCCAGATGATTTTTGAACAAAAGTTTGTTAATGAACAGGAAGTAGTTTGTATAAAAAACTATCATATGCGCCAGAGGCATAACTATAAAAAGCAGGTAATCACTAAAGACAAATGTTCTGCGAAAAGAGTTGGCAAACATAAGCGGAGAACAAAGCAGCAGACTCCAGCAGATAATATGTATTGTTGCCATCAACCATTTTTTTGAACTAATCTTAGTCATGCCGGTAAATTTTCGTGAAGTTACAATTTTTTAGCTATTCATATCTGATAGCCTCAATAGGGTCTAACAGGGAGGCTTTTTTTGCCGGATACCAGCCAAAGAAAACGCCTGTGATAGTACAAACTGTAAATGACAGAATTACAGAATACAACTGTACATAGACAGGCCATCCTATTACATATTTTATAAATGCAGAGCTGCCAATACCAAGTATTATCCCGATTATGCCACCGGTAATACTTATGATTATTGCTTCTATAAGGAACTGCAACAAAATGTGTCTCTCTTTTGCACCGATTGACATTCTCAATCCAATTTCCCGGGTTCTTTCGGTAACAGAAACATACATAATGTTCATAATACCTATTCCGCCAACGAGAAGAGAGATGCCTGCAATACAAGCCAGAAGAATAGTCATGAGGTCTGTTGTGGAGCTAAGCATTTTACTAATCTCCTCCTGTGAACGTACATTAAAGTCATTATCCACCCCCTCCCTTAACTTGTGATTTTGTCTGAGAAGGGTCTTAATACTTGCCATAGCACTCTCAGATTTATCTTCACTTACAGCAGAAACGAATATCCCGTTAATATGAGTGATTGCCATAACACGCTTTTGAATAGTAGTGTATGGAGCCAGAATAACATCATCCTGATCCTGACCCATTGAGTTATAGCCTTTGGATGTGAGCACACCGATTATTCTCAAAGGAATTTTATTAAATCTTATTATCTGCCCAAGAGGCTCTTCACCATTCGGAAAAAGGTTTTTCACAATGGTTGCCCCCACTACACATACCTTTTCAGAAGTTTTTATATCCTCGTCGGTAAACATCTCTCCCTCATCAATGGTAAATTTCCGGATATCGAGATACTCCCGGTTTACTCCGGTGATTGTTGCAGGAGCATTATTTGCCCCGAAAATTACCTGTCCTCCGCTGTTAACCATAGGAGAGCTGTAACTTATATACTGAGCGTCCCTGGCGATGCTGTAATAATCTTCAAGCTTGAGAGTCTGCATACTGCTTGCACTTTGCCTCACACCTCCGAACTGACCGGTTCCAGGCTGGATCATTATCAGGTTAGAGCCCATCTCTGATATCTGTTCATTTATGCTCCTTTTAGAACCCTGACCGATTGCCAGCATAGAAATGACAGCTGCCACTCCTATGATGATGCCCAGCATGGTTAAAAAGCCTCTGAATTTATTATTCATCAAGGCTCTGAAGGCTATTTTAATTAAATTGGTATAGTTCATCGTATCAATTTTTATTATTCTCAATATCTTCTATTATCTGGCCATCTTTTAGAACTATGGTTCTGCTGCTATACTTGGATATATCCGGATTGTGAGTTACAAAAACAATTGTTTTTCCTTCATTGTGAAGAGATTGGAAAAGATCCAAAATTTCCAGGGAGGTTTTGGAATCAAGATTACCTGTTGCCTCGTCTGCCAGTATCAGCACAGGGTCATTCACAAGCGCTCTGGCAATAGCCACCCTCTGTTGCTGTCCACCAGACATCTGATTTGAACGGTGGTTGATTCTACTCTCAAGACCCACTGCTTTTAATGCAGCAAGCGCTTTCTCCCTTCTCATTTGTGACGACACTTTAGAGTTGTAAAAGAGAGGCAATTCCACATTTTCCAGAGCCGTGGTCTTTGGAAGGAGGTTGTATGACTGAAATACAAATCCTATTTTCAAATTTCTGAGGGTAGCTCTGTCGTTGCGATTCATCTCCTTTACCGAAACGCCATCAAGATAGTAATCCCCTTTTGTAGGAGTGTCCAGACACCCCAACAGGTTGAGCAGGGTCGATTTTCCGGAGCCGCTTGTTCCCATTATTGTTACAAACTCTCCCTTTTTTATTGAAAATGTAACTCCTCTGAGAGCCTGTACGGTCTCTTCTCCCACAATAAAATTTCTACTTAAATTAACAGCTTCGATTATATTATTTCCCATAATTTCCATTATTTTTTCTGACCAGGACGAGAAGGCATAAAAGGACTCCTGCCGCTGTCTCCGGAACTTGAATTTGCAGGGGTTACATTTTGAGTAACTCCGATTACAACCTTGTCTCCCTCTTTTACATCTCCGAAAACCTCTGTATGTATTCCGTCAGATGCACCTATATTTACCCGGACAGGAGCAATTCCACTGGTGGTTTTTATCCAGATCTGTTTGCCGCCGGAGGAATCAGATGCCGATGATTGACTGACTACGGGCATATTAACGGGAGTAAAGCGGAGGGCTTTATTCGGAACCAGTAAGATATTGGATTTTTCCAATGTTATGATAGTTATATTGGCTGTCAAACCAGGTTTTAACTTAAGACTTGGATTGGGTGCATCCACAACAACCTCGTAGGTAACCACATTTGAGGTTGTAGTTGGCTGAAGTCTGACCTGGGTAACAGAACCATTAAACAGATCTTCCGGGAAAGCGTCCACAATGAAAGTCACCTTTTGGCCCTCTTTTACATCTCCGATATCTGCTTCATCTACATCTGCAATTACCTGCATTCTGGTAAGGTCGTTCGCAATTGTAAAAAGCGTAGGAGTGTTGAAACTTGCAGCAACAGTCTGTCCCTCATCCACTGCTCTGTTAAGTACAACTCCGTCTATAGGAGAATATATTGTTGCATATTGCAAATTTTGCCTGACGCGCGTAATGTCTGACTTTGCCTTGTCATAGGCACTTTTTGCTTTGTCATACTGATATTTGGCTGTTTCATAATCGGTGTCGCTGATCAGTTTTTTTTCGTAAAGAGCAGAGAGTCTCAAATAATTTTTTTGCTGATACTCAAACTCTGTCTTTGCAGATTCTCTTGTAGCATCACTTGAAGAGAGTTCTGCTTCAAGAGTTGTCTTCTCAAGTTCTGCAAGGATTTGTCCCTTTTTTACTTTTGAGTTGTAGTCAACATAAATCCGGGTGATTTTTCCGGAAACCTGGGTACCAACTTCTACCTGTATAAGAGGTTCAATTGTTCCTGTTGCCGTAACACTATTTGCAATTTTCCCTTTGTAGATATCGGCTGTCTGATAGCCGATTGCAACATCTCCCTTAGGTCTGAAAATCAGAAACAGTACAATAGCAATTGCAACAACTGTTACCGATATTATTATTACTCTCTTTTTCATCTTTTTATTATTCTATGTTTGGTCAATTATTGATTTTTTTGTTTCTACAATTCAATCGGCTGATTCTGATAAAACCCGAGGAGTTTAATAGAGAGTACAGCCTGATATTTAGCCTCAATTTGTTCCTGTTGGGCAGAGATATAATTTTGCTTCTCTGTAAGCAACTCTACGGTATTTTTCATCCCTGCGTTAAACTGCTCATTCACCAGTTCGTAGCTCAATCCGGAGTAGCGGAGTTTGTCGGTTGCAGCTTTGTACCTGCTTTGAGCAGAGGTAGCGTCCTGGTAAAGCGACTCTATTGTGCTGAGAAGATTTTTCTCACTGCTTGTGCTATTAAGCATTGCCTGCTCTGTCTGTAATTTTGCTTTGTTTAAAGATGTTTTTGCAGATCTTTTGTTAAAGATCGGGATACTCAGCGAGAGGCCTATGTTTTCATTAAGTTTGTTATTCAGCTGATTGAAGAAGGCATAGTTAGTCCCCGATATGTTTCCGGTGCCAATTGCCGCACTCATAGATACTGACGGAAGCATATCTGCAGAGGCAATCTTTTCCCCAACCCTGGCAGACTCAATCTGAAGCCGGCTACTCTCTATCTGAGGCATAACTTCCAATGCCCTGTTATATATAACTTGTAATTGTGGAATCTCCCCGAGAACATCCAGCGAATCGAGGTCCGGGAAAAACAGATCAAAATTTTCGTTCAGACCCAGCTCGAGAAGTTGTTTTAGACTCAGTCTTGACTGAGCAAGGTCGTTTTCTCCCACTGTCTGCTGATATCTGTCACTGCTAAGTTGTGCCTCAATCTGAGCTAGATCTACAGAGGATATTGATCCTGCACTATATAAGGCCTTAGCTCTGTTAAACTGAGCTTGAGAAAGCTCTACGGTTTTGAGAATAGTCTTAAGCGATTCATTTGCATAAAGGACAGATAGATAGGCTTGTGTAACTGATATCTCGATACTGTTCTGTGCCTCCTTGAGGCTTAATTCGTCGCTTTTATAAAGAATCTCCTTCTGATTGTGAGCATTCGTTAACTTGCTTCCGTTGTAAACGGTGATTTCTGCGTTTAGCGCATAGTTCCCGGAATAAGTACCATCACTGCTGTAATTCCCGTCCGAATTAAGATTTTTCTGATTCACAAAAGACTGGGAAGAGGAGAGGTTTAACGAGGGCAACTTAGATGCTTTAGCCTGCAATACATCTTCGTAGCTCCCTTTAAGCGATACATTTGAGCTCTTGACATCAATATTATTAGCCAAAGCGTAATCTATGCAATCCCTTAGGGACCACAACTTTGCTGTTTGTTGTGAATAACCGCACGTTACGCATAGCGTCATGATTGATATTACTAATAATTGTTTTGTCCTTTTTGTCATATTCATAAATATTATGATGCAAACATATTTCTTGTTGACTCAGCGAGCAACAGAAATCGGCCAACAGGCTAATTTTATAGACCGAAAGTGAAAAAATCTTTACATTTGCGGTTCATAACAAAAAGGCTTAACCATGAAAAACAGACACGATGCATTATCTTGGTGAAATTATATCCATAGTGGTTGCCTTGTCATGGACTCTTTCAGCTCTTTTTTTTGAATATGCAGGCAAAAAAATTGGCTCCTTAATAGTGAACATATTAAGACTCATGTTTGCCTTTGTTCTTTTAGGTACACTGCTTTTTTTTACAACAGGTTCATTCTTGCCCCAGAACGCTGACACCAATACCTGGATCTGGATGATTTTGTCGGGTCTTGTAGGATTTGTCTTTGGAGATCTTTGTCTGTTCTACTCATACATTTTGATAACAGCAAGATTCTCTCAGTTACTTATGACGCTGGCACCCCCTTTTGCAGCCCTCTTTGGCTGGATACTCCTGGGCGAAACCCTATCTCCAATGGGATTTGTCGGGATGGCGGTAACTCTTTTAGGTATTGCAATATCTGTTCTTAGGAGGGGTGGGAAAAATTATTCATTAAATAGTGATACTGCTGTTGAAAACGGTGATGACACTCTTGTTGCAGGCGGTAGCAACCTCACCGTTGTGACCAGTTACGAAAAAGACGGCAAAGCCAGAAGGATTATAGCTAAACTTAGCCCCAACCTTAAGCTTCATCTTCCTTTAAAAGGGTTGCTTCTTGGGATAGGGGGAGCACTTGGGCAGGGACTGGGAATTGTTTTGAGCAAACAGGGGATGAACTACTACAGCATTGCGGCAAATGGCACCAAGGTGGCCAACTATGTTCCGTTTGCAGCAACTCAGATAAGGATAATTACCGGGACTATCGGGTTTGCACTGATTATTCTGTTTACCAGAAGGCTCAAAGATTTCAAAAGTGGGTTTAAAGACAAAAAGGCTTTAAGTGCAACATTTGCAGGATCCATATTCGGACCGTTTATAGGAGTTTCCCTCTCATTGATGGCGGTTCAGTATACCAATACAGCGGTTGCATCTACTATTATGGCCACCACCCCCATAATCATTCTGATTCCATATGTTCTCTTTTACAAGAAAAAGATAACTCCGATAGAAGTTTTGGGAGCAATACTGAGCGTTGCCGGGGTCTCTCTCTTCTTCCTTTAGTCAATAGACCAATGCGTTAGTTTAGGATAAACGGATTCTCTTGCCTAATCACTACTCAAAAAGCCTGCGGACAAGGGCCGGGATGTCCTGGATTTCTACAACCGTGATGTGAGTAGGGGTTTTGAGATTACTCTTGTCGTCTTGTTTGCCGCGGGTTTTGCCTGAGGGCTTGTTGAAGGATGAGATAAAAATCTTTTCGAATCCAAGTTTTTCTGCCTCTGCAATTCTGCGTTCTATCTGACTTACGGGGCGGATTTCGCCGCTCAGACCGACCTCTGCGGCAAAGCAGAAACGGAGAGAGATGGAGAGGTCAAAGTTGGAAGAGAGAATTGCGCAGACAACTGCTAAATCACAGGCAGGGTCGGAAACTTTAAGACCGCCGGCCATATTCAGAAATACATCTTTTGCAGCAAGACGGAATCCGGCTCTCTTCTCCAGAACAGCGAGGAGCATGTTCATCCTTCGGACGTCGAAACCTGTTGCCGACCTTTGAGGAGTCCCGTAGGCGGCAGAGCTTACAAGAGCTTGTGTTTCAATTAAAAGAGGGCGGGTTCCATCCAACATAGCGGCAACGGCAATGCCGGAAAGATTCTCCTGATGCATTGGGATAAGCATTTCCGAAGGATTGCTCACTTCGCGTAATCCGGTGTTTATCATTTCGAATATTGCAAGCTCTGCAGTTGAACCAAAACGATTTTTGATACTTCGTAAGATTCTATATGAGTGGCGAGTGTCGCCTTCGAACTGAAGTACGACATCCACAATGTGTTCCAGTACTTTTGGCCCGGCGATGCTACCGTCCTTTGTAATGTGGCCGATCAAAATTGTAGGAGTGTTTGTCTCTTTTGCATACTTCATTAGCATAGCGGCGCACTCGCGGACCTGAGAAACAGACCCGGGAGAGCTTTCTATAGCCTGAGAATAGATGGTTTGAATAGAATCTATAATTATAAGCTGAGGCTGGGTATCATTAGCCCTGTTTACAATGTTCTCCAGAAGAGTTTCACTCAGAATAAGGCAGTTGCTATCATCACCGCCAAGTCGTTGGGCGCGAAGCTTTATCTGTTTGGGGCTCTCTTCACCAGAGACATACAGTGTGAGCATTTCCGGGCAATGAAGAGGAATCTGCAGGGACAATGTAGATTTACCTATCCCCGGTTCGCCCCCGATCAAGATCACGGAACCCTCTACCAGACCCCCTCCAAGGATTCTGTCGAGCTCCTTATTACCGAGGGAAATTCTGTGTTCCTCTGAAAAGCTGATGCCAGAAAGAGGCTCAGGTTTAGGATTCTGCGTGGTCAGAAAGCTTACGCTCCTGATTCCGGAACCACCGGAGCTCTCTTTGCTGATTATCTCTTCCTGAAGGGTATTCCACTCTCCGCAGGCAGGGCATCTGCCCAGCCACTTCACGCTCTCATTACCACATGAGGTGCAGAACCAGGCTTTCTTTATTTTTGCCATTTCAGTTCTTTATGTAAAAATGTTTACAAATATATGCAAAAATGGAGATTAATTTCTGTTATCTTTGTAAGCAACACTATACATTATGAAAAAACTTTTAGCCCTCTCATTTGCACTGTTTTTTGGCCTGTCAGCATCGCTATTCGGACAGGATAATCAAGACAATCAGGCAATAATAAAAAACATAGAAGCCTACGCAAAAAAGGTTCAGCAAGATTGGAAAATACCAGGAATGGCGATGTCCATAATGAAAGATGGAGAGTTGATCTATGCAAAGGGCTTTGGAGTAAAGGACAAAAGCGGGGTTGATCCTGTTGACGGGAACACAGTATTTCAGATAGGATCTATATCCAAATCCTTTACCGCAGCAATTATGGCAACTTTGGTAGATGAGGGTAAAATCAAATGGGATGATACCGTTAAAAACATTTTGCCGGATTTTAAGATGTATGACAAATGGGTTGAGGCAAACCTTCAGGTGAAAGACATAATGACCCACCACACAGGACTTCCGGACCAGAGCGGAACATACATTCCGAATTTGGGTTATAATCGTGACGATATTTACAAAATGCTTTCTCTTATAAAGCCGGGTTACAGTTTCAGGGGGAATTACGAGTATAATAATATCACATTCGTAATTGCCTCAAAGATCATTGAGAAGCTCACGGGAAAGAGCTGGGAGGATAATATCAAAGAACGAATATTTGACAAAGTAGGAATGGCGAATACTTCAGTAAATGAAGAGGGATTCAGAAACTCAAAAAATGTTGCAACTCCTCACGAGTTCCTTTACAAGAAGGGACGAATCATTAACGATTCCACTTGGGTAGACTCAATCGAAGTTAATCCCCTCTATGGCGATGAACAGGCACTTAACTGGCTGACAGTAATTGGCCCTGCAGGGGCTGTAAATTCAACTGCTGCAGATATGGCCAGATATGCACAATTCCATCTGAATAACGGGACGGTAAAAGGTAAGGAGATAATCACCGGAAAAAGCATGGATTATCTGCATAAAGGTCAGACAATCACCTCGCAGGACTCTGCCCGCATCACCCTCTATGCCCATTGTTGGTTTGTAGAGCAGAACAGCCGTTACAGGCTCTACTTCCATACTGGTACAACATGGGGATTCACTGCTCTCTGTGCATTTGTTCCTGAACAAAAACTGGCAATGGTAATTTTGATAAATTCAGAGGCGCCGGCAAGTCCGAGATATGCAATAATGCGCAGATTGATAGATCTCTACAAAGGATATCCAGACAAAGACTACAGTGCTGCATACCTGCAGGATTATTTGAAATCTGAGAGAGAAGATCTGTTAAAATCTGATAAGAAGACAAAAGACGAGGCCAAAAAAGAAGCACCAAAAGAGGCGCCTAAACAGGAGCTGCTTTTAGGGTCTTACGATAAAGGGGAACTTTTCGGAAAGGCTGTTATAACCAAAGGAGGAGAGGATTTGTACATAACAGTGGGACCAAAGGGGTGGAAACACAAGATGACTCACAAAAACGGAGAGGAGTTCACATTCAGAAGCGACGGGCATGAGTTTCCGGTTAAATTTATCTATGACAAAAAGGGCAAAAAAATAGTGTCGCTCGATATTAACTTTGGTTACAACGAAAACTTTGGTGCTTGGAGGAAAGTTAAATAATTTTAAAACAAAGATTTAGCTATGCCAACTTCCAACCCTCTAAGTTCGGCTATACCTCTGAGTCTTCCTATGCAAGAATAGCCAGGGTTAGTTTTCTTTGTAAGGTCGTCACATATTTGATGGCCATGATCTGGTCTCAGTGGAATAGAAATTTTTCTTTCTTGTTGAATTTTTAACAGAGCTTTCATTACAGAATACATATCTACATCACCTTCCAAATGATTTGCTTCATAAAAATTCCCTTCACTGTCTCTTTTTGTACTTCTGAAGTGAACAAAATTAATTCGGTTGGAAAATTTGTACATAATGCTTACTAATTCATTATCAGATCTAACCCCAAAAGAGCCTGTACAAAGACATAATCCGTTAGAAACATTAGGAACTTCTTTTATTAATAGTTCGAAATCCTGAGCTGTACTTAAGATTCTGGGTAATCCTAAAATTGAAAACGGAGGGTCATCCGGATGTATTACTAATTTTATACCATATTTATCGGCTAAAGGAGTTATCTCTTTAAGGAAAAAGATTAAATTGGATCTTAATTTTTGGGCATCAATATTAGAATATCTATCTAATGCTGTCTTGAGTTGTTCAACTGTAAAGCTCTCTTCCGAACCGGGCAATCCAGCAATAATATTCCTTGTAAGTCTGTTTTTATCCTCATCAGTCATTGTGGCAAACCTCTCTTTTGCTTTATAAATCTCATCGGGAGAATATTCTTTTTCTGCTCCTCTCCTTTTTAATACAAACAGATCAAATGCTACAAATGCTGCTTTTTCGAATCTTAATGTTTTTGCCCCGTCTTCTAAGGTATAGGCTAAATCTGTTCTGGTCCAGTCAAGCACAGGCATGAAATTGTAAGTAACGATTTTTATTCCGCAAATAGCTAAATTCTTTAAGGACTCTTTGTAATTTTCAATATATTTTAAATAGTTCCCTCTTTGAATTTTAATAGCTTCATGAACAGGTATGCTTTCAACTACACTCCAATGTAAACCTGCCTCATCCAGCTCTTTTTTCCTTTTCTCAATCTCTTTTATTGTCCATATTTCGCCATTAGGAATATGATGTAATGCCGTAACAACACCCCTAATGCCAGCTTGCCGGATATCCCAAAGAGAAACAGGATCACTTGGGCCAAACCATCTCCAGGTTTGTTCACATAAGTACATTGTAGTACGATTTAAATTGTTAATTAAATTGAAAAAGCATCAAATCCACCGTCTATTACAGTAACAGTTCCATTAACAAATGCAGAGGCCTCACTGCTTAACCAGTGAAGTGTGCCAAGCAGCTCCTCAGGATTGCCAAATCTGCCAAAAGGGGTATGGGCAATTATATTTTTTGCTCGTTGAGTTAGTGAACCATCCGGATTTAATAACAGGGTTTTATTTTGCTCTGTAATAAAAAAACCTGGAGCTATTGCATTCACCCGTAGTAGAGGACCATATTTAATTGAAAACTCACAAGCTAAATATTTTGTAAAATTTGTAACAGCAGCTTTTGCCACTCCATATCCTATCACCCTTGTCAATGGTCTGACAGCAGATTCTGAAGAGATATTAATTATACTGCCACGTTTGTTTTGTGCCATTATTTTTGAAAACGCCATTGTTGGTAATACGGTGCCGAATAAATTTAAATCTACAACAAACTTAAAGGAATCAATTTCTAAATCGAAAAATGTTTTATCGGGGGGTATAGTTGCTCCCTCTACATTTCCCCCTGCCGCATTGATAAGAATATCAATAGTGCCGTATTTAGTAATTATATCATTATAGTTTTTTTCTAAGATTTCTCTGTTTAAAACATCTGTATATAAAAACCAGGCATCCTGGTTTTTTGCTAAAATTGATGCCTCCAGCTCTTTTCCGGCAACCTCATTTCTGTCTAGTATGATTACCCTGCATGCTTGTTCTGCAAAATACTCAACCATTTTTGTTCCTAAAATCCCTGCTGCTCCGGTAATAAGAACTACCTTATTTCTGATATCAAAAAGATTCATATTATTTTTATTATAATTTAGGATTCTTTGCGAACCTGCTTAATTATTGCCAAAGCATCACTGCACAACCTGGTAATTTCTGCCCACTCTTTCGCTTTTATTATAGAATCGGGGAAAAGATCAGATCCAATGCCTAAACATGTAACGCCAGCTTTTATCCATGCAGAAAGGTTTTCGTAAGTTGCTTCTATCCCGCCTGTTACCATAATCATAGACCAGGGCATGGGTGCTTTAATGTTTTTAACAAACGACGGACCACCCAAGTTCGCAGCCGGGAACACTTTGCAAATGTCACAGCCTGCTTCCTGAGCAAAACCTATTTCTGAAACAGAGCCACAACCCGGAATGTAGGGCACAAGACGGCGATTGCAAACTTTGGCAACTTCCGGATTAAATAGTGGTCCAACAACAAAGTTGGCACCCAATTGAATATAAAGTGCTGCAGCAGGAGCGTCCACTACAGAGCCTACACCAACTATTATTTTAGGACACTCCACTGAGCAAAACTTTACCAATTCTCCAAAAACTTCGTGTGCAAAATCGCCACGATTAGTAAATTCGAATACACGAATTCCACCCTGGTAGCAAGCTCTTACTACGTTTTTAGCAATATCAATATCTCTGTTATAGAATACCGGAATCATGCCAGTCTGCGACATAGCAGCAAGTACTTGTATTTTATTAAAACGCATAATTGTTAATTATTTTAATGGTTTTTTGAATTGATCAAATCAACGTGATACTCTTCCGCTGCCATCACCACCCATAAGTGCCTCTACTTCTTCTACTGTAACAAGGTTAAAGTCACCATAAATGGTGTGCTTAAGACAAGAAGCTGCTGCTGCAAAATCGAGGGCTTTCTGATCGTTGTTGCTAAAAGTGAGCAAACCGTAGATAAGACCGCCCATAAATGAATCTCCGCCACCTACGCGATCTACAATATGTGTAATATCGTAAAATTCAGATTGGTAAAGTTTACCGTTACTGTACAGCACACCGCCCCATGTGTTGTGGTTTGCATTAATTGAACCGCGCAAAGTAATTATTACTTTTTTAGCTTGAGGAAATTTATTCATCATTTGCATACAAACTGACTCAAATTCGGTAGGATTTATATCGCCTCCTGTGTGGGTTGCATCGAAGCCCACTGGTTTAATTCCAAACACTTTTTCTGCATCCTCTTCATTGCCCAGAATGATGTCGCAACCGGAAACAAGAGCAGGCATTATTTCGGAAGCTGTTTTGCCATACTTCCAAAGGTTTTTACGGTAATTCAAATCGGTCGAAACTGTTATGTCCATTTCATTGGCTGTACGGATAGCTTCCAGACATGTATCAGCTGCACCTTGCGATAAAGCAGGTGTAATACCTGTCCAGTGGAACCAACCGGCATCTTTAAAAATTTCGCGCCAGTTAACCATCTCCGGCCTAATTTCTGCAATCGAAGAACCAGCACGGTCGTATATTACCTTGCTGGCACGTGCTACTGCTCCTGTTTCAAGAAAGTAAATACCCATACGGTCGCCGCCGCGCAAAATATTACCGGTTCCAACGCCGTATTTGCGTAAATTCATTATGCAAGATTCCGCAATCTCATTTTTAGGCAAACGAGTAACAAATTCTGTCTCCATGCCAAAATTTGCCAGCGATACAGCAACATTCGCCTCACCTCCCCCAAAAGAGGCAGTAAACTGGGTTGTCTGACTAAAGCGGTCATAACCAGGTGCTGCTAAACGGAGCATTATTTCGCCAAATGTTACTATTTTTTTGTTCATAATTTTTACTAATCCGATTCCCACATTAATTCTAACCCGGTAAATTCAAAAAATCCATATCTCTGAGGTAATCAGATTATCCCAGCCTTGTGGTTGAAAAGAGGTGAGAGGCCCATCGTTTTTTTTGCCAAGGACATAACCTCTACTGTCCGTTTTAGCAACAGATCATTATCCTTGCCAATTCCGTAATTACTTTCACTGTCCCATGCCAGAGCTAAGCCTTCCGGGCGGCGGGGCGAGTCAATTTTTAAAATATGGGGCTCCAAATCTGCAGATATACCATCGAATCTTTCCAACAGGCTAAGAGAACTACCAGGCTTATCAAAGGAGATATATACATCGGTAAATCCCAACAAAAATAGTTTAGAAACTAATTCCCCGGGATTGTCAATATACTTTTTAATAGTCCTCGATGAATATATATAAGTACCCGACCTTAACCCCTGCTCCGGATTTGTCTGAATTACCCTTTTAAAATTATTTGCTCTTTCTCTCATTTTAAGGCTAATATTCAGGTGGCTATCTCTTTGTCAGATTTTGCATGGTTTGATAAATCTTGAATAACTTCTCTGTTCTCTGTTCATTTATCTCTTCTAATTCTTTGTCATATAAAAAGCCTTTATTCAGAGTGATAAATCTGTCATTTATTTTTTTTGCTTCCGCTACAAGTCTTGATAATTTTTCTAAATAAGCAGGGGCCTGACTTCTGTCAAAGCTGTCTGACTCATATGCAGATTCTACCTCTTTAAACATTAAATACTGCACACGTATATCAAACATTAACTTATAATGGTCGAATTCCTTAATATTGGTTTTTGGTTTTAATCCATACAATTTTGATTGAAGCTCCTTAGTATCAATTAAAATGTCTTTCACGCTTTTATTATTTGAATCCTTACCCTTGACTACCTCTTCCTGAGGAGCGGTTAAAATATCCCACAGTAGTTTTCCCTCTTCCTTTGAAAAGCCGAATCTCTCTTTTGAGTAATTTATTACAAATTGCTCAGCATTAATTGGTCCGTTAGTTTTAAGTGACTCTCCGTAACATGCAATAATCATTCTGAATCCGGATAGAGGATACACATATCTTATCGGATACATTTGAATTACTTCCCATCCGGTATCATATAAAAAACCATAAGTTCCTCCAGTGGACCAGGAGGTCATAACAATTCCTTTGTAGTTATTTTCCCGGGCATAGGGGATAAAAACTTTCTGATTGTTAAAATGTTTATTCCACTGAATTAAATATAAATTATCCGGATGGCTTCTTATAGAAGGGGCCCCCCAAAAAGTAACTCCTGCCTTGTATAATCTGTCAATATCTCCAAAGTGGTCTTTTTCCCAGCCATAATTCCAGTCCACAAATATTACATTCTTAGGTAATTCATCAACTGCTTCCGGGTATTTTAAAATTATATCGGCCCATAAAACAGGTGTTTTTCCTAAATCGGTTACTATTTTGCACATAGCTTTTACATAGTCTGCAAAAAGTTTGGATTTTCCCTCTTTTGCACTTTTTTCTGCGCATAATTTACATGCACCTAGAAGATAAGTTTCATCGCCGCCAATATGAAAATATTTTGATGGATGCATTGCTGCCACCTCTTTAAATATTGCTGTAAATATTTTTATACACTCATCTTCTTTCATAGGACATACCTGAGAGACCTCCTTTTTATCTTCTTTGATGTGAGCATATCTGTCGTGCGAGAGAATATATTCCACATGGCCAAAACAATTTTGCAACGGAATAACGTCAATACCAATTGTGCTGCAATACTTAATAAAAGAAGTTACTTCATCCACAGAATATGCATATTTATTACACAGAGCAGCATTTTTTTGAAAAGGGAAGGTAGCCTCCCACTCCATAATAATTGTGTTGATTCCAAACTCAGAAAGCTCTTTTGCAAATGATTTGAGAGCAGGCATTGTCATCACCTCGCATCTGAGATCGATGTGAAATCCTTTAACTGCAAAGTCATTACCTGTTTCGGATGCTATTATCGGTTTTGGCGATAATAAAATGAGAATCAAACATATAATATACAACTGAATGTATAAAAATTTAATAAGATTATTCCGTTTCATTTGTCAATAATTTCGAATAATTATAATATATATTTTGCACTATCCTTATCGCAATATAAAGTAGCGGATTCATGTGTACGTAATATTGAGGCAGGATATTTTTCTGAAATTTCTCCAAAAACTACAGCTTTAATGACCTTGGCTTTTGATGGTGCAGGAACTATGCAGAAAATTCTTTTTGCTCCAACTAATACGGGTATTGTCAATGTTATGGCATGAGTAGGAACATCGTCAACAGAAGCAAAAAAACCATCGTTAACCTGTTGTTTTCTACAGATTAAATCTAACGAAACAATTTTTACTTTTTCAGGATCATTAAAAAGTGCTACGTGAGGGTCGTTAAAAGCAATATGGGCATTTTCTCCAATTCCCATAAAAACTATATCTATAGGCTGTTGATCCAGCAATTTTGAATAATTCTGACATACAACACTTGGATCTTCATTCTTTTTAAATAAGTAGTTAATTGATTTTAACTGAATTTTATCGAAAATTTTAGACTTCAAAAAATTGCCGAAACCTTGAGGAGCGTCCTCAGTAAGACCTATAAATTCATCCATATGGAAAGCATTAATTCTGTTCCATTCTATATCTTGTTCTATAAGAGAAGATAAAAAGTCATTTTGAGAAGGAGCTGATGCAAAAACTATTGATAGTTCGTTTTTAGTCTTTAATTCTTTTTGAATATATTCTGCAGCGTCTCTTGAGGCAATTAATCCCATCTCTGCTCTTGTGTCAAAAACCTTAATCTCTAACTGATCTTTCTTAAATAGTTTTAGCATTTTTTATTTTTATTAAATTAATTTTCCTTCTATAATTGTATTTTGAATATCAATATTTTTATTAAACATTATTATATCAGCATCGTAGCCTACAGCAATCCTCCCTTTTTTGTGCCCTATATTTGCGATTCGGGCAGGAGTAGAGGTAGCCATCTGGATAGACTCATTTAAAGGTATTTCTGCGATGTTTATCATGTTTCTGACTAATAAATCTGTTGTTGCAACACTTCCTGCAAAAGCAGATCGATCCGGTAATTTTGCTACGCCATCTTCAATAATAACCTCTTGACCTTTTTGTAAACTTCCTAAAATTGACTTTCCATCCGGCATACCTGCTCCTCTCATAGAATCAGTTACAAGTGCTATGTTTTCTGCCCCTTTTATTTTGTATATTAATTTCATTAGTGGTTTTGGTACATGAATACCGTCGGCAATAATTTCTACCGTCATTTTGTCTATTAAATATCCGGCCTCAATGCACCCCGCATACCGAAACGCATTACGGCGAGTAATACCATTCATGCAGGAATAAAAATGGGTGATATGAGTAAAGCCTGCTTCGAATGCAGTTAAAATTTCTTCGTAAATTGCGTCTGTATGTGCTATTGAGGGAAGTATTCCACGCTTTGTGAGGACTTTAGCAAATTCTATTGCTCCTGGCAATTCAGGAGCAATACTCCATCGTACAATATTATTATTACCTAAAATTTCTGTGTATTCTTTAGGATCAGGATTCCGTAAATATTTTGGATCTTGTGCTCCTCTGTGATTATATGAGAAATATGGGCCTTCCAGATGAATTCCGCCAAATTTTGCTCCTTTTTCATTTACTTTATTTGCTTTTTCATAGGTTTCAAAGAATGCAAACAACTCAGAATTATCTCCTGCAAGAGTTGTGGGATAAAGCAATGTTGTTCCATGTTTTGTATGTATGTTTGCAGCTTGCAGGAACCCGTCAACAGAACAATCCATAAAATCATGATTGGCACCACCATGAGTGTGCAGATCTATAAACCCGGGGCTTATATAATTTAAGTTTGCGTCAATTTCTTCATAGCCGGACACCTCTGTATTTCCTTTTTCTACTCCGATTATCTTATCGTTTTCTATCAATACTGTTCCCAACCCAAGATTCTCGAAGGGAGTAATTATATAGCCGTTAAATATTTTTATTTTACTCATGACGAATAATTTTTTGTCCAATGTTCAATCGTATGCCCTTTAAAAGCATAAAATATCAGATATAAGAAACACGGAACTAAAACCCAGTACGACAATCTGGCTCCGTAAGAGTCAACCAATGAGCCATATATTACAGGTAGGAATGCATTTCCGCATAAAGCCATAACAAGCAGAGAAGAACCGAGATTTGTATATTTTCCCAGATTACGAATGGCAAGAGGCCAGATTCCTGCATAAATCAGAGCATTTGGCATACCCATCAGTACCAAAAACCAAATTGAAATATCTGTATTATGAGAGAAGATAGTTACATTTCCGGAAACATAGATAACGCAAAGGGATAAAACCAAACCTACAGATGTTGCAATTTGCAAAGCTCTTTTTTGTTTTAATACTTTTGGAATTAATAATATGCCAAGCATATAGCCTATTAATGTGCAGGACATTGTGTATGAGGGGAAAACCTTTGCCGTAGTTAGCTCAATTCCCATGGTTCCGGCATAATTGATTATTGTATCAATAGATATTACCTGGGCACCTACGTGAAAGAATATGGCTAATATACCGAGTATTAAATAGGGATATTGAAAAATTGAGGATCTGTCTGTATGAGAAGAGTCTGCACTGCTGTTTTGCTCTTTGGTATTAATTTCCGGAAGTGGCGAATACCGTATCATTATTCCAAAAATTAGCAGTAACACAGATAAAAATGCGTATGGGAGCATCACGCGCCGGATTAATGCATCTAAGACAATCTCCCTTTCCGGACCCATAATAAGTCCCTCTTTTAACTGGCGGAATAGCTCACTGTCATTTGCCTGCAATACTACTGCTGCAAAAATCAGAGGGGAGATAATACCTGCTAATTTATTGCATAACCCTACAATACTAATGCGTTTGGCAGCACTTTCAATAGGGCCGATCATAGTAACATATGGATTTGCTGCAGTTTGAAGAATAGCCAGACCGGTTCCAATACAAAAAAGACCACACAGGAATATTCCATATGTTCTGGTATATGCTGCCGGAACAAAAATTAAAGTACCGAGAGACATAAAACAAAGACCTACAAGCATACCTTTTTTAAAACCAACTTTATTAAGAAGTCTGGAAGCTGGAATTGCCATTACAAAATAAGCTATGTAAAATGCAAAGGCAACTAAATAGGCTTGTGTATGCGTTAACTCACAGGCGATCTTGAAATATGGGATGAGAATGGCGTTTACCCACGAAACGAAACCGAAAATAAAAAAGAGCGAACACAAAATCATCATTGAGATGATATATGTCTTTTTTTTGGAATTTCCCATATTTAATATTGTAATAAATAGTTAGTTTAAGTAATCTGAATAATAAGTAATTCCCTGGGAATCCCAATATCTTTTCAATACATTAAGGGATTTGAGAAATCTGTTGTAATCTTTATTCTCTTTACTTGTCCATCCAACCTCTGCATATGCGGCAATTCTGGGAAAAACCTGCCGGTATAAGTCTGAAACCTTTGGAATATATTCACTCCACATCTGGCAGCCGGAACCTAAAATATGAGGTACATATTTTGAATCCAAACCTTCCGGAACAGGAGAGAAGTTATATGCTTTTTCCAACGGGATCCTTGTATATGTGTAGTCCAGATATGTATCCCAATGATTGGAGTTTACAACATCATAGCCTTGCTCCAACGCCTCTTTTAATAACGCAGGCTCGCCTTTCCAAAAGTGCACTATGCTGGTTTTTGCCAAAGTCTGTTGTGAATTTTCTGCAGTGGACCATTCGTGTACGTTTTTCCCCATTATTTCATTCCACCCCATCATCCTGAAGCCCTTGTCCTGAATAAATTCAGATATCCGATTGACGAAAAACACCTGAACGTCCGCCGGGCTTTTAAATCCCTCTCTTTTCATTAATTCTTGTACTTTATCATTAGTAATCCACTCATCGTATTTAACTTCGTCGCCTCCGATATGAATAATTTTTGAAGGAAAAAGTGACATAACCTCAGATAAAACATCTGTAAGGAAAGTAAACACCTTTTCATCAGCAACATTATATGTAGTTTTGAATATACCAAAGTTGCCTGTTACTTTAATTGATTCACCACTGGCAGAAAGCCATGGGTATGCTGCAACAGCAGCACTTGCATGTCCGGGCATTTCAATTTCCGGAACAACCATAATATGTCTTTTTGAGGCGTATTCTACAATTTCAATTATATCTTTCTGGGAGTAATATCCTCCGTGAGGGTACGCATTATAAACACGAGTACTATCCTTGGGTGCATACTTTGCCTGTGTACTATCGCGCCATGCTCCGACCTCTGTCAGCAAAGGATACTTCTTTATCTCTATGCGCCAGCCCTGATCGTCAGTTAAATGCCAGTGGAAAACATTCATCTTCAACAATGCCATTTGATCCAACATTTTTTTAACAATCTCTTTACCTTTAAAGTGTCTTGATTCATCGAGCATAAAGGCTCTCCAGGAGAAATTCGGATAATCGCTTATAGAGCACGCAGGTATCTCATAAGAACCATCTCCTTTTAAAGTAATCAGTTGATGCAATGTCTGCAGAGCATAAAAACATGACGAGGACGAGTTTGTCTCAATATTAATTCTATTTTTATCTATATTTAATTTATATGTGTTTCCCGGAAGATTTTTATTTTTTTTAATAATAATATTCCCTCCGGCAGAAGTAGGAGCCAAGGTCACAAAAAACTGACTGTAAAAAATGTCTGAGAATAATTGAATTTCGGACAGGTATTCTTTGTCGTAGCTAACTGTGATTTTATTCTTAAAGCTGAAAGATCCCTCCATAGGGTCTAAAGAGTTAGGATACGGAATTACATTATACCTTGTTTGTGAGAATGCGCTCAAAACCATTAGTAATGTAAAAACAACAGCAGTTAATTTTTTCATGGTGATGTATTTATTTATTATTTTTCAAAGAGTCCAAAGGGCTGATTACTTCGCATTCCATACATTTTTATCTCTTTAGCTGCACTGTTCTTGAATAGTAATACGGTATGTTCTCCTTTCTCGTTTTCTATTAAAAGGCCGAGGCCTTCTTCAGATTCTGTTTTTTGGACTTTTATCTTAGAAATATCTTTTACTTTTGACAAAACAAGAAATATTGAATTTAAATTGCCACTGGCTTTATAAGAATAATTTAACATTGGTGCTTTGTAATCTGAGCCATTATGATAAAAATATTCATTGGTAATATTAATATTATTAATCGTCTCGTTATTAACAGGAATTATTGATATAATTGAATCACTATATATATTTACAGATTTACTATCCTGATTTAAGCAAACATCTACAGGAGGAGTATGGAATAGTATTTCATATTTATGTGGTTCATTTGTTGTAAAGCAGTCATAAATAACAGCAAATTCATCTTTTATAAGTGCAATATTTCTTGCCCACTCTACATTACAATTTGTAAGATCACTTTTTGGAGATACCATTCTGCAATATTTATAATTATCATTATCTGTCCAATCGGTGATTCGATTTTCTGTGTCTCTTTTTTTAGCATATTCTGTATCTGAAGATGATTCAGCATCCTCGACACCATCTATAAGGACTGTATTGTGAGCTTTTGATGTTCTGTACCACCTGTTTTTTAGGGGTTTGTCATAATTACAACATCCGGCATCTATGAAAACCGGCCTGTTATTAAACCATAAATTTAATCCTAAGCGACCAGCATGTGCGTGTGACCCTATTCTCTTAGCAGGGTTTAGTAAAATATACCAGTTATTTTTTCTTTCTACACTTCCACTGCGCATGACAGCTATTTGTGTATCAGGATAATATGCAGACAAATTTGATTTGGAGCTGATATTGCTTTTGAGAATTGTATTTAATATGCTGACAGATGGAATTATATTCATCTCGTATGAGTCATTAACCGGAGGCATGGTTTCATCAGGTTGAGCAAAAACGGACATATATGAGAGCATCTTATTAAGCAAAGGAATCAGATTGCCAGGATACTTAATGTTATTTGCAGAGCATAGCAGGTACATGTCTCTGAATATTGATGTCTGGAACGGGTAGTAACCGAACATCTGCTCTATGTTGCCACCATCGTTATAGTGAGCTGCATTCATATGATGTGTCAGAATCCTCATGGCGTTATTTTGTAACTCGCCATTAATATCTAAATCAGGGAAAAGGCAAGAAAGATATAACATTGCCAAACCTCCATGGGATTGATGATTAAAATCATTTAACTCTTGTCTGGCAAACCACGATAAAAGAACACTGGCATGTTCTTTTTGAATGGCTTTTATTGCCATTTGATCTTTAGGGGAAAGTCCATTTTTTGTAAGATAATAGCACCAGGACAGATTAATGCTTCTCCATGCAACCTGCATATCTCTCCAGTTAAATGTTCTTTTTTCCGAACCTGGCAATCTTGGATTATCCTTTATCCAGGTATTTAGAATATCCATCATATCTTTTATGTATGATTTGTCTTTTGTAAGATAATACATTCTTGCAAATGATGGAAGAATATAAAACCTGTTTAACCAGACGCTGGTTTCGATTTCTGTCTTTTCAAATTTTTCCCATTTTATTGGGCTGTCAAATTTTTCGAAAAGCAGACCACTTCTGATTTTCTGTACAATTACTGCATCATTTTCTGTATTCAATAATTCTACCTGAACAAATTTACCACCCTGGTCTTTTGGCATGATATCTCCAAAATCATATACTTTAGCAAAATCATAAAACGGGAAATTGCCTTTTTGAGCAAACAAACCAGAAGCTAAAATAAAGGAACCAAATAGTAAAATTGTTTTTTTTAAAGGATTAGCTATTGAACGCATACGTATTATTAATAATTTATGGCAAGTAATATACAACATCTGATGAGATGTGTATAACGCCATTTGTAGGCCTGATGTTTGAAACATAAATGGTAAAAGACTTCTTGGTGCCTTGATTAACCACAACCCGGAAGTTACTGTCGTGTGAAAAATATAAAGGGTTTGCAGCTTCGGTTTGATACATAATAGGTGAATCACTTTTAATAAACTGAGGATCTGCTGTATAATAAGATGCCTTTACAATGTGGTAATTAAGGACCGCTGTTAACGTTGCAACAGGAACACTTGCGAGAGATGCATACTTATTAGTTTTCAGATAAGTTCTGAAACCCACATTTTTTGGCATAATAAATGTCCTGGGGCCTGTTTGACTATATAAATTTTGTAAGCCGGTTAAAGTAATAGCTTCTTTCATTAATGATAAAGAATCAGAAATTTTTGCAGCGTTTATAAAGTCGAGGGCTGTCCCATTAAATTTTCCAGTTTCAGATGTAGTAGAGGGCTCATAATCAAAGGATTTCTGTATGCAGGACCCTAAAGTGAGAGCTATAATAACAAAGACTATAGCGTTGACTCTCATTTTATGAATTGTATTTATTTTTTTCATATTCCTATATATTATTAATATAACTATCTGTAAAATTCATTTTGTACAATATTAGGATTTTGGTCAATTGTAGTGTTAGAAATAGGCCATACTAAGTTTTTAACATCAGACAATCCATTAATCGGATTCATCGTCGAAATTGCTTTACCTGTTCTAACCAGATCAAACCAGCGATGCCCTTCGTAACACAATTCAATTGAGCGTTCGTGTAAAATAGCATCTTCTACAGTTCCGTACATTGCAATTGCCTGAGCTTCTGTTAACAGGGCAGGAGTAAGACCGGCTCTTCTTCTAATAGGTTCTAATAACTTTAGAGCGTTGGAGACATTGGTAGTTCCACCCAGTTTATTCAGGGCTTCTGCTTTAAGCATCATAATATCTGCCAATCTGATAAGGATAATATTTTGCTTAGAAGTTGTAGCAACCTCATCACTAACGCCTTTCCCTAAATATTTCCAGATAGCTTTTGGATCCGTCTGTGTTACATCATATATATATGCGCGACGTAAATCATCGGTTTCAAATGAAGCCATAAATTTCGCAGAAGGGGTATAGTGCGAGTCTGAACCAATTGCATATAAAACTCTCAATCCATTTGTTTGAGTTTCATTATAACCGACCTCAAATATGCTTTCTGTGGAATAACTGTCTGTGAACATCTTCCCCCATGCGGTTATATCAATAACCAGTGAATATAACGAGTTTGAAAGAACCAGATCGGCAGCAGCAATAGCTTCGTTATATTTTTTCCGCCACATATAGACTTGAGAAAGGAGAGCATTTGCACTCCCTTTATTGAACATAATTCTGTCGTTTGTACTGTTAAACTTATCTACACAATTAGCAGCAGCATATTTTAGATCTTCCTCAATCTGGTCAAGAACTAATTCCGAATTATCTCTCGAAACAAAAATATCTTGTCCAGCCTGAGTGTATGGTTCCAAAATCAAAGGAACATCGCCCCATACCCTTACTAAATAAAAATATGCAAGAGCTCTTAATGCTTTAGATTGCCCGATTAATTGATTTCCGGTAGCATCGCCATCCGGGAATACTGCAGGTATATTCTTAATTGCATAGTTGGCTCTGCTGATTAATGTATAAAGCGAAGTCCAGTCGGCAGAGGATATGGTTGCTGTAAGAGTATTGTTCTGTAAAAAGGTTGTTTCGCCCGAATGTTTTACTTTTACATTATCTGCACGACCTTCTCCCCAAAAGGCGAAGTTTGTGCCCATTGTAGATTGCAGGCTATTGTATATTCCATATACACCGGCCTTTGCCTGAGCTTGGTTTTGATAAAAACTTTCGGCAGAAAAACTACTGATCGGTTTCTTATCGAGCAAAGAATCTACACACGAGGAGAGGCTTAACATTGCCAATCCTAAGAATACTATGTTATAATTTAAATTTTTCATTTTATACTATATTTTTTAAAAGCCAATATTTAAACCAAACAGGAATGTTCTACTTTGAGGATATGAACCATAATCAACACCCTGCCTTAAACCAGAGGATAGAGTATTAACATCAGGATCATAGCCGCTATATTTTGTAAATGTTAGCAAATTACTTCCTGTCACATATAGTCTCAAACTTTGTAATTTAATCTTTTCTACCATTTTATGTGGAAAATCATATGCAAATGTTACAGATTTTACTTTAAGATAAGATCCATCTTCTACCCAACGACTTTGCACTCTTGATTCATTTTGCATAGGGTCGTTTCTTACAACTTTAGGGTATTCTGTAACATCTCCTTGTTTTCTCCAGGCATTATAGTAGAAATCAGTACAAACATTATTATATGAGAAAATAGAATTTCTATAGTAATCAACATTATTGTAAATATCGTTTCCATAGCAGAATTGTAAAAACACATTAAGCGAGAAATTCTTGTATGAGAAATCGTTTGTCAAACCTCCTGTAAATAATGGTTGCGCATTACCAATAATCGTTCTGTCGTTTTGATCGATATATCCGTTTTTGTCAATATCTTCCCATATAACATCGCCACCTTTAAAAATTTTGCCTGTGGATGTTAAATTTCTTAGTTGATTAGCATTATCGGAGTCGGACGCATATATTCCTTTATATTTGTAACCAAAAAATGTACCGACAGGTTCACCTTCTTTAAGTATGTGGAATGTACCGTTCTGAATATATCCGTTAACAAGGACCTCTTCAGGTAAACTTGACACTTCATTTTTATTGAAACTTATGTTAAAAGTTGTTGACCATTTAAATTCGTTAACAAAGTTTTTAGAAATAATTGAAAATTCAACCCCTTTATTTTGAATTTCGCCTACATTGTTTATAACTGAGGAGAAACCGGTCGTATTTGGCATGGGAACATCGTATAGAAGATCTGATGTGTTTTTAATATAGCTGTCAAATATAAAATCCAATCGGCCATAAAATAATGATAGATCCAAACCTAAGTTATATTGAGTTGTTGTTTCCCACGAGAGATCTTCGTTTGGCATCTGGTATGGAGCTACTCCGGGATTAGTAAGGTAATTTTTACCGGTCAGAAATGTTCCTTGCGAACTATAGTTGTCAATTGCCTCATTTCCTGTTTGTCCTACGCTAAATCTTAATTTTGCATCATTAATAAACTTTAACTTTAACGATTTAAACCATTTCTCGTCGGAAAAACGCCAGGCTCCCGAAGCTGAAGGGAAATAACCGAATCTATTGTTTTTCCCAAATCTTGATGAGCCGTCTGCTCTCATATTTACTTCAAACAAGTATTTGCTTTTATAGTCATAACTTACTCTTGCAAAGAAAGAAGCCATGGAGTGACCATATGCAACATTATTTTCCTGACCTGATATTGTGCCTGCTCCATTTAAAGTTCTGATATCGTCACTTGAGAAATATAAACCATTCAGACCTGTAATATCTGCTTTCCACTCTTGCTGACTGAATCCCAAAAGACCTCCAATATGATGATCCCCAAAAGATTGATGATATGTAAAATAATTTTCATTAGCCCATGTAAAATATTCAGAAACCCTTACCGCTCCAGAGTTATAGCCTTCTCTATAATCTACTGTTGTTGGGAAAAACTCGTCTTCTTTCATAGCCTCAAAATCTACACTTAAACTAGACTTGAATTTTAACCAATCAAAAAAACTAATTTCAACATATTCATTAGCATTGACCCTATTAGAGGTGTTTAAGTGCAGACACTCTTCTGCCAGAGCAATAGGGTTCCTCTTTCCATTCAGGTATCCTAAATATGAACCGTCGGGATAGTTTAGAGCATATGTGGGAGGTCTGGTCAACAGTGCAACAACCATAGACCTGTTTCCCATGCCACCTGCAGAAATCCTGTCATTTGTACTACGAGTATAAGACACATTGGTACCTACTTTAATATAATCTGTAGCATCAAATTCTGTATTGGCACGAGTAGAGAATCTTTTATATTCTGAGTTTCTGATGATTCCCTCTTCATCTAAATATGAGGAGCTTAAAGAGTATTTAAAAGTTTTTGTGCCTCCTGCCACATTTAAGCCTAATTGCTTCTGATAGGCGGTATTGTACATGAGTGATTGCCAATCTGCATCTCCTGAATTTACAGGATTTAAAGAGTCAACGACGGTGTAATGTGGTAAAGTTTCTGTTTTAAGACCCATGTATTGGTCATAATTCCGATAACCTTCTAAAATAAATTCTCTCCATTGTTTTGAATTAAGTACACTAAGTTTTCTTGTAATATTACTGATTCCAAAAGAGGTATTAACACTTATCTTTGCTTTTCCCTCTTTTCCTCTTTTGGTTGTGATTAAAACGACTCCATTGGCAGCTCTGGAACCATAAATCGAAGAAGAAGCGGCATCTTTTAAGACTTCAATAGACTCTATATCACTTGGACTCAAGTACGATAAAGGACTTAACCCGTGCTCATCATCAACATTTAATAATGATGATGTTGTTGTCTCGATAGGGATTCCGTCTACGACGTAAAGGGGGTTGTTACCCGAGTTAAGAGAAGAGGCACCACGAACACGTATTGTCATGCTCGAACCTGGCGCGCCATCACTAGAGAGCACCTGAACTCCCGCTATTTTACCCTGCATTGCAGTTAAAACATCCCTTACGGGGGAAGATTCTAATTCTTTACTACTGATGGAGGCAATAGAGCCGGTAAGGTCACGTTTTCTTTTTGTACCATAACCAACAACAACTAATTCGTCTAATATGTTGGTACCCTCTTGAAGTACAATGTTTTTACCACTTAGTTCTGAAGCAGGGAGTTCTTTAGTTTTATAGCCGAGACAAGAAAAAGAGATAACTTTATTCTTAGCTACTTGGATTGTAAAGAATCCGTTAGAATCGGTTATGATTCCTTTTTTTTCTCCCAAAACAGCGACATTTACGCCCATAATGGGCACATTATTTTCATCAACTACTATACCAGAAGCAGTAACATTCTGTGGCGTTTGTGCTGCTGCACTTTCTATAAACGCCTGGCTGACGGAGAAGATAATGCATAGACAAAAGCCGATTAACAGCTTCTGTTTGTTTAAATTAAAATAATTCATTACATTAAGTCTTTGTTAAAGGTTTTTAAATTATCAAAAAACAAATATTTTCCAGAACATATTTGTTCAACAAAATAAACTAAAATAAAGGCTGGAATTTTGTTGATTTACGAAATTTACTCCTACATTTGCGTCAATATGATAAAGATATTAATACTGACAGATTTTACAAGTGCTTACAGTAGCAGCCTGTTAAGAGGAATAGTAAAATATTCTCATGAAATAGAAGAGTTGAGTTTTTATAGAATGCCATTATTTTATCGTGTTGAATATGGAGACAAATATGTTGTAAGTTGGGCAAAAAAGTGGAAAGCAGACGCAATTATTGCTCAGCTTCAGGATTTAGATCTGTCTCTTTTTTCTAAATTAAATATCCCGATAATTATCCAGAATTATTATGACAGGTTAGATAATGTTATTAATCTCACCGGAGACTATATCGGAACCGGTTATATGGCAGCAGAGTTTTTTATTAAAAGAGGTTTTAAAAACTATGCATATTATGGAATAGTAGCGACAATATGGTCCAGGGAACGATACCAGGGGTTCAAGGAAAGGATAGAAGAGGGTAATTATAATTTTTTTGAATATTTAGAAAAAACGGGAATTAAAGAGAGAAGGACATATAATTTAGATATGCTTGCGAAGTGGCTAAAATCACTACCTAAGCCAGTCGCGATATTTGCCTGCGACGATCAATATGCTCTGTATATTTCCGAGACATGTAAGATTCACGATATTTCTATTCCAGATGAAATATCTCTGTTAGGTGTTGATAATGATAATTTATTTTGCAACATTTCAAATCCACCGCTATCTTCAATTATTTTAGATGTTGAATATGGAGGATATTTAGCTGCTAAAACGATCTCTCAACTGATAAAAAAAGAGATTTTCCAGCCATCTGATATTATTGTCAGAGCAATTCAAATAGTTAAAAGAGAGTCAACAGAAAAATTCAATATCAGAGATAAATATATATTGCATATTGTTGAACATATTGAAGCTAACTATAGTAAAAGCATAAACGTTGATTCCTTACTAAAAATAGTTCCTTTATCAAGAAGAGTATTGGAAAAAAGGTTCAAAGCAAGTACGGGCTCTTCAATTTATCAATACATCCAATCTTTGAGAATTGAGCACATTTGCAGTTTATTGATCAATACAGATAAATTAATAGAAAATATTGCAGTTGAAAGCGGATTCAAGTCAAATCAGAATTTGTCAAAAATTTTCTCAAAATATAAAAACATGAGCCCTTCTGAGTATAGGAAAAACTATAGAACTAATAATTAGTTTATATTTGTATAAATATCAAAGAACAGAGTAATGAAAAATCTTTTATCGATCCTTCTTGGTTTGCTTATCTCTTTATCAGCTTTTGCTCAGGGAGACAGAAAGCCAATTATTGGTATTTCTTCTACATGGGGAGGAGGAACATCCACTTCGGCTCCACTAACTTATGTCAAATCTGTAATGAGAGCAGGAGGTGTCCCGGTTGTTCTTCCCGTTACTGACGACCCTGAACTGCTTTTCAGAATGCTCGAAACCGTAGATGCTGTTATTATGACAGGGGGCGAAGATATTGATCCGTTAAAATGGTTTGGCGAGGAGCCGCAGCCAGCATTAGGAGAAGTTGTTCCTGAACGTGATGCCTTTGATATTGCTCTTATAAGGATGGCTGTTGCCAAAGGTCTTCCTGTACTCGGCATCTGCAGAGGGGAGCAGCTTATGAACGTGGCATTTGGAGGCACTCTTTACCAGGATATTCCTTCTCAGGTAAAAGATTCTTTTGTAAAACACAGCCAGAAAGCTCCGGGTTACTACGGCACACACTCAATTATAATTGAAAAAGGCTCGATATTGAACAGACAGATCGGGTTAGACAGCGTGGCTGTAAACAGCTTCCATCATCAGGCAATAAAAATGGTTGCTCCTGGTTTCAAAGTAACAGCCCGCTCAAAAGATGGAATAGTGGAAGCTATTGAGAAGGTAGGTAGTTCAAAAGTCTTTGGAGTGCAGTTTCATCCGGAGATCTTTACAGCCAACGATATTGATACATTTTTGGGAATCTTCCAATCCCTTGTAAAGGAGGCAAAGGAAACGAAACACTAGGGCCGGGCTATCTACTGTAAACCATTTTCAGGATAGTTGGGTACACAACCAACAGTAAAGGCAACGCTACTATAAAGCCTCCAATTACCGCAATGGCTAATGGTTGATGCATCTGAGCACCTGTACCTATGCCTAAAGCCAGTGGAGTTAATGCAATAATTGCCCCTACTGCTGTCATAAGTTTAGGACGTAAACGGGTGGAGATCGCAAATGTTAATGCCTCATCTATAGATGTTGTTTTGCGTGCCGTAAGGTACTGTTGAAAAGTAAAAATGGCATTTTCACCGATAATCCCTACAATCATAATTAAACCAGTATAACTACCTACATTTAAAGGAGTTTGAGTAATGAACAATGCAAAAAGGCCGCCCGCAATTCCGAGGGTAGCTATGAACAATATTACAAGAGCTATCTTGTAATCGCGGAATAAAAAGAGCATTAAGGTAAAAACCAATAAACAGGATGTAAGCAAAATGACTAGCAATTCGCTAAAGGATTTTTTTTGATTTGCATATTCGCCTCCATAAGAGATGTAATATCCTTGAGGCAGAGCTATAGTCCGTCCAATATTTTGTTGAATGTCTTTCATTACGCTACCCAGATCTCGCTTATTTAAGCGGGCAGTAACTATGGCAACCGGCTGAAGGTTCTCTCGTGTTATTTCTGCAGTTCCGGACTTAACCTCCAGATGCGCAAATTCTTGCATGGGCTTAATCTTGCCATCCGGTAAAAAGATAAATTGCTGTTTTATTTTATTTATGCTTGCTTCGCCGACATTGGGATAAATCATACGTATATCGGTATACTGTTCTTTTTCGGGGATACTGCCTACTATATTACCAGTCAATTGCGTTTGCATTTGATATTGAAAATTGGCAGGGGAAATTCCGAACTGGGCCAATTTGGGCAAGTTGGGTACAACTTCCACGGAAGGTCCGGCAATAATAATTCCATCAAAAACATCAGCAGTTCCGGGAATTTTTTCAATTTTAGAAGCAACTTTACTAGCCAGTTCGTTAAGTTTTTTGGGGTCGCTGCCAAATATTTTCACTTCAATTGGTTGTACAGAAGCCATAAGATCGCCCAGCATATCGCCTATAACCTGACCAAAATCTATACGCAGGGCAGGCTGTGAAGCTGCAATCCTTTTCCGCAGATCGTCTGAAACCTCTTCTGTGGTCCGTTTCCTGTCTTTTTTAAGCTGGATAAGATAATCTCCATCATTTGGTTCAGTAATGAAAAAACCCATTTGAGCTCCTGTTCTTCTCGAATAGGTCTCAAATTCAGGAATTTGAATAATGATTTTTTCTACTTCACGAAGCATACGGTCGGTTTCTTCAATCGAAGTTCCCGGGGGTGAAGTATAATCCAATACAATAGAGCCTTCGTCCATTTCTGGCAGAAATCCTGTTTGTAACATAGGAAGTATTAGGATAATCGAAGTAAATAGCAAAACAATAAACATTATACTAATAATAGGCCTTTGTATGAAAAATCCAACCCATCCCTGTTTTTTTACTTGTCTGTTTTTTGGAATTCTCTCCGAATATTTCCGCTTAAAATCCGGCAGTAAAATATATATTACAGGCAATCCCAGCCATGTTACAAAAAACGAGCAAATCAGTGTGATTATCATAGTGTTGGTAAGAATGTTGAAATATGCTCCGGCAACGCCGCTCATCAACATAAAAGGAAGGAAAATAACAATGGTACTTAACGAAGAACCTATCATGGATGGAAACAGGTATGTAACCGATTTGAAAACCAGTTCCAGCGTTCCTGTGTCGTGATTCTCTTCGTGTGCTCTATGTATTTGCTCAATAACCACAACTGCATCGTCAATAATAAGCCCGATGGCAGCAGCAATAGCTCCTATTGTCATAATATTAAGTGTGTACCCAATGCTGTATAATGCTGTAATTGTCAACAGTAAGGTTATAGGAATTGTAATTAGAATGGTCATGCTCGCTTTTAAAGAGCGCAGGAACAATACTGCAACCAAAATTGCCAAAAGCAAACCTAACCACAAACTGTCATTTACACTTTTAATTGAATCATTTACAAAATCTGCCTGGTTATAATAGGGCTTCATAACAACTCCTTTAGGCAGGAGCTGTTGTAATTCTTTCTCTTTTGATATTACCTCTTTAGAGAGGTCAACCAAATTTGCATCCGGCTGTTTTAGAATGGCTACCAGCACTGCCTGCTTTCCATTGGCATTTATCCGGGTGTAATCCACTTTTTCATGAATCTCAACCGTAGCAATGTCCTTTATTTTTAACACCCTGTTCCCATCGTTTTTTACCACAACGTTTTCTATATCGCTTTTATCGTAAAGACCTGCATTGGTAATGGTCAGGTACAACCTGCGATAATCGTTCAAATATCCGTTGGAAATAATAAAATTACTTTGGTTTATTGCATTGCTGACAATCTCCGGAGTAACTGAAACAGTGCTCATTTTTTCCGGATTCAGCACAAGCCAGAATTCTTTGATCTTTCCACCAATGACTCCTATCCTGGAAATGCCTTGAATTTGGGACAGGTAAGGCTTTACAATGTAATTTGCTATGAGGTTAAGTTCAATAGGAGTTTTGGTCTTGCTTTCGAGCGTGAACCCCATAACAGGAAGAATAGAGGGATTCATTTTTTCTATCTCAACCTGAACTGTTGGAGGAAGCTGATTTTTTACCTGGTTGATACGCAGTTCAAGCATCTGCAGGCTCTGGTTTATGTTTGACTTCCAATCCAGAAATGCAGAAATTTCGCACGTCCCCCTGCTGGTAGTACTGCGGATAACATTAAGGCCGGGCACTTGTTTAATGGCATTTTCCAATGGACGGGTAACGGATATCATCATCTTATCTACTGGTTGCTCTCCATTGTCTGCAATAATCTTAATCTTAGGAAAGGTGATTTCCGGAAATAACGAAACATGTATGCTTGCGTAAAAATAGAGTCCGCACAATACTATAATAGCCAATACCAATGATATTGGGTTTTTATATACATGAAAGATATTTTTCTTCATCTTATTTTGTAATGATGGTTACTTTAGCGGTATCTTCCAGTCCGTAACTGCCGGTTAGGACTATTCTGTCTGCTGCCGAGAAAAAAGGTTCAAGTATTTCTACCCTCCCGTTGCTTTCAATCCCCTTTTTGATATTGATCCTGACAGCAGTAGAGTCGTTAAGAAGCTTCATTATCCAGAAACCGGTCTGCGTTTCGTCTGTAAGAACAGCCTCTTTGGACAGAGTATAAGCGTTTTTCTTAGAGTATTTTACAATCTTCACCAGAGCTATGAGGTTTTCAGGAAGATTTTCTGATGCAGATGGCTTAACAATCAGAGTTAAGGTTTGTGCCTGTACATCCATAGCTGGAAGGATAGAACTTACTATCCCATTTATGTGTTTATTATTGGTTAGCACAATTTCGCAGGTTTGACCAGTGCGTATAAATCCAGCCAGTTCAAATGGTACCTGAAGGTTAAAAACCAGACTACTCTGTTCTGCCAACGAGGCAAGCTCATCTCCTTCTTGTACATAATCTCCTTTTTGATGGGCAACCGAACTCACAATTCCACTTTGTGCCGCAGCAATCCCAAGCTCCCCGTTAAAGTTAAGAATGCTGTCTTCCTGCAGATTCCCGCCCCTTAAGGCAGCAGCCTCCTTTGTGATTACTGTAAACAATAACTGTCCCTTGCTGACTTTGTCTCCCGGGTTTATCTCAACCGAAGAAATAATGCCGGTAGTTACTGAACGCACAACACTTTTTTTCTGAAAAACGGAAATTGCATTCAATTCCATACATTGTGCAAGTGGACCAACTGATACTTGGGTAATCGTAACCGGAGTAGCATTTTTTATACTATCGGCAGTTGATGAGTTAGAATTGCCGCAACTCGTAGATAAGATGACAAAAAAGAGAATAAAAGAGAGTTGTGTGACTTTATTATTGAAAAAAGTATCCATAATTAAGATTATTGCTGCATCAAATAATTAAGTTCGTTAATAATTTCAAATTCCCTCATCTGTAGTTGACATGCGGTCCGGTTGACCGAAATGTAATTTTTCATGGTGCCGATAAGCTCTATAATTGAAACATTACCTTCGTTCATTTGGGATTTTAGCAAGGAAACCAGCTCTTTGGTGGTTGAAAGCTGTGTATTAAGCATATCCAGCGTTTGCCTTGTCGAATACAATTCGGCATTTAACTGCTTAACCTGCGAGGAGTATTGAATTTTGAAATAGTTTTCATAGCTGGAACGGGTGTTCTCCTGGATGCTGAACTTCTGTCTATCCAGTTTTCGCTGATGGCCGTCAAAAATAGGGAAACTCATATTCAAGCCCAAACTGTAGCCCACATTCTTGTATAACCGTGCAGGGTCGCTGCTCATTATACCAGCATCGGAAAACCAGCTTATTTTGGGGACATACCTGATATCGAAACTCTGTCGCTCATTAATAATCCTGAGACTGTCAAGCTTATATTGTTTAAATAATGGAGAGTCTCCCGGGTTGACCGGCAGGGTCGTCACAAGAGCAGGCATTTCCGGGGCAAACGGAGTAGTGTCATCTATTCCACATATTTGACGGAGAATATATACATCCTTAACTAATTGTGCCTTAAACCTGCTCAGATCTATCTCTGCTGTTTGAACCTCAATTACAAGTGAGAGATAATCGGATTGCCTGTAAATACCTTGTTGAACCAACTGCTTGAGTATCTCCTTGTGCTGGTTCATTAGTGTGAGGTACGAGCTGCTGTTTGTTACTTCGTTATAGTCTGCATAAGTAGTCAGGTACAGGTTCGTGATTACTTTTCTCATATCTGCAGCAGATATTTTCGCACCGTTTTGCCACTTCTGCTTTTGAAGATTGATACTTTCGTACCTGTTTTTTAAATCTCTCCTGTTGAAAATGTATTGAGACACATCCACAACCGATGAATAATTACCACCATTAGTTACGGCTTCGTCATATCCAAAGCTTTTGTGCGAAGGGGCGTAAAGAATTTGGCTGTTGCTGTTTACCTGTGGTTTATTCGTTGCTGCCACCAGAAGACTGTCTGTAACAGAGGTTCTCACATTGTTGTTATATTCATTGAGCATAGGATTATTCATTAAACCCCGGGTAATGAAATATTCAAGTTGCTGAGCTTTGGCAAGAGAAAACAAAATGCTACAGAACAGACAGATCAAAAACAATTTCTTCATTTCGGTAGAATAATTAATCCTTTTTTAAAAATTTACCGGCAGTATCAAATTGCAGGTCTAAAGATTTACCCCCTTTACTCACTTCAGCTTCAAAAGTTACCACGTTTTTATCATTGGTAATTTTGGCTGCCTCAGATAGTTTATAACCGACATAATTGCTCTTTACATAACTCAATACCGATGCCGGCAGTTGGTCTGTCTTGATTTCAATTTCAAATTGTTTCTTAAGACCGGCTTTATTGTAATTTACACTTGCTTCTGCTCCATTGATGACAAATTCAGCTTCAAAATCGCCATTTTCCATACTCCAGTCGACCTTTTTAATATTTGGGTAATCTTTCTGGAATGCCTGTTTAACTAAAGCCGGAACATCTATTTTTTTATTTTCCTTTTCTTTAGCAGGTTCTTGAGCAACGACGTATGTACTGAACATTAACAGCATTGCAACTAAAATTTTGTTTTTCATTACTTTTTTTTAATGATTAATAATTTTTTGAAATAACTCTACAAGAATACAACACAATTCTCAAGGAAATTTAAAGTCGTTTTAAAGATGTCTTCAAATTTTCTTTAGATTTGGACTGTTATTTTGCAAAAAAGGAAGAGATGAAGGTGCTTGTAATAGAAGACGAGGTGGCTTTACTTCAGGATATAAAAAAGTATCTCGAAGTAGAGAATATGGTTGTAGAAACAGTATCAGATTTTCGCCAGGCAATATTAAAAATATCGGATTATGAATATGATTGTGTGGTTGTGGATATTAACCTGCCAAAAGGATCGGGTTTTGACATTATTAGGGAGATAAAGAAGCTAAAATTGAAAACCGGAATAATAATAATTTCTGCTAGAAATTCGTTGGATGACAAAATTACTGGATTGAACATCGGATCTGATGATTATCTTGTAAAACCCTTCCATTTGAGCGAATTGAATGCCCGTATAAACTCCATTTTCAGAAGAAGATTTTTTGATTGTAACAATCAAACTGTTTTCAACGAGATCTCAATTGATCATACTGCACGAACGGTAAAAGTAAACTCTGCACAACTTATTCTTACGAACAAGGAGTTTGATTTATTGGAATATTTTATAACAAATAAAAACAAGGTTCTTTCTCAATCTTCCATTGTAGAGCATTTATGGAGAGACGAAGTTGATCTGTTTGATTCGTACACGTTCCTTTATACTCACATCCGCAATCTAAGAAAGAAACTGGAGGATGCCGGTTGCTGCAGTTATCTGAAATCAGTTTATGGAATTGGTTATAAATGGCAAGAACAATGAAATTACTATCTGCTACGAACCGCTTCTATCTGATGAGCATATCGATATTTTTCATCTTTGCAGGTGTAATGCTGAATTACTCAATCCGCTTCAACCTGAAAGAGGAATTGGATGAGCAACTATGTGCAGAACAGGTGCATATATCCAAAGCAATGCGATTGATGGATTCATTAAGCAGCCCATTACTGCCGCTGAATGATAACTTTTTTGTACAGAAGGCAAAGCCTGGCATAATTATGATGCCTGTATTATTTGATTCATTAATGTATGATAATGTAGAAAAAGAAGATATTCCATACAGATTAATCCGCTTTTCCGCACAGACAATTCGCTATAATTACATCGTTACAATTAAAAAGTCTGAGATTGAATCAAATGATCTTGCGTTAACCATTTTTATTAGTTTAATGCTGGTATTTGGGCTTTTCTGTATAATGCTTTTTGTGTCCAACTATTTTTTTAGCAGAAAACTTTGGTCCCCTTTTCTGGAAACTATAACTGTAATTAAGAATTTAAAGATTAACGACCGCAGTACCAATGTCGAATTTCCAACAACCCATATTCAAGAATTTAATGAATTGAACAGATCTTTGCAACAAATGCTGGAACGAATAAAATCAGATTTTCTGCGAATGAAGGATTTTTCTGAAAACGCTTCTCACGAGTTACAAACTCCACTTACAATAATTCATTCCAAGCTTGAGAGCTTGTTGCAAAGTAAAGAGCTGAATAAAGAAGATGCCAAACTCATAAGTCAGGCACTGGAAAGCGCCGTTCGTCTGTCACGATTAAATAAAACACTCCTATTGCTTACAAAAATCGAAAACAGACAATTCGAGCAAAAGCAAACAATTAATTTTTCGGAAGTTTTTACTAAATACCTGGAGCTTTACTCGGACATGATATCCGGAAATAAACTGAGAGTTGAATTGAATAAAGAAGAGGAGTTTTATTGGAATCTGCACTCGGTTCTAGCGGACATTTTAATTTCAAATTTATTGGGTAATGCTATAAAACATAATATTCAAAACGGAAATCTTCTGATAAACGTCAAGAGAGAGGGTTTCCAGATCAGTAACACGGGTTTGGAACCGGAATTCCCTACAGAATTATTATTTTACAGATTTAAGAAAAGCAACCATTCTTCCGATCATCTTGGTCTGGGATTGGCTCTGGTGAAAGAAATTGTCGATACTAACGGATTGGAAATCTCATACACATTTCAAAACGGAATACATACGGTAAGGCTGTACATATCAGATTAGCATTTGTGATTCATTTTTGCTAAATTGCAAAAATCACGTTATTTAATTGTACCTGTTATGAGACTTGTTATTATTTCTAACCGATTACCGATAAAAGCTCAAAGAAAAAATAACCAGTATTCTTTTTCAAAAAGCGAAGGTGGAATGGCGACAGGTCTAGATTCCCTTGAACTTCCTTACGAAAAAATCTGGATAGGTTGGCCAGGAGTAGATGTAAAATACGAAGAGGATAAACAATTTATTTCCCAGAAAATGAGGGAACTTAATTATTACCCTGTATTTCTAACAAAAAAACAGGTTAAGGAATTCTACGAAGGGTATTGTAACAGCAAACTTTGGCCGCTGTGTCACTATTTTTATGTATTAGTAAAGCATGAAAATGATCATTGGGCAGCATATCAGGAAGTTAATTCTCTTTTTTGTCAAAAAGCTTGTGAAATAATTCATAAGGACGATATTGTGTGGATTCAGGATTATCATCTTATGTTACTCCCGCAGATGATCCGTGAACAAAAAGAGGATGTTAATATAGGTTATTTCCATCATATACCTTTCCCGTCTTACGAACTTTTTAGAGTACTGCCTGAAAGAGCAGAAATTTTAAAAGGGCTGCTTGGGTGTGATCTTATTGGTTTCCATACACATGAATATATGAGGCACTTTATAAGTGCCAGTGAGAGAGTCCTGGATCTCAGCTATAATCTGGATGAAGTATTGGTAGACAACAGAGAGGTACATGTTGATACTTATCCAATGGGGATCAACTATAAAAAGTTCAATGACGCAATTTTAAACCAAACGGTTAAAGGATTGGTTTCTGAACTAAAATCCAATTATAGTGCACAAAAGTTGATACTTTCCGTGGACAGGCTGGATTACAGTAAAGGAATAATTAACAGACTAAAAGGATTTTCGGGTTTTTTAAAAAACAATCCCCAATACCACGGCAAGGTTACTCTGATGATGATCATTGTTCCGTCACGGGATAACGTTGAGAGTTATGCAGAGCTTAAGACAAAAGTAGATCAGACAATCGGGGCCATTAATGGCCAATATTCCAGAATAGACTGGATTCCTGTGAACTATTTTTATAAAAGTTTCTCGTTTGAAGAGCTGGTTGCAATGTATTATGTAGCTGATATAGCTCTGGTGACTCCACTGAGAGACGGGATGAACCTGGTGGCAAAAGAGTATGTTGCAAGTAAAAGAGATATTCCGGGAGTATTGGTTTTAAGTGAAATGGCCGGTGCTTCAATTGAGTTGATGGATGCAATCACCATCAACCCAAATGAACAGAAAGAGATAGAAGGTTCAATTCTTAAGGCATTGGAAATGCCGTTCAGCGAGCAGATTAAAAGATTAAAAAGGATGCAGGCAGTATTGTCTAAACAAACTGTAGATAAGTGGGCCGGTGACTTTATTGATGAGTTAATGAGCATACGGGTAAAAAATGTAGAATTAAACAAAAAATTGTTACATCCGGAAAAGGAATTAATTATTAAAAAAAGATATGAGGAATCACAGTCACGCTTAATTTTGCTTGACTATGACGGAACTTTGGCTGCATTTAAACCTAGACCGGAGGAAGCCTACCCTGACGAGGCTTTGCTGGATTTATTGTCATGGCTCTCCGGTGACAGAAAGAATACTGTTGTGATAAGCAGCGGGAGAGATCATAATACTTTGGAAGAGTGGTTTGGCAATCTAAATATAGGGCTGGCGGCAGAGCACGGGGCATTTTATAAGGAGAATGATGTCTGGCACGAAAATGATCATAAAGACACTTGGAACGAAGAGACAATGAACATTTTCCAAAAAGTCACAGATAAAACTCCAAGGTCGCAACTGGAAGTAAAGGAGACTGCATTGGTATGGCATTACAGAAAAGTAGATCCCTGGCTGGCTTCAATCAGATCACAGCAACTTATAAATGCTCTTATAGCCCCTTGTACCAGACATAATCTGCACATAATTAAGGGGAATAAGATTATAGAAGTTAAGTATCCGGATTGCACAAAAGGCTCTGAGGTTAAAAGGTTGCTCAGCATAAAATCGTATGATTTTATAATGGCAATGGGCGACGATACAACTGATGAAGACATGTTTAATGCTCTGCCGGAAAATTCCATCGCTATAAAAATTGGCAATTCTTCAGAAGCAGCTGATTATAATCTTATAAGACAATCGGACACGATCTCGTTTCTTAAAAGGTTGTCTGGTTATGCCGACAAAAAATAACTTATGGCCTCAGGAATTTTGAGCGCTTGGTCTCAGAAGCAAAGAGTTTTACTGTATTTATGAGTGCAAGGTGTGAATATGCCTGAGGAAAATTTCCTAGTTGTGCTTTAGTCTCAAAATCCAGATCTTCGCTATAAAGACCAACATGGTTGGAATAGCTTAATATTTCTTCAAAAAGCCTCTTTGCCTCTTTTTTTTCTCCAATAACATAAAGAGCCCTGATCAGCCAAAATGAGCATATTGTAAACGCCGATTTTGGTTTACCAAAATCATCATTGTTTTTATATCTGTACATCAGGCCATTGTATAGCAAATTGGATTTTAAAGCGTTAACAGTCTTAATGTATTTTTCGTCGTCTGCAGGTAGAAAGCCGTAAGATTCCATTAAAAGAAGCGAGGAGTCATATTCGCAATTATCATAGGACTGTGAGAAACTTCCTATACTATCTTTCCACCCCTTTTCCAATACATCCTTATGTATTTTATCTGCCTCCTTTCTCCATTCCTTGGCAGTCTCTTTTTTATTAAGGAATATGGCAATTTTAGCTGCTCTGTCGAGAGTCACCCAGCACATAACTTTAGAAAAGACGAAGTGTCGTTTTTTCTTTCTGAATTCCCAAATTCCTTGATCCGGCCTGCGCCATTCCGAACAGACAGTTAGAGTAATGTTTTTAACGATTTCCCACATATCTTCAATTTCGTCCAACGTACCGGGAAAATAGATGTAGTATTGATAAATAACATCCATTAAGTACCCGAGAGAGTCATTTTGTCTTTGATTATAGGCTTTATTACCTATTCTTACGGGACGACTACCGTGAAATCCTTCCAGATGAGGTAATTCCTTTTCAGTGAGAGTTCTCTCTCCATTTATACCATACATTATTTGGAAACTGTCACTTTTATATTTTAGTATTCTTTTAACAAAAAAGATAAATCTTCTGGCTGCTCCCTGGTGCCCCATTGTTATAAGGGTTTCTATTAACATAGAAGCGTCTCTTAACCAGCAAAACCTGTAATCCCAGTTTCTTGCATCTCCCAGCGACTCCGGAATACTGGTAGTAAGTGCTGCCAAAACAGCTCCTGTTGACTGGAATGACATCAACTTTAGGATCAACAGACTTCTTGTAAGTTCTTTATTGTATTTATCATATTTTTTTGAACGGTTAACCCAGTTTAGCCAATACACCTTGGTTCTGGAATACTCTAAATAAACCCTGTCTATGTTTATAGGAATAAGTTTTTGATTATATGACAGAAGTAAAAATTCATCTTTTTCCAGCTTTATCTCATCTTTATCTAAGATATTTTCAAGTTTAAGACTTGAGTAAAGATAGACAGAATTGTTCTCTGCAACAGAAGAGTTCGTTCTTATATAGTCATCTCTTAATGAGTTGTTTGCCGGTTCTTTCGCGTAATTAAAGGCAGGTTCATACACAACTTTGAACTTGGGTTTACCACTTAAATATCTTACATACCTATATATTTCTGCAGGCAAATAATAATCACTTTCACTACCGGTTTTGTATCTCGGCATAAAGTCAAAAACCTCAAAAGCCCCGGCAGTAGAAGTAAATTTTGTACTAAGTATGTTTGTATCCCGGAAATAAGACTGTTTAATCGAATAATCATCTGTCACATCAAAACCAAAAGATCCTCCTTTATGGGCATCTAATATTTTTGCAAAAATGGATGGTGAATCAAATCCAGGGAAACAGAGCCAGTCTATGCTTCCGGTTTTGGAAACAAGTGCTGCAGTCTGGCAGTTCCCTATTACTCCATAGTCTAAATTTCCCATATACTTATTTTTTGTGTTTTTTATTTCCCATTGCTTATTGCCGGGCATCTGCTGCCTTATAAGGAATTGTAAAATAAAACGTAGATCCTTTTCCTGGCATGGAACTGATCCACATTTTACCGCCAAGTAGTTCAACATAAATCTTTGAAATTGACAGCCCTAATCCGGACCCGCCATATTGACGATTTTCCGTTACTTCAAGCTGACGAAACCGTTTAAATATCTCATCTTGTTTTTCGGAAGGAATGCCAATTCCTGTATCTTTTACATAGAATTCCAGATTATTGTTTTTGAGTTCGTATCCAAAAGTAACAGATCCACGTTCGGTAAATTTGATAGCATTACTTAACAGGTTGGTAAGGATCTGAACCAGCTTGGTTTCATCTGTTATTATCCGGGAGTCGCTATCAGGGATAGAGGATTTTAAGATTAAGGTGATTTTTTGTTTTTCTGCTTTTAACAGAAACTGTTCATATACAAGTCTGCAGATAGAATTTATGTTTATCTCCTTCTCCTGAACTTTTTCCTGACCAGCTTCTATGGTAGCAATATTTACAAGATCAGTAATTATTGAAAGTAGTTGATTACTGTTTTGTATAATTATTTCAGTGAATTTTTTACTCTCTTCAGGAAGCAGTTCGGGGTCGTTAAGTAAATCTGCAAACCCAACAATTGCATTCATCGGCGTTCGGATTTCGTGTGAAATGTTATGCAGAAAAGCTGTTTTTAATCTATCACTCTCTTCGGCTCTTTCTTTGGCTAAAATCAGATTTTCAACCATTTTTTTCTTTTCGGTAATATCCTCACTAACAGCAACAAAATGAGTGACTCCACCCTCCTGATTTATAATTGGCGAAATAAAAGTTTTTTCCCAATAAAACTCGCCGCTCTTCTTTTTATTATAAAACTCACCATGCCACTCTTTGCCGGAGAGAATTGTGTCCCACAATTTTTTATACTCCTCTTTTGATGTTTCCCCTGATTGAAGGAAGCGAGGATTCCTGCCAATTGCTTCTTCGGAAGAGTAGCCGGTGACCTCTGCAAACTTAGGATTTACATATTCAAGGGTTCCGTTAGAATCGGTTATGATGATAGAGACCGTGCTTTGCTCGATTACTTTGTTTAGTCTTAATATATGCTCTTCGGCTTCTTTGTGTTTCACAATTCTCCATACGCTGTTCATCATAAGGCTGAGCTGATTCAGATCTGTACTATCATAATCGTTCTCTTTATTTGCAACGCCAACAACAGCTACAATTTTATCTGCATCAAAAATTGGAATGGTCAAAAGTTTCTCTAACTGAAGATGCCCTTGTGAATAATCTTTTTTTAACAGATTAGTCTCTTTGAAATTATTAATTATTATCTCTTTTCTCTGTCGGACAGCTTCTCCCCATATTTCTATTTCGCTTAATTCATAACAGTTCTGCGGACTAATAACCGAACGCTCTTTCATAATTTCCTTGGACCAGGAGTTAAGGATGAACTTTTTTTTCTCTTTATTATATAAATAGATATATCCAAATTTGCTGGAAGTTAGCTCGATCGCTTCATTAAGAGTATAGTCGAGAAAATCCTGAACATTGTTTGAATTATATTGATAAATATTCACCATCCTGGCTAATCTTTCTGCATTCAGCCGGACTTTTTCCTCTGTATGTTTGCGCTCTGTGATATCATGCATACTTCCGAGTATTTTTTCGGGAAGGCCATGAGAGTCATACCATAATTTTGCAGAAACAGCACAAAAGATATACGAGCCATCTTTGTTTATAAGAGTCACTTCGAAATCAGTAACACTTCCCTTTTCCTGTAAAATTGAAATTATGGATTCTCGTTCTTCTTTGTTTACATAGTAATCATACATAGACCTGCCGATGACTTCATCCCTGCAAAATTGCCCCTTTGAGATAATTTCAATAGAGGGGCTGACTTCCATAATTATTCCATCGAGGGATGTCTCATAATAGACATCCTGGATATTCTCAAAGATACTGTGGTATTTTTCTTCGCTCTTACGTAGTTGTTCGACAGCCAGTTTGCGTTCGGTTGTATCGGAAAAAATGCTGACAAACTGATTTGGAGCAGGACAGAAAGCTTTTACATCAAAGAATTTACTCAAGTCTTTCGAATAATTTTCGAAGTTGACCGGTTCACCGGTAAGAGCCACCCGTCCATAAGTTTCTATCCAGTAAGTTTCAAGATCAGGCAGAATATCAAGGGCTGTCTTGCCAAGGATTTGCTCGGCTTTCAGGCCGGTTTGCCTTTCGAAAGCAGGGTTGACTGCAAGAAAGCGGTAGTCAACAGGCTCTCCTTGTTCATTACAAATAATCTCATGCAGAGCGAATCCGTCTGGCATCTCCCTGAAGAGAATTTCATATTTCTGCTCTGCTTGTCGGAGTGCAGTAGTATCAGTTGAAATTCCGGCAATGCCGTAAGGTTTGTTTTGACTGTCCAGCAAAGGAAATTTTACTGTAAAGTAAATATGCTTTCCGTCGGATTCCAGATTCTCCTCTTCAAAAGAGGTTGATTCACACTTATTAATAACTTCAAGATCATTTAAATAGTACTTCTCCGCTATCTTTTTTGGAATAAATTCTTCTCTTGTTTTACCAATAATTTCGGCCGGCGTTTTTCCTAATAATTTTGCTACGTGCAGGTTAACGGACAGATACTTGTTGTTAGTATCCATCATGTAAATTAGTGAAGAGCTGTTATCAATCATATCGTGCAGAAGCTGATAGTTTTTTGCAAGGCTCTCTTCTGCAAGCTTACATTCTGTAATATCAAGACAATGCCCTATGTACCCAGCGAACTCTCCTTTGCTGTTGTAACGAGGAGAGCCTACATCCTGAATCCAGCGATACTCACCGCTGGAGTGGAGAATGCGGTATTCCATAGTAAACTTTTTTCGTGCTTCGAAAGCAGAAGTATAAGTTTCTACACATTGCTGCAAATCATCGGGATGTAAACCCTCTGTCCAGCCATCACCCAGTTCCTGATCAAGTGATCTTCCTGTAAAATTAAGCCATGGCTGGTTAAAGTAATCACACTTCATGTCGGGACCAGATGTCCAGATAAGTGCTTCCTCTATTTTTTTGCTGGCATCATTTTCTATTTGCAGTTTGTGCAACGCATTGAGAGTTGTTTTCTGACTATGCTCAAACTTTTGTTCGTTGGCTGCCTTTATTTTTATCATGGCCCTGACCTGGGCAATAAGTTCGGTCTCATCAACTGGTTTTACAAGGAACCCTTCTGCACCTGCCTCAAGTGCTTCAATACGAGCCCTTTTGTTGTCATTTATTGTAGTAAGAAAAATCACAGGGATATCCCGTACTCTTTCATCTTGTTTTAGCCGTCGGCAGATCTCTATCCCGTCAATACCGGCCATTACAATATCCATGAGAATTACATCGGGATTCTCGGATACTGCAAGTTCAATTCCTTTGGGGCCATTTAACGCGGTAAAAACTGTAGAATCTCTGAAGGCATCTTTGATGATTGCTTCCAAACTTATCAGATTATCGTTCCTGTCATTTATTGCAAGAATTTTTATCATGTGAAATTCTCCTTGCATAATAATTCTTCTTAGAGTACTAAGGTAAGAATTTTGTTCAAATAATACAGATTCGACAGATTTTGCGATTACTTCATCTTGATAAGCCTATTCTAAATAAGCTTTGATTTTGGAAATTAATTCTTCGCGTTTAAATGGTTTACTTATAAAAGCGGAACACCCACAGGCAATGGCCTTGTCTTTATCTTCCTCAGATGAGTAAGCAGTAAGAGCTATAACCGGTAAGTCCGGCCTCCTTTTTTTTATCTCGGATGTGGCTTCGTAGCCATTCAGAAAAGGCATCTTAATGTCCATAAGTACCAAATCGATACTTAGGTCGGAACAGCACATTTTTACAACTTCCAAACCGGTTTTTGCTCTGATTATAATGTAATTAAGCCCAGACAAAAACTTCTGGACAAGCAAAAAATTCAAATCTTCATCTTCTGCCACCAGCAGTATTTTTGATTTCTTAAGCTCTGTTTCTGCGAGGGTTAAAGGTAATTCTGATTGTTCTGATTCCGGAATTTTCATGGAAACTTTTTTGTAAGGTATCGTAAAATAGAATACTGAACCGATCCCAGGTTCTGAGGTTAACCACATTTTACCACCAAGCAATTCCGTATATGCTTTAGAGATAGACAAGCCTAAGCCGGATCCGCCATATTGACGATTATTGTTTGTCTCCCCCTGACGGAATCGTTTGAAAATCTCTTCTTGCACTTCAGTTGTAATACCAATACCTGTGTCTTTTACATAAAATTCCAACAAGGGATCTTTTACTAAATATCCAAATTCGATAACTCCCTCTTTTGTAAATTTTACTGCATTGCTCACAAGATTGGAAAGGATCTGAATCAATTTAGTCTCATCGGTTATTATATTGGATTCATTATCCGGCAAATTAGTTACCTGACGCAAGATTATATTCCGATCTTTGATTTTTGATAAAAACATTTCTTTTATAATGTCACACATTGAATTGAGGTTTACCTCCTTTTCGTTAAGTTTTTCCTGACCTGTCTCTAAAGAAGAGATGTTAACTATTCCAGTAATTATCGAAAGTAAATGATCGCTGCTTTCAATAATTATTTCACGAAATGTTTTTTCCTCTTCTGGTAGTAAACCGGGGTCGTTCAGCAATTCGGAAAATCCACGGATAGCATTAAGCGGAGTCCGGATTTCATGAGAAATATTATGAAGAAAAGATGTTTTTAAACGGTCACCCTCTTCTGCTTTTTCCTTTGCTTTAATAAGCTCTGTGGTCATTTTTTTATACTCGGTTACATCTCTCATTATTCCATCGATATAACTCGGTTTGCCTTCTGAATCGTAAACCAGCCGGCTGTTAAGTGAGACATATTTTATATCGCCGGATTTTGTTTTCATCCTTAATTCATAATCCTTTATTTCATTGTTATTGATTATTGATTTAAGTAACACTTCTCTGTCATTGGAGTCAAAATAAAGTGCTAAAATTGATTTTCCAATAAGGTCATCTCTGGTGAATCCGAAGACAAGATTAACTGACGGACTTATTTCTTCAATTATACCATTTATGTTGATCTGATATAAAACGTCCAGCACATTATTAAATATGTTACGATACTTTTCTTCACTAAACTTAAGTGCCTCCTCAGCTTGTTTGTGCCATGCAATTTCTGCCATCAGTTTTGAATTTTGATTTTCCAGAATAAGTTGCATTTTTCTGAGTTCAACATGAGCTTTTACTCTTGCAAGCACCTCCTTAGAATAGAATGGCTTATTTATAAAATCTACACCTCCAACCTGAAATCCCTTAATTCTTGACTTATCGTCTCCCCATGCGCTAATAAAAATGATTGGAATGGTGCGGGTTCTCTCGTCTGTTTTAAGTCTCCGGCAGACTTCGTAGCCATCCATATCGGGCATTTTAACATCAAGAAGGATTAATGCGGGTAGTTTAACTTGTATTGTACGCAAAGCCAATTCTCCGTTACTGGCAGATCGGACATTATATCCGGCATCACACAGTATTTTTACTAACAATTCAAGGTGAGGTTTAGAGTCATCAACGATAAGTATATCGTCATCAATGCAAGAGTCGGGTTGTGTTTTCATAATAAACCTTAATAATTAATCATCCGATCTGATTCTTTTTGGCAACAATGTAATAATTTTTTTTAATATGCGATAACGTCAAAGCTTCAGCTCTATGGCTTTTATGTCATAGTGCTGATACTAAGAAAAATATAAAATAGGGTAACTGGAAGATAATCAGTAAAATGCCATAGAGGCATGGGGCTGATTATGCTGTTTTGCGTTTTTGTCTGCGCCAGAATTCTCCGTTGGATTTGCTTCCTCTGAATTCTTTTTTTTCTTTGGATACTACTCCAGACTGTGACCTTGAGTCTGAACGGGATTGTGATATGGAGTTTGATTGCAGTTCAAAGCCGTGATCACGAACAACGGCAATCTGTTTTCCAAGAAGCTTCTGAATACCTTTTAACTGAGGCAGTTCTTCCGGCTCGCAAAAAGACAATGCGACACCACCGTAGCCTGCTCTTCCGGTACGTCCGATTCGATGAATATAAGTCTCCGGCACTTCCGGTAAATCGTAATTTATCACGTGAGACAGCTGGTCTATATCGATGCCTCGGGCAGCAATATCTGTGGCAATCAGAACGCGGGTATTGTGGCTTTTAAATTTTGACAATGCATTTTGGCGGGCATTCTGCGATTTGTTGCCATGGATAGCTTCTGTTCCGATTCCTGCCTGAGATAAAGCTTTTGCAATTTTGTCTGCACCGTGTTTGGTCCTTGAAAAAACCAGTACCGACTCTTTCTCCTTATCGTTGAGGAGATGGATGAGCAATGAAATTTTTTCCTTTTTCTCTGCGAAATAGATGTACTGATCAATTGAATCTACAGTAGATGAGACAGGAGTAACAGCAACTTTAGCAGGGTTGTTCAGAATTGAATTCGCCAAAGAGGCAATCTCCTGAGGCATTGTGGCAGAAAAAAACAGAGTCTGTCTCTTCTTTGGCAACAGTGGTAGAATACGTTTAATATCATGTATGAAACCCATATCAAGCATTCTATCTGCTTCGTCCAAGACGAAAAAGTCTATATTTTTCAAGTTGATGTATCCTTGATTTATAAGGTCCAGAAGACGTCCGGGAGTTGCTATCAGAATATCGACTCCATTCCTTAGTGCTTCTGTCTGAGGTCTTTGTCCAACGCCACCAAAAACAACGGTATGGCGCAGTGAGGTATATTTACCGTAGGCAGCAAAGCTTTCGTCTATTTGTATTGCAAGTTCTCTTGTTGGTGTTAAAACCAAGGCTTTGATATCTTTGTTCCTGCCCTGTTTTACGTTTCCGTATAACTTTTGTAGAATAGGAATTGAAAAAGCGGCAGTTTTTCCTGTGCCTGTTTGTGCACAGCCCAATATGTCTGAATTATTTAAAATAATTGGAATCGCTTCTACCTGGATTGGTGTTGGAGTAGAATACCCCTCTTGAATCAGAGCCTTTAAAATAGGCTCAATAATGTTTAGTTCTTTAAATGTCATTGTGACAAAGTTACGACATAATATTGAATTAATACTATTTAACTCAATTTAACTCAAAAAAACAGATGAGTCTGTTTATGACTCATCTGTTTTTTGGGGTGGCAGAATGTGTAGAGATTACAGACAACAATATAAAAACTATTGTCTGTCTCCTTCTGTACCAACTGGTTCCCAACAAGAATCCTCTTCCAAATCAGAATCTTCGTGAGCAAACATGTAGTCAGGCAAAACTTCGCTGCATTTTTGCATGTTGTTCTTTTTCATGTAGTTTTCCAACTTCATTTTAAAGTCTCCATCTGTGGCTGCCTTTTCTTTTAATGCATGGCGCGCTGTGATGGGATCTTCATAGTGACTAAAAAGCTCATCTAGTAAATCTTCAAAAAGTAAATGTTTTTCCGGTGACATTGGTATATAAATTTTTGTAGTTATTCAAATTTACTAATTTCTTTCTAAAAATAATTATAAAGAAATGTTATCTCATTTATTCGCGCGGGTAGCCCGATTACGGTTTTATTCCGCTTTGGATTGACTGACATGAGTAATTAAAGATCAGCCGCAAAAGGCACTGTGGATAACTTATTTCTGTGATCCGGACAGGTTTGTTTGCTATGGATTTTTGGTTTTTCGCTGGTCATTTATCTATTTTGACAAAGTTTTTAGTAATTAGCATATTTATAGTGAAATATAACTTGTTTTTTAATGAAAAACAGTAACTTGCTAAAAACTTTGTCAAAGCTTCCTAAAAACTTTATGTACATTATGAAAAAACACATTTTTGCACTATTTATTTTTGCTCTGATTACCACGCCAAGGTCTTCTGCGCAGGAGAATCTTATTTATCAGAAACCGCCTAAAGAAATAATGGCTCTTGTGGAGTACGAAAGAGCTCCGGCTGTTCGTATGGATACTAAAAAGGAGTATATGGTACTTAGTTACCGTGACACCTATAAAACTCTGGATGCTCTTAATCAGCCGGAGATAAAACTTGCCGGCCTTAGGATTAATTCTGTTACAAATATTGCCTCGGATGTAAATTACGAGAATAACCTTAAGGTTAGAAAGGTTTCTGAGAGCGAGCCGATTCAGGTTAAGGGGCTGCCTCAAAATCCCAAGATTGCAAACATGCAGTTTTCTCCTGATGAAAAGCTGCTCGCCTTTACCATTACAACAGCGTCCGGTGTTGAGCTGTGGGTTCTGGATATTGCCAACGCACAGGCTAAGAAGATTACTGAGGCAAATGTAAATGCAAGTCTGGATGGCCCTTTCAGCTGGCTTAATGACAGCAGATCGCTGCTGGTAAGGATTCTTCCAAAAGAACATAAACCTTTGCTGGACGACAAGATGGATCTTCCGGCCGGCCCGATTGTTTCTGTAAGTAAGGGTATAGAGTCGCAAAACAGAACCTACCCCGATCTTCTTAAAAACAGGAAGGACGAGGCAAACTTCGAAACCCTGTGTTCGTCGGAGCTTCACATTGTGAATACAGATGGCGGCGACAAATTCTTTATGAAAAGTGCTTTATATGCAGGCGAGAGCATCTCTCCCGATGGGAAATATGTTATGATTACCACAATCGAACGTCCATACTCCTATATTGTGCCGGTATTCAGATTTCCGCAAAGGACTGCTGTTTATGACATTGATGGGAATATTATAAAAGTTGTGAATGAGGTTCCATTGGCCGAAGCCATTCCTAAAGGCTTCTCTTCTACAAGAACCGGAAAAAGAAATATGTCCTGGAGACCAGACAAAGCTGCTACACTTAGCTTTATTGAGGCTCTTGACGGCGGGGATCAGTCAAAAAAGGTTGAATTCAGAGACGAGCTCTTTGAGTGGGACGTTCCATTCAGCTCGGCTCCTGTATCACTTGCAAAAATTCCACAACGCGCAGCAAGGATCTACTGGGGAGACGCATCTCATGCTATTTTTTCAGATACGTGGTATGATACAAGGAATACAAAAACATACCTTTTTAACCCGTCGGACCCTTCTGCAAAACCGGTTGTCATAAGCGACAGGAATAGTCAGGATGCCTACTCTGACCCTGGTAATTTCCATTTACGCAAGAATGGGTTCGGGAAATTTGTACTTGCAATTGAGAAGGAGAATATTTACCTGATTGGTGACGGTTTCACGGAGGATGGTCAGTTTCCTTTTATAGACGAACTTAACCTGAAGAGTATGAAAACTAAGCGCCTGTATCAGTCAGCATATACAGACAAAATGGAGGAACTGCTCTCTATCGAGGACCTTAAAAACGGGATAATTCTTGTGAGAATTCAGTCGAAAAATGAGTTTCCGAACTACTACTTCAGAAATATCAGAAAAAAGGGTGACAATCTTACTCAACTTACATTCTTTAGGAATCCTTTCGAAAGTATTGCGAACGTTCATAAGGAGGTAATCAAATACAACCGGAAAGATGGTATTGAACTTTCGGGAACTCTTTATTTACCAGTAGGATACGATATGAACAAGAAAGAGAGAATGCCTCTGCTTATTTGGGCTTACCCAAGAGAGTTCAAGGATGCAAATTCTGCAAGTCAAAGTACAAGCAACCCTAATAAGTTTACCGTTCCATATTACGGTTCTTTTGTTTATTGGGTTACAAGGGGTTACGTTGTTCTGGATAATGCCTCTTTTCCTATTTTGGGTGAGGGAGAAGCCGAGCCTAACGATACCTTTATCGAACAACTAATTGCAAATGCCGAGGCTGCCATTGATGCAGTTGACAAACTGGGTTATATAGACAGAAAAAAAGTTGCGGTTGGCGGACATTCATATGGTGCATTTATGACTGCAAACCTTCTGACTCATTCCAATCTTTTTGCCTGCGGTATTGCAAGAAGCGGTGCCTATAACCGGACGCTCACTCCATTTGGCTTCCAGAACGAACAGAGAAATTACTGGGATGTCCCCGATGTTTATACAGCAATGTCGCCATTTATGAATGCCGATAAAATGAAAACTCCAATTCTGCTTGTACATGGTGAAGCCGACAACAATCCGGGCACCTTTACTTTGCAGACAGAGCGCTATTTCCAGGCACTCAAAGGGCTCGGTGCTCCTGCAAGAATGGTGCTCCTTCCAAAAGAGGCTCACAGCTATGTTGCCAAGGAAAATATCCTGCATCTGCTGTGGGAACAGGACCGCTTTCTCGAGAAGTACCTGAAGGGAAAATAGCCGGCAACGCAATTAGTATAGTAGCTCACGAAGCTCAAACTCAATTTCGGCGGCAGGCATGTGTTCTGAGTCGTAGAACGTGTTCAGGTCTATAGATTTGACATCTAAAAGATCATTGGGAATAAGAAAGTCAATCTCTTCATTGCCGGTTTTAAATTGACAGGTTCTCTCTGTTCCGTCGTCGGCCAATGTCTTAAACTCAACGATATTGAAATCTTTAATATCTATAGATTTTGAGGCAGTTAAGTAGAAATATTCCTGAATTTCTGATGGTTTTATGCTTGTCCGAAAGGTTTTGCACTTACCTGTGACAATTTGGTCAAAAAGTGCGGGTGCAATTGTGAATGTGAGTATTTCCATGGTGCGTAATTTTTAAATATCTAAGTTAAAAAGAAGATTGACAATATTCACAATTCACATTGAATATTGTAAATTTAGGGCAACAAATGTTTTTTGAGCAATAGTGAACAAAAAGCGAGTCGAGGCAGAATAGTGGTAATTAAATAGTCCGGAAATTCAATGGAAAAATATGATAATCTCATTGGCAATGCACAGTGGAACATTTCTTGCATAGCTATTGCGCTTCTTGGCGTTATTTAAAGTAGCGAAGATATAAATATAGAAGTTTTATGTTTTTTAAAAATAAATATTGCTTTCTTATTCTGGTTTGCCTTTTTGTCGGAAGTATTACTGTAAATGGTCAACGAACCTATAATGCTGTGCTAAAGGGAATTGTGGTTGATGGAAAAACCGATAAACCGATACCTTTAGCATCTGTTGCTGTAGAAGGAACAAAACAAGGAACGATTACAGATTTGGAAGGAAAGTTTTCTATAAGTACAAATATTCCAAACACAATCCTCAAAGCATCGTGTATGGGTTATAACACAGAAATAATAAAAATTTCAGACGGTTCTTCAAATCTGATCAAAATAAAATTAACATCTTCATTAACAACGCTTGATAAGGTTGTTGTAAAAGCAAATAGAGTCAGATATAAAAACAAAAACAATATTGCAGTCTCTTTTATAGACAGTGTAATTGCTAACAAGGATAAAAACCGGAATGAAAATTTTGATTTTCTCCAATACGAAAAATACGAAAAGACCCAATTTGCATTGAGCAATATTTCTGAAGAGATAAAGCAGAGCAAGATGCTAAAAAAGTTCAAATTTGTATTTGAAAATATTGATACAACCAAACAGCCCGGAAAAGAGGTGCTCCCTTTGTACATCAAGGAGACTCTCTCCGATTATTATTATAGAAAATCTCCTAAAGCGACAAATGAAGTCGTTAAAGCAAATAAAATGGTAAGTTTTGACGGTTACTTAAACAACGAGGGTATAACGGCGTATTTGAAGTATTTATATCAGGACATTAATATATACGACAATAATATTTCGTTTCTCACTAACCAGTTTTTGAGTCCAATTGCAAACTCTGCTCCCATGTTCTACAGATTTTACATAACGGATACTGTAAATATTGATGATGCAAAGTGTGCAAAATTATTTTTTACTCCACGCAGTAAAACAGACATGCTTTTTCAAGGATACCTGTTCATAACTTTGGATGGCGCCTATGCCGTAAAAAAAATTGACATGGAGGTCAATAAGAAAATTAATCTCAACTGGGTAAAGGATGCAAAAATAATTCAGGAATTTGAATATAGTCAACAACAAGGTTGGGTTATGTCTAAAGATGAGCTCTCGGTAAACTTTGGGTTTAATCAAAATGGATTAGGGATTTTCGGGCAAAGGAGTGTTTTATACAAAAATTATTTGATTAATAAAACCTTAACTGACAATGTTTTTAATATATCTGCTCCTAAGATTGATGCAGTACAAAAATCAGATGCGTTTTGGGAGCAAAACAGGTACGAACAACTGACTAAATCTGAAAAAGGTATTTATACCACAATGGATAGTTTGCAGCATGTTCCTGCATTTAAACGGACCATGGATATTATGAGAATAGCATTTGCCAGTTTCCACGATTTTGGACCCTTTGAAATTGGCCCCATTTCAACTTTTTATAGTTATAACTCAATTGAAGGTTCCAAGATAAAATTTGGAGGGCGATCAACTCCTGAGTTTAGTAAAAAAATAAATTTTGATGGCTATCTGACATATGGATTTAAAGATAAAAAGTACAAGTATAACATTGGGGCAACCTATTCCTTTACTTCCAATACAATTTACGAATTTCCGGTAAAAAGGCTAAGGGTAAATTATCAAGTGGACACAAAAGTTCCGGGTCAGGAACTATATTTCCTACAAGAGGGCAATGCACTTATGTCGTTTAAAAGAGGTGTGGATGATAAGCTTTTTTATAATAAATCATTCAAAGTTGAATATTTGAATGAATTTGAAAATCACTTTTCTTATTCTGTGGGTTATAATTACACCAGGCAATCACCGGGAGGCACCCTCAATTTTAATACAGACGATTACTTATCACCTGTAAATAATATCCCTTATGTAAATATTTCCGAAGTTGGTCTGAACCTACGGTATGCTCCCCATGAACAATTCTATCAAGGTAAGCTTTATAGAGAACCTGTTCCGAATAAATATCCTATTCTACAACTGAAATACATAAACGGTTCAAAGATACTGGGCAATGATTTTAATTATAATCGTTTAAAGTTAAGCATATACAAGAAATTTTATCCTTCTGTAATCGGTTATACTACAGTTATCTGGGAGGCAGGGAAAACATTTGGGAAGGTCCCTTATCCTCTGTTAGAGATACATAATGCAAACCAAACATATGTATATCAGTCAACTGCTTATAGCCTGATGAATTTCCTTGAGTTTGTAAGTGATCAATATACATCGCTAAATGTGGACCATTGTTTTAATGGGTTTATTTTTAACAAGATTCCCTTGCTAAAAGCCCTAGGTTTAAGAGAAAACGTTACTTGTAAAGTTTTATATGGCAGCCTCAGTAAATCGAATAATCCTGACTATCAGTCAGACCTGTTCAAGTTTCCCACAGACAAAGAGGGTAACCCAACTATATTCGCTCTTGGAAACAGCCCCTACGTAGAGGTAGGGGTGGGTATTTCAAATATTTTTAAGCTTATAAGATTAGATTTTGTGAAAAGGTTAACTTATCTCAATCACCCCAATGTGTCAAGCACAGGAATACGAATGATGCTTAAATTTGATATTTAAATACTGCTATAATGTAAGCTGGTAATAATAAATTTGCATAATATAGTTTATAGCTAAAATATAAACACTAAATTTGAGGCATCCTATGAACAGAGTTGCTTCAATAAAAGAAAGAGACAATACAGACAATAAAAATTTTGTGTTATGTGTTAATAATCGCACCAGCGATTCGTTTGGGAAACTGTTTATTCTTTATGATAAACCACTGATAAGATTTTCGAACAGATACCTGCATTGTTTATCAGATGCAGAAGATGTAGTTCAGGATGTCTTTATCCAGTTTTGGCAAAGTGATTATACTTTTACAGACGGAAAATCCATTGAATCATTTTTATATACAGCCACAAAAAACAGATCGTTAAATTTTCTAAAAAGGAATAGAAAATTGATTCACAACATCTCATTTTTGGAATATGAGACAGCAGATGAGCCTCCAAATAATTTTTTTGATTGGAATTATGAACTAAAATCGATGTTTGAATCTTCCTTAGGGCAACTACCATTGGAATGCAAGAAGATAATGAGCTATTTTACTGAAGGGCTCAACTCGTTAGAAATTGCAATCTATTTAAAAATTGCTCCAAGCACTGTGAGGGCCCAGAAAAGGAGGGGGATACAAATTCTAAAAAACATTTTCCACCTCAGCAAAAAATATCAGGAGTTCATCTCCTGATAATCTCAATTATTTTTTCATTGTTGATGATCATCATTCCGTGCCGGTCATTGGAAATTCCATTATCAAGGATATACGGATATGACGGGACACTTCCTTTTAATGTTGTAGGCAGGTATTTAAACATAATATTGTTGCATCTCTCTTTTAAAGTAATCCCGGCTTCCATAATGTGAGTAGATACTATAAAGGCACACTCATGAATTCTGGAAAAAGCTTCTGTAATGGCTACTGTTGCATCATAAGCATCTTTCACGTTTGTCCCTTTAAATAGTTCGTCAAACATTATTATCAGATTTTTTCCTGAAGCAACCTCTGTGGCAATTTTTTTAACACGCACAACCTCTGCATAAAAGTGGCTGTAGCCCATATTAAGATTGTCGGGAACATTGATTGAAGTGTAGATTCCCTGTTGAACGTTAAAATCCATAGACCTGGCCGCCAGCGGAAATCCCATGTGAGCCAGATAGACCGATATTCCAAACGATTTCATTAAAGTAGATTTTCCTGCCATGTTTGCTCCTGTCAAAAAGAGCACATTAGAGTTATTATCCAAATGTATGTCATTTGCAATTGCATTAGGAATGCAAGGATGATAAATGCCTTTAATGTCTACACTTAATTTATCTGCATCAAATGCATTGGCATACACAAAACCTCTTTTTTTACCAATGTCAGACACAGCAATATAAACATCCAGATTGTGCAAAAAACGTATGATTTCCTTTAAAAAATCAGAATTTGAATATCTAAGTTTATGATCGCACAATGCTAATTGCCAAAAGGTAATTTTATTGTTCTCATTGAACGTATATATCCAACTCAGCTTTTTATCATGCAGGATACCTATAATTTTTTCTACTGATCCGTAGTAAGGCACAGATCTGGATATCTTTGAATTAGCAACTTCTGAAAGATTTCTTACAAACACCTCAAATTTTTTGAGCAATGTTATTGTTCCGGCTAGCCCATCCTGCAAGAGATCGAATTCTTTGTCGTTTGCGATTAGTTTTGCTGCTTTACGTCTGATGTTTTTTAGTGCAGAAAAAATAATACTCTTGGAATCGATATTTTCTAAATAATGTTCAGTCAGATCAAACTCAGCTTTAGAGAATGGGAATGCAAAATTTTCCTGCTGGAAAAAAGAGAAAACAGTCTTCCGGGCGTTTATTTCGGTTGCATTTGTGAGCGGATTAAGGAACATCTGTTCAAGAATCAATCCGCCGCCTCTTGTAACCGTGTGATTATATAAATTATATATAGAATTGGTTTTATACCTTCCCAACAGATTCAAATCCTCCAATGTTTGCTTGTCTATAGCAAATTTCATATTGTAATATCTTTATTTTAAATTATTTACCTTTATTCAGAATGGATAGAATACCCTCATTATTAATGATAATCATACCATACCTGTCTGATGTGATTCCAGGCACAATCTTATAAGTATAAATTGGCAGTGTTCCTTTCATAACAGTCGGGAGATTGATAAAATTGATATTATCGCACCTCTCTTTTAAGGTTTCGCCGGCTTCAATTATATGGGTGGATATTATAAATATGCAGTTTTTATTGGCAGCGAATGCCTCAGTAACAGCCACAGTTGCATCGTAAGCATCTTTAACATTTGTTCCTCTGAACAATTCATCAAATATTACAATGAGATTTTTTGAGCGAGCTATGCTCTCCGCCACTTTTTTGACCCTTAGAACCTCTGCATAAAAGTGGCTGTAACCCATATTGATATTATCGGGTAGATTGATGGTCGTAAACATGCCATTCTGAACAGAAAATTCCATTTTTGTGGCAGGTACAGGAAACCCCATATGAGCTAGATAAGCAGCTATGCCAAAGGCTTTCATAAAAGTAGATTTCCCCGCCATATTTGCCCCGGTCAGGAAAATCATATTGTTTTTTTCGTTAATCGATATAGAATTGCCAATAGGACTCTTTAGCAAGGGATGATATAGACCTTCAATTTCAAAAATATTTTTTTCGGGCGGTAAAGCCTTTGCATATGCAAAATTTCTCTCGGTAGCAACCTTTGCAACAGAGATGTAAACATCCAGGTTATAGACGCAGGATAGCAACTTTATAAGCGTTTCCCTGAGATTGTATCTGAATTCCTGATCGTAATTTGCAGTTGTCACATAAGATAATTTCTTAAAATTGGTTTCTCTGAGACACTGTTCAAATCCCTTGTTATTAATTAATTCGAGCATTGTATCAACTTGTGGCTGGTAAGATTTGTCTATGCCTGTAGTTTTCAATTGATCCAGAAACTTTTTTAATGTGGTCAGAATTTCCAGCACAGCGAGAACCCCTTTTTGGATTAATTTGAATTCGGTATCTGTCCCTATAACATTTTTGAATTTTCTTTCGAGGTTATCTTCATGCGCAGAGAGTCTTGTACGGCTGTCGGTGTTACTTAAATAAAATTCAGCACTATCAAACAGATCACTTTTAAAAGGGAAGCTTATCGAGTTATTTTGGAAATACCTGATAATCATTCCTCTTTCATTAATCTTCTCCTCTTCCGATAACGGATACAGAAACATCTCCTCCAATATACGGGCACCACCATGTGTTTTGGTACGGTTAAAAACGCCGTAAACAGAATTTTCCCTGATCTTCCCGAATATTCCTAAATCAGCTATTGTTTGCTTATCTACTCTAAAAGTCATAATTGTTTATTTATAGAGCGTTAACCGGCTTAAACGCCGGTTAACGCTTATATTTTAATTACTATCTTCCTCTTCTTCTTATCCAGATGAAAATGTAGAACATAGCCATAAGAATAGGTAACACTCCAATCAGAAGCCATCTTGTAATGGTCATACCGGATACGCCGATATGAAGTTTAGTATCTGTTGTCGCAGGTCTGCGGACATCAATCGGAACCTCGTCATTGGACATCCAGAAGAACGAACTCATAATAAGATAATAGTTAGCAGCGTTTACATCTTTTCTGCCGATGCTTATCTCACCATTGCTGATGCAGTCTGCATCTCCCAGGATTACTATCTTTTGCTCCTTGTCTCCAACTTTTCTGCTTAGTGAAATAGCTGTCGGAATTGATGCCTTCATCTCTTCTCCTGCCGCAGCATTTACTTTTACAGTATCATCAATAAAATCTGTAGTTTCAACTTCGTTCCATACTCCTCCGGTTGTATCTGTAACCAGCAATTTAGTCACTTTAAAGCCCTTGTCTTCTGTGTATTTAAGCGAGGTAGTACCCGGCATAGAAACAACATAGTCTTTTTTACGCATGGTTTTTAGCATATACATCATGTCAGCAGCCTCTTTGGTTGGTGTTGCTATGATAAAGTCAGGCATGAAATTCAGACTAGGCTTAACCAGCCTGCCGGGCATAAATTCAACGCCAAACTGAGCAACTACAGGATTCATCAATTTTTGACGACCAGGTTCTCCTGCTATCAACAAATTACCACCTTTTGCGATGAATTTCTCAAGGTTTGCTTTATGCTCAGGGCTCAGCTCTTTCTTCATGTCTGACAAAACAAGAATGTCAATTGTTTCAGGAATCTCTTTGTCCAATGTAACTTCTGCGAAGTCAAAACCCTGATTGATCAATGAATAACGGAACGGTCTGTCCTGAGCGAATTTATTGTAATCTCTGTCTCCGGATCTTATGCAATCTCTCTCACCGTGACCTTTAACGAATCCAACCTGTGGCAACTCCATCACAAGGCGTTTAAACGCTGCTGAAATCTCAGCTTCCGAAGGGACTACATCCGGATCGTCAAATACGCGCAGGAATGTTTTTTCTCCATTTTCTGTGACAAGGGTACGAACAAAACGATTTCCTTCCGGTTGTAGATTCTCAATTTTTTTGATCTCTGTTGGTGACATAAAGATGGTGCTGTCCAATCTGAAAGTTTTGGCATATTGAAGCATACGCTCTTTGTCATTCAATAAAGGATAACGCTTGTCTAAATCAGGATTGTTTGCCTTATCATAGTACCTGAAATATTTCATTTTGATATCCGGTTTAAACCTCAGGTACTGTTTGAAACGCATAATATCTCTTATCTCACCTTTTGGCAATGCTAAATAATAATACTGGTCAAGAATATTGTCATATGTATTGATAGTAAGACCCTGTTTCATCTTAGCAACTATCTCCTGACTGTTAGGAGTCAATGTATTTGCCTTTGTACGGGTTGCATCATAATAGACCATCAATGCAGGCCTTGAACTAAAATAGCCAAGAACGACAGCGATTAAAAAAGCACCGATGTATCTTGTTAAGGAGATGCTAAGTGGATGTTTTTGACGGATAGCTTTCAGTCGCAAAATTGATAATGATAGGAACAGACCGATTACTATGAGAAAGTAGAGAACATCTTCGCTGCATATAAGTCCACGGATGAATTCATTTGACCGTCCTTTGATAGACAGCCAATATGTGATATCACGTACAAGTGCAATATCCTGCCACATTGTACCAACCATGTTTAAAACAGCGAGTGTTGCAAGTGTTCCCATCGCTGCTACCACCTGATAGGAAGTCAAGCTGGACATAAACAGCCCGACTGCAGCATATCCGCATATCAACAGAAACAGTCCAAGCAGACCTGCACATACTCCGACAAAATCGAAACTCTCAATGGTAAACGAACTGTAAACAACAAAAATCATAAGAATGCCTGTGATAATTAAAGCATAAAAAATCATTGACAGATATTTGCCAAGGATAATTTGAGCATTGGTTACAGGAGAGGAGTAGAGCAATTTTATTGAACCGCTGCTTAACTCTTTGCTCATTAATCCCATGGTTAACAATGGTATGTATAAATAGAGATATTGCTGAATTATTGTAAAAAATCCCCTGTGAGGGTGAGCAAAAAGCGTCATTGAGAGGTTGCCCTGCATATATGCCAGAGACTGTGCACCAACCATATTCTCAAGACCATTGGAGAATGCAATACTTGACTGTATTGTGAATATAATCAGTATCAACCAGGCGATTGGTGAATAAAACAATGTTTGTAACTCTGTACGAGCAATTTTATATATCATTTTCATTGTGAGTCCTCCTTATTTAACTGTTTTTGATAATTCTGCAAATATTGTATCTAACGAACTGCGCTCCAGCCTTACCTCATTTAGTCTCCAGCCTTTTTTAACGCTGGTCTCAACTATGTGCTCTATTATTTCAGGAGAGTCAGAAAACTTCAACCTGAACTTGGTTCCGCCTAACTCCTCTACCTCCAGAATGCCAGGTATAGACTTCAATTCTTCTGCAGAAGGTGCTTCAAGCAATGATACAAAAAAGGTATTCGGTACTATATAATTATCAAACTCATCAACTGTTCCGGTAAATACCACCCTGCCCTCTTCTACCATTCTGATATGGTCGCAAGTGGCCTGAACTTCCGATAATATATGTGTCGAGATGAGAATTGTCCGCTCCTGAGCGATCTCTTTTATCAGATTTCTGATCTCTACAGTCTGATTTGGATCCAGTCCGTTTGTTGGTTCATCCAAAACAACAAGATCTGGATTGTGAATTATTGCCTGAGCGATACCAACTCTTTGCTGATAACCTCCCGACAAATTCTTAATTAACCTCTTTCTAAAATGTGTAATGGCACACTTGCTTAACACAGTATCAACGGCAGGCATAATCTTTTTTTCCGGAATCATGCGCAAATTGGCGCAATGGATCAGATACTCCTCTACTGTTAAGTCAAAATGCAAAGGTGGTTTTTGTGGTAAAAATCCGATGTGCTTCTTTGCTTCTATCGAATTCTTACGCATATCAATCCCCTTTATAGACACATTACCGCTGGTCTGCTTTAATACCCCGCAAATAATGTTCATAATGGTTGATTTTCCGGCTCCGTTGGAGCCTAACAAACCGTAGATACCGCATTCTGCAATCTCAAAATCGATGTTCTTGATTGCCCACTGCACACTGTACCTATGGGATAGATTTTCTACTCTAACAATTGGTTCTGTCATTTTAGTTTTGTTTGTAGTTATAAAAAAGGGTTTATAATATATAGCAAACGAAAATGCAGAATGACTAAAAGAACCTAACAAAAACCCGTCTGCCAGCAATGTTGATCGTAAAACTCTTTTACTATAACGATTCCCTTGTTTCTTCCGGTGCTTCTTACAAAATCGGACAGCGGCTCTTGGTTTATCACCACTTTTCTATGCTACGATGAGGCATGTATAAATGTCAGCTTGTCGCCTTCTTTGTAAATGATTCCTAAATGTGAGATGTCAATTTCTTGATATATATATCGATATAACATGCGTGATTTGAGTGCCTATGGTCTCCAGCTTATCATATACTGCAAATCATCCGCAAATGGTACTTGAGCTTGGTTTTCTGCCGTGACTGAGTCGTCTTTTATCTCTCCTGCTGTATGGCAGATCCAGCTACCCGGCAAGCCGTTGTTTTGTGATGTCAGTTCGAAATGTGCCATTGCTATTCCCAAATCGAGTTCATGCATACCCATGCTTTCGTATATCCGGTTTTTGGGCTTTTTGAAAAAGTGAAACTCGTTTGCCGGTTGGTCAAAATAGATTCTCCATGGTTGGGTATTGCTCGAAGAAGGGGCCAGCCGGACCATCTCCAGCGATTCGGAATAGTCTTTTATTGTTTGGGGAGTGAGGGGGAATTTTGACTGATAGTCGAAAAATATTTTGTCCCATGGGAGCCTTTGCGAGGCATTGGCAGTAAAGCGCAAAAACCTCTCGGGAAGAGTAGCCTTTTCGGCTGAATATCCGATTACAACTATGCCTGGAATTTTATACCCCTCTTCAATTTTTAGATCGTTGAAATAGTCGTGGTCGAAGTACCCTATCCAGCATGTTGCGAGGCCCATTTCTGTTGCCCTGAGAACGAGCTTCTCCATTACGTACCCGTAGTTCAATCTGGCGGCAGGAGTAGATTTTGTTATCCCCAGAATATAGGTGTTATTCCCCTTGATTACACCATAGTCGAGCTTCATTTTTTTTTCTTCGTCACCCTTTTCGAGGATGAAGAGGTTTATCTCCTGATCACCTTCGAATGTGCTGTTATTAATGCTCTTGCTGTTTTTGCCGATGAAATCTTCAAGGGCTTTTTTGTCTGCAGGTGTGAGGTGTTCCTGATTGAATGTCCTGCAGGATTTGCGTTTTTTGATTACTTCGGTGATGCTCATTGTAGTGACACATTAAGTGGTAAGTGTTTGATATATATTTAGATGAAGATTAAAGTCTGTTATTTTGTCGTGCCAACGCCATGGTTCCTGTATCACGTACGCTACAGCACATCGTCAAGAGTTATTATGTTGGCGGCAACAGCATAAATTGCCATTGCAGACGTTGTTTTAATTCCAAGCTTGGCGCTAATGTTTTTTCTGTGGGTTACCACGGTATGGGTACTTATAAATAGTCTGGAAGCAATCTCCTTTGCCGTTTCTCCTTTAACCAGCAGCTTCAGCACCTCTTTTTCTCTGTCGGACAGCAAATTGTTTGAGAGAATCCTTTTCTTTTCTTGTCTTAGATTTTTTTCAATAATTGCCAGCACCACCTCAGTGGGATCATCCAGGCAGATACAATCCTGACAAAATTTGCAGATTTCTCTGGTATAGAGGGAAGTTATTATACCAATAATGGCGGAATTTCTGAAATTATCGCGGAATTTATTGAAAATGCGGTGATTATCGCGGTAACTCTGAGCATTTAACAGAATAATGTCATAGTGGTCATTCTCCTCATCCGAAACAAACTCGCTAATCGACTCGCTTTGTCTTATTTTAAAGGTGTGCTCAGACTCACGGATAATGGCTTTCAGCCCTTCCAGAACGATCCCGGAGGGCTCTATTATCAATATATTATATACTTTGTTCAATCCGTATTCTGTTTTTGTTCAAGTATCTCCACAAGGGGAATTAATATCTCATTCTCAATTTTTGAGTGAGCTTTCAGATCCTTTTCAAGCTCAAACAAATGGAACAGGATATTTCTTCTAAGCCGGTAGCTGTCGCCGTGAGGGAGAAATTTTATCAGAAGGCTTTTCAAATCATCGAGTTTCTCCTCTATGTCGTCGTGATGACTTTTATACTCATTGACCGAATAGTGAGATTCCGGAATAGCTGTCTCTCCGTCGGATGTGTTTTGATAAAGTTTAAGAATGTACGGAAATGCCACATTGTTTTCATAGGCGAAGTGCTCGTCTACCTCTATACAATAGTCGTTGAAAAACTCTTCGAGCATTTTAATCTCTTTCTTGGCATCTTTTTCAGCCATTTTCCTGATATCGGCGGTAATTGCAGGATATATCTCGCTCTGGAAATAGTCGTGTGATTTTTTAAGATAATCCACAATTACTATTATATCAGAAATCTGCAATTTCTCCTCCGGTTCGTAAAATCTGTTAATCTGCATATTAAGCAGGGTGAGAATGACTGTCGGATTAAGATTATGCTCCCCGCAGATTGTATCAATTGTTTTCTCCTGAACTCCTAAATATAGGCCCAACCTTTCCAGTACCAGGATTATCCCGGGATTATTTCCGATTGCCTCGGCCACCTTGGTTTTTTTTGTAAGTGAATCCATATGTGAACAATTTTTTCTTCCGGATACAAAAATAGGTATTTAAATGAATAATTGTCCATACCTGATTATTGGGATAAGAGTGGGAAAAATTACCCATTAAATGGGATTGTTCCTTTTTCTGTTTTCCTCGTACTTTGCAGAATGAATTTACCGGGAACAGACGATTTATACCTCTCCGCTTTAAAGGTTGGTGAGGAGGGTATAATTATCAGGATAAAAGGATGCGGTGCTTTCCGTCATCGGATTACCGAGATGGGCTTTATTAAAGGGAAAAAAGTAAAGGTAATCAAAAACGCTCCGTTACAAGATCCGGTTGAATATGAAATAATGGGTTACAATGTGTCGTTAAGACGCAGTGAGTCAGGAATGATACAGGTAATCCGGGTAGGCAGTTCCGATAATCCGGTCAATTCCGGAAAGATCAGGTTTGACGGGATGGTAGATGAGTCAGGATTAAAGAGGAGCATAGTAAAGAGGAGCACAGGAGAGAAGGGCTGGAGCATAAATGTGGCCCTTGTGGGGAACCCAAACAGCGGAAAGACTACCCTGTATAATTTTGCATCCGGCTCTCACGAAAAGGTGGCTAATTACGGCGGCGTTACGGTTGATGCGCGAGAAACTAAATTCAAAAAATCTTCATACCTATTCCGGATTACAGATCTTCCGGGAACTTATTCAATTACAGAGTATTCCCCCGAAGAGCTTTTCGTAAGGACTCATATTCTTGAGGATAAACCGGATGTAGTTGTCAATGTTATAGATGCTTCCAATCTTGAGCGGAACCTCTATCTGACCACGCAACTCATTGATATGGATATTAAGGTGGTAATAGCACTTAATATGTTCGACGAGTTGGAAAACAGAGGGGACAGGCTCGATTATGAGACATTGGCGAAAATGACTGGCATTCCAATTGTTCCGACTGTTGCCTCCAAAGGGAGAGGCATAGACCGGTTGTTTGATAAGATAATTGAGGTATATCAGGAGAGAGATCCTGTGGTAAGACATATTCATATCAACTACGGATCCATCATAGAGGGAGCCATCTCCCATATAGAGCCTTTAATTAATGAAAACAAAGAAGTTACGGACAGGTTCTCCTCCCGTTACCTTGCCATTAAGTTGCTTGAGTCCGACAGTGTGACATATAAGCAGATTGCCTCCTGCCCAAATTTCAACAGGATAAAAAACAGGTGTGAGATTGAGATAAAAGCTCTCGAAAGGGAGTATAAAGAAAACGCAGCCAGTGTAATTACCGATGCAAAGTACGGGTTTATTGCCGGTGCTCTTAGCGAGACATTTAGACCTGGTACCGCGAGAGACCGGAAAGGGAGGTTCAATATTGACGACATTCTGACACATAAATATCTCGGGCTTCCCGTTTTCCTATTTTTTATGTGGCTGATGTTTCAGGTAACCTTCACTTTGGGGAGTTATCCCATGGATTGGATAAACGTAGGTGTGGGATGGCTGGGGGAGCAGGCAAAGCACCTGATCTCACCGGGGCCGCTGAGGGAGTTGATAGTTGAGGGTATTATAGGAGGAGTGGGAGGAGTTATAGTTTATCTACCCAACATCTTAATCCTCTTTTTCTTTATCTCATTTATGGAGGATACCGGCTATATGGCAAGGGCATCCTTTATAATGGATAAGCTGATGCATAAAATAGGATTACACGGTAAATCATTTATCCCTATGCTCATGGGTTTCGGGTGCAACGTGCCGGCAATCATGGCAACCAGGACTCTTGAGAACAGGAAGGACAGGTTGCTTACAATGATGATTATTCCGTTTATGTCATGCAGTGCAAGATTACCCGTTTATGTTCTTATAATTTCGGCATTTTTCCCGTATAACCAGGGATTGGTAATGATTTCAATCTATATGGCGGGGGTATTTATTGCCGTTTTAAGCGCCCTGATGATGAAAAAGGTGTTCTTTGCAAAACAGGATATACCCTTTGTTATGGAACTTCCTCCTTATCGTATTCCAACTCTGCGAAGTACTTTACTGCACATGTGGCATAAAGGGGCTCAGTATCTCAGGAAGATGGGGACCATAATATTGGCAGCTTCGGTACTTATCTGGGCACTTGGGCGCTATCCTGCGGTAACGGAGTATTCTGTAAATTACGATAAGCAAATAGAGCAGATAGCCTTAAGCGAGAAGATCCCCGGGACTGAGAAAGATGAAATGATTAAAGGTGTGGAACTTGCAAAAAAGGCGGAGGAGCAGGAGGCATCTTATATCGGAAGGCTTGGACACTTGATTGAGCCTGTAATCAGACCTCTCGGTTTTGACTGGAAAATGGGTGTCAGCATACTTACGGGACTGGTGGCCAAAGAGGTAGTTGTAAGTACTATGGGAGTGCTCTATCAGGTAGATGCTGCCAGTGATGAGAATTCCAACACTCTTCAGAGCAAATTAAAGGACGAGAAAGTTTTTACCCCTCTGGTTGCATACGGTTTCATGCTCTTTGTGCTCATCTATATCCCGTGTATCGCAACCGTTGTCGCTATAAAAAAAGAGGCAGGCTGGAGATGGGCCCTTTTTAGCGTGATTTATACCACAACCATAGCATGGGTGGTCGCTTTTATAACCTTCCAGACAGGAATGGCTCTTCACATAATACTTAATAATATGGTACAAAACATTATCGTTATAGCAATCCTTGCGGCAGCAGCCGGGTATTTTATATACAAAGCAATAAAGAGGACAAGAGGGCAAAAGAACGACTCATGCGGGGGTTGTACGTGCTGAAAAAACCTGCCCAAGTCATTCATGGGATGGCATTGTTTAACAGCAAATTACACTAATAATCGTAATTTTGTAAGTCTCACTATATCAGCATAATCCCATGAATGACTTGGGCATAAATGCCCACTTTTGGCAGATTTACCAAAAATGGGCATTCTTCGGGGGCATTGGGGGCATTTTATCTACTATATATACACTTGACGGCGCTTTTACCCTAATTTTACCCTTATTTTTATAGTATGTTATGTAATTTCACCTGCCAGTGCATTAGATGGGATGTGTGAAGTAGAAGCGTGCGCCGTCTGTGTAATACGGGTCGATCCAGATATCTCCCCCGAGTTTGGTGACGATTTGTTTGCAGATTGCCAGGCCAAGGCCGGTGCCTTGTTTATGTTCATCGAGCTTTTCGAATCGTTTGAAGATGTTTATATTTTTATCTTCCGGTATTCCGCAGCCGGTATCGGTGACGGAAAAAAGAACTTTGTTCTGGGATTCGTCTATGGTGTAAGCAAGTGTGATTGAGCCTTTTTCTGTGAATTTGTTTGCATTGGTTATGAGATTTATAAGCACTTGCATCAGTCTTTTTGGGTCGGTTTTTAGTGTGAAGCTCTCTCTGCCAGGGTAGAACTTATATTCTATGTCGGGTTTGTTAAGGTGGTGTGTGGTGCTGAAAACGTTATGGCAAACTGCATTTATGTCTATTTCGAGGTAAGAGAATGTGATTTTGCCTGTTTCGAGTCTCGAGATATCGAGTATGTCGTTTATCAGAGTTAGCAGTATGTCGGAATTTTGCGATATGAGATGGTTATAACTCTCTTTTTCTACATCTGTTAGTGTTTCGGTGCATAGAATGTCGGAAAAGCCGACGATTGCATTAAGCGGTGTACGGATTTCGTGGCTCATATTCGCGAGGAATGCGGATTTAAGTTTGTCTGACTCCTCTGCTTTTATTTTGGCTTCGATAAGTTCAGTTTCCCTATCTTCCAGTCTGAGTCTCAGTTTTCTGTTTCGGTTATAGAGGATTGACATTATGATTGCCAGGAATACCATTATCAGGGAGATGGCTGATACTATTATGATGTAGTCTTTGTACTGGTCTATGCGAGGGTCTTCGCTGTTGATGATTACGCTATTTGCCGGGAGCTGATCTATCCTAACGCCTAACTCTTTAAGTTTTCTTCTGTCGAAATTGTACACTCCTTTGCTTCTGATGACCCGGACGGAGTCTGGTCTGTAGTGGTTAAAGTTGATAATCTGCTCTGCTATAACTTCTGCATTTGCTCCGTATTGTGGTATGTATCCGCCGATTGCTATTGTTCCAATTCCGGAACCGGTCATTGAGAACACCGGCAGATTTGGACAGTCGGAGACCAGTTCTTCCAGAGAGTTTCTTATGAAATATTGTCCTTCTTTGTTTACTCTCCAGGTACCTATGAGCAGTACACTGTTTTCCCGCAGATTTTTGATTATTGCTTTTGCCTCTTCGCCTGATATTTTGCTTCCGTCTATAAAACTAAATTCAATTTCCGGGAAGTGGATTATCTCTTTTCTAATAAGAGCTATGAGCGAGGCACCTCCATAGGTATTGTCGGTAACAAATGCTATTTGCTTTACATTGGGATAGAAATCCTTTATGAGCTTTATATTTATCGCTAAATCGTATATATTGACGTAACCGCCGCATCTGAATTTACTGCTGGCCCTCTCTACCATATTTACACAGACTGGTCTCCAGTTAGTATCGTTAAGTGCAGAGGGAAGGTTAATTCCGTTTTCGCTTGTAAAGGCGCAAAATATGGGAACTTCTTTGAATGGACTCAATACTGCGGTGTCTGATTCTGCTAGTTGAAGGAATGAGGCCCAGGCCTCTTGTCCGAGAAGTACGATTGCCTTTATTTTGCGCTTTTCATGTTTCTGCAACAGCGCGGCAACCTGATTTTTCCATGTGTGTGCTTCATAAATGAAGTTTTTGCACCCTAGGTCTTCTATAAGCACATCTGAAAAATCGCCTTTTCCTGCCAGATTCGCTCCAAAGGAGGTAATGAAGTCTGACATTCTCTTTGTGTCTGGGTTGTACGATGCAATTATAAGGTAGGTATCTCCATTATGGGTGGGGGACTTGTGTGCACAGGCACTGCTGGAAAAGAGGAGTAGGAGGAATGCCAGAACAGATGCCGATAAAAAGCGGGTCGTTAGACATCGGGTTGTTAGGAAGCGGCTCATTATATTGCGGGTCTTTTGGTGGTTTTTAGATCTTTTTTTTTGCTGAGCGTAAAGCTTATAAGCGATATGACACCGCAAGCCAGCATTGTAAGAGCTTGTGATTCGTGTGATATTGTTGCAAAGATCACTCCTGTGGTCTGTGTGATTCCGTATACCGATGCCAGTGCGAGAGAGATTATAAAGTGGTAAGCGCCTATTCCGCCCTGTACAGGAACTACCCAGCCCAAACCTCCTATCATCATTAAAAAGAGGGCATCCCCGGCTCCAAGTCCGTATACTGCAGGAAAGGCCAGTATTGTTGTCCAGCTCATCAGCCAGTAGCAAATCCAGAGTAATACGGTGTAGATTATGAATAACCATTTTTGGGGCATGCGGAATCCGGACATCAGGCCGGTTATTATACCTTTTACGATATCTGAAATTTTTCTGAAGACGGGATGGTTTTTACGGTATTTGTAAACTATGTAGATAAATATGAAAAAGGCGAGTATTGCTGCTGCGAGCACCCACACGAGGTTTACGGAGAATTTTTTTTCCAGTGCCGCGAGAATTTCACGGTTGATAAATGTGCCGAAGGTATCCCACGAGAAGATGAGGACGGAAAAGAATACTATTATGAGCGAGAGCATGTCTATACTTCGCTCAAGGACGACAGTTCCGGCAACTGTTTCGAACGGGATTCCCGTTTTACGGGTTATAACTCCGCATCTGGCAAGCTCACCTGCACGGGGTATTGCAAAGTTTGTGAGGTAGCCGATATTTATTCCGTCCCAGGAGTCGCGGATTTTTATTGGTCTGCCCAACGGCATCATTATGAGCCTCCATCGCAGTGCTCTCAAGAGAAATGCCATTATGCTAATAAACATGGAAAGTGCTATCCAACAATAATTTGCACTGCTTAGACCCGCAACAAAATCTTCCCATACGACACCTTTGAAAGTGGCCCAGAGAAAAACTCCGGCAACGGCAAGCAGAAGGATATACTTAATTGCGGAGTAAAGTTTTTTCATGCGTGTCTGTGTTTTGTAAACAAACTCGCTTCATTACAGAATAAGTTTGTTGGTGCTGGAGTCCGGGAAGATTACTTTGGGTTTAAAGTCAAGTGCCTCTTCTGGAGTCATAATTGCATAAGACATTATGATCACAAGGTCATTTGGTGAGAATTTATGTGCCGCTGCGCCGTTTATTCCAATTTTTCCGCTGCCTCTTTCTCCTTTTATCACATAGGTCTCTATTCTTGAACCGTTGTTGATGTTTACTACAGAGACCTTCTCGTTTGCATATAGTCCTGCGGCGTCGACCAAATCTTCATCTATGGTTATGCTGCCGATGTAGTTAAGATTTGCCTCGGTAACCCTGGCCCTGTGAATTTTGGATTTTAATATCTCGAGTTGCATGTTATTTCAATTTTATATTGTCTATCAACCTTACTTTTCCTGCAAAAACTGCGGTACAAAGCTGTACATTTTTTGCTTCATGCCAGTTGTTAATTATCTGTAAAGTTAATGAATTTACAATCTCTACATATTCTACTTTCAAAAGTGACTCGGAATTTATCTTTTCTGTTACCCATTGCGTAAGCTGTTGAGGTGTGAGAACCGGCTCCGGACGGGTACTTTGGAAAGTGCCGGGGACATGCATCTGGAGGGAGTCGGGAGCCGACAATTCGTTTGCCATCTGTTTTTTGGCGGCTTTTAGAATCTGAAATATTTTTGGAGCAACCTTGCGGTGTTCAGGAGACAGCAACAAGTTCCGTGAGCTCATCGCCAAACCGTCGGTCCCCCGTAAAGTTGGAGATGTAATAATCTCTACAGGGTACCCGAGCTTTTTTGTAAAGTACCTGATTATTGCAAGCTGCTGGAAGTCTTTCTCTCCAAAGACTGCATATGTTGGTTTTACGATATCGAACAACCTGGTTACTACCTGCGCTACTCCATTAAAATGGCCAGGTCTGCGCGGACCCTCTCCGGTTTTGTCCAGCCCGCCAAGGTCAAAAATTCGTGAATCGAGTTGTAATGTATTGTTGTCTGTTTGCGGATAGATATCTTTTACCGATGGTACAAAAACGAGGGTGACTCCAGCCTCTTCCAGTTTCTTGCAGTCTGCCTCAACTGTCCGGGGGTAGCATGCCAGGTCGTCGGGGTTATTGAATTGTGTCGGGTTCACAAAAATACTTACCACTACATATTTTGTATGTTCTAAAGCGGTTTTTACAAGAGAAATGTGTCCTTCGTGCAAGGCTCCCATAGTTGGAACAAAGCCGGTTTTAACATCTTTTGGCAGTAAGCTCAACGCTTCCTGAAAATCGGCCAAGGAGTAACAGATATTCATTGATTAAAAATTTTTGCAAAAGTAGAAAAAAGAACAGACCTTTGCAATGAATCTGACACATGCGTCAGACATTAATGACAAACATGAAAATTTATTTGCATTATGGAAAAATTTGATACTGACAAATATGGTGAAACAGAAAAAAGGATTCTCGAGGCTGCGAGAGAGGTCTTTTTGGAGAAGGGGATGGACCACACCAAGATGCAGGATATTGCAAATGCTGCAAATATCAGCCGTACTGCCCTGAACTATTACTTTAGAACAAAAGAGAACCTGTATAAGGGAATATTGGAGCAGATTTTTTATACGATAATTCCGTCTGTGGAGTCGATTATTTCCAGGAGAATTCCAATTCTGGAAAAAATATACGCAATAATTGATGTCTATGACAATATGCTTCGCGAAAACAGGAGTTTCCCAAGGTTTGTCTTTACAGAGCTTCAGAGAGATCCCAAATTAGTAATAACCTGTTTCAAGGAAAATGAAGGCGCTCAAAGGTATGTTGAAAAGCTTATAACTCTCATTAACAATGAGATGGAAAATGGAAACATCCGTAAAATTGCTCTGGAACAAGTTGCTTCAACATTTTTCAGTGTGCTTGTGTCGCCATACCTTCTTAATCCCGCAATTTGTGAATTTTTAGGAACGGGTAATCCTGTTTCAAATCAAATGCTCGATGAACATAAAGGAGTTGCAAAAGAGATTATGAAAAGTTTGTTAAAACCAATAAACGAGTGAAGGCATATGTTTGGTTCATCTTTATATATCGGGTTGGATGCCGGATCTACAACTATAAAAGTTGTAGCAGTTGACGAAGCCGGAGAGATTTTGTTCAAGGAGTACTGCCGGCACCATGCAGATATTGCAGGTGTGATAGTTAGTATCTTCGAACAGCTAAAGCAGAATTTTGGGGATAGAGAGGCAACTCTTTCAATAACCGGTTCTGCCGGAATGGGTATTGCTGAGCGTTGCAAATTACCTTTTATTCAGGAGGTTGTTGCCTCCTGTGAAGTTGTCTCGAGGAGATATCCACAGATAAAAACGCTGGTGGATGTTGGGGGGGAGGATGCCAAAATGATATTTTTCACGGAGGGCAAAACACCGGATATGCGTATGAACGGGAGTTGTGCAGGGGGAACGGGATCATTTATAGATCAGATGGCCAGCATCTTGGCCGTGAATGTGGAAGAGTTGAACGGTCTTGCAGAGAGGGCAACAACTATCTACTCCATAGCCTCGAGGTGCGGTGTCTTTTCAAAAACCGATGTGCAGAATCTTTTAAGCAGGAATGTGAGCAGAGAGGATATTGCTGCGTCCGTTTTTCACGCAGTTAGTATGCAGATTATTACCTCTCTCTCGAGGGGGTACAATATTTCTCCAAAGCTCTTCCTGTGCGGAGGTCCTTTCACATTCATCCCGGAATTACGCAAAGCGTTCTGCAAGGCTGCAAATCTAAGGAAAGAGGATGTTGTGGTGAGCGATATTGCCGAGGCTGTCCCCGCACTCGGAGCTGCATTTTCGGCAGAAAAAGCGGATGAAGCTAAAAGTTTATCTGAATATATTTCCATTTTCCGGAAGATGGGCGAAGTATCTGTTGCCAGGCCTGGTAACAGACTAAAGCCGCTTTTCGAATCTGCGGCGGCAATGAATGAGTGGAACAAATCTAAAGCCAGATTTAAAATTGAGAAAACGGAGCTTGCAGATGTCGCTGGGGAGGAGTGTTACATTGGAGTGGACAGCGGTTCTACAACGACCAAAATAGTTGCTCTCGATACAAAAGGGCAGCTCTTTTTCCATTTCTACAAAAAAAATGGGGGCAACTCTCTCTGTACAGTGCAGGAAGGGTTCGAACAGTTGAATAAAAAGGCAGAAGCTGCAGGTAAAAGGCTCAAAATTGCCGGAAGTTGTGTAACCGGATACGGAGAGGATCTTATCAAAAAGGCATGTAACCTCAATTGGGGAATGGTGGAGACTATTGCCCACTATACGGCAGCCTGTCACTTTAATCCCAATGTTTCGTTCATTCTCGATATCGGAGGGCAGGATATGAAGGCTACATTTATAGAGAATGGTGTAATAAAAAGACTGGAAATAAACGAAGCCTGTTCTTCCGGCTGCGGCTCATTTATAGAAACCTTTGCAAGCAGCCTCAATTATAATGTTTCGGATTTTTCAAAGATAGCCTGTACCTCTGCAAATCCTTGTGATCTGGGTACCAGATGTACAGTGTTTATGAATTCCAAAGTTAAGCAGTTTCTCCGCGAGGGATCTCAGATTGCTGATATCTCCGCCGGTCTGGCCTATTCGGTTATTAAGAATTGTCTTAACAAAGTTCTTAAAATAAAAAATGTATCTGGGCTGGGCAATCACATAATGGTACAGGGCGGCACATTCCGGAATCCTGCAATAATAAGGGCCTTGGAAATCGAAACTGACAAAAGTGTGATGATTACCGATTATCCGGAGTTGATGGGAGCATATGGGGCTGCTCTGTTTGCCGCAAAGAGTTGCGAAAAAGAGGCTCCGGACTCTGTTCTGCTTTCGGATCTTTTAGACACAGAGTCGTATAGGAGCTCTGTTGTAACCTGCAAAGGGTGCGAAAACACCTGCTCAGTTACGAGATTCGATTTTACAAATGGCAACCGGTATTATTCCGGAAACAAATGCGAAAAGATATTCAATAACGCGGGAGAAAGAGGCGTTTCCGGCATAAACCAGTATTCAGAAAAGCTACGGCTTCTCTTTAACCGTGAGGCACCGGAAAATCATTCTGCAATAACTATCGGTATTCCGCGGGTGCTTGGCATTTACGAAAACTATCCTTTCTGGCACAAACTCCTGACAGGGTGCGGGTTTAATGTTCTGCTTTCGGACGAGAGTACGGTAAAAATCTATGAAAAGGGGGCCGGAACAGTTATGGCAGACAACATCTGCTATCCAGCCAAGCTGGCAAACGGACATATTTTCAATTTGGCAGGCAAGAAGGTTGACAGAATTTTTCTCCCTTTTGTGGTGTATGAAAACAAAGAGGACAAGATCACTTCAAACAGCTATAATTGCCCTATTGTAACCGGTTATTCCGAGGTTATAAGAAGCGCTGTGAACCCTCTTTCAAACCACGGAATTCCTTTCGATTCGCCAACTATAAGCTTCAAAGATGAAGATCTGCTAAAAAAGGAATGTCTGGCCTATATTCGTCAGATTTCAGGGGATAATAAGGTGAAAAAGGTGAGGTTTAACAAAGCTTTCCGTGATGCACTGCAAGAGCAGAAAAACTACAACAACTCTCTTATAAACAGATCTGTTGAAATATATGAAAAGGCATTAAAAGAGAATCGGCTGATTATACTTCTGGCGGGCAGGCCATATCATACTGATCCGCTCATCCAGCATAAGATATCCGGGATCTTTACAGATTATGGGGCAGATGTGATAACAGAGGCTGTCGCAAACAAGTTTCCAATTGAAGGCAAAGATGTTAATTCAATTCTGCAATGGGCATATATCAACAGAATATTGAAATCTGCACTTTGGGCTGCAGAGGCTCCTCCAAATGTACAATATGTGGAGCTCACCTCTTTTGGTTGCGGCCCGGACTCATTTATTCTCGATGAAGTTTCAGATATTCTTCGCTCCAAGGGAAAAAATGCTACATTTTTAAAGGTGGACGATATCAGCAACACCGGTTCTCTTCGTTTGAGAATAAGGTCTTTGATAGAAAACCTCAAGCTTAATCTCTCTGCAAATGAACATTCCCAGAGCAGTATGTTCCAGACGCCACGGTTTGAGAAGAAAGACAGGGGACGCAAAATACTGGTTCCATGGTTTGGCGATTTCTACTCTCCGTTTATCCCTCCTTTCTTCAGACTGATGGGTTATGAGTGTGAAAACCTGCCGCCCAGTGACCAAAATTCTGCCGAGTATGGGTTGAAGTATTCGAATAATGAGATCTGTTATCCGGCTACCCTTGTGATTGGAGACTTTATTAAGGCTCTTGAAAGCGGTAAGTATGATAATGACAGAATTACGCTGGCCGTAACTCAGACAGGAGGGCAGTGCAGAGCAACAAACTATCTTTCGCTCATAAAAAAGGCGATGATATCTGCGGGTTTTACAAATGTTCCGGTAATTTCGGTTGCATCTGGAAAATCTTCTACTTTCAATGAGCAGCCTGGATTCTGTTTAGATTGGGGTAAAATATATAAGTTATTGATTAATGCCGTGTTGTTTGCAGATTACCTGTCGCAGATGTATTATGCCGCTGCACCGCGCGAAATAGTACAGGGATGCGCTGTAAGATTGCGGGATAAGTATATAAATCTTGCAATTGACATTATTAACAGGAACAGCCCCGCGGAGTTTTTCGGTCTGGCATCTTCGGCAGCAAAGGAGTTTTCGGAGGCTTTGGATGATAAGGATGTGCAAAGAATTGGCATTGCGGGTGAGATTTATGTGAAGTATAATGATTTTGGTCAAAAGGGCGTTGTCAAATGGCTTGTTTCACAGGGGGTGGAACCTGTCCTGTCTCCGGTTACAAACTTTTTTATCTCTTTCTTTGCCAACAGGGAGGCCCGGTTCAGGGATTATGTAAGAAGAAGGGATCTCCCAAAATTTGCATCAGACTTTCTGGAACACTACCTTTTTAATATTATCGGGAAAATGGAGAGTGCAGTTAAACAATTCCCGTTCATCAGGCCGATAGAGAGTCCTCATAAACATGCAAAACTTGCCTCTGAGATTATAAATACAAATTCTCAGTTTGGCGAGGGATGGGGCATCGCCGGGGAGTTTGCTCAATTTGCACGGGAAGGCATCAATAATGTGGTGAGCCTGCAACCCTTCGGATGCATAGCCAATCAGATAATATCGAAAGGGATAGAGAAGAGAACCAGAGAGCTGTATCCTGACCTGAACCTGCTGTTTCTCGATTTTGACAACGGAATGAGCGAAGCAAACATTTTTAACCGGCTTCATTTTATGATTAAAAAATAATTGTGAACTTTGCAGATATGAAATCAATCTTAGGAATAGGCAACGCCTTAACAGATATCCTCGCTGTAATGCCGGATGACTCTCTTTTAACGTACTATCATCTGCCAAAGGGGAGTATGCAGCATGTAGACAGAGAGACGGGAGAAAAGATATGGCAGACACTCAAACCATTGGGTGTTCAGTATGTGGCTGGTGGTTCTTCTGCCAACACTATTACCGGAACGGCTGTTCTAGGGATGCCCTCTACTTTTATTGGTAAGGTTGGTGACGACGAACTGGGTTTTCTGTTCAAATCGGACCAGGCACGCAACGGGATTAAGTCGATCTTGTTTAAAGGTAATGCTGCTTCTGGCAGGGCGATGGTTTTTATCACTGCGCCCAATGCGGAGAGGACATTTGCCGTCTATCTCGGTGCGGCAATCGAACTTGTTCCGGAGGATCTTAGCCTTGAGCTTTTCCGTGGGCACGACTATTTTCATATAGAGGGTTATCTGGTTCAGAATCAGGATCTGTTGAGAAGGGCTGTGGAGCTTGCAAAGGAGGCGGGTCTTATAATCTCCATAGATATGGCGAGCTACAATGTGGTTGAGAGTAATGATGCTTTTTTGCATGATATTATTGAAAATTACGTAGATATAGTTTTTGCAAACGAAATGGAAGCGCAAACATTTGCCAAGAAAGAGCCTCGTGAAGCACTGGACGAGATTGCAAAAATATGTGATATAGCTGTTGTAAAAATTGGTAAAGATGGTTCAATGGTGAAGAGTGGAGATGATTACCACTACATTGAGGCCTGGCCGGCCGACACAATAGACGCAACCGGTGCCGGCGATATGTATGCAGCCGGATTTCTTTTTGCCCACTCTCATGGACAATCTTTGAAAATGTGTGGTGATGTAGGCTCCATAGTTGCTGCCAAAGTAGTTGAAGTGATAGGTCCAAAGATCGACATACCCCGCTGGAAGCTGGCCAAACAGGAGATTCGCGAACACACCGGACTGCTGCGGTAAGGGCTGAGTGCTCCTGGGTAGAAAGAATAATTTTTTTGAATTAAAAAAAATGCCATATTTGTAGCAAATAACCGGAACATGAATCAGGTAATGGTAAATATTTGGTGGTGGCACTTACGGATAATTTCATCGTGAGATAACTGCTGCCTTTGTACCATACCGATTACCATAAAAATAGGCCCGTCGAACTCACGACGGGCCTATTTATTTTTCAACAATTTGAACACAAAATACCAAATGATATGAACCAAATTTTTAATGTAAATGACCTTGGATATTATGGTCCTTATGGAGGATCTTTTATTCCGGAAATTCTGCACAGCAATGTGGAAAGGCTCAGAACTTCCTATCTGAAAATAATGGAAAGCCCAAATTTTCAGGAAGAGTACCAACTTTTGCTGCGCGATTTTGTAGGAAGACCTTCACCCCTCTACCATGCCAAACGATTGTCGAACATAGTGGGTGCCAAAGTGTATCTGAAACGCGAGGATCTCAACCACACCGGAGCCCATAAAATAAACAACAGCATCGGACAGGTACTCCTGGCCCGGAGAATGGGCAAAACCCGCATTATTGCCGAAACGGGAGCCGGGCAACACGGAGTAGCCACTGCGACGGTATGCGCTCTGTTCGACATGCCCTGTTATGTGTATATGGGCGAAACAGATATTGCACGTCAGCATCTCAATGTACAAAAAATGAAAATGCTGGGAGCAACTGTTATTCCTGTTATTAGTGGTAACAAAACGCTCAAGGATGCCACCAACGAAGCGATTCGCGACTGGTGTTGTAATCCCCACGATACATTCTATGTAATTGGTTCGTCTGTCGGGCCCCATCCTTACCCAGACATTGTAACCAGATTCCAGTCAGTGATCAGTCGTGAGATAAAAAAGCAATTGCTGGAACAGGAGGGGAGAGACTATCCCGACTATCTGTTTGCCTGTATTGGTGGAGGAAGCAATGCTGCCGGCACCTACTACCATTTTCTTGATAATGAAAATGTAAAAATTGTATCGGCAGAAGCTGCAGGGTTGGGTATAGAGAGTGGAAAATCTGCTGCCACCATACATTTGGGACGCGAAGGTGTAATCCACGGATGCCTCACTATCATTATGCAAAACGATGATGGACAGATTGAAGAGCCTTATTCCATTTCTGCCGGGTTGGACTATCCGGGAATTGGTCCGATGCATGCCTATCTGGCCAAAACGGGCCGTGCCAGGGTCGAAGCAGTTACAGACAGAGAGGCTCTGGAAGCTGCTTTTATGCTGACCCGGACAGAAGGAATTGTGCCTGCCCTGGAATCTGCTCACGCGCTGGGAGCACTCCTGAAATCAAAATTCAACTCAGGAGAGGTCGTGGTGCTTACAGTATCTGGTCGTGGTGACAAAGATATGCCTGCCTACATTGAACATTTTGATAATTTTCCAAATCAATATCCCCTATGAAAACATTTCCCGTTACGCTACAAACCAGGCGCATGCTGGCCGATTTGCAGACCCCTGTCGGAATCTACCTGAAAGTACGCGATCAATACCCACAGTCGGCACTTCTTGAAAGTTCGGATTATCACGGAGGCGAAAACAGTTTTTCTTTTATCGCATTTGATCCCATAGCTCATTTTATTGTAAGCGATTTTAGAATAGAAATGGCATTTCCCGACGGAAGCATAGAAGCCCGCAATGTGTCTGCAGAAAACAAGGTACCTGAATGTATGAGTGAATTTATTGCTGCCTTCCATACTGAGGAAGAAATAAACCCGTTGGGTATAAACGGACTGTTCGGTTACTGTAACTTTGAGGCGGCACAATATTTCGAAGATATTCAACTGCACAACCGACAGCCCCAAGGCTCAGAAATTCCGGAAGTGTACTATACCTTTTACCGCTATATTATTGGGATTAACCACTATAAAAACGAGTTGATCATTGTTGAGAACCTATGTGAGGGAAAAGGGAGTCATATGGACGAAATCTTAGCTCTGCTCGAGAACCGGAATTTTGCCTCTTATAATTTTAAAAGCGTCGGACAGGAGCATTCCGATATCACCAACGAACGTTACATGGAAATGGTATCTGAAGGCAAAAAACATTGCTACCGGGGAGATGTGTTCCAAATTGTCTTATCCCGCCGTTTCTGGCAATCCTTCATGGGAGATGATTTTAAAGTATATCGTACTTTGCGTTCCATCAATCCCTCTCCCTATCTTTTTTATTTCGACTTCGGATCATTTCGCATATTTGGCTCTTCGCCTGAGACTCACCTTATGTTGCGTAAAGGTATGGCATTTATTGATCCTATTGCCGGAACATTCCGCAGAACCGGGGATGACGGGAAAGACAAACAACTCGCAGAAGAGCTCCTACACGACCCCAAGGAAAACGCAGAGCACGTGATGCTGGTAGATCTGGCACGGAATGATCTTGCCCGCAATACAAAAAATGTTAAGCTCGAAATATTCAGGGAAGTACAATATTACTCCCACGTGCTACACCTGGTTTCGCGCGTAAGCGGTCAAATTGAGGCGGGGACTAACCCATTTCGCCTGTTTGCCGACACCTTCCCTGCAGGCACTCTTTCCGGAGCGCCAAAAGTACGGGCTATGCAGCTAATTGACGAAATTGAGAGCCATGGCCGCGGATATTATGGAGGATGCATCGGTTATATAGGTTTGAATGGTGATTTCACTCAGGCGATAACCATCCGGGCCTTCCTGAGCAAGAACAACACCCTCATTTATCAGGCAGGAGCAGGTATCGTGTCCAAATCTGACGAAGCTACCGAACTGGAAGAGGTGAATACAAAACTGGCTGCACTAAAATGTGCAATTGATGCTGCAAACGAATTAATAAACTAAGAGATGATTATGCACAAAAAAATACTGATTTTCGATAATTACGATTCTTTTACCTACAACCTGGTTCACGCTATCCGCTCTTTGGGCTACACGCAGTTCGTGGTTCGCCGTAACGACCAGATCACACTTGACGAGGCAGGAGAGTTCGATAAAATTCTTCTTTCTCCGGGGCCGGGAATTCCGGAAGAAGCAGGGTTGCTGCTGCCTCTTGTAAAAAAATACGCTTCCACAAAGAGCATCTTCGGGGTATGTCTTGGGCAACAGGCTATCGCCGAATCTTTTGGAGGAAGTCTGATAAATTTAGCCACAGTATGTCACGGTATCAGTACTCCTATAAAGGTTACTGACACCGCAGAGTATCTGTTTAAAGGATTGCCGGAATCATTCGAAGGTGGAAGGTATCACTCTTGGGTAGTAAATCCGCAAGACTTTCCCTCTTGTCTTAATATTACGGCACAGGACCAAGAGGGACAAATCATGGCACTGTCACATAAAGAATTTGATGTGAGAGCCGTTCAGTTTCATCCGGAATCTGTCCTTACACCATTGGGCGAAAAAATAATTTTTAATTGGTTACAACATTAAATCCATTATGAGAAAAATACTTTCAGCTCTTTACGAGCATCAATACCTCAGCCGTGAGAAGGCGAGAGATGTACTTGTCAATATTGGGGAGGGGCTCTACAACGACTGCATGATCGCCTCTCTGCTCTCTGTGTATCTTATGCGAAGCATTACCATTGAGGAACTGACAGGGTTCCGGGACGCACTTCTCGAAATGTGCATCCGGGTTGACCTTTCCGATTATGACCCTGTCGATATTGTAGGTACAGGCGGGGACAACAAGAATACATTTAACATCTCAACCCTCAGTTGTCTGGTACTGGCAGGAGCTGGCTATATAGTTGCCAAGCACGGAAATTACGGGTCCAGTTCTGTTAGTGGTGCCTCAAATGTACTGGAGCAATACGGAGTGAAATTTACCAACAATCCAGACCAGTTGCGTCGTTGCATCGAAAAATCAAATTTCTGTTTCATGCATGCACCTCTGTTCAATCCTGTCATGAAAGCGGTAGCACCGGTACGCAAAGCACTTGGTGTGCGTACCTTCTTCAATCTTTTGGGTCCACTGGTAAATCCATCCTTTCCAAGACATCAGGTTTTGGGAGTGTATAATCTCAAAATGGCCCGTCTGTACAATTACATGTATCAGGCTCAGAAAGATGTAAATTATTCTATTGTGTACAGTCTCGATGGATATGATGAAGTTTCGCTGACCTCAGACTTCAAGTGGATATCCAATGATCATGAAGAACTATTAAGCCCGGAAATGTTGGGATTCCCCACTCATTCGCAGATTGAGTTATTCGCAGGGAATACACCGGCAGAAGCGGCGGTAATATTTGACCACGTGTTACACGGAATTGCCATCCCAGCGCAAATGAATACTGTAGTAGCCAACTCGGCTGTTTCAATCAAAACTATCAGACGGGAGAAATCAATTGAGAATTGTTTGGCAGAAGCTCATGATTCCCTTTATGAAGGCAAGGCTCTGATGGCATTTAATAAGTTTGTACAGGTAACGAACAGCAAATAATCCAAAACGATGAACATTCTTGAGCAGATTATTGCCCATAAAAAAATGGAGGTAGCAGAGCGCAAAGAGACTATAAGCGTGAAAATGCTGGAACGCAGCTCTTGTTTTGAACGAAACTGTTATTCCTTAAAACACTCTCTTTTGTGTTCCGATACAGGAATCATTGCTGAATTCAAACGCAAATCCCCCTCCAAAGGATGGATATATCCCGAGGCCAGACCGGAAGTCATTACTCCTGCCTATCAGAAAGGTGGAGCCAGCGGACTGTCTATTCTTACCGACACATATTATTTTGGAAGTAATTCCACAGATATTACCTCGGTACGGCACTTAATTCAAATACCCATCCTGCGAAAGGATTTCATTATTGGCCCGTACCAGATATTTGAGGCAAAGGCTATGGGTGCCGATGTCATTCTTCTGATTGCGGCAATCCTTAAACCTAAGCAAACTGCCGATCTGACTACGCTTGCCAAATCGTTAGGATTGGAAGTATTGCTGGAGTTGCACAATGCAAAAGAGCTGGAATATATTAATCCTGCGGTGAATATGGTGGGAATCAATAACCGCGACCTGAAGACTTTTAAGGTGAACTTAGACGCTTCACTACAACTGCATACAATGATTCCGGATAGTTTTGTAAAAATTTCTGAAAGTGGAATTTCCAATGCGGAATCTGTTATTACTCTCAGACAGGCTGGATTCCGGGGTTTTCTAATGGGTGAAAACTTTATGAAAACCAAAGACCCTGGAAAAACCTGCGCAAAGTTTGTGAAGAAACTACAAAATTTAGAAAACGACCGATCATGATACGAATCAAAATATGCGGTATGAAGCAACCTGAAAACATTTGGGAAATTGCGGCTCTTCGTCCCGATTACATGGGAATGATATTTTATGAAAAATCACCTCGCTGTGCCTTAGATCTCTCTCCAGAGGAGCTTCATTTGCTCTTGCCCGAAACCTGCCTGGTAGGGGTTTTTGTGAACGAAACGCTGTTGGATATTCGAAAAATTGCTGCAAAATACAGGCTTACAACTTTGCAATTACACGGAAGTGAAAGCCCTGAGGAGTGCAAAAATCTCGAAGAAGAAGGGTACACAATTATCAAAGCCTTTCCTATAGCTATGGCTGCCGACTTTGAGACAATTAAAACTTATGAAAATGCCTGTTCCTATACACTTTTGGATACCAGATGCAGTTCAAAGGAAGTCAATCCGCCCCTGATGGGAGGAACAGGCCGTTCTTTCGATTGGAAACTGCTTAGGTATTATACTGCAAGATTACCCTTCTTTCTAAGCGGAGGCATCTCTCCGGAAAGCGTGACAGACATTTTGAGAATAGACCATCCTATGTTTTACGCCGTGGATATCAACAGTCGGTTCGAGATTTCGCCCGGCATTAAAGCATCGAAACAGATCGAGTCCTTTTTAGAAGCCTTGAGAAACAATTAGAAACAACAAAAATTTATATATGAATCGCTTTCAAAGATTATTCAACCAAAAAACAGGCAACATCCTCTCAGTCTATTTCACTGCAGGATTTCCTCAAATAAATGATACTGTAAAAATTATCCGCGAACTGTCCGATGCTGGGGTAGATATGATTGAAATAGGGATTCCTTTTTCCGATCCTATGGCAGATGGCCCTGTAATTCAGCACAGCAGCCAGATTGCTCTAAATAACGGGATGACTCAGAATCTTTTGTTTGAGCAACTTCTGGAAATAAGAAAAATCACCGACATCCCGTTAGTACTCATGGGCTATGTGAATCCTCTGCTGCAGTACGGGTTCGATAGGTTTTGCGCCAGTGCTGCCCGGATTGGTATTGACGGACTCATAATTCCAGACCTGCCCATGCAGGAGTTTTTGGGTGAATTCCATACTATTACTCAAAAATACGGATTGGAAAATATCCTGCTCATCACGCCCGAAACAGAAGAGGTTCGCATACACACAATCGACTCTAACTGCAACTCTTTCATTTATCTTGTGTCCACTGCATCTGTAACTGGGGCAAAAAATGCCTTCAGCAAAGAGACTCTTCGTTATTTTGAACGCATCGGGAAGATGCAACTAAGAAACCCTTTATTGGTGGGATTTGGAATCTCAAACAAAGTTACCCGTAAAGCGGCCTCCGGAGATACTCGTGGCGTCATTGTTGGCAGTGCATTTATCAAATGCCTGGATAAAAATCCGGATATCCACAATGCAGTATCCGCATTTATGAAACAAATACAAATTACGCAATAAAAATATTGAGCCTTGCAGGAGCTTTAAAATAAACCGTTGAGGTGAGCATCAATTTTGTCAATTACAATGCTCATGTCTTCCGGGCGGTCTTCGAATTTATTTTCATCTACGTCTACGATCAGAACCGGTCCGTCTTTATAGCCAGTAATCCATGCTTCGTAACGTTCATTAAGTCCTGAGAGATAGTCTATCCGTATGCCGCTTTCATAATCGCGCCCTCTTTTGTGTATCTGGCATACAAGGTTTGGGATGGATGATCGGAGATATATGAGCAGGTCTGGCGGTTTTACAAGTGAGAGCATGAGGTCAAAAAGCGATTTATAGTTTTCGAAGTCGCGTGAGCTCATCAGACCCATTGAATGGAGGTTAGGTGCAAAGATACGGGCGTCTTCGTAGATCGTTCTGTCCTGAACGACGGGTTTGGTGTTGTTCTGGATGTCCACAATGTTTTTGAAGCGCTGGTTGAGAAAATAAATCTGAAGATTGAACGACCACCTCTGCATATCATTGTAGAAATCGACCAGATAGGGGTTATTGTCTGCCTCTTCGTATTTTGGTTCCCAACCGTATTGCTTTGATAATAATTTTGTTAGAGTGGTTTTACCACTGCCGATATTTCCTGCGATAGCGATATGCATAATAGTAGTTTTAGATTTGAATGTAGGTTTTACTAAAGACAAAATTACGAAAATCTTTTCGTAATTTTGCAGTATGTTAGATACACTACAGCATAAAGGGAGAAGAAAACAGCTATTGCAGCAACTATCAAAAAAATATGATTTTGACACTAAGGTAATGGAGGCGATGGAGAGGGTGCCGAGGCACATGTTCCTTGAATATGGGCTTGACCACCTTGCTTATCTGGATAAACCACTGCCGATTGGAGCAAAACAGACAATTTCTCAGCCTTATACTGTTGCTATGCAGAGTCACCTTTTGGGGCTGAATAAGTACGATAAGGTTTTGGAGATTGGTACGGGATGTGCATATCAAACTGCTGTTCTGGTTGAAATGGGGCTCAGGGTCTTTAGCATAGAGAGGCAAAGGTCTCTTTATCTGCTTTCTCAGAAGAACTTAGCACGTCTTGAGTACAATTCGCCTATGCTGTTTTATGGGGATGGTTTTGCCGGACTCCCCCAGTTTTCCCCTTTTAAGGGTATTCTTATAACTTGTGGTGCCCCGGAGATTCCGCAGGCGCTTCTTAAACAACTGGCGATAGGGGGCAGGATGGTAATTCCGGTGGGGATGGATACTCAGACAATGATTGTGGTTGAGAGGGTTGGCGAAAATGATTTTGTGAGAACTGAACATGGTGACTACAAGTTTGTTCCTATGTTGGGAGGGGTTGAATAAAAATACAATTATGATACAGACTAAAACATTTTATTTTAACGACTTAAGGGAGTGCAGCTATGTGCTTTGGGATGAAACCAAAGAGTGTGTAATTATTGATCCGGGTTGTAACAGCGACAGCGAAAAGGAGAGGCTTAAGAAATTTATTGAGAGTAATGAGTTGTTACCCAAAAAGTTATTGAATACTCATGGCCATTTCGACCATATTATGGGGAATGCATTTGTGGCTAAAACTTGGAATGTAAAGACTTACATACACCCGCTGGACAAACTTCATCTGGAGAGGACCAGCTATTACAGCGATATGTTTGGCTACAAGATTGACGAGCCGCCTCTCGATACGATTAACATTGAAGATGGTGAAACGATAGAATTCGGTAATTCGAAGATAAAGGTTCTTTTTACTCCGGGTCACACAAGAGGTGGAGTATGCTTTTATTCAGAAGAAGAGGGGAACAGGTTTGCTGTGGTGGGCGATTGCCTTTTTGCTGGTAGTATTGGCAGAACTGACTTGCCTGGCGGTGACTACGATGAGCTGATGCACAGTTTACTGGGCAAGTTGGTTAAACTCGGTGAAGAGTACAGGGTGCTTCCGGGTCACGGTCCGGAAACCACAATCGCCCAGGAGCTCAACACAAATCCATTCCTAAGATACGAATAGTAAGGCCATTGATAATTAGACTGTAGATAATAATGAAGATACAACGATTAAGATTTCTACTTATGTTACCGCTGCTGACTTTTTGTACTGATGGTGCTGGTGAGGGAGTGGAAAAAACAGGAGGTTTCGAAAAGCTGAGTGGGGTTGATCAGATTGTAAAGATTCCGGCTCTGCCTGAATCTCTCTCTTTTGCAGGCGAAACGGTTCCTCTGCAATTCATGGATGTGAGGGAGTCGCTTCAGCGGGAGATGATGGTGATTACTTACTGGCATGCCGGTCTCACATATATTCTGCAGCTCAATAACCGCTATGAGGCAACAATAAGAAAGATTTTGCAGGAGGAGGGCATTCCGGGAGATTTCTATTATCTCTGTATTGCAGAGAGCGGCCTTCAACCGGTGATTTCGCCGGCTAATGCGGGTGGTTACTGGCAATTTCTTGCCTCTACGGCAAAGGAGTTTGGGCTGGTGGTGGATGATGAGGTGGATGAACGCTATAATATTGAAAAATCTACGCGTGCGGCTGCCGCTTACTTCAAAAAAGCATACGCGGAGTTTGGAACATGGACTATGGCGGCAGCCTCTTTCAATATTGGCTTGAGCAATGTACGTTACAGAATGAAGATTCAGTCTCAGAAAAATTATTACGACACTCAGTTTCCGGATGAGACGTCGAGATACCTTTTCAGAGCTTTGGCTTTTAAAACCATAATTGCCGACCCTGAATCGTACGGATTCAAAATTGAGAAGGAGCAGCTCTATCCGCAACTGCAATTTACTGAGATTACGGTAAACGGGTCGGTCGGAAACTGGTCTGTTTTTGCTGCAAAATACAAAACAAACTTCAAACTGCTTAAGATATACAATCAATGGATCCGTGCCAATTCACTGGAGAATAAGGCAAGGAGAAGCTATGTGGTAAAAATTCCCAAAGAGGGCAGCAGATAATTAGGCAATAGTCAATAGTTAGAGTAAAAAATGAGTATTGAGGTAATAGGGGCAAGAGAGCATAATCTTAAAAATATTGATGTAACAATTCCACGTAACAAGCTGGTTGTTATTACTGGTCTGAGTGGCAGCGGAAAATCGTCTCTGGCCTTTGATACTATTTTTGCAGAAGGGCAGCGCAGGTACATGGATACTCTCTCTGCCTATGCCCGTCAGTTTATGGGGGCACTTGAAAGGCCAGATGTTGAGAGTATTACAGGACTTAGTCCGATCATTGCTATTGAGCAGAAGACCACTGGTCGCAACCCAAGGTCTACAGTTGGCACCATAACAGAGATCTACGACTTTATAAGACTTCTATATGCGAGGGTTTCGATTGCCTATTCTCCTGCTACGGGGCTGGAGATGATAAAGTATTCTGACGACCAGATAGTGGATCTGATAATGCAGGAGTACGAGGGAAAGAGATCTCTGCTTCTGTCACCTCTGATTAAGGGCAGAAAGGGTCATTACAAGGACCTTTTTGAACTGCTTATTCGCAGGGGCTTTCAGCAGGTGAGAATAGACGGGCAGGTTGTAAATCTGGCGTCGGTAAAATCTTTGGACAGATATAAACCTCACTTTATTGAGCTTGTTATAGATAAGCTGCTTCCAAATGCGGGGAGCGAGAAACGAATAAAAGAATCTGTTTTATCTGCACTTCACCATGGCAAAGGTTCTCTTGCAGTTTTGGATCTTACGGACAACAAGCTTAGACATTTTAGCAAACACCTGATGTGTCCGGAAACCGGGATCTCTTACCCGGAACCAGCGCCTCACTCATTCTCGTTCAACTCGCCGCAGGGTGCATGCCCGCATTGCAAGGGTCTGGGAATGATTACCAAAGCAGACCTTAACAAAATTATTCCTGACGACTCTATCTCTATTGCAAAGGGAGGTATTGTGCCTCTTGGTCGCATGAGGGATAATCTGCTATTCAGACAGCTGGAGGGGATTGCAAAAAAATATGAGTTTTCGCTTTATGAGCCTATAAAGGATATTCCGGAGGAGGCTCTCAACACTATTATTTATGGTTCCGATGAGCTGTTCAGGGTGGGTGGTTCCGGGGCTTTGTCGCAGATGATGGATTTCAACGGTGTTATAACCAGAATTGAGCATGCTGGTTATGACAACGACGATATTACAGTGAGAAAGGAGCGTTTTATTGAAGAGGTTGTCTGTCCTGAGTGCAAGGGTACCAGGCTTAAAGAGGATGCTCTCAGCTTTAAGATTGATAACAAGAATATTGCTGAGGTATCTGCAATGGACATAGAAGTTCTCGGCGAATGGATAGCGACTCTGGAGCAGAAGCTGAACCCGAAGCAAAAGATAATTGTGAGGGATGTGATAAAGGAGCTTCTTGACAGAGTCGGTTTTCTTATAGATGTGGGTCTGAACTACTTATCGCTGGACAGAAGTACAAAATCGCTCAGCGGAGGGGAGAGTCAGAGGATTCGTCTTGCCACGCAGATAGGATCTAAGCTGGTAAATGTGCTCTATATCCTGGATGAACCAAGCATCGGCCTGCATCAGAGGGATAACAGAAAATTGATTGACTCTCTAAGAAAACTGAGGGACGATGGTAATTCAATTATGGTTGTGGAGCATGACGAAGAGATGATTATGAGTGCAGATTATCTGATTGATCTTGGCCCCGGTGCGGGGGAAAAAGGGGGAAAAGTTCTCTTTTCCGGTACTCCGTCAAAAGTTTTTGAGGCATCAAAAGAGGAGATTCTGAGTATGAACAGCCTAAGCCTGGAGTATCTGCGCGGGTTCAGAAAGATTGAAGTACCGGCACACAGAAGGGTAGGCAATGGCAAGTTTTTGGAATTAACAGGGGCTACTGGTAACAACCTTAAAAATGTAAACATAAAGATTCCTCTGGGTTGTTTTATTGGGGTGAGCGGGGTGAGCGGCAGCGGAAAATCTTCGCTTATCAATGAAACATTGATGCCGATACTCAGCAATCATTTTTACAGGTCTCTCTACAAACCGCTGCCATACAAAGAGATAATCGGGATAGATAATATTGATAAGCTTATTGAGATTGACCAGTCTGCAATCGGGAGAACTCCAAGAAGCAATCCGGCCACCTATACGACTGTCTTTTCTGATATCAGAAAGCTGTTTGAGGAGACTCCTGACGCAAAGGTAAGGGGCTTTAAGGCGGGAAGATTCTCTTTTAATGTAAAGGGAGGTAGGTGTGAGGAGTGCAAAGGTGCTGGTGTTCAGATTATTGAAATGAACTTTTTGCCTTCTGTGCATGTTCACTGCAAGGAGTGCAATGGAAAGAGGTACAAACCGGACACCCTTGCCGTAAAGTACAGAGGAAAGTCTATCAATGATGTTCTGGAGATGACGATATCTCAGGCTGTTCAGTTTTTTGAGCATATACCTCACATAGTCCAGCGGCTGAGGGCTCTTGAAGAGGTTGGCCTGGGATATGTTAAGCTGGGACAATCTTCTACTACTCTGAGCGGGGGTGAGAGCCAGAGGGTAAAACTGGCTACTGAACTTTCTAAGAGAGACACCGGCAACTCTTTGTTCCTTTTGGATGAACCAACTACTGGCCTTCATTTTGAAGATATCAAAGTGTTGCTGGGTGTTTTGCAAAGGCTGGTGGACAAGGGGAACACTGTTATGATAATTGAGCATAATCTGGATGTGCTTCGCTCTGTGGATTATATTTTTGACCTTGGCCCGGATGGTGGCCGGGAGGGTGGCAGAATTGTTGCTCAGGGTGTGCCCGAGCAACTTAAGTTGAATCCAGAGTCGGTGACCGGCCAATATCTTTAGCCAGACCAGTTCCATTAATAATTAATAAAACCTGTGTGTTATGATAAGTGTTTATTGCGAAAATCTGAAACAATCGTTTGATTGTGAGCCGGGAACAACACTCAGCTCACTTCTGAAGCAGATAAATCTCAAGTTGGAGAGGCCCGTGTTGGCAGGAATTGTAGACAACCAGCTTAAAGAGCTGAGTTTTAATATCTACATTCCCCATACCATAAAATTTATTGACTATTCGCACCCGGATGGTTACAGAACTTATATCCGTTCTCTTATTTTTGTACTCCAAAAGGTAGTTGCCGAGCTTTATCCAAATTACTCTCTGGTTATTGACTACAACATGCAAAATGGTATGTATGGAGAGTTGCGCGAACTTGAGCCTGACGAAAACAACTCGCCCAAGGTCGTTGCTCTGAGCGAAGCGGAGATAGAGGCAATAAAAAGCAGAATGCAGGAGCTGATTGCTGCAGATTTGCCGTTTACCCGTCAGAAAGTTCGTACAGACGAGGCAATAAAGATTTTTAAATCTGGCAACAAACCGGAAAAAGCATTTCTTCACGAGCTCAGGGGTAAGTTTTTCACCACTGTCTATTATCTGGATGGTTATCCAGACCATTTCTACGGCCCGTTGCTTGAGTCAACAGGTATGTTAAAGACATTCGATTTTGAATCATTCAGCAGAGGTTTTCTTATAATATCTCCTCCTATCACAAAGCCTTATGAGATTGTTAAAACTCCATATCAATACAAGCTTTTTGATGTATTCAAGGAGTATTCAGACTGGTGCTCCATACTTGGCGTAAGAGGTGTAGGCTCTTTGAACCATGCAATAATGGATGGTAATGCGAGGGAGTTGATTCAAATATCTGAAGGGTTGCACGAAAGGAAATATTCTGCTATAGCAGATGAAATATTCAAGAGGAGAGACAAAATAAAGCTTGTGCTGATAGCTGGCCCGAGCAGCAGCGGTAAGACGACCACTTCTAAAAGAGTGGCTCTGCAGACTAAGGTTTTGGGTATGAATCCTGTGATAATAGAACTTGACAACTACTTTGTGGACAGAGATAAAACGCCGAAGGATAAAGACGGGAATTTTGACTTTGAGATTCTTGAGGCATTGGACATTGAATTTTTGAATATGCAACTCAATGAGCTCTTTGCCGGAAAGACCATCGATCTTCCAAAATTTGATTTTGCGATGGGTAAAAGGACATTTCAGGGAGATACACTAACGATGGGAGAGAAGGATATCCTCATTATTGAGGGTATTCATGCGCTCAATCCAAAACTTACAAAGCATCTTCCTTATGAAACAATGTTCAGAATATATGCTTCTGCTCTTACCTCTCTTTCACTGGACGAGAACAACAATATCTCCTCATCAGACAGCAGGCTGATCCGTAGAATTGTAAGAGACGTCAACTTCAGGGGTGTCTCTCCTGAGAGTACTATTATGAGATGGCCCAGCGTAAGAAGAGGGGAGATAGACAATATTTTTCCATACCAGGAGAATGCTGATATAATGTTCAACTCAGCCCTGATATATGAACTTCCGTTATTGAAATACTATGCTGAGCCCTCTTTAAGAAGGATAGCTCCTAATTCGCCTGCCTCAACGGAGAGTATAAGGCTTCTTAAGTTTCTCTCCTATATTCAGGAGCTTCAGCCTATAGAAATCGCGCTTATCCCTCCTACATCTGTGATGAGGGAGTTTATTGGAGGCAGTAGCTTTAAGTATTAGTTTTTTTTAACGCGATATCCACTGTTCCGGATCCTGCTTCTCGGTTCCTTTCCATAACTGGAAGTGGATAACTGAGTTGCCGTCTGATTCGATCAGAGAGCCCAGCACCTGTCCGGTTGAGACCTTGTCTCCGCTCTTAACGGATATTTTATCGAGTTTTGTATAGAAAGTAAAGAAGTTACCGTGTTGAATGAGTATGCATTGATTGTACCCTGGCATTACAAGCATCTGTTTTACAACTCCGTCAAAAACGCACAATACATCTGCATTTGCGTCTGTAGCAATGTTTACCCCGTTGTTAAAAGGCAATTTTATGTTCTTAAATACGGGGTGATAGTGCTGACCGAACTGTTCTATTACAACGCCTCTTTTGACAGGCCACGGGAGCCTGCCTCTGTTGTTCTCGAACTTGTCTGAGAGTGCTCTATCTGCCACGCTCTCTTTGTAGTCGGGTCTTTTTTTCTCTTTAACCGCTGCTGCAAGTATTCGTTCTATCTCCTTGTTTAGTCGTTCTATCTCTTTTCTTTTTTCGTCCAACTGTTGCTTTACCTCTTTCTCCTTTTTTGTGAGTTGAGTTATCGCCCGTTTTGCACTCATCTCTTCCTGAGATAATTTTTTAAACTCCAGTTGCTTTTTTGCCTGAACATTCAGGGAGTTTGCCTTTATTTTTGCCAGAGTCTCACGCTCTGTGGTTATTTTCTCGCTACTGTTCCTTATATCCCCGGCCATATCCTTTATGGCCTGAGAGTAGTTCTTTATATAGCTCCATCTGCGGTATCCCTGTTCCACGTTATTGCTTGCAAGTATATACATGAACCAGATTGTCTGGTTTCTTTTTTTGTATGAGAGGTATATTAGGTCTGAATAGCTTTTTTTAAGGTTGGCCAGATCGTTGTTCAGTTTTGCAATCTCCTGCTCTTTCTTTACTACCTGGCTGTCTATAAAATTTATCTCCTCTTCCAGCTCTTTTAAAAGTTTTTTTCTGTTGGTTATCTTTCTCTGGATAAAATTAAGCTCTTTGGTATTTGCCTGTTGTTTGGATTTGGTGGATGCAAGCTGCTTGTCGAGAAATGCAATCTCCTCCTCTATCTGCTGCTTTCTTTTTGTCTGTTCACTCACACTTTGGGCTGTGATTGAACTTGCGATCAGTAAAAACAGAGATATGAGAATGGTTCTCAACATTATTTTGCCTCTCCTCTTTTTTTGGCCATTTTAGCTGCTATACCAAGGCTCGGATCGAGCTTGTCTGCTTTTGCCCAGTAAATATAGGCGAGATCGTACTCCTTTAGAGCGTAGAGCACCTCTGCGTAGTGATCCAGAATAGTGGCATTCTCGCCTCCTCCATAGATCATTGCGTGCTTAAAGATTGCCCTTGCTTCAACGTCCTTATTCAAGAGATGAAGTATCCAGGCAAATGTATCGAGACATGTAGGGTTATTAGGATCTGCTTCGATTGTCTTTTTACTCATTTTGTAGGCCCTTTTGAGGTCTTTTCGTTCTTCGCTCAGATAGTAAGCGTAGTTGTTGAGAGTTGTAAGGTGGTTTGGTTCTTTGCTCAGGGTTTTGCGATAGTACTTAAATGACTCGTTTTTATTTCCGATTTGATAGTTAAGGTCTCCCAGTATCGAGAGGTTACGTACGGTTGAAGCACTGTCTCCTTTGGTAAGTTTGAGTAACTGCTTAAAAATTTCTATTGATTCATGGATTCGTTTTAATTGCAGCAGTCCTATTCCCTTTAGCTCCATAAAATCGGGATCTTTTGGAAGAACGGCCAATGCTGAGTCACTGTAATTTACAAGTTTGTTCCATCTCTCCATATAGTACAGTAGCGAAAGATATTGCCTGTGTGCCTCTTTTGAATAGTTGTGTACCCTGAGGTTATTATCCAGAACCTTAAGACCGGGATCCAGTCTGCCTGTCTGAACGAGATAAAGGGCGTATGTGTATGCAACAGAAGTGTCGGAGGGGTGTGCAGTGTAAAGGTTGGCCATCATTGTATCGACCTGTGGCAGGAATGTTTGCACAAATTTCTGACTGGAGAGTATCTCTTTCATGTAGCTAACCTTCATTTTTGAATCGACGGCGGGATTTGCCAGAAATGGAAATATTTTCTCAAAGTAGAGGTCGAACTGTCCTCTTGTTCTGAATATCTCTGCCATTCCGAAACTTGCCGGAACATATGTGGGATCGAGGGTAAAGGCTTTGCGGTAATAGTCCAGAGCTATTGTATCTTTCTGTTTGCCTGAGTAGTAATCTCCGAGGAGCGTGGCAGTTCTGGGAGTGCTGTACTCTTTGTCAAACTCTATGAGATAATCGAATGCTTCCTGTTTTTTATTTTCATACACAAGAAGATTGTATCTTGTGAGTCCTGTGGCCTCATTTTTTCCCACATACCTCTCTACGTCGTCCACTACTTTCCTTGCCTTGTCTATCTGCTTTTGCGCTATGTATATGTCGATCATGTCGTCGTAAAGTTCGGTTTTCTGTGGATATTTGTCTTGCAGAGTTTCGTAAATTTTTATTGCCTCGTCAAGATTGTTCTGTGCTGCGTAAATTTTTGCAAGCTGAACGCTGTACCAGTAGTTTTGAGGGTCCATTTTTGAAGCTGTTGCCATCATCTTAAGAGCATTGGCAATATCGCCCTTTTGTAAACTGATATTTGCAGAATAGTAGTACACGGCATCATTTTTTGTTCCTCTCTTGATCAATTCCTTAAAAATTTTTTGAGCCTCTTCAAGGCTTCCGATGTTATACTGTCTCAGTCCTTCTATGTAGTAAAACTGATCTGCTTCCTCCTTTGTCTGTGCTGAGATTTCTTTTGTAAAGGGGCTAATCGTTAAAAGTGAAATTATTAAGGAGAAAAAAATGATTTTGGGGATTGTAAAATATTTGGGCATTTGGTTGTGATATTCTATTTATGATATTTATACTGCAAAGTTAATTAATTTATAAGCTTTGCAAATATCACTCCATTGATAAAGTTTTTATTTGTTGTGCAACGAATTATTACTATTTTGCATCTTATAAATACAAGTGATGAATACCACTTCAAGAGAATATTTAACAGAAACAGAGTTACTGGAAGCCTGTGTAAATCAGGACCAAAAGGCACAGAGAGTACTCTATGAGTTATATTCTCCTCGCATGCTTACTCTCTGTATCCGGTATATCGGGGAGAGGGAGAGAGCAAGGGACGTTCTGCATGATGGGTTCATTACAGTTTTTGAAAAAATTAGCAGTTACAATGCCAGTGGTTCTTTTGAAGGTTGGTTAAGACGGATATTTGTCAATACTGCTCTGATGTCTTTGAGAAAAGGTGATGTTCTTAAGTATTCAGAAGATTTGACAACGGTTGAGAGGGAGGTTACGGTTGAGAATTCTGTGATGGGGAACATGTCGTCCAAGGAGTTGTTGAAGTTAATTGCGACTATGCCGGCAGGTTTCAGAACAGTGTTCAATCTGTATGCGATTGAGGGCTACTCACATCAGGAGATAGCTAAAGAGATGAATATTAGTGAGGGAAGTTCCAGATCGCAGTTGAGCAGGGCAAGGTGCTGGCTTCAGGAGAGAATAGCAGAAAGATAGCAGTATGCAGGATATAGAGTTTGATAAAAGGGTTAAAGAGTTAATGGATGGGCATCTTGAGATGCCCGGTGAAGGCTCATGGAACAACCTGCTTATTGATCTTAACAAAAGAAAAAGGGCAAGGGTACTCTATTTCAGGCGGGTGACGTACGCTTCTGTTGCGGTTGCTGCATCTCTTCTTTTGCTGCTCGTTCTTGGCAAGGAGTCTCCGGTTCCGGCTTCCATTGAGAATCTCAACAATCTGATAGAAAACGCGCCTAAGCCTAAAATTAACGAGGTTACAGGCAGTGCGCCGGTTCCAAAAGTAAATATTTCCAAAAAGAGAAGAGTTGCTGTGACGGTTAAGGTCGAAGAGGTTTCCAGCCCGATTGTGGTGGCTGAAAATGAGGTGAAACAGGATGCCGGGAAGAAAGGAAAAGACAAAAGTACCCAAATTGCAGATTCAGATAAAAGGAGTTATCAGTCATATAAATTTGAAAATGAGGCCAAGAGTAAAAAATTTGGCAAGGGTTTGTTCTATGCTTTATCTACAAACCTCTCTCCGTCTATGTACAGTAAATCTATAAGTATGCTCTCTGTTGCACTCGGCTATCAGAATGATTTTGTGCCTACTAACCTTAAGGAGACCATTCAGCCGCAATCTGTTTCTGACACTAAATATTCAATGCCTCTCACCTTTGGGATTCAGGTACAGTACCCTGTTAATCAAAACCTTTCTGTTGGTGCCGGTCTGAGTTATTCGCTGCTGGTGTCTCATTATCAGCAATTCTCGTACAACGACAGGCTGGATATTCAGCAGAGTCTGCACTATTTGGGGATTCCTGTAAATGCATATTACAACCTTTTGCAGAACAATAAATTTAAAGTTTATGTTTCTGCCGGGTTTGCTATTGAAAAAGGGATTGTGGCCAGTTACAGAACATATAATAGTGGAGTAAAAGATCTTGAAAGGCACTCGATCTCCGGTGTTCAGTTCTCTCTTAGCGGAGGCCTGGGTGCAGAGTTCAAGATGAACAAGGAAGTTGGGCTTTATTTTGATCCGGCTCTCGCATATTACTTCAAGTGCAATCAGCCGGAAAATATAAGAACTACACAGCCGATGCAGTATAAATTTGAATTGGGAATGCGTTTCCACTTGTAGCTCTTTTTTTCTAACTTTACAAAAAAAAGAGTTGTCTACTACTGCTATCGTAATACTTAACTGGAACGGGAAGCATTTCCTGAAGCGTTTCCTTTCTTCTCTGGTGGTGAGGTCCAAAATCCCGGGTGTTTTTATTATTGTTGCCGATAATGGTTCTACGGATGGTTCAGTGGATTATGTTAAAGAGACGCATCCCGATATCCATATAATTGAATTTGATACTAACCTTGGTTTTACCGGCGGTTATAATAGTGCTCTTGCTCAGGTGAGTGCAGACTATTTTCTGCTTTTGAACTCAGATGTGGAGGTATCGGAAGGATGGCTGGAACCGCTCATCGTAAACATGGATTCCAATTCTCATGTTGGGATATGCATGCCAAAGATCAGATCTGCTTTTAATCGTGACAGCTTTGAATATGCCGGGGCTTGCGGCGGTTTTCTTGATGTTTTGGGTTTCCCCTTTTGCAGAGGACGTATTCTCTCCAATATTGAGAAAGACGAAATGCAGTACAATCAGGACACAGAGATTTTCTGGGCTTCGGGTGCTGCAATGATGATACGTTCTGAATTGTACAGGTCTCTAGGTGGTTTTGATGAAGTGTTCTTTGCTCACATGGAGGAGATTGATCTCTGCTGGAGGGCTAAACTTGCCGGCTGGCAGGTGTGGGTGTATCCAGACTCAGTTGTATATCATGTTGGTGGAGGTACTCTGCCCAACGACTCTCCTGAAAAACTATATCTTAACTACAGGAACAATCTTCTTATGCTCTACAAAAATCTTCCGGCTGCAAGGCTGAGAATGATTATTTTTGCCAGAATGGTAGTGGATGGGCTATCTGCTGTAGCATATATCATTCAGGGAAAAACGGGATACTTTGCCTCCGTGGTAGATGCTCACAAAGATTTCCGGAAAATAAAGCGCAACATAATAAGGGATGAGGTGTCTGTAAACAGAAAAATTTTTGGCATTTACAAAGGTAGTGTCATCTTCTCATTTTTCAGGTCCGGCATGAAGTTGAGATACTTCGATATAAAGGCAGATATTTCTTAGTCACACTCTTTTGAGAAGTTCTGATCTGTTCAGAGAACATCGAGAACGCGTTCCAGTCGTGTGCCTCTTGATCCTTTTATCAAAAATGTGTTTCCAGTTACAGGGTTGGCCAAAAGATACTCTTTGAGCTCCAGAGATGTTTTAAAGAATTTTGCTTTATTCAGGAGCACTGCATCATCCTGAGCGGCAGATGCAAATTCTCCGCCAACAAAGAACAGATTGTCTGTTCTCATCTCTTTGATTATGTTTAGGATCGCTTTATGTTCATTTTGTGATTCCCCTCCAAGTTCCAGCATATCGCCTATTATGAGTGTGGTTTTTGTCCTTTCCATTTTATTGAAATTCTCCAGGGCTGCCCGCATGCTTGTGGGATTGGCGTTGTAGGCATCCACAATCAGGGTGTTCTCTTTGCCTTTTATGAGCTGGGAGCGGTTATTGGATGGGGTGTATTTTTCTATGGCCTCAATTGCCAGAGCTAAGTCTGTATGGAAGAGTTTTCCAACTGCCAGTGCAGCCATGACATTGTCTGAGTTGTAGGATCCTATTAAGCGAGTGCTGATCATTTCGCCGGAGTGAAGCTTCATTCTCAGGAATGGTTCTGCGGAGGAGATTGGCAATATGCTGTATTTTTGATGTTTAACCCCGTATGGTGCTGTTTTTATTCCGGAACGCTGTTCTATCATTTCACAAAGATCTGGATTGTCAATATTGTAAATTGCGGTTCCTCCGGTTTTGAACAGATAGTCGTAAAGTTCTCCTTTTGTATTCTTTACACCTTCAAAGGAGCCGAACCCTAAAAGATGTGCCTTGCCCACATTTGTTATTAGCCCGTAGTTGGGTTGTGAAATTGAGACAAGAGTGGCTATCTCTCCCGGGGCACTTGCGCCCATCTCTACAACTCCTATTTGTGTGGCGGAGTCCATCTTGAGTAAGGTCAAAGGAACTCCTATGTGATTATTAAGGTTTCCCTGTGTTGAGATAACCTTGTATTTTGTAGATAAAACTGTGGTTATTAGCTCTTTTGTTGTGGTTTTTCCGTTTGTTCCGGTAAGCCCAACAACGGGGATTCTCAATTTTGCTCTGTGGTATCTTGCAAGATCCTGCAATGCAGTAAGTACATCTTCTGTCTGAATCAGGTTGTTATTTGCAGGGAGTGTTTTGTCGTCCACAACCGAGTACTGTGCTCCGGCTTCCAGTGCTGAGAGGGCAAAGTTGTTTCCGTTGAAGTTATCTCCTTTTAGGGCAAAAAAAATTGAACAGGGCGTTATAGCTCTGCTGTCTGTAGAAACTCCGGACGATTCTATAAATAGTTTGTATAATTCTTGTGTTTGCATATCCGATTTTGATTCTATTTTTTTCCTGTGGAACCAAAACCTCCCTCTCCCCGTCCACTCTCACCCAGCTCATCTGCCTCTATCCAATCTACCCTCTCGAACTTTGATACGACCATCTGGGCTACTCTCTCTCCTGGGATTAAAACAAATGGCTGGTCTGAGAGGTTCACAAGTATTATCTTGATCTCACCGCGGTAATCTGCGTCTATGGTTCCGGGGCTGTTGACGATTCCTATGCCGTGTTTTGCTGCCAATCCGCTTCTTGGTCGTATCTGTGCTTCGTACCCTTCTGGCAGCTCGATATGAATTCCTGTGGGGATCAAAGCTCTCTTGAGTGGGTCTATGGTTATGCTCTCGTGTATATTTGCTCTCAGGTCCATCCCTGCTGAGTGTATTGTTGCATATTCCGGCAGATTGAATGCGGATTTGTTTAAAATTTTAATTTCCATATTGATATTTTCTCGATGTATAGATATGTTATTATATAAATCAGGATAAGTATAGTGTGAATTCCAAGCTTTAGTATAAGGTTCATCTCCGGCAGTAAGAGTGAAATCACATATAGTGCCAGACCAAGCACAATAAAGCCGAGTATCTTTTTCCATTTATAGGGAATCGGATAATATTTATTGCCAAGTATAACGCTTATTACGAACATTATAAGGTAGCTTACAAGGTGTCCCCAGGCTGCTGCATGATACGAGTAAACGGGCATAAACGGAATATCTATAAGCAGGGTTGACATAAGTCCGGCTAAAGTTATATAGATGGCAATATTTGTCTTTCCGGAGAGCTTATACCACATTGAGACATTGAAGTTCATTCCGAGTATAACATAGGCCATCAGCATAATCGGGACGATATCTATACCTGCACGGAAATTTGAACCTATTATGAACTCAAATATGTCTATGTATAGCATTATACCCAGAAAAATTAGCATAGAGAAAGCAGTAAAATGCTCCATCACGCTTGCGTAGAGCTTTTTTGCCCCTTCCTCCTTTGCTCGGGAAAAGAAAAATGGTTCTGCTGCAAAACGGAACATCTGGATGCACAGCAACATTAGAGTTGCTATCTTAACTCCAGCCTGGAATATTCCCAGATCTGACTCCCATACGTTCCCTTCGGGAGAGAAGATTCTGAAAAGTGGTCTGTCTATATAATCATTCAAGGTACCGGGGAGCTGTGCTATCATAAGCGGGAGGGAATAGAGCATCATCTTTTTCCAAAGCTCTTTGTTAAAGGAGAACCGTACCTGGAGGATGTCGGGAATAAAAATGATCAACGAAACTATACCGCTTAAGAATGTAGCAAAAAGTATATATGTGAAATCCGGGCTGGGCGATATGAAGTTCAGAAGAGCAGTATGCGGGTGTGTTGCAAGGTAAGTGGGAACAATAAAAAACAGTATCAGGTTGAATACTGTTTCAGAAAATATTTTGATGGACTTGAATACTGCAAACTTAACAGCTTTGTGCTCAAAGCGGATTTTTGCAAAAAGAATTGCCGTAAAAGAGTCAATGGCCAGAATACTGCCGATGTACACTATTATCTCCGGATATCCGGAATAACCCATAAAGGTGGATATTGGATCCGAAAACAGGGTCAGCAGAGTGAAAGTAATTACCGCCAGTATCGTTACGGTTAACAGTGCGTTGGAGAATACCGCCTTGGGGGAGCTGTGTGTATTGGCAAAACGGAAGCAGCCGGTCTCAAGCCCGAGTGTAAGCAGCACCAGCAAAATCGCAATATAGGCAGAGAATTCTGTATAAATTCCATAACTCGAAGTTGAGAGTATGCGGGTGTAAATAGGAATGAAAAGGAAGTTTACAACTCTGGCTAAGATTGTACTTAAGCCATATATTGCAGTTTCTCCTGCAAGCGTTTTTAATGGATTGGCGCTCATCTGCTTAGTTTGACAGTGCTTTTGGTGTATAGATGAGGAACCCTATATTCAATTGCGGAAACCATTTGACATCTGCTTTTTCATAGTATGACGCCGACAGGGTTACCGGCCCTACGGGGGATTGCCAGACTGCTGCAATATCTGCAGAGATTGTGCCTCTTGGGAATGGCTTTGTAAATTGTGTAGATCTGTCTGTTGTGACTATCATTTGTTTATATGGCTGAAAATAGGCTCCTGTCGTGTGCAGGGATAGGCTTTTTGTAAAACGGATTATTGGTGTGAGGGCTATTCCCATATAGGAGTCTGCTCTGTTTTCGTTTAGCAGCAGCGTTCTGCTGTGGGGGTTTGGCTGGAATGCTGGCAGGAAGAGAAGTGTTGAGATGCGGTCTCCCATTGCGGTTCTGTTGGATAAGGTAATATCTGCCAGCCAGCCGAGAGTTAAATTTTTTGTGATCTCGTTGTAGGATTCTTTGTAGAGTCTGAGCATGAAAGTTTTGTGGGAGATATTTTTTAGTGCTTCTGCACCCGGAGATGTGCTGCCGGGGGTGTAATCTTCTGACAAAAGGGTGTACCTGACGGAGATCTTGTCTTTGGTTCCTGCTGTAGGGTACATCTTATAGTTGGTGGTGTTTCTTTCTAAATAAACTGAAGGGGAAATAAATGTGAAGTTTGTTTTGTCCCGTTTATCGTAAGTGGTAAATTTATCTGTCTGGTAATATTCATAAAAGGTTCGTCCAATATTTACAGACAGCTTGATCAATAGATTTTTATAGAGGTTTACAGGAGTTGCAATCCTGAGTGAGGTAAAAATTTCGCTCTCCTGTACGTTACTGGGTACTCTGTTTGTGAAAAACTGTGTCTGGCTGCCTCCGAAGTAGTCAAAGCGGTGGGCTGTAAATTGTAATTCATAAAACGCCATGGGTCTTACTGAGAGGTCTTGTCTCCAGTATGTATTGAAACCAGTGTAAAAACGGCCAAGATTAAGGTCAACTGCTGATTTCCACGGGTTTAAAGAGAATTTTCTGTACTCGACTCCTAAGAATCCCTGGTTAAGGGAGGAGGAGGAGATGTTGCCGCCTATTGATACTCTGAGTGAGGGTGCCTTCGATACTCTGAAATGAACATCGAATACGGAGTCCCGGCTTAATTTCGCTATTGGGTAGAAGGTATTTACATTCCCACTGGCAATTACTCTGTAATATCCTCGTTTTAACTGTTCAAAATCGAAATATCTTTTTCTGTTTTCACGGAGAGTCTTGTCAATAAATTCCTTCTCAGAATTTCTCAAACTGTCGTAAATGACAACATTCTCAAATGTGAGAGGAATACACTTAGCTCTGAATTTCAGTCTCTTCTTTAGCACATTATCCGCACTCTCTCTCCTTTTGATTTTTTCCTTTATCTGTGGGATGAGTTCAAGTGCGTTCTGATATCCTATATCTACGAGTTGGTCTATTTTGTCGAAATCCAAAAGTCCTATGCCTTCGAACTTGCTGTCTATAAGAATTCCTTTACTTTCCGGCAAGTTGTAATTGGTCTCAACAGTGAGCATGTTTTCGATTTGAGAAAGAAGGTTATCTGATTCCAGTTCTGGATATTTTCCTGCACATTTGATTCCGATTATGTAGTCTGGGTTGAAATCCTCTAACATAACGTCCCACGGAAAGTTGTTGTAGAAACCTCCGTCGAAAAGAAGTGTTGAGTCTATCATAACTGGCTTAAAGAAAAAGGGGAAGGACATGGATGCCCTTATTGCTGAACCGAGGTCTCCTTTTCGGATGGTTATAGGTTTTTTGTTGGCAATGTCAGCTGCTACGCACCGGAAAGGTATCATGAGATTGTCAAAATTATACCCGGAAGCTGCGGCGGACGATGCAAATAGTTGTATTACGGCAAGGTCCATTGGATATGGTGATATGATACTGGTTGGCAGATTGAACGACATTTTTTTATTTTTGTCTTTGGAAAAGGTGACTCCAAGCATCTCTGCGGTTGATTCTCTTCTGTAAAAATAGGTGGCAAATCCTTGTTCTTGCTGTCCGTTGTACCACGATTCAAACTCTTTTGAACGGAACAGAGTTAGCATCTCATCTGTGGTTAATCCTATCGCATAGAGTCCTCCGATAATTGCTCCCATTGATGTGCCTGTTATGTAATCTATTGGAATGTTATTCTCTTCAAGTGCCTTGATTACTCCAATATGAGATAACCCCTTGGCTCCACCTCCGCTTAATACTACTCCTACGCTCTGTGAGGACAGATTTAGGGAGGTAGTAATAAGAATTATAAATATGACAAATTTTTTGATTTGCATAATAGTGATAATTGAGGTAATTTTGCTCTATATCACAAAGGTATTAAAAAATTCTAAATCTTACTTTAAACGAAATGAAATTTAATATTTTAAAACTATTGATTATCTTGCCGTTAGTTGTTTACTCATGCAAGAGTAATAAAGGAACTGTACAGCAGGAGGAACAAACAAAAAAAGAAGATACAGTAAAAATGGCGACGACTTTAGCATTTAATCCGGCAGAGCTTCCGGAAGAACCTGTTTTTGATATCCTTACTACTATGGGTGCGATCAGAATAAAACTTTACAAAGAGACTCCTCTTCACAGAGATAATTTTGTAAAACTTGCTTCAGAAAAATTTTATGATGGTATCCTGTTTCACAGGGTTATCAAGGGATTTATGATTCAGACAGGTGACCCTCTTACAAAAGATACCGCAAATGTTGCAAGATTTGGCACAGGCGGTCCGGGCTATACAATTCCGGCAGAGATTCTTCCTGTGTTCAAACACAAAAAGGGTGCTATGGCTGCTGCACGCAGGGGTGATGAGAGCAATCCTAAAAAGGAGTCTTCCGGATCTCAGTTCTATCTTGTTCAGGATGCTGCCAGTTGTGCTCAACTGAATGGTGATTATACAGTTTTTGGTGAGACCATACAGGGTATTGAGGTGATTGATAAAATTGCTTCTGTGGCTACTAATCATTTGGACAGGCCGTTGAGTGATGTTAAAATTATCTCCGTTACTCCTGTGAAATAATCATAGATTACTCATTTTTTTTATTCTCTTGGCCATATTGGAAGCAAAAACAAATTCGTTCAGCTCCTTATGGTTTGAGGTTAGTATGTTGTTTTTGTCTCCTTCCCATAATAACTCTCCGTTATAGATAAATCCTACAGTATCGCCTATCTCCATTACAGAGTTCATATCATGAGTGTTGATTATAGTGGTTATGTTATACTCCTTTGTTATCTCAAAAATGAGCTGGTCTATCAGTATTGATGTATGCGGGTCGAGCCCGGAGTTTGGTTCGTCGCAGAAAAGGTATTTTGGATTTAGGGCGATCGCTCTTGCTATTCCCACTCTTTTTTGCATTCCTCCGCTCAGTTCATTGGGATATAATTTGTTAACATTTTCAAGGTTTACTCTTTGTAGGCAAAAATTGACACGGTCCAGCTTTTGTTCGTTATTCCAGTCGGTGAAAAAATCCATCGGGAACCGGACATTCTCTTCTACAGTTGCAAAGTCAAATAGAGCGCTTCCCTGGAAAAGCATTCCGATCTCTTTGCGGATATTCTTCTTTGCCTGAAAATTGAGTTTGTTGAATAGTACGTCTTCGTACCACACTTCTCCGCTGTCTGGTTCGTGAAGGCCTACCAGTGATTTTAATAGTACTGTCTTTCCGGAACCGCTTGCTCCGATTATTAGCGAACACTCTCCAGGCTGGTAATTTATTGTGATATCTTTTAAGACTTGCTTGCCTTCAAAAAACTTATTTAATTTTATTACTCGAATCATCTTTTCCGGGCGTTAGTTGGGTTAGTTGGGCATCAGCCAGGCTCTAATTTAGCATAAGCTGGGTAATAATCAAATTGACGACGAGTATGGATACGCTGCTCACTACAATTGCTTTTGTGCTGGAGCTTCCTACTCCTAATGATCCTCCTGAAGCATAGTATCCATAAAACGATGACACACTTGTTATTATAAAACTAAATGCGGCCATCTTTATCATACTGTAGAAAATGTAGTAAACTCGGAAGGCGTAATGAAGTCCGTCTGAATACTGGCTGAGTGTGATAATTCCTGTAAACATTATTATAAGTGCGCCGCCCAGCAGTCCGAGCGTGAAACTAATGATCATAAGCAATGGATTCAAAATGGTCGATGCGGCTATCTTTGGGAGTATCAGATAACTGGCGGAGTTTATACCCATCATCTCCATGGCGTCTATCTGCTCGGTTATTCTCATGCTTCCGATCTCTGATGAGATGTTGGAGCCTACTTTTCCTGCTAATATTAATGCAATCATTGTGGAGCAGAATTCCAGCACGAGGCTCTCTCTGACCATATAACCGACATACATTTTGGGAATAAAGGGATTTTCCATGTTGCTTGCTGTCTGTATAACTATTACGGCTCCTATAAAAACAGAGATAACAGCAATGATGGGAATGGAATTGATGACTAGCTTCTCTGCATCTATAAAGAACTGTTTCCAAAAGAGTTTGCCTTTTTCTGGTTTGCTGAATACTATCTTCATAAGAAGAAAGTATTTGCCAAATAGTTCGAGTGAATTTTTCATTTAAAATTGAATCTACGCAAAAATACCGTTTTTTGACTATATTCGCCACAAATTTTAAAGGAGGGTTTGAAAATTCTATACCATATTGCCTTAAAGCTTTACTACTCAATGTCCTGTGTTTTGGGACTTTTTAATAAGAAAGCCTCTCTCTTCTATCATGGAAGGATTGGCCTTTTGGATATGATGCGCTCTCAGGTAGTAAATACAGGTGATCCTATTTTGTGGGTTCATTGTGCTTCTGTTGGTGAGTTTGAGCAGGGGAGGCCTTTGATTGAATCTTACAAACAACGCAACCCTTCTCATAAGATTCTGCTTACGTTCTTCTCTCCTTCGGGCTATGAACTTAGAAAGAATTATCCTCTTGCGGAATGGGTTTTTTATCTTCCTATTGACAGTAAAGATAATGCTGTCGCTTTTTTGGATATTGTGAAGCCGCACATGGCTATTTTTATCAAGTACGAATTTTGGTTCAATTATCTCTATGAGTTAAAACATAGGGGGATTCCTACTTATGTTGCGTCTGCCATTTTTATGCCGGGGCAGAGATTTTTCAGATGGTATGGAGGATTGTTCCGACAAATGCTGAGGAATTTTACTCATCTCTTTGTTCAGGATCAGGCTTCTGCTGCTCTTCTTCATAAAATTGGAATTGATAATGTTACGGTTAGTGGTGATACGAGATTTGACAGGGTCAATCAGATTACAATTGCTAATGGCAATGTTGAACATATCAGAATTTTTGCTCAGATCAGCCCTTGCTGGGTTGCAGGAAGCACATGGCCAATTGACGAGGAGATGATTGCTGCAATCTTCCATAATTTACCTTTTAATAAGTTAATTATCGCTCCTCATGAGGTGCATCATAACCATATTGCTAAGATTTGTACCTATTTTTCTGAATACAAGGTGATAAAGTACAGTCAGATTAAGGATGTTAAAATTGATGCGAGGATTGAGGCCAGACTTAGAGAGGCCAGGGTTTTAATCATCGATTCCATAGGAATTTTGTCCAAGGTGTATAAGTATGGTTCTTTTGCATATATTGGAGGCGGTTTTGGTGCCGGAATTCACAACATTCTTGAGGTGTCTACTTACGGAAGGCCTGTAATTTTCGGGCCTAAGTACAAGAAATTCAAAGAAGCTGTGGATTTAGTAGGCTTGGGCGGTGCCATAAGCATTACCAGAATAAGGGATCTTAATTTACATGTTAATAAATTTCTGTCCGATGATGTGATGTGTGGCAAATGCGGTGCTATCAGCAGGGAGTATATTGAGAAAAACGTAGGTGCGAGCGAACGTGTCCTCGATATCATAAGTCCAATAGGCAATAGGCAATAGCAAATTAGCACATTACCTACATCTCTATCTTGATTCCCACACTTCCGTTAATACCAAACCCCCAGTAACCGCTGAAGCTCTCGAGTGTGTGGCCGGTACCGTCTTTTCCTCTCTCAATATATTGTTTATCTAAGAGGTTGTTGATATTCAGAAAGAGCGTCGTGCTAAGACTTTTCCAGTTTTGTTTCCATGTGAGCCCGATATTTATTAAATTGTAATCGGGAAGTCGGTATGATGATTTTCTGTCTGTCGCGTTATTTCTTGAGGTTGGGTCAAAATCTGCATAAAGCCTGCTGTTGTATTTCCAGTCGGCATTTAACAGGACTCCTTTGAATAGCCTGATCTCAGCTAAAACCGAGAGTTGTGTCTGTGGGGCATCTCCAACCGGAAGGCCGTTGCTGTACACATTTACTTCATCAATCAGTATCCCGGAGTAGTCGTCATAGATCTTTGCGGAAACGTCATTTTTCCATTTCCAGTTACCCAGTGATGCGTATGCGTTCAGATTGAGCCAGTGTGTAAGGTCGTGGCCCATATTGAATTCGAGTCCGTAGTGAAGTGCGTCAAGTCCTTGGACCATATATCTGTATGTGGTGTTGTCAAGTTGTTTGTAGGGGTCGGACATGACTGTCTTGTTCTCCCAGTAAGCCCAGTATCCGGTGATCTCTAATGATCCTCTTTGGTGTATATATCTATAGCCTAATTCTGCAAGCAGGTTTCGTTCGTTTTTTACGTTGGTGGTGAGCTGGTTTGTGCCGCTCGAAAAGAAAACATCTGAGTATGGCAGACGACTGTAAACTGCTGCGTTTAAATATACGGAACTTCTTTTAGTCAATCTGTTCAGAGCTCCTCCTTTTACACTATAGCCAAAAGCAGAGGCGGTGGGGCTGTTTACTGAGGTTGCAAGACTGGTTGGATTGTCGGCATAATTGTACTTATCCCACCTTTTATAGCTGCTCCACATTATTGAAGTGCCTCCTCTTATGTCCCATTTGTCACTCTTGTAATTTCCGCTAATATGTATTGTTGCGTGATTTATTATTTTGCCGTTGTTGGTGCGTACATAATCTCCTACCTTCTTGATAGGATTCCGTCCGGCTACACCTGCAAGTGATTTACTGGCATAGTCCTCATACCAGTATTGACCCCCAAGGAGATCTGTAATCCGCTCTTTCTCCCATGTTGAATAGTATTGATAATGAAGACCTCCCTGCATGTTGAGTTTTTTGCTCAGCTGGTAGCTTATATTGCTTTTAAAGCCAGTCTGTGTGTGTCCGGCAAGATAATCACTCAGAATGTTTCTTGAAGAACCTGCTTCTGCCTGTCCTGAGACTGCTTTGTTTGCTTCGACTACCGCATCCCAGTTTATATGTCCATCCTTTTGATAATCAATAATACGTGTTCCTTTGGATTCTGACCATTTTCCTCCTCCGTAGCCTACTGAAAGGTACAGGGTATTTGATACATCCAGTTTGTCGCTCGCTGTGTAGAAGTGATTTAGGGTAATGTACGGCTTGTGATAAAAGTTCTCACTTAGATTTTTTGATTTGCCATTCAGATACCCCCAGTTTTTACTGTATTTAAGGCCGTACTTGTCAATTTCTGTCTGACTTAACCTGACGGACCTCTGCTGATGCCGCTCCGGGGAACCAAGCACAGTAAGCAAAAATCTGTTTTGGGCATTTATTTTTTTGCTTACGTTGAGCATATATGCCCAGGAGTTTATGTCTGACCCTTCTACATAACCTTTTCCCCATGCATATGAGGCCATCATGGACATTGCCCAGCCTTTGCGGGTTTGTCCTGTATTTAGGTTGAAGAAGCTCTTTCCCTGTCCGTAATCGGTATAGTAGATGCCTGTGGAAAAGGATGGCTTTTGCTTTGTAGTGTTTGTAATAATATTTATGGTTCCTCCCACGGAGTTGTCGGAGAGCATTGACGCACCAATTCCCTTCTGTACCTGGATTGAATTTGTTGCGTCTGAAAGTCCCAACCAGTTGTTCCAGAACATATTTCCTGTAACAAGTCCGGAGACGGGAATCCCGTTAAGCATCACCGAGATGTTCTCCTGCTTGAAACCTCGTATATTGATTTTTGCATCTCCGTAGCTGCCCGATTCACTTGTTGCATAAATGCCCGGAATGTCTTTTAGCAGTTCAGGATAGGTCGCTCCTATTGCCTTTCGTTCAATTTCAGCATGACTTATCGTCTTTAATCTTAACGGTGACGAGCGCTCGTTTACGAATGACGCTGAGAGTGTAATTTCCTTGAGATAAATCTCAAGGCTATCCTGCTGATGTGATTGAACAACAACAAGTCGTTTCACTTTATGCGGTATCGCTTTGTGCGGCTTAACTACATGCGACGTGATTACAGATTCACCGCTGACAAATAATATGTCAGCGTGTTGAGCAAAACTTTGTCCGACGTGAAATTCGGATAATTCATCTGAAGATTCGATTGAGTAAATGGATCCACTTGAATGGAAGAGCAGGGGGATGCATAACATCAAGGCCCTGCGGATTGGGTTTATTCTTTTTGTATTCATAATTTCCTCTTTCATTCAGACTTTACTGCCGGTACCGTAGTTTCAAACGGTTCTGCCTTTATGGCTCGCGGACTATACCGCCGATCGGGAATTACACCCTGCCCTGAAGATTTTGTGGATGCAAAGGTATAAAAAAATCTTACCAGACCAAATCCTTCTTTTCTTCTTCCGCCACCTAATATGTTCCACCTACCACCTATGCGTCCCACCTATGCGTTAATGCGTCCCAAGGCATTCATGGGAAATCATTGGTTTATAATGGATTATGAAAAATATTCGAAACTTCCAACTTTCTGATAACTAGTATTATCCCATGAATGCCTTGGACGCATAGGTGGTAGGTGGACAGAAAAATTGGACAATAAATTTCTTTTAGTAACTTTGAGTCAGTCTAATTTAATTTAAAGTAGGAGGAGGGAAATCTACCATGTTTACATTAGGGGAAATTCAAAAAACATCATTTTTTACGACATCGAGGACAGAATACAATTCTGTAAAAGACTCGAAAAATTTTCATTGATTCAAGAGGTGAAAATTTATGCCTATGTACTGATGGATAATCATATTCATTTACTTGTAAAAGCAAAAGACCTGAGTGGTTTTATGTCTTCTGTCTTGCAGAGTTTTGTATGCTGGTATAATCGGAAATATAAATTATCAGACAGACTATGTCAAAGCCCATTTAACAGTGCACCTAAAGATAGCATTGAAAAGATCAAAAGTTCTATTGTTTATATTCTCCAAAATCCCGTGAAAACGCGATTATGTAAAACGCCCTATGAATACGAATGGTCTTCTGCAAAAATTTATTTCAGCGGGAAAAGCCATTACCACTACTTGCCGATTGATACCACGTTTGTTGAGGCACTCTTCAATTCTAAGAGCGAATTCATGGAAATGCTTTTGGCCACGAATATTTCAGATTCAGAGATAAGGGAGAAAGAAGATAGGTGGGTAAGGATCTCGGATTTTGAATTAAGTTTTGAACTTTCTAAAATATTGAATGGGAGGCTTTTGTCTTTTTTAACAAAAGATGAATTGCGGGAAGTATCAATTATGTTGATAAATTCTACCAATGCCAGTTATGGACAGATAGCCTCCCTTTTACATGTTTGCTACGAATTCGTGCGGATGTCCAAGCCATTCGTGGGAAAGCATTGATATATAAGACACTACACAATTTGCGGTGTTTATGTTATTCACAGATAGACAGCACTATCCCACGAATGACTTGGACACATATGGGTGGGACACATATGTGTGAATTAGTCGTTCAGGGAGTAACGAAAGAAACCGGTTACTTTAACCTCTGGGTCTATGGTTTTCAGGTAAGCGGCTACGGTAATTTTGCCGTCTTTAACGAAAGTTTGTTCTTCCAGAGTGCTCTCCTTAAAGAATTTGTTCAGCTTGCCATTTGCAATCTGCTCAACCATGCTTTCAGGTTTACCTTCTTCACGTATCTGTATGCGGTAGATTTCAAGTTCTTTTTCGATAACATCTTTAGGACAGTCGTCCTTGCTTATTGAAACAGGGTTCATAGCCGTGATTTGCATTGCTATCTCTCTACCAACTTCCAGGCTGATCTCTTTTGAGAAACCAACTATTGTGGCAAGTTTTCCATTTGTGTGGATATAAGATGCAATGTAAGGTGCTTCAAGCTTATTGTAAACAGGTACTGCGTGTTTCTCTCCACTTTTTCCAGTTTGTTGTGTTACGGCCTCTTCGATAGTTTGACCATCGATTTTCACAGCTTTAAGAGCAGTTAGATCTGCAGGAAAAGCATTGAGAGCTGCAGTTGCAATCTCATTGGCAAGTTTTTGAAATTCAGCGTTTTTCGCTACAAAATCTGTTTCACAGCCAAGACAAGTCAAAATTGCCTTTTTATTGTTGGCACTTACTTTAGCAATAACTGAACCTTCTGTAGTTTCACGGTCGGCTCTTTTGGCAGCTACAAGTTTTCCTTTCTCACGAATTATATCTTTTGCCTTATCGAAGTCACCATTAGCTTCAACCAATGCACTTTTACAGTCCATCATGCCGGCACCGGTCATATGGCGTAATTTGGCAACTTCTGTCGCTTTGATTTCCATTTTATTTGATTTAAAAGTGTTAATAATTAGCTCTATACAGTAGTCTCGTTTTCTGTCACTTCCGGAGTTTTTTCTTCAGTTGCATCTGGTGCAATATCTGCAACCACTTCCGGTGCAACATCTGCAACCACTTTTGGTGCAACAACAGTAGTCACTTCCGGAGCTTGAGTAGAAACTTCTTTCACTTCACCTTCTGTTGCACTTTCTGTTGGTTTTTGAGCAGATTTGCGGGTACGCATCTTTTTGCCACCCTCAGGAGCAATCTCTCTACTTTCTGCAGGTCCCTCTTTTTCTTTCTCCATCTTCCTCTCAGACAGACCTTCAGAAATTGCCTGGCAAATAATATTCATAACTATAGCTATAGATTTAGCTGCATCGTCGTTTGCAGGAATCACGTAATCAATCGGACCCGGATCGCAACAAGTATCAACCATAGCGATTACTGGTATATTCAGACGATTTGCCTCTTTTACAGCATTCATTTCCTTTTGGATGTCGATAATGAACAGGGCAGAAGGCAGACGGTTAAGATCTGCGATTGATCCCAGGTTCTTCTCTAATTTTGCCCTTTGACGGGTAACTTGCAATCTCTCACGTTTCGCAAGAGTTTCAAAAGTACCGTCAGTAAGCATTTTGTCAATGGTGTTCATCTTCTTAACAGCCTTACGGATAGTTGGGAAGTTAGTAAGCATTCCACCTGGCCAGCGTTCTGTAACATAAGGCATGTTAACAGCTTTGGCATTTTCTGCAACTATATCTTTTGCCTGTTTTTTTGTGGCTACAAATAGAATTTTACGACCGGCACGAGCCAGTTGTTTCATAACGTTCGCAGCTTCATCTATCTTGATAACGGTCTTGTGCAGATCAATGATATGGATCCCGTTCTTCTCCATGAAAATGTAGGGAGCCATTTTTGGATTCCACTTTCTCTTTAAGTGGCCAAAATGTACACCTGCATCAAGTAGGTCTTGGAAATTTGTTCTTGGCATTGTTTTAATTTTTCTTAATTTTAATTTTTCTCTTTATTTCAATCGGGAGTAGTGGTATTTGTAGATTTACTCGTTTTACCAGTCTCTCAGATTTTCCGCAGCCGGACAAACCCTGGTAGCTATATAACAGATAATGTGATTTATAGATTTTGTGGTTATAGATCCTGTGGTTTTTAATCCAAACTGTGCAAGGTCATCAGCCTTCTGTTAATAATAAAATACTAACGTTTACTAAATTGGAAGCGTTTACGAGCGCCAGGCTGACCAGGTTTCTTTCTCTCAACCTCACGTGGGTCACGAGTCAGAAGGCCATTTGACTTTAACATAGGACGGTAATTTTCTACATCGATCTTGCAAAGAGCACGAGCGATTCCTAAGCGAAGAGCCTCTGCCTGTCCCTTTATTCCTCCGCCATCCAGGTTAACTTTGATGTCGAATTGAGAGAGAGTGTTGGTTAGCTCTAAAGCCTGCTTTACGATATACTGAAGTGTCTCCTCTTTGAAATATTCCTCAAGAGGTCTGTTGTTAATCGTAATATTACCTTTGCCTGTGTGTACATAAACGCGAGCAACTGCTGATTTCCGTCTTCCAAGGGCGTTAATTACTTCCATGCTCTGTTTAAATTTCGTTTAAATTAATTTGTTTTGGTTGCTGTGCCTGGTGAGGATGTTCCGACCCTTCATAAACAAAAAGGTTACGGAATAACTCTGCTCCAAGTTTATTTTTTGGCAGCATGCCCTTAACGGCGTGCTCAACTACGGCTAACGGCTTACGTTTTAACAACTCTCTTGGAGCTTCAAATCTCTGCCCGCCGGGATAACCGGTGTGACGAATATACACCTTATCTGTCAACTTTTTACCCGTGAAGCGAACTTTTGTGGCATTGATAATAATTACATTATCTCCGCAGTCCACATGTGGGGTATAATTGGCTTTGTCCTTTCCTCTAAGAATAAGTGCTACTCTTGAAGAAAGTCGGCCCAATACTTGATCGGTGGCATCAATAACTACCCACCCTTTGGTAACGGTAGCTGCATTTGCCGACACGGTCTTGTAACTCAATGTGTCCACTTTGTTGATTTTTAGATTAATACATTAATTTTGTTGCGATTTCCCCATAAAATAGGGGGCTGCAAAGATATAACTATTTTTTAAAGCGACAAAATCCGGCTTATTTCGTGCCAATTTTTATTAATCTCATTGTGCCTTGTACAAGCCTCCTCAAATGGAGTATATACAGTCTGATTTTGCATCTGACCAACCATGACTCCATAACGCCCCTGAATTATTGCATTAACAGCTTCGTGTCCAAGAAGACTTGCCAGTACTCTGTCGTTGCAACTTGGAGAACCACCACGTTGAATATGCCCAAGGGTAGTTACACGCATTTCATAATTCGGAAGCTTGACTTTCACCTTCTCCGCAACCTCAATTGCACCCCCTCCGTCTTCGCCCTCCGCAACAATAATAATCCCTGAAGTCTTGTTCTTGCGTCTGTCCAATTCCATGTAGCTGCATAGTTTGTCTATGTCTGTATGGACTTCTGGAAGCAGAGTAGCCTCTGCACCTGTCGCAATTGCTGTATTCAGAGCAATAAATCCGGAATCTCTTCCCATGACCTCCACAAAGAAAATTATATTGTGAGAATCAGCAGTATCCCTTAGTTTGTCAACAGCCGAAACAGCCGTATTTATAGCAGTGTCAAATCCGATAGTGTAATCAGTTCCGTAAATATCGTTGTCGATAGTCCCGGGAATTCCCACCACCGGGTATCCGAATTCCTTATACAGCAGGTTAGCTCCACGGAAAGAACCATCCCCACCAATAACGACAAGTGCATCGATACACGCCTCCTTTAAATTCTCATATGCAAGCTCCCTCATCTCCCTGTTCTTGAATTCCGGGCAGCGCGATGATTTAAGAATTGTTCCGCCCTGCGAGATAATTTTTGATACTGAATGAGATTGCATGCTCATGAATTGCTTGTTCAGCAGGCCCGAGTACCCTCGTATAACTCCTGCAACTTCAAGCTGATTGTAAATTGCTGTTCTTACGACAGCTCTAACGGCAGCATTCATACCGGGTGCATCTCCCCCGGATGTTAACACTCCTATCCTGCTAATTTTTTTCTTGCTCATCCTTTCACCTAATTTAGAACAACAAAATTACTCTTTTTTATTCTTTTACAAATTTATACTTTTGCATCATGAAGATTGCAGAAATTGAGCTTGGAGAAAACCCCCTCTTTCTCGCCCCGATGGAAAATGTGACAGACGCCTCGTTCAGGTATATCTGTAAAGAGTTCGGAGCAGATATGATGTATACCGAGTTTGTCTCTTCTGACGGACTAATCAGGGACGCAAAAAAATCCCTGGCCAAGCTGGAGACCTTTGAATACGAAAGGCCGATAGGTGTACAGGTATATGGTCACCTTCCAGAAGCAATGGAAGAAGCTGCAAAGATTGCAGAAACAGCAAATCCTTCGTTGATAGATATTAATTTCGGTTGTCCTGTAAGCAAAATTGCACACAGAGGAGCAGGATCCGGCATGATGAGATATCCGGAAAAGATGATAGAGATTACCAAAAGAATTGTAGATGCAGTAAAATTGCCGGTTACCGTAAAGACAAGACTGGGCTGGGACGAAGAATCCAAAAATATTGTTGAGCTTTCTGAACGCTTACAGGATGTGGGAATTTCAGCTCTGACCATACATGGCAGGACCCGGTCGCAACTTTACAAAGGTGAGGCCGACTGGACACTTATCGCAGAAGTAAAAAACAATCCGAGAATGCATATTCCCATAATCGGCAACGGCGATATAACGTCGGCCGTAGCAGCCAAAGAGGCCTTTGACAAATATGGAGTGGATGGAATAATGATAGGAAGGGCTACCTACGGAAGGCCATGGCTGTTCAAGGAGATAAAACACTACCTTGCGACCGGCGAACTAATGCCCGAACTTACTGTAAGAGAAAAGGCCGAACTTGCCAAACGACACCTTATAAAATCCGTGGAGGTAAAGGGAGAAAGGGTAGGAGTACTGGAGATGAGAAGACACCTTTCACATTATTTTAAGGCATTACCCCATTTTAAAGATATAAAATTACAACTGGTAACGGAAAACAGCCATACAGAATTACTAAAAATTATTGACCAGATAGAACAAACTTATTCACAAGAAAATAACTAACAGATGATATACACATTTGTAAACAAATTACTTCTTTTTCCTCTGTACTACACACTAAAATTCAGACATTTTCTTTTTGACAAAGGAATATTCGAATCAAAGAAATTTGATATACCTATAATATCTATAGGAAACATTTCAATGGGCGGAACGGGCAAAACGCCTCATACAGAGTTTCTTATTAAAGAACTACTTCCAAAATACAAAGTTGCAGTACTCTCAAGAGGCTACGGTAGAAAAACCAGAGGGTTCCGCCTTGTGGAGGTTAACGATAAAGTATCGGAGGTAGGAGATGAGCCCCTTCAGATGAAGAAGAAGTTTGCAGATGTAATTGTGGCTGTGTGTGAGAAAAGAGTTAAGGGAGTCGAAACACTTCTTGTCTTGCCGCCAGAGCAGAGGCCGACAGTTATTCTTCTCGATGATGCATTCCAGCACCGGTGGATATCGCCAAAAACTAACATAGTCCTCGTAGACTACAGCATGCCGTTGGATAAAGAGTTCCTTTTTCCTATAGGCAGACTCAGAGACCTTCCGGAACAAATTCAACGAGCAGATATAATTATTGTTACAAAATGCCCAGATGAAATATCTCCCGAGGACAGGTTTGAGTGGGGAAAAAATCTAAGGCTGAGTTCAAAGCAAAAGTTACTTTTCTCAAACATATCTTACGGAGAACCGGACAGTATATTTGAAGGGGCAGACAGAAGGTACATATACTCCAAATTTGCGATTCTGATTACCGCCATTGCCAATCCCCTGCCACTTATTTATCATCTTCTGAGCAATTACAGGATAATTGGCCGTCTGGAATTTCGGGATCATCATAACTTCACCTCCTCTGAAGTCTCCAAAATTAACAGACTGGCCAAAAAATGGCCTAAAGCCG
>JBDKRJ010000005.1:0-8401 GCA_039683455.1 Rikenellaceae bacterium | reverse complement strand
ATCTTTGAGGCTAACTCTGTGGAACTGTAGTTCTTTTCTGCCATCTCAAGGGCCATTTGTGCAGCAAGAACATTAAAAAAGAGAGAAGTGACTGTTGTGTTAATCTCTTCCATGCTTGCCAGATACGCTCTCTTTGCGCTTTCATACTTTTTAGGTTCTATTACCTTCTCCCACTTTAAAGTGTTGAAAGCCATTATAGGCTGGGAGTAATATAAGTTTATCGGTTGAGAATTGTAGATAATATTTTCTGACGAAGAGAACTGGTCGAGTCGGTTGAGGTTTGTTGTAACGGATATGGATCCTCCTGTTGCTGCAATATTCTGATCTATTGACAACGAGAGGCTGTTTCTAAGATTGTCGTTTGCTATATAATCGATTTCTCCTGTTTCGCTGTTTTGAAGCGCAACAAGAGAGCGGTTGTATTGACCAAGTGATGCGGTAAGATTAAGCGAGGGCATGAACTGCGCCTTGTATGAGCGGTACTGCCAGTAATCTGCCAGAAAGTTGTGCTTTGCCACCAACGCAGAGGAAGATTGCTCCCTGGCTGTTTCTATAACTTCCTGGAGCGTCATTTTAAGATGATTTTTTTGTTGCACTGTGCCCTTACCCTCGGCGTTAAGCAAATCGGAGACAACAGTAAAAGCTACAGCAATTATAATTGATAAAATATGTGTCTCTCTTTTTACCATTTCAGGATAATTTTTTAGGTTATTTTTGTTTAACTATTACAATTACGGGGTTGTCGGACTCGTTTATGCCGGCCGCCAACTCTTTAATTTTTTTTGAACACTTCTGGTTTTCTGCTTTTGGCCAGAATACAGGGCCTTTTTACGGGTTGATTCATAAGTGTTAACCCGCCGGTATTTTTATTGAAAATGCGGCAATAGGGGTGATTATATTTTTTATCATTGAGGGTGTAATTTTGTTATAAAATTAACTATTATTTTGCGATTACTACCACAGGATTATCGGTGTCCTTCAGTTTTTTAATGATCTCGCTCAATTCTGATGAGACTTTGTGTGTTTCGGCGTATTCGATCAGGGAAATAGCCGGGATTATCATTACTACACTATTGTCAGAAGATACATACGTTGGCCAGAACGGAGGTCCGCCCATCAGATTTTCGCGAAATCCCAGAACACCCTTTTCTGTCTGGTTGAGGAACCAGAATTCCCCGCTTTTCTTATTATAAATTGCATAGGCATCGTTAAGTGCATAGTAACCCTTCCTGTTCGCTCTGAGTTTTTCGTAAGGTTCGTGTGCGTAATCCCTCAAAGCAAACTGCATAAACAGAAAGCCTTCTGTTTCCATCATCTTGTTTCTGCCAATGATAGAAACGTGTTTTCCTTTAGTAGCAGATATGGACGATCTGTCCATTGAGTTGTTCTTGTACTCACCATAATTGAATATGTATGATGTGTCAATATGCATATTGGCATCGATGGAAAGCACAGTATCGTTACTGTCATAAACCAGCCTTATATTATCTTTGAATTTATATAGAAACGGCCGGTCCGGATTGGAATATTTTTTAATTTTTGACTCATCCTTTACAGTTGTTAATGCCCCGTCCTTATTCATAAGAACAAACTCCGGAAGGTCGAATGATTTATACGGGGCCAGTTCCGGTATAGGAACAAGGAGCTTGGTCTTACCCAGAGAATCATATACGACAGATGAGAACACGGGTTTATTAAAATATATATTTATTGTTGCCACATAGGCGTTGTCATTAAGCATTACCGGCCATGTAGTCCTGAAATTAGTATCTTTAGGAGTATCAAATCTACCGATTAATCTTCCCGAAATATTGTATCGTAAAATACTTAAACTCTCGCCAAGAGAATTCACCAGAATTTCTCCACTATGCGGAGCCGGATATATTTCTGCGCCTAAAGAATACTCCTCGGGCCCGCGCCCTCTTTTACAAAACTTTGTAATGAATTTCCCGTTTAAATCAAATATTGACATACTATAATTTCTGTCTTTGATATATATCCTGTCGTTTTCTAAAAAAATTCTCTGAGTCTCACCTACCAGAGAAACGGAAGATGTTTCCAGCGGAATATACCGGATATCGGATACGACTTCGCTTATATCCGTAATTCTTCCTCCCCCGATACTACCGGCGACATTAATAATGTTACTCTTTACTTCTTTGCTGGTATGGGAGCAGGCGAAAGCCATTGTCAGAGACAAGGCAAAAAACAGAACCCTTATAGGGTGAAAATTTCTCATAATAAAATATAGTTATTTTGATAGTAAATATAATTATTTTTCAATCCATTGTCGATATTTGACAGAATGAAGCTACTATTACTGTAAAAAACAGAGAATTGGTACTTATCAGTTTATTGTTGTCTGTTCAATTTTCTATATAGTGTCAGTATTATTTGCCAAATACAAATTTTGAAAAAAAGCTAACGATTCGGAATAACTATATGAACTGGCATTTATTTCAATTCGTAATTTGTACTTCTTCCTCCTGCTTCTTCCTTTTGTAATATATCTTTGTTTATTAAATCGTTAATATCTCGTATTGCAGTATCTTTTGAGCATTTCGCAATTTTTGCCCATTTTGAGGATGTCAACTTTCCTTCAAATCCATCCAAGATCCTGCTTAATAACTTTTTCTGTCTTTCGTTGATTACCGTTTTGGTATGTTTATTCCAAAAATCAGCTTTAAATAACACTCGATTCAAAACAGTGTCGGTCAATTTCAGTGCATTTATCAAACAACTTAAAAACCATTTAATCCAGTCAGTTATATCAAGATTCCCTTTTTGTGTATTTTCAAGTATTTCATAGTATTGTTCCCTTTCAAGTCTGATTTGGGCAGACATGCTATAAAACCGCTGTGTGCTTTTATCAGATTGTGCTAATAACATGTCTGTCAGGGCTCTGGTTATTCGACCATTCCCATCGTTAAATGGGTGTATAGTTACAAACCATAAATGAGCGACGGCAGCTTTTATTACCAAATCTATTCCCTCAGCTTTATTAAACCAATCCAAAAACCGATTCATTTCAACTTCTACAAAAGATGAATCAGGGGCTTGAAAATGAACCTTTTCCTTGCCCAAAGCTCCCGACACGACTTGCATTGGACCTGTGGAATCATTTCTCCAATCTGCAACTGTAATTTTATACATTCCACTTCTTCCTGTTGGAAATAATGCTGCATGCCAGTCAAAAAGCCTTTCTACTGTTAATGGGTTGAAACAATTTTGGGTTGCATCAATCATCATTTCAACCATGCCATCCACATTCCTATCCGACTCAACTGAACCTGCTATTTCCATTCCTAATCTTCTTGCAATCGAAGAACGGACTTGCTCAGGATTTAATATTTCACCTTCAATTTCTGTTGATTTTAATACATCAAGGGTCAATGTATCAAGCATAGCTTCATTTCTTAGGTCAAAACCTAATGATTCCATTCTTCCCATTAGCCGTCCTTGCAAATTTCTCACTTCGCTCAATAAGTTTATGAACTCATCAATTCTCCATGAAAAATTCGGCCAATTATCTAATTGGTGTATAAATGTTTTCATTCGTCGCATATTTTGCTGCAAATATACATCCTATTCTTTGCATTTTAAAATTATCGTTGCATTTATTGCATCGAATACACACATTAATCGTTGCACTGTCGTTTTTTGCTTAGATTAGTATTTTATATATTCAGGCAAGTTATTCAATACGATATGATCATATCAATTAAATCAATATCTTTGTACTTTAGGTCATAACAAAAACAGATATGAAGCAGATAAATAGGCTGAAAATACTTCTTGTTGAGAAGAATAAGAGCGGGAAATGGCTTGGCGAACAATTAGGGAAAGATCCTGCTACGATTTCAAGATGGTGTAACAACCACGCTCAACCATCTGTCGAAACCTTTACTCGCATAGCCGAGATTTTGGAGGTTGACATCAAAGATTTATTCCATTCTACGAGGAGAATGAATAAAAAAAACTAAGTGGATATGGAGACTTTACAGATTAGAAGAAAATGACAGACAGAAATAAAGTTGACATAAAAGAAAATGATGTGTTGAGATACGATCGTCAACTATTGACTATTTTACTCAAAGACAATAGCACAAAACAGAATATAATCTGGGCAACGGACAATTATGCGTCGCATAGACCAGAATATTCCGTTAATGAACAAATTGACATACCCCTTATTTCCGGCAAGAACGGGAATCTCATCAAACCTCGTGTTGAAAAAAACAAGAAAGAACAAATAGCACGTGTACGAGACAAAGCTGAAGTTTTTACGCCTTCGTGGATATGCAATAAACAAAACAATCTTATTGACAAGGCGTGGTTTGGGGCTGAAAACATTTTTAATATTGAACTCGTTAACGGATGGACAACACAAGCACGCTCCATTCCTTTTCCATCAAAAACGGGCAAAACATGGCAAGACTATGTTTTGGAAGAACGATTGGAAGTTTCTTGTGGTGAAGCTCCATATTTAGCGAGCAGGTACGACACCATATCCGGAGATCCGATTCCGACAAAAGACAGAATAGGGTTACTGGATCGTAAACTGAGGGTTGTCACGGAGAATACAAACAATGAGAGCGATTGGTACCAATGGGCAAAGACGGCAGTTCAGAGTATCTATGGTTATGAATGGCAAGGCGATAATCTGCTCCTCGCTCGTGAAAATATCTTATATTCATTTGCCGATTATTATAAAGATAAATTTGGACGTAAACCGTCCAAAGACTACATGCTGGAAATTGCCAACATTATCTCGTGGAATATATGGCAAATGGATGGTTTAAAAGGAGTTGTACCCAACAGTTGTCGAGACTTGAAAGTGATTTCTTACAATTTGTTTGACACAGAAGAAGAAATAGTTCCTTGTGAAGGTTGCTTGAAAAACAACATCTACAAACATAATGGAATATATTGCAAGATAAAAGACTGGAAAACCGGAGGAACATTGAAATATGTATCCTTATTGAAAGGAGGAAACCATGGAAAATAAGTTTATTTCGACTTTTGATTATAAGTTGATTTATGTTTTCAGGATCAACGACGAAGCGCACAAAGGTTTGTTAAAAGTTGGAGATGCCACTCTTCATACAAAAAAAACCTATGAAGAATTATTGCCATCATGTCGTGAACTAAATCAGGCAGCCAAAGAGCGCATCAATCAATATACCGGAACAGCAGGAATATCCTATGAACTATTGCATGCCGAAATTGTAATTTATACTGACGAACAAGGAAAAATCAAAGTGGCAAGAGATTACAAAGTCCACGAAGTACTGCGACGATCCGGCATCAAACACTCTTATTTTGATACCGAGCATAAACAGAACGAATGGTTTCGCACCGATTTGGAAACTGCGAAGAAGGCATTGCAGGTTGTTAAAAACGGTCGCAAATCGTTGAACCAGACAGAAATATCGACTGACAAAAATCCGATAGTTTTTCGTCCGGAACAAAAGGAAGCAATAGAGAAAACGATCGCTCAATTTAAAAAGAGCAATCGAATGTTGTGGAACGCCAAGATGCGTTTCGGCAAAACCTTGACAGCTTTGGAAGTTGCCAAACGAATGAACTTTAAAAAGACCATCATTTTCACCCATCGCCCGGTGGTTAGCGATGGATGGTATGATGATTTCGGTAAAATATTTTATAATACAGATCTTTACATCTTCGGCTCAAAAAAGAAAGATAAAGGTGTCCTGTTGGAAGACCTTGAAAAATCGGGCAAGAATTACGTCTATTTTGCTTCCATTCAGGATTTAAGAGGATCTTCTTTGGTTGGAGGTAACTTTGATAAGAATGACGAAGTTTTTCAAAAGAATTGGGACTTTGTCATCATTGACGAAGCTCACGAAGGTACACAAACAGATCTCGGTAAAAGCGTCATTGAGGCTGTCAAAAAAGAGCATACCAAAGTTCTGGAACTATCCGGTACTCCTTTCAATTTGTTAAGCGACTATGATGAGAAAGAGATTTATACGTGGGACTATGTGATGGAACAAAAAGCAAAGAATGATTGGATTACCAACCATTTTTGTGACACCAACCCCTATGATGAACTACCGGAATTAAACATTTATACGTATGCCTTAGGTAAATTATTCTCAAATCCGGCATTTCAGGATTTGGAAGATAAAGCCTTTAGTTTTAAAGAATTCTTCCGCACGTGGACAGGCGATATTAAAGCAGACAGGAAGCATTTACCTGAACACGCAAGTATCGGTGATTTTGTTCACAAAGACGACGTGCAAAGCTTCCTGAATCTGATAACGAAGCCTGATGCCAACAGCCATTATCCTTATTCAAACGATGACTATCGGAATTTCTTCCGTCATTCACTTTGGATGGTTCCGGGAGTAAAAGAAGCGAAAGCATTAAGTGCCTTGATGAAACAACACCCGGTATTTGGTTCCGGAGTATTTCAGATTGTGAATGTAGCCGGTGACGGCGACGAGGAACAGAATTACAGCGATGCCTTGCAAGCTGTCCGGAAAGCTATAAACGAAACCGAATATACTATTACCTTATCGTGTGGCAGATTGACGACCGGTGTCTCTGTACCGGAATGGACAGCCGTATTTATGCTTGCCGGAACATATTCCACGTCTGCTTCCAATTATCTGCAAACCATTTTCCGTGTTCAGACTCCGGCAAACATCGGAGGTAAAATAAAAGAAAAATGCTACGTTTTCGACTTCGCGCCAGACCGCACATTGAAAATAATAGCAGAAGCCAGTAAAATTTCGGCAAAGGCCGGTAAGACCACCAGTAATGACCGGCAGATAATGGGAGAGTTCTTGAATTATTGTCCCGTTATTTCCATCGAAGGTTCCAGGATGCAGCCCTACAATGTGGACAGTATGCTTCAACAGCTGAAGCGAGCCTATACCGATAAGGTCGTACGCAACGGTTTTGATGACAATCATATTTACAACGATGAACTGCTCCAACTCGATGGTCTTGCGTTGGATGATTTCAAACAACTGAAAGAAATAATTGGTGCAAGCAAGCAAACCAAAAAAACAGGTGATATTGATATTAATGATCAAGGCTTTACAAATGAAGAATATGATCAACTGGAAAAACTTTACAAGAAACCTAAAAAAGAGCTAACCTTAGAAGAACAGAAATTTATAGAATACGTTAAGAATAAACGTAAAAACCGAGATACTGCCATTTCGATTCTTCGAGGTATATCCATCCGTATTCCTTTATTGGTATATGGTGCAGATACTCCTTTCGATCAAGAAATAACTGTTGAAAACTTTGCAAAACTTATAGATCCTCTGTCTTGGGATGAATTTATGCCCCGTGGAGTAACAAAGGAACTATTCAAGAAATTCACTAAGTATTACGATCCCGATATTTTTGTTGCTGCAGGCCGGCAAATAAGGAATTTAGCAAAAAGTGCCGATGAACTATCTCCAACCGAACGAGTGAAAAAGATTGCTGCATTGTTTGCCACGTTTAAGAACCCGGATAAAGAAACGGTTCTTACCCCGTGGCGAGTTGTAAATATGCACATGAGCGACTGTCTGGGAGGTTATAACTTTTTTGACGCGGAGCATGAAAATGTAATAGAAGAGCCGCGTTTTGTAGAATACGAAAAAGTGACTGCAGATACTTTGGCAAACCCCGCTGCACGCATTCTCGAAATCAACTCCAAAACTGGACTTTATCCGTTGTATGTGGCGTATAGTATTTTCCGCAAGAAGTGTGAAACATACAGCTCGACTGAACTTGATGGAACGCTCGAATTAAGGCTTTGGAATGCAACTGTCGCTGAAAACGTCTATGTAATTTGTAAAACGCCAATGGCAAAGAGTATCACCAAACGAACTTTGGTAGGTTATTCTGATGCCAAAGTAAATACACATTTCTTTGAAGATTTAATTAATCAGATAACAAACAAAGCCGATAACTTCTTAAAAAAGGTTCCAGATGGAAAGAATTATTGGAAAGCAAATAATGATACAACTATGAAATTCAATGCAATCGTAGGAAATCCACCGTATCAGGTTATGGACGGAGGTGGAGCAGGAAGTAGTGCAATTCCTGTATATAATAAATTTGTATATATTGCTATGAAATTAAATCCAGATTATTTATCAATGATTATGCCATCAAAATGGTATAGTGGAGGAAAGGGACTTGATCAATTTAGAGAATCAATATTAAATGATGCCAGGATGCGCAAATTGATTGATTTTGATGATTCTAGAGATTGTTTTCAAGGAGTTGACATTGCAGGAGGAGTATGTTACTTTTTGTGGGATAAAAATTATGATGGGATGTGTGAAGTTACTAATTGTAAGAAGGGTGAAAGAATTTCTACCGAAAGAATACTGAATGAATTTGGAACTTTCATAAGAAATGCAGAAGCAAT
>JBDKRJ010000004.1:0-55031 GCA_039683455.1 Rikenellaceae bacterium | reverse complement strand
ATATCTCATAGAAAAAACGTCTAAAGTTTCTTTAAAGATATTAATTTTTAGGGTCTTTTGCAAATATATTTACCTAAATATCAATATATTAAATGGCATTTTTGTAAAAATTGTCATGTACTAAATTATTGGTTAGTAAAATTATTTTCTTTTAGTCGTGTCAGGATTATTTCCAATCGTTTGATCCATTGCCGGCGAATCAAAGCCACCTGGGTCAATTGTTCAGGAGTGAGAATGGCTTTGAGTTCATCGAAGCGGTTAGTGTTGATTTCAATCAGCTTTTCTTTATTTTGCTGAATGCTGTTTTCATTCTCCAGATAGGGCTGAACTAGTTTTGCATATTTCAGATTGATCTTATATGCCATTTCGAATTGTATCTCATCCATTGAAAGTTTATTTTTCATCATGGTAGAGATCAAGTTGGCTCGGGCTTCAGGACTTCGCTGTATGAATTTATGTAAGTCAGCAGGTTTTCCGACGATAAAACTGCTCAGGGTAAAAATGGCCTGGATGGCAAATGTTGCATATAAGATGTTTCGTGCTTTCATTATTTAATATTTTTTTTGAATCTGATGCAAACATAAATAGTTGCATTCCGGGACCGTGTATGTTTTAATCAAACAACCAAACGAGTTTCACCAACTGCCTTTAGACTCAATTTACCGCATGTTGATAAATTGGGTTGTTCATTGAACGATTATGTTTGTTGGTTTAAACCATTCATGCCGAAATGCTTATTTTTCGTATCTTTGCAGTATGAAAAGAGCAGTTGCACATAGCATCGTCTGGCTGGTAATCACCTATTTTCTAATTATCTCCATTTCCATGTTTTTGCCGTTGAAAGAGTCTATGGGAAGGGCAATTCAGGGAGTTGGAATGATGGCTGGTTTGTTTTATGTCTCAGGCTGGCTGACCACACAATTGCTGATCCGGCGTAAAAATCCTGTTCTATTTGTACTGTTTGCTATCTTTCTAATCATCATTTTTTCATACATAAAGGTTGAAGTGCTACACCTGTTTCCCTGGTATTTAGCAAAAATTTCGGGCCAGTTGCCCAACGATTTTTTCCAGCAACGAGATAATCTGTTTTTGGGGCGTAATCTTTCGATGATCAACCGTTTTGGTACTGTTAGGGCCCCTTATTTTGTATCACTTCTGATGAATAGCGTGATTTTGATTATCGCGGTATTGTTCAGGCTGTATGAACATAAAGCAGAGAAGGAACTCGAAAACCGTGAAAAATTGCAAAAAAATCAGGAAGCGCAAATACTTTACCTGAAATCGCAGGTCAACCCGCATTTCCTATTCAATACGCTGAACAACCTTTACGGACTGACCTACTCCAAATCGGACCTGGCACCGAGAATGGTGCTTGGCTTGTCGGACACTATGCGTTACCTGATTTATGAAACCGAACAAAAACTGGTGCCTGTTGAAAAAGAATTGAATTTTATCCGAAATTACCTAGATCTTGAGAAAATGCGTATTTCATATCCCGAAAGTATCAGGATTTCGACTCAGGTGAAGCAACCTTCGGCTTTTATACCGCCACTGTTGCTGCTTCCGTTCGTCGAGAATTGTTTCAAACACGGTACCATTGGTAAGGAAGAGGACGGTTGGATGGAGCTCGACATCTGGGACGACCATCACTACTTTTATTTTGTATGCAAAAATAATTTCCGCGAGAACATGAAAATATCCGGAATTAACGGAATTGGTCTAACTAACGTGAAACAACGGTTGGATCTTATTTTCGGTGAAAAATACGAACTTAGAACCGTGAAGCAGCATGAAGAATACATGGTATCGCTTCAGTTTCCGTTTTTCTTAAAAAAGAATCAATTATGATGCCCAAGATCAAATGTATTATTGTTGATGATGAACCCATTGCCCGCCAGTATTTAAGTGATTATGTAGCAAAAATGCCTAAACTGGAATTGCTTGCCAGTTTTAGCCGTGCCGTGGATGCTTACGAACTGATCGAAACCGGTCAGGCCGAACTTGTCTTTCTTGATATTCAAATGCCCGACATTACCGGGATTGAGTTCATCCGTACCTTACAAAAAAAAACTGTCATTATTTTTACTACAGCTTATTCGGAGTATGCTCTGGAAGGCTATGAATTAGACGTGATGGATTACCTGTTAAAACCTATTTCGTTCGAACGATTTGCCCGCGCAGTGAATAAAGTCATTTGGCGTATGTCTGCCCAATCGGGCAAAAGTGAGACTGATTCTTCACATGATGCCGGTTCCCCTTTGCTTCCACGCGAATACATTTTTGTCAAATCAGGCTACAAGTCAGTAAAGGTGAATATTTGTGACATCTTGTATGTTGAAGGCATGAAAGAATACGTGATGATTTACACAAAAGATAAAAAATATACCAAATTGGATCGGATGAAAAACATTGAAAATCAGCTAAAAGATCAGGGATTTATCCGCATTCATAAATCTTACATTGTTTCGGTAAAAAATATTGATGCCATTTTTGGAAACACGGTTGAGATTAACGGAAAACAGTTACCATTGGGCCGCAGTTTTAAAAATGAAATCAACGACATTTTGGGCATGAGCCAATAAGTTACTACGCTTTTCTTATATTATCAATAATTTACAAATAGGCCATGAAGAAAATTTCTGCAAATAGAAAAACCAACTGGAAGATAGCACTTATCTTTTCGGCTTTTCTTTCAGCCTTTAACTTACTTAATAACAGTCAATACTATTCCGATACTAATTTTAGCAGTATTGTTTTAAGTTGGTGTGGAACATTTTTATTCTTGTTTGTCAGTTGGTATGCAATCTCATTTTTGACTAAATTTCTTGAAAAATCGACGCGGAACATCAGTCTGATAGAGAAAATTCTGATCATGGTTGTTTGTACTGCAACCCTTCTGGCCATATTTTTTATAGTAGGAGTTATTGTTCGAAAAGAATTGAGTGGATTAGTTCCACGTAAGGACAATGTTCATTTCTTTATTGTTCTCAGAGGTTTTGTAAGTATTTTCATTATCTACATTTTTCAGTATGCACTTAATTCGGATGCAAAGACGAGGGAAATTTCCCTCCAAAACCAAATGCTCAAAACTGAAAATATCAGAACCCAGTTTGAAATTTTAAGACAACAGATGAATCCGCATTTTCTGTTTAATTCGCTTTCGACTTTGCGCTCAATGATACGTTCCAACAATAAAAATTCAGAAATTTTTGTGATCAAACTATCTGAAATATATCGTCAGTTACTTTTAAAACGTGAAAAAGAGATTGTTCCGCTTCATGAAGAACTTGATTTTGTGAATGATTATTCCTTCATGCTTTTATCTCGGTTTGAGAAGATGCTCTCAATAGAAATTGATATTCAGAAGGAGCTAATGCACCTGAAAATCCCGACATTCAGCCTGCAACTTATCCTGGAAAATTGCATTAAGCACAATGTTATTTCGCGGGAAAAACCATTGAGCATAAAAATATTTAACACCAGTGCTGAAAGCATTACAGTTGAAAATAATTTTCAGCCAAAACTATCCCAGACCGAACAATCAGGCTTTGGATTGCAAAATCTGGTGAAGCGGTACACTTTGTTGGGCTATCCAGATGGGGTATGCGTATTTTCTGACGATACCGTATTCCGGATAAAATTAAAATTACTGGAAGTATGAAAATTTTGGTTATAGAAGATGAACCGCAGACCACAAATGTGTTGATTGATATTATCAGACAGGTTCGTCCGCAGTCTGAGATTATTGGCACATTCGAAAGCATTGATCAATCGGTAAAATACCTGAGTACTGCCCAGAATCAACCAGATCTGATTTTTATGGATATTCAGCTTGCTGATGGTCTTAGTTTCGAAATATTTTTACGGGTTCAGGTTATTTGTCCGGTAATTTTTTGCACCGCTTATGACCAGTATACACTTCAGGCATTCAAAACCAATGGGATAGAATATATTCTAAAACCCATTAAAGAAGAAGATATTCATGCGGCCTTTGCTAAAATCGACAAATTAAAACAATCATTCAAGCCTGAAAATGAACTTCTCTCCTATCTTAAGCAGGAGCTCATCGAAAGAAAAAAGTATAAAAGCTCTATTCTGATCAGGATTAAGGAAAGTTTTATCCCAATTTCTATCAATGATATTGCCCTTTTTATACTGGATGGTGAAATCATATATGCCTACACCTTTGAAAATCAAAAATATCCTGTTTTTAAATCCTTATCAGAAATAGAAAATGACATTGATCCAAATCAGTTTTTTCGCATCAACAGGCAGATTTTAATTACCCGGACGGCCATTAGAGAAATTCAACCTTATTTCAACCGGAAAGTAGTTGTAAAAACACAGCTAAAAGTGAATGCCCAGCTTATCGTCAGCCGGTTGAAAGTTACTGAATTCATGAAATGGGTAGAACAGCCCTAAACTTGTTCAATTCCTGTTGTGTGCGGTTTGGTGAAGTCTCTATCATCTCTTCTCCATATTGATGCTTCTGATTTGATGAGAATGCTCTGTATGGTCATCAACGGAATTATTTTAGTATGAAAAAACTCTCAGATCCAGATTTACAGATGCTCCGGATACAAAATTAAATAAATCGAACTTGTTGTAATTAAAGAAGGTCTTCTCTACGTTTGTGTAGAGTTTCACTAACATTCCCTGTGTGATGTGCTGCTCAAAAAACACTCCTCCCGACAAACTGAACCCTTCAGATGAGGCTATGGTGTAATCGTTAAAACTATTTTCAAGAAGGCTAGAATAACCAACAGCGACCTTTCCTCCCAATCTGCCTGATTTTGTCACTGGAGCTGAGTAGTAAGCACCGGCAGCAATAGTATACCAGTTTACGGATGGGCCGCTTAATGAAAAATTGCCTCTAACAACTTTGGATGGGGAACTGTTGGCAGTTAGTGCTGCACCTAATCCCCAACGGTTGTTAAAGTAGCAGGCACCCTCAATGCCGGAAGTTGTACCCCATGTACTCTTAAGATTAACTGTAGATGTTATGGGAATAGTATTAAAAATTTTGTTAAACCCGAGAGTAAAGCCAATAAATGAACTTGGCCTGTCAACATTAATTTCTCCAAAATATTTGTTTGACATAAGTACACCTCTATTTTTGAATATGAGGCCGGAAAAATAATATCCTAGTTCAGTGGAAAGAATACCCATGCCTGCCCCAAGTAAAGCATCATGGATGTAGTGTTTGTTATTTAGAATTCTGATTACTGAGGTTGCTGTTGCAAGAGAGTATGCTCCAACGCTGTACCAAGGACTTCTTGTCAAACCATACTCATGGTGAACCATATTCGCACTCATAAATGCAAGTGCCGCATGACCGCTCGGAAATCCTTTATCTGCAGATTTGTCCGGTCTTGGCTCTTTAACGGTATATTTTATTCCAGATACCAATGCTACCATAGTCACCGCAGAGAGAGCATGGGTTGTAAGCATCCTTCCCCAGGAACTTTTTCCCTTTATACCACCAGCTTTAATGCTATAAAGCATCATTGTTGGTAAATATTGAAAATAATCATCACCCTTTACAGAAAACTCAGGAGCAAACCCGTTTCGCAGATCTTGAAACCTTCTGCCGGGGGTGTACAGGATAATACCGGATAAAATAAATGGTGCAGCAACATGTGTTGTCTTATAAAGTTGTGTTGTTTTTAGAGTGTCCAGATATTGAAGCCGCTTTACAATAGCTCGTTGCAAAGGAGCTTGCTGTGAAAAAACTTCACCATCTGCGAAAAATAGTATTACTGCCGTTATTAATAAATACTTGTATCTGATCATCATCTCTCTTTTAACTATAAAAGAGGGCTTAGGAGTCTGGCCAGTGCCTCTTTAACCTGATTTCCCACTCTCCTTTTTGCCCACTTTGAGCTTGCAAGGGATTTACACCTTTCAATATCTTTGATAAATTGTCTGTCTATCTGTTGAGTAATATTGCTATTGTAAATAATGCTGGTGATTTCAAAATTGTGTTCCAGAGACCTGTTGTCAAAATTGGCAGATCCGACTATGCAAAACTCCCCATCGATACTTATAACTTTGGAATGATTGAATCCTTTTCTGAAAAGATAAACTTTTACGCCGGCTTCCAAAAGCTCTGTAGCGTAAGACATGGAACTCCAGTAGGTAATTATTGTGTCGCTCTTCTCAGGGAGCATCAAAGAAACCTCGACTCCGCCCAACGCTGCAATTTTTAGTGCGTTCAGAAGAGATTCATTAGGAGTAAAGTATGGAGTAATAAGATAAATATGCTTTTTAGCTTTTGTTATTGCCGCAAAGTAACACTGCATAATACTGGCCCAGTCGCTATCTGGCCCGGAGGTAATAATCTGCGAATAAAAATGATAGTTCACTCCTTCGACTTTTATGTTTGATGTATTGATAGAGGGAAAATACTTTTTTTTTCTTTTAAATTGCTGATTAATTATAAAGTATCTGTCAAGTAAAAAGCTGGATTGAAGTGCCGCAACCGACTCTCCGATAATCTTTATATGAGTATCCCTCCATTCTTCAAACTGTCCTCCATAATAATATCTGTCTGCAATGTTTACTCCACCAATAAATCCCACGATTCCATCTACAACCAGAATTTTTCTGTGGTTGCGATAATTGACTTTTGATGTAGGTGATAAAAATTTAACCGGAGCAAACCTCAAAATCTCAATGCCTTCTGATTTGAGTTCTTCCGTGTATTTTTTTTTCAATGTCCAACAGCCTACATCGTCGTAAAGGACCCTCACCTCCACTCCCTGCCTGGCTTTCTCGATGAAAAGATCTTTAAATCTATTGCCAGTTTCGTCATCTACAATGATGTACGATTGAAAGTGAACGTGCTGGCGAGCACTTTTTATGCTTTGGTACATAGAGTCCAAAGCATCTCTTCCAGAGAAGAATATCTCAATATTGGTGTTCAACCCTATGACACTTTTATTCCCTTTTATATTGAGAGTTATTAGTTTTCTAAATTGCTGGAGCTCTTCAGGTACCAACTCCGGGTGGGTGTTAAAGAGTTCCATTTGCTGATAGCTTAGCAGTCTGCGATATCTTTCATCGCGTACTCCTTTACGATTGTATATTTTGGTTTTGCGGAAATTCTGACCAAAAAGAAAATACAGGAAAAGCCCGATATATGGTAAAAGCAATATAACGATAATCCATGAGAGGGACTTTACCGGGTCCAGTTTTCTGTAGATAATCCGGACAGAGACGGATATTGCCAACAGGTAATAGACCAGATAAACAGATGCTGATATGATCTCATTGTAAGCCATTTTTCAACCTTGGTGATTTGATTATTACAATTAAAAACCAGCCTTTTTTGCGGTGTAAAGTACTGCCACACCTCCTGTTAACGACCTGTATTTAACTTGAGTATATCCGATTTCAAGTAACTCTTTGCAGAATTCCTCATATTGAGGGAAACTCTTTACAGAATTTGGTAAATAATTGTAGGCATTCACGTTTTTTGAAATTAATCGGCCAATCAGCGGCAATATGTTTAAAAAATACAGGTTAAACAATCCTCTCCATAAGATATTTTTTGGTGTGGCAAACTCTAGAATGGAAAGGAATCCATCATAGTTTAATATTCTCATGATCTCCAGCAGAGATTGGCCTCTATTTTCAAAGTTGCGAATTCCAAAGGCTATTGTTACTGAATCAAAACTTCTGTCCGGCAGGGGAATCATTTCTGCCGAAGCTAACAAATACACAGGCGGAAGTGTCTTACCTGACACAAGTCTGCTGCTCTTAGCTTTTGCAACATCAAGCATCTTATCTGCAATATCTGCCCCGACAACCTCAAAACCTGCCTTATACAATGCAATTGTTAAGTCACCTGTACCACATGCAAGATCCAGAACTCTCCCTGAACTTTTTGACTTTACAAATTTAACCAGTTTTCGTCTCCAACCTCTGTCTATACCCAGTGAAAGCAGATGGTTTAATAAATCATACTTGCCTGCTATACTGTTGAACATAGAGGAAATTACAGCACTATCTCTTTGCAGCGCTTCGTCCATTATTCGAGATAGTCATCTATAAAGCCAAATGAGAGGTCGTCCATACGGAGCTCTCCCTTTGTAACATGTCCAAGCAGAGTAAGTTTTATGCAATTGTTGAAGATAAAATCTACCAGTTTTCCCTCTTTATCTGAACTGACACTTATAAGAATTGAAATGTTTCCATCATTGAAAAGGAACTCCTTATCGCTTATCTCAGCATCTCCGGTAATATCGAACCCCAGCTTCTTAACCCCACAGGCTTCAATCAAGCCACAGAAAAGCCCGGCCTTGTGAAGAGGATGAGCACTTGTAACCATATCTTTCTCAATTGCGTCGTAAAGAATCTCTATTACCGAACTATTGTCGTCATCTTCCTCTTTGTAATTACCTAAAAGATAGATAGTATCTCCTTTTTTATTGAAGTTTATAGGTACCTTGTGACCATCTTTAGAAAATTCAGGATCATAAGGATTTTTTCTATATTTTGATATGCTTTCGTGTAATTCCGTGCTTTCGGCTAAAATATCGCTAATTTCAACAAGATCCTCAATGTTGGAAATCTGCTTTTTGAAATTGTCGTTCATATATTGCTTTTTAATATTTTATGCTAAGTTACAAACTTTTTTGCAAACTATTTCAATCTAAAAAAAATCATACTATCTTTGCATCACCTCGCCCAGATGGTGAAATTGGTAGACACGCTACTTTGAGGTGGTAGTGCCGGTTCCGGTGTGCAAGTTCGAGTCTTGTTCTGGGCACTGTTTTAAAATGCTTATAATAAAGCCGTTGGATACAGCGGCTTCTCTTTTTATGAAAATTGTCTTTCTTGACTCAGCTACTTTGGGAACCGATATATCGTTCTCTCCAATTGAAGCTCTCGGACAACTTAAGTGTTTCTCCTCAACATCACCGGAAGAGGTGACAGAGAGAATTAAAAATGCGGATGTTGTGATAGTAAATAAGGTTTTAATTGGGAAAACAGCAATTGATGCTGCCAGTAATCTGAAACTTATTTGTGTTGCTGCCACAGGTATGAATAATGTTGACATCTCTTATGCCAACTCAATGGGAATTCCGGTTAAGAATGCCGTCGCCTATTCTACAGAAAGTGTTGCACAGATAACATTTTCACACATACTGGGTCTCGTTTGCAATCTGCAGTACTTCGACAGAACGGTTAAAAGCGGAGAGTATTCAAAAAGCAAACACTTTACATGTACAGACAGAACTTTCTTTGAACTGAAAGGTAAAAATTTCGGAATTATCGGAATGGGAACAATAGGCAAAAGAGTAGCAGAAATTGCCACCATGTTTGGTGCTAGGGTTTCATATTACTCTACTAATGGGGTACCACACTGCAAAGAATATCCCTCTCTTTCTCTGGATGAGCTTCTTGCAAAGTCCGATATAATCTCAATTCATGCACCGCTGAATGATAAAACAAAGAATCTTATCTCTCTTGAGCAGCTTAAAAGAATGAAGACCAGTGCATTTATTGTAAATATGGGCCGGGGTGGAATTATTAATGAAGAGGATCTAGTAAAGGCTTTGAATTTTGATATTATTGCAGGAGCGGCGGTGGATGTTTATGAAAAGGAACCCATACCATCTGATCATCCTTATTTGAAAATTAAGGATACAGAGAAAATTATTTTATCTCCTCATATCGGATGGGCGAGTAAGGAGGCCCGGGAACTTCTTATTGACATGATTGCTGCAAATATAAAATCTATTTAAGAGGGGAGTCAGGTTCTCTTTTCATGTAGTTGTATTCAAATCTGTCCACAAGCCTTGGAAAGAACTTATTCAAAGTCACAAGTAGTTTCCCTACAGGGGTTAATATAACCTGTGCTTTGCGTTTTTTAATACCTTTGATAAGATGTTTTGCACACTTTTCTGCTGTCATCATCTTATCTTCTGCCCTGGGAGTTTTACCCTGATGGCTTCCATCTGCAACAAGTGCTTCTTCTCTGATATTTGAAGCAGTAAAACCTGGCGCAAAAATCATTACGTGAAGATTATCCTTAAGATGCTCAACTCTGAGGGTGTCCAGAAAACCGTATACGGCAAACTTAGAGGCTGAGTAGCCGGTACGGGCGGGAAGCCCTTTGAATCCGGCGATTGAAATTACTCCTACGACTGAACCTTCTTTTTTTAAAATATGGGGTAGAGCATACTTTGTGCAATACACCGTACCCCAAAAATTTACATCCATAAGTTTCTTGATTACAGTGAGATTGAGATCTTTAAATAGTGCTCGCATTGATATTCCTGCGTTGTTGACCAGAATGTCAATCCCGCCGAATCTTACCACTGTATGTTCAATAAGATTTTTGCAATCATCCTCGTTGGTCACGTCTGTTTTTACAGACAGCACCTCAGTAATCATTGAAAGTTCCTTCTCAATATCCAGAAGTTTATCAAGTCTTCGGGCGGCAAGGACCACCTTAGCACCCTTCTTAGCGAACTCTCTTGCAGCTGCCAGTCCTATTCCAGAACTTGCTCCGGTAATTACAACAACCTTGTTTGTAAACATATTATAATAATTGCCAATCAATATCACTTCAATGCTTTATCTTGCATCTCTTCTGCCTTGTACATGCCTTTCTTGAGATTAGCTGCAATCTGTCCGAATGCATTCAAGGTATATTCTACATCTTCCAAAGAATGCGTTGCAGTTGGAATTATTCTAAACATAATAACTCCTTTTGGAACCACAGGGTAAACAACAACAGAACAGAAAATTCTGTGATTTTCCCTGAGATCTATCAATATATTGGTAGCTTCAGCTACATTGCCTTCCAAAAATACAGGGGTAACACAAGCCTCTGCCTTGCCGATATTAAAACCTCTTTCTCTTAAGCCAACTTGGAGAGCCCGTGTGATCGTCCATAGTCTTTCACGAAGTTCAGGCATTGTCCTTATCATATCCAAACGTTTGAGACATCCTTCAACAAAAGGCATCGGAAGAGATTTTGCATAAATTTGTGAGCGCAGATTATACCTCAGATAATTTATAATTGATTTAGGTCCTGCAACGAAACCACCTATAGCTGCCATTGCTTTTGCAAAAGCGCCAAAGTAAAGATCTATCTGATCCATCACTTTATAGTACTCCGAGGTTCCTCTGCCGTTGTCTCCCATTACCCCAAAACCGTGTGCATCGTCAATCAGTATTCTGAAGTTGTATTTTTTCTTGAGCTCTACAATTTTGTCAAGTATTCCGAGGTCTCCTGTCATGCCGTAAACACCCTCTGTAATCAGTAATATACCGCCACCTGTTTCTGTAATCAGTTTTGTTGCTCTTTCAAGGGCTTTTTCACATTTTGCGATATCGTTGTGAGGATATACAATTCTCTGACCCATATGGAGTCTGACGCCATCCATGATACAGGCGTGTGCCTCAGAGTCGTACACTATAATGTCGTGTCTGTTTACAAGTGCATCAATGGTAGAAACCATTCCCTGATAGCCAAAATTGAAAAGGTATGAATCCTCTTTTTTCTCGAAATCTGCAAGTTCTCTTTCAAGTTGTTCGTGTAGCTTTGTTTGTCCGGACATCATTCTTGCACCCATAGGGTAGCCTAATCCCCATTTAGCAGCTGCTTCAGCATCTATTTTTCTTACTTCGGGATGATTGGCCAGTCCAAGGTAATTATTGAATGTCCATGTCAAAACCTCTTTGCCATTAAATATCATTTTTGGTCGGATTGGGCCCTCTAATTTTGGAAACATAAAATATCCATGTGCTTTCTCCCTGTACTGTCCCAAGGGACCTCCTTCATCATTGATGATTCTTTCAAAAATATCCATTGTATAAAAATTATGTGTATCGTAATTTGCGACCAATTCTTAGCGTAGAGGTCTTCTTTATTCCGTTTAATGAACAGAGCTTGGAAATTGACACACCGGTTCTTATCGCGATTTTGCCGAGTGTGTCGCCCTTTCTGATAACCCAAAACCGGATCTTGTCAATCTCTTTCTTGTATGCAAAATTTTGAGAATTAAGCAGAAAGATATTGTTCTTTACAGTATGGGAATTGAAGTCTATTAAATCATTCGGGTTTATAGGGTTGCCAAGGTATCTTGTCTCAAAGTGAAGATGACAACCTGTAGAACGACCGGTACTTCCTCCTAAGCCAAGAGTGTTTCCCGCTTTTATTGTGTCTCCTGGGTTAACGACTATTTTGCTAAGATGTGCATAAAGTGTCTCAAGGCCATTAAAATGTCTGATTAGCACGTAATATCCATAATCTTTTACTCTTTTTGTAATTCTAATTACACCGTCAAAAGCGCAATGAACTGAGTCTCCCTTATTGACTTTAAGGTCTATTCCGTAATGATGGCGCCACTTTCTGAATCCAAAATCAGATGTCACATATTTTAGAACAGGTGGATTATAACCGGACAGATCTATCTTTACAGTATCTTTCATGTCCACCAGGCTTACCTGATACGGGTTTATTTTTGTGTCACTCCAGATGTCATACTCTTCCGGCATATCAGAAAATTCGATTGAACGGAAAAAATCAGATATTGGAGTTATTCGATTTTTAAAACTAAGTTTGAAAAAGTCACTGTTGTACAATGGTACCAATTGAGGCAGCTTCGGAAGCGAAATTTGCGGTTTTGGTAAGTATGGAAAAGTCTCTCTCTTTTTTGATGCACCCAGAATTGTACTCACGGTGACAAGAGAAAAAAGGAATAGAACTAATGATAGTTTAGTGCTGTTAAGCATCTATTTTAGCGTATTTTGCGTGGGTTTCAATAAATTCTCTTCTTGGGGGCACATCGTCACCCATCAACATAGAGAAGATCCTGTCTGCCTCTGCAGCATTGTCTATATTCACCTGCTTCAAAAATCTGGAATCCGGATTCATGGTTGTGTCCCAAAGTTGTATTGCATTCATCTCTCCAAGACCTTTATATCTTTGAACATGAAGGCCGCTCTCCTTACCCTTTCCAATAACTTCTATCGCTTCTTTTCTGTCCTCTTCTGTCCAGCAATATTGTTCCTGCTTACCCTTTCTAACCAGATAGAGTGGAGGAGTTGCAATGTAAACATAACCATTCTTGATAAGGTCCTGCATATATCTGAAGAAGAATGTAAGTATCAGGGTGTCGATATGACTTCCGTCCACATCGGCATCTGTCATCATTATAACCTTGTGGTACCGGAGTTTTGACAGATTGAGAGCTTTAGAATCCTCTTCTGTCCCGATTGTAACTCCAAGGGCTGTGTATATATTGCGGATCTCCTCGCTTTCGAAAACCCTGTGTTCCATTGCCTTTTCTACGTTCAGAATCTTGCCTCTCAACGGCAAAATGGCCTGGAAAGCTCTGTCTCTGCCTGTTTTAGCTGTTCCACCTGCTGAATCTCCCTCAACCAGAAAAAGTTCGCATTTGGCAGGGTCTCTGTCTGAACAGTCTGCAAGTTTGCCGGGCAGCCCGGAACCTGACATCACTGTTTTCCTTTGAACCAGTTCACGGGCCTTCCTTGCTGCATGTCGTGCAGTTGCAGCAAGAATGACTTTATCAATAATGTTTCTTGCATCTTTAGGATTCTCTTCCAGATAGTTGTCGAGTGCTGTTGTGGTAGCCTGAGATACAGCCGCCATAACTTCAGAGTTTCCTAGTTTTGTCTTTGTCTGACCCTCGAACTGAGGTTCAGCAACTCTCACCGATATAATTGCGGTCAATCCTTCTCTAAAGTCCGATGCATCAATTTCAAATTTTAGTTTTGAGAGCATTCCATTTTTGTCTGCAAAGTTCTTTAGGGTGGTTGTAAGACCTCTTCTGAAGCCACTCAGGTGAGTTCCCCCTTCTATTGTATTTATATTATTTACATATGAATGAATATTTTCAGAGAATCCGCTGTTGTACTGCATGGCAATCTCAATGGGCATACCAGTTTTGTCGCTCTCAAGATATATTGGCTTTTCAGTAAGTTTTTCGCGGGTGCCGTCCAGATACTGCACGAATTCCAAAAGACCAAGATCTGAGTGAAAGATTTCTTTATTTGATTTATGATCATTCTCATCACCATTTCCATTGTATGCTTCTCCTTCTTTTTCTCTTAGATCTGTAAGAGTCAGCGTTATACCTTTGTTAAGGTAGGCAAGCTCTCGCAGACGGGTAGCGAGAATTTCGTAATTGTATGTTATGCTTTGTGAAAAGATTTCCGAATCTGGTTTGAAAGTTATAATTGTTCCGGTTCTGTCTGAATCTCCGATAATTTTTACCGGATACATTGGAACGCCCTTTTCAAACTCCTGGATGAATTTTTTGCCTTCTCTGTGAATTTCAGCTGTCAGATGGGCCGAAAGTGCATTAACACAGGATACACCTACCCCGTGAAGACCTCCGGATACTTTGTAGGAATCTTTGCTGAATTTACCGCCAGCATGAAGAACCGTAAGCACAACCTCGAGAGCTGAGCGACCTTCTTTTTCATGCATTCCCGTGGGAATACCACGACCGTTATCGGTGACGGTTATTGAATTGTCCGGATTTATTATAACATCGATATCTGTACAGTACCCACCCATCGCCTCATCGATAGAGTTGTCCACTACCTCATAAACCAGATGGTGAAGACCTCTTGATCCAACATCGCCAATATACATCGAGGGGCGTTTTCTGACTGCTTCCAAGCCCTCTAAAACCTGAATACTATCGGCGGAATACTGCCCGCCACCAGAAATGGATTCGTTTTCCTTCATCTTAAATTTTTCTGTTTTTAAAGAAAACAAAGTTAAGAAAAATAGAGAAAAAAACCTAATAATTTGCAATAAATTACCATGTTTTTTCTATATACTAAATAACTGATTGTTAAAGCCTTAAGATGGCACCAAATCCTATTCCCGCACCAGGGCCGCCATAATACATGCTGTAGAGTTCGTTAGTATCCAAAATGTTATTGAGTTTTAGATACAGGGATACTTTGTTATTTAGCACATAGGTTACATCAAGATTTACAGAGGTAAACTGAGAGATATATTCACTCACAGCACTTGGGTCATTGTTGTAGGGATCAAAATAGAAAAGGGTATGAGTCTTTGATCTGAAGTGCAGTGAGGCTCCGAATACTATTCTCTCCCTCCAGTTGTATCTTCCGAAAGCTCTGAGCTCGAAGGGAGGATAATTGTAAACAGTGGAGGAGTTTTTGTTTGTATAGTCGTTATATTTAAAGCTTAAACCAGATTCGAACTCTTTTGACTTCCAGAAAAGCTCTCCTCCGAACCCAAACTTATGCATATCTTTATAGGTGGCGATAAATGTATTTCTTGGACCATACAGCATATTTGAATAATAAAAGAGGTTCATCTGCTTAACATACTTATTATAACCACCATAGATGTTATATGAGAATCTGTCTTTTATCTGACCTTTGAATCCGATTTTTGCGATCAATGGTTCCTCAGTATTCTGGATGTCAATATTTGGTGTAATCCACGGATTTACAGACATAATATTCTGATATGTCTGGAAGTTATTTTTCCCGTCTGCCAACGCATAGAACCACAACCTGTTTTTTAAAAGTTCATAGGATACATTTCCTTTGAAGAAGATATTGAAGGCATCTACGGAGGGATTGGTGTATTTATTAAATTTAATCCCCAGTTCAAAAATCCATCTATTCCGACTGAACGTGTAGTATGGATGAATCTCCATATCTGACCTGTTAAAACTTTTGGTAGTTGTGCCATTTGATGTCTGGTATCTGAAACTTACCATAAATTTGTGGTTCCTTGCAAAGTTTTGACCGGCAACGCCACCGATATTCAGGTAGTTTTCATCAAAATCTTTAATAGAATTCAAAACATTATTCACAGGAGGGGCCTCATAATTTCCCTTGTCACCCAAAAAAGTGTACCCGAAATCGATATTGTAAAAAAATGAGTTTGGCCTGTTATTGGTTGATCTTATATAGAATCTGCCGCGGAACTTGTCATAAACATGAGAGAGAGTATCTCTCATATAGCCGGAGGTAAACTTTTCTGGAAGAAGTGTACCATCCAACCCTATGGGTATAGAGTACTCTTCAGGAACAGGATTATAACCGTAAAAACTGAAAAAGTCTTTACTGTAGTCAATATTGACCCCGAGCTCTCCATTCTTCCAGTTGTAACCAAAGTCTAAACCCAGATTATTCTGTGCAGATGGAGCCGATACTTTCTGCTTGTCCCTTGCGGTATTTTGCCCATCTACGTTAACTAAAGGAATTTTACCCCAGAATGAGTTGTGTTTCCCATAAACAGTTAGTGAAAGAGAAGAGGGAAGGTTGGGTTGCAGATAGAGGTCAAGGTGAGGATTAAAAGGGATATCCATTCCGATATTCCCGTAGAAGACGGGGTATTTCAGATTTGATCCTCTCTCAATTTGAGCAGATGGGAGAGGGGAGAACTCGTAGAGATCTTTAATTGGTTTGTCAAAAATTGAGTAGTCAAAAAGAAGGTTAAATCTGCCGACTGTATCTGAATAGGTTGTATTAAGCTTCCCCTTTTGAATTTCGAGCAGCCTTGCATCAAAATCACGCTTAACCTCCAGAGTGGGATTTATCTTTTGTTGTGAATATAATGGCTGCAAAAGTCCTGTGGCGCATAAAACTGCGAGGCTTGAAAATATTTTATAATATCTGCTCATAATCTCCCTCTTTATTTAACTCTGTTTTCAATTTTTGAAAGTCTTAATTTAATCTGTTCGGCAATATCATCCTTGCCTTTTTGTTTATAGGAATCCAGGATGCTTTTGAATGTTGCCTCTGCCTGTTCCCAGTTTTCCCTTTCCGCATAACTGTCTCCAAGAAGAATAAAACTTTTTGCAAGCCAGTAGGTTTGGGGAGTGTTAGAATCTGAAAAGGCAAACACCTCTTTCTCCACAGAAGCAAAATCACCATTATCAAATGCATTGGAGATTAATAGATATGTGCTCTCAGCACCCTCTGCAGACATTTTATTCTTAGATAGCTCTTTAAGTATAGGCAAAGCTTTTGATCTCTCTCCAAGCAGATAGAATGATTTTGCCATAACATATTTAACTCTGGACTTGTTAGCATCATTAAGATTTAAACTGGATGCCCTTTGCGACTCTGCAAGAGCATTTTGATACTGCCGGGCCATATAAAATGAGTTCATTTTTCCCAATTGGGCCTCCAGTTTATTATTATCCAGTACTGCAATCATTCCCAGGGTTGAGTAACCCTTAAATGCCTGCTCATAATCCTCAAGCTGATAAGAAATTTTGGCGAAGTTGAGTGTTGCCAGCTCACTGAATGACCCCTCTCCCTTTTCCATTACCTTTAAGAATGCATCACGTGCAAGTTCTGGTTTACCGATTTTAAGGTATGAATCTCCAAGATAGAAATATGCCTGTGAGATTTTGGCTCCGTCTGGGTAACGATTTATAAATGATGTTATTGAACTAATTGCAGCAGAGTAGTTACCGGATAAATACTGTTTTTCTACTGAGTTGAAGGTAATCAATTCCTTCTCATCTGTACTTTTTTCCTTTGAAAGGCCACGCTGATCCAGATATGAGAGAAACTCCTCGGCTCTACCTCTCTCCTGGTAAATATTTTCCAGCCCGGAAATTGCACTTTGAGCCTCTTGTGAAAGCGGGCTCTCCTCCAGAATTCTTTTATAAAAACTTACAGCCTTGTCGCTCTCATGCTGATTTATACTGATGAGACCCATTTCAAGAAGTGCTTTTGTATAATAGTGGCTTTCGCGATAATCTGTGCTTAGCTCCTGAAAATACTCCATTGCACCGCTGTTGTCTCCTGTCTGAACCAGTGTTCTCCCCAATTCATAGAGAACTTCAGGGTAGTACTTGGTTTTAGCATGTGTTTCAATAATTGACTTAAGCACCTCTGTCTTCTTTCTGTCCTCGCCTGTCAGTCCGTAAGATATAGCCATCTGATATTTTGCATATGTAATCATTTGTGGGTCTCTGTCAGGAATCTGAGAGAATACCTCAATGGCACCTGTATAGTTCCTTTGCATGAAAAGGCAATCACCAAGCCTGAGTCGGGCTTCATTTGCGTAGATTGCTTCGCCTCTGGGAGAGGTCAGATATTTTCTAAACCACTCTTCGGCCTGTTTGAAGTTGGCAAGCTTAAAGTATGCGTATCCAAGATTATAAAGTGAAGTTGAATATTCAGGAGTGAATCTGAACTTTTCATCTCTGTTTGCAAGACTCAGATTTATATCTGCAGATCTCTGGAATTGGTTGTCTCTGTAAAATGCTTCTGCCAGCCAGAAGTTTGCCAGGCTTTTCAAATAGCCGTTATAATCCGAATTCGCAATTGACAGCTCAAAATATGGGATGGCATCTCTGAATCCGCCTATATTAATCAGCTGAATTCCTCTCAAAAATGAAGCCTTCTGCAAGTTCTGCAAATCTCTTCCGGTTGGCCTTTTTATCTGTGCCAATGCCTCTACTGCAGATTTGTAATCCTGTGAGAGAAGATAATAGCTGGCTATATAATTCTGGATATCGTTGAATTTGGAATCGGGAGGAGAATATTCTTTAAGATATTGTTGAAACTTGGTAATGTCGGAATTCAGGTCAAAAGACAGCTTTGCATAATTGAAGAGAGCATCCTCTCTGATAAGCTGATCAAAAGTATCTTCTGATGCTGTCTTAAAAGATGCCATAGCCATCTGCTTGTTTTTTAACTCAACATAACAATGGCCAAGGTGATAATGGGCATTTTGTGAAAGGCTGTCTCTGACATCAGTAACCTGAATAAAAGATTCAATTGCCAGCTTGTAGTTTTTTAGCTTGTAGGAGATAATTCCCTGATAGTAAATATCCTTTCTTGAGAGTTCTCCGCCTGCCAGAGAATATTTTTCGAAATAAAATTTTGCCTTTTCTGTGTTATCCTTTGCAAAGTAAGCTTCTGAGAGCATCCTTGCTGTTTTGGTTTTGAACTCCTCAGATACCAGTTCATAAACAGTATCTCCTTTTTCAATTACGGTATCAAAGTTTTTTAACATAAAATTTGATTCCAGCTGATAAAACTGAGATAGAACAGAAAACCTCGGGTCGTTCTCAATTCTTTTGAAAAGCTCGGCAGCCTTTACAAAATTTTTCTTCATGTAATAAATATACGCTGAGTAATAATATCCAGGGTTAGTATAGGAGGTGTAAACTCCTTTGCACACCTTGTCAAACTGAGAAAGAGCCCTCTCATGATCCCCGGTTCTCATGTAAGTGTACCCAAGCTTAAAGTCATACTCAGTCTTTTGCTCTTTTGTAAGATTTGATCTATTGATCTTGTTGAGGATTTCCAGAGCCTTTTCAAAGGAGTTCTCATTAAAATGATATGTTGCATACTTGAGATATATACTCTCCATCTGACTGGAGAATGGAAAATTGGTCTCATATTCAGAAACTAATGCATCCAGATTAGGTTTTTTCATCTCAATTGCTATTAATATTATATAGCCATTTACTTCAGATTTACGGATACCGTTAATCTCATCATTTTGCTCCATTGCTTTATTAAATTCCAGTGCAGCCGCCTGATAGAGAGTTTTATTGAAAAGTTCGACCCCGTTTTTATAATGCTCTGAAAACTTATTGCCAATCTGCTGGGCATCCAGCATTTCTATTGTAAAGAGAGAGCTAAGTGCAAGAAAAAATATTACAGAACATCTCCTAATCATATTATTCATGAGATAATTTATTTGTCCAATATGGATTTAAATGTCAAATTTAGTAAATTTGCATGAATAAAGCGTAAAAAATTATGCCATCTGAACTTGATAAACCCTTAATAGAGTTAGTAAACGTTGATATTATAAAGGAGGATAGCCTTATCCTTTCTAATGTAACGCTAACCCTTTTTCCATCTGATCTTATATACCTTGTAGGTAAAGTGGGTAGTGGAAAAACCTCAGTAATCAAAACGATAATTGCAGAAATACCTGTAACCAGAGGGCAGGCATGGGTTGCTGGTTATGATCTCAGAAAGATTAAAGAGAACCAGATTCCACTTTTAAGAAGAAAACTTGGAGTGGTTTTTCAGGATTTTCATTTGCTAAACGATCGTTCAGTATATGACAACCTTAAATTTGTACTGCAATCAACCGGAAGAAAAAATAAAAAAGAGATAGACTGGATAATAAAATCAAAACTGGAAAGTGTGGGAATGCATTTGAAATCTCACAAAATGCCTCATCAATTATCTGGAGGAGAACAGCAACGGGTGGTCATCGCGAGGGCTCTTCTCAATGATCCGCAGATAATCCTTGCCGACGAGCCTACAGGTAATCTGGACGCCGATACTGCATATGAGTTTATGGATTTGCTCATGAAGATACACAAGGAGCAGGAACCTGCCATTATCATGGTTACTCATAACCGGTCTCTTGTTAAAAGATATCCGGGCAGAGTAATGCTATGTGAAAATCTGGTCTGTAAAGAGATTGAAGTATCGCAGGAAATTGACTTTTCGCAAATGTTCGACGAGTAACTATATGGAAAAGGGCGAACGTTACGATAATATCATTAAATGGTTCGAGCAGAATATGCCTGTTGCAGAAAGTGAACTGAACTTCAGAGATCCTTTTGAACTCATTGTATCGGTGATTCTTTCGGCACAGTGCACAGATAAACGGGTTAACATTGTGACTCAAAAATTGTTTCAGCAATATCCGACTCCTGAAAAGCTTGCAAAGGCTTCTGTCGGGGATGTGCTTAAAATTGTCTCTTCCGTTACTTATCCTAACAATAAAAGCAGAAATATCATAAATATGTCTGCCATGCTTGTGGAAAAATTTAACTCTCAGGTTCCTTCAAGTCCTGAAGATCTTCAATTACTCCCAGGTGTAGGGAGAAAAACAGCCAATGTTGTGGCTTCAATTATTTACAATACACCTGTAATTGCAGTGGATACTCATGTTTACCGGATTTCAAGAAGGCTTGGATTGTCGGACAAAACAACTCCGCTTGGGGTGGAGCTTGATCTTACAGAGAACATCCCGGAAGAAAAAAGAGCAAAAGCACATCACTGGCTTATACTCCATGGGAGACATGTATGTGTTGCCAGAAAACCAAAGTGTGATATATGCGGGTTAAAGGAGTTTTGCCTACATTATCATATTCATGGCAGTACTGATCTCTAAAAAGGTAGCACCTGCAGACGGGCCGAAACTTCCACCAACGACACCTATCATATCCTTTCTGTGAAAACATTTGTCTTTGAGCAGGGTCTTTACAGAACTTTTAATAAAGTCATCTTTGCTGTCATAAACGTTTATGAGGTAGCTATAGACACCGTATGAAAGGGATAATTCTCTAACTACGTGATCTTTATAGCATTTAGCATAGATTGGAACGTTAGGTCTGAATGCAGAGATATATCTGCCGGTCCTTCCAGTCATTGTGTCAAAAACGATAGCTTTTATTGGGAGTTTGGCAGTGGCATCCACTATTCCTTTTGCAAGTACTGCGGCAACAGGTTCTGAAACATCCACCAGATTCAGATTGTGGAATGGTTCATGTTGTTTCTCAATTTCCAGTGCAATTTTGGTCATAGTATGGACAGCCTCCAAAGGGTATAGTCCATTAGCTGTTTCTCCACTGAGCATGATTGCGTCTGTGCTTTGATAAATGGCATTTGCAACATCCGTAACCTCTGCTCTTGTTGGTCTCGGATGTTCAATCATTGAGTGAAGCATTTGTGTTGCAATAATAACTGGTTTTTTTCTTGCCTGGCATTTTTTAATAATATCCCGTTGTATGGTAGGGATCTTCTGATACTCAATCTCAACTCCGAGATCTCCCCGTGCAACCATGATTCCGTAACAGTATGAGAGAATTTCATCGATATTGTTCACTCCCTCCTGATTCTCAATTTTTGAAATTATCTTTAAATGGCTGTTGTATTCATTAAGAATCATTTGTACAGCCAGAAGATCATCTCTGTTTCTTACAAAGGAGTGTGCAATAAAGTCCAGGTTATTTTTAACTGCCCAGATTATAAACTCCTTATCCCTGTCAGAAATTGAGGGTAACTTAATATTGACATCCGGAACATTCAGACTCTTTTTCCCCTTAATGATACCTTTGTTGTTTGCTACGCAAATAAGTCTGCCATTGCGCTTGCCTTTGGTTGTAAGAGAAATTTCTCCATCGTCTATCAGTATATTTACTCCGACAGGTACCTCAGAGACAAAGTTGCTGTAATTTGTGTAGAGAAGCCCTTTTGTGGAAGTACCATAGACATCATCTGCAAACTCCACTATATCTCCGGAATCAACAGTAAACCCTTCATTATCCATCCGGGTAATTCTTATTTCCGGACCTTTGGTATCAATAAGGATTGCAATTTTGTCCGAAACTTTTCTTACGTTCTCTACAATTTTAAGGGATGAATCTAGAGATGTATGGGCAGAGTTAATTCTTACCACATCCATTCCTGCTTTATATAATGATTTAATAAACTCAGGATCGCACCTTCTGTCAGAAATGGTGCAGATGATCTTGGTTTTCTTTTCGTGCATAATTGTATTATTTTTGTTCCGCAAAAGTAATTCATTTTATTTGAAAAAAATCTATCGGAATAATTTCACAGCAGATTTTGCCTCGTATCTGAGACTGGAGTTGTCGCTTTCTAAAAATACAATAAGCTCTTACTGCTCAGATATTGACAAGCTGGATTCATTTGTTTCAAGTGAACACAACTCTTCGTCCTGTGACGAACTGGATAAAGTTACACCGGAAGTACTTTCTGAATTTTTGTCAGCACAGCTAAAAACTTCACTTTCAAAAAGATCTCAGGCTCGCCTGATTAGTTCTATCAAATCATTTTACAAGTATCTGGAGCTGGAAGGCATTGTAAATTTAAATCCGACCGAACAGCTGGACTCTCCTAAGATAAAGCCATATTTACCTGTTGTTTTATCTGTCTCTGAGGTTGAAGACATCATTAATTCTGTAGACCTCTCAGGTGAAGAGGGTCACAGAAACAGGGCGATATTTGAGGTTCTTTACTCATGTGGATTGAGAGTAAGTGAACTTGTCAACTTAAAAATTTCAAATCTATTTCTGCCTGAGGGATTTATCAAGGTTACGGGAAAAGGGAGCAAGCAGAGATTGGTTCCCATAGGAGGTCCGGCTACAGATTCTCTGAGAATTTACCTGGATTTAAGAAGAACAAGAAAAGTAAACAAGGGGTGTGAAGATGTCGTTTTTTTGAATAGAAGAGGAGGGAAACTCAGCCGCGAGATGATTTTTATAATGGTAAAAAGGCAGGCGGTTATTGCTGGTGTCAATAAGGAAATCTCTCCACATACGTTCAGACACTCTTTTGCAACGCACCTTGTAGAGAACGGGGCAGATTTACGGGTTGTACAGGAGATGCTGGGTCACGAAAGTATTCTTACAACCGAAATATACACGCATGTAAATAGCGAAAAATGGCGCGAAAGTATTTTACGCTGTCACCCGAGAAAATAGAACTTGAATTACAATATTTTGTTATCTCTTTTGTCCGGTGCAGATTAAGTATTTATTTACTGTCATAAATCCGATAATCCGTTCAATTTTTTTTCTGCGAAATTGGTTCACATATTTATGAGCGTTATTTATAATCTCTTGTGCTTCAATAGGATGATCAATATAGTAATTAAGCCGTTCCTCCAGATCAGAATAGTCTGAGTTGATCTCGACATAATGGAAATTCGGAATAAGGCAGCCTTCCATATACCATGATTCATATTTTGGCTTAGGCATTACAGCCAGGGAGTTTGACGACATTACCCATTTCAAATTGGAAGCTACATCATTACCTTCGAGGCATAAAATAAACTTGTATTCAAGATGGTCATCAATTGGCATTGGACTTACCAACCATTCCTGATGGTCAGACAGTTTTCTGTTAATATTACCAAGATTACACATTGGATGACCAAAGTAAGCTTCCCAGAATTTTTTACGATGAGGCTGGTCAACAAATGCTCTGCCTACCAGAATGTTTTTTTTATCAGTGAATTTTTTATTATCTTTAACAAATGTGAAATGCCTTATTTTATCGAGGGGAAGAAGGACCGAGTTCATATTATTACCTTCTATCGGCCTGCTTTTTACAAATGATGGTGTCAGAGGCGTCTCTGTTATGTCCCCGAAAAGGAATCCAGCTTTATATCTTTGATTAAAAAACCGGGTGTATTCATATGTGTCAAACACATATACACTATGTGACTTTTTTCCGTTGAATACAGCACCCAATTTAAGTTTGTCAAAATAAACCATTTCTGTCCCATCGGTAGCCTTACCAACCAGGATGTCGATTTTGCCAGATAATTTATTATAATAGTTTACACGACCTATAATATATTCCTGATAATTTTTACTCATTCTGCCAAATTGCGAAAGAATGCGGTTAGCTCTGATTTGTGTAAGAGAACAAGGTAAACAGTATCTGATATAGCTGACAACATAATACAATATTTTACTGTTCCTATGTTTTCTGTAACGGAACAAGTATCTGATTATGGACATATTTACTCCCATTCGATTGTAGCAGGTGGTTTTGAAGAAATGTCGTAAACTACTCTATTCACTCCTTTGACCTTATTGATTATCTCGTTGGAAACCTTTGAGAGAAACTCATAGGGAAGATGTACCCAGTCTGCTGTCATTCCGTCAGTTGAGGTTACAGCTCTTAGAACAATTGTATATTCGTATGTTCTTTCGTCACCCATAACTCCTACACTTTTGATAGGAAGCAGGATTGTAGCAGCCTGCCAAACTTTATCGTACAGGCCAACTTCGCGCAGACCCTGAATGAAGTGATGGTCCGCTTCTTTTAGAATATCAAGTTTTTCTTTGCTGACCTCTCCCAAAACACGGACTCCCAAACCTGGTCCTGGAAAGGGATGGCGCGATATGAGCTCGTTTTTAATGTCCAGAGCACGTCCGACACGGCGAACCTCATCTTTAAACAGAGAACGGAGAGGCTCAACAACTTTAAGCTTCATATAATCCGGAAGTCCGCCAACATTGTGATGAGACTTAATTGTCGCACTTGGTCCGTTAACTGAAGCTGATTCTATTACATCCGGATATATTGTACCTTGGGCCAACCATGAGGCATTCTCAATTTTATGAGATTCAGCGTCGAAAACCTCTATAAATGCATTACCTATGGCTTTTCGTTTCTTTTCAGGATCCGAAACCCCTTTTAAAGCGTTTAAAAATTTATTTGCGGCATCAACTCCTGTCACATTCAGACCCATATCTTTATAAGATTCCAGTACGGAAAAAAATTCATCCTTTCTCAAAAGGCCATTATCTACAAAGATGCAATGAAGGTTTTTGCCGATAGCCCTGTTCAGAAGTACTGCTGCCACAGTTGAATCAACACCACCGGAGAGGCCCAGAATAACTCTGTCGTTCCCGAGTTTTGCCTGCAATTCTTTAACTGTGCTCTCTATAAACGAATCTGGTGTCCAGTCGCCTTTACACCCACATATTTCTTTTACAAAATTTTCCAAAATCTGTGCCCCTTGTTCGGTATGGAAAACCTCCGGATGAAACTGAACAGCAAATGTTTGTTCACCTTCAATCTGGAAAGCGGCATTTGTAATATCGTCGGTAGATGCAACAGAAAAAGCACCTCCTGGTAGTTTGGATATTGTATCTCCGTGTGACATCCAGACCTGTGTATTTGTTGGTATATTTCTGAAAAGAGGGCAGCTGAAATCATCTATTTTAAGCATAGCGCGGCCATATTCTCTTGCCAATGAGGCGTTAACCTCTCCTCCAAAGTGATGAGCCAGATATTGTGCGCCGTAACATACTGCCAGAAGTGGTAACTTTCCCCTGATCCCTGACAAATCTGCCTTTGGAGCTTGTGGATCTCTTACAGAAAAGGGGCTACCGGAAAGTATAACTCCTTTAACACTTGAATCCAATTCCGGAATTTTATTGAACGGAGCAATTTCGCAATAGACATTAAGCTCCCTTAATCTGCGGCCTATTAACTGAGTAAACTGTGAGCCAAAATCCAGAATAATAATTTTTTCTACCATTTAAGTATTATTTTTCGTATATTAACCCGCAAAAGTAATATTTTTATCTACTTTTGCACCCTAATTATGCAAAAAATAAGAAACATTGCCATCATTGCTCACGTAGACCATGGCAAAACCACACTTGTGGACAGAATGATCCTCCAGGCAAAGATTGCAAGGGATGCCGAAAAGATGGGAGAACTTATCCTGGACAGTAACGATTTAGAGAGAGAAAGGGGTATCACAATACTGGCTAAAAACGTATCTGTTCCATACAAAGATTACAAAATTAATATTATTGACACTCCCGGACACGCAGATTTTGGCGGAGAAGTTGAGAGAGTACTTAATATGGCAGACGGTGTTCTGCTTTTAGTCGACGCGTTTGAGGGTACAATGCCACAGACCAGGTTTGTACTTCAGAAGGCTGTTGAAATGGGGAAAAAGCCGATTGTAGTAATCAATAAGGTAGACAAACAGAATTGTCGTCCCGATGATGTAAACGAGCAGGTTTTTGATCTTATGTTCAGCCTCAATGCTACCGAGGAACAGCTTGATTTTAAAACTGTTTATGGAAGTGCCAAACAAGGCTGGATGTCACTGGACTGGAGAAAACCTACTACAGATATTACCGCACTGCTTGATACAATTCTGGAGGAGATTCCGGAACCTGAAATGCTGGAGGGAACTCCGCAGATGTTGATATCTTCTCTTGAGTATTCACCATACGTTGGAAGAATCGCAGTTGGACGGATGAGAAGGGGCACTTTGAAACCCGGGATGCAGGTATCACTATGCAAGAGAGATGGTACAATTGAAAAATCCAGGATAAAAGACCTTATGATCTTTATAGGGTTGGAGAAAATAAAAGTAGATGAGGTTAAAAGTGGAGATATTTGTGCAATTGTGGGGATTGAAGGATTTGAGATAGGAGACACAATTGCAGATATTGAGAATCCTGAGCCTCTTCCTCCTATTGCTATAGATGAACCGACCATGAGCATGCTGTTTACAATAAATGACTCACCATTTTTTGGGCGGGAGGGTAAGTTTGTTACATCTCGTCACATAAAAGAGAGACTGGAAAAAGAGTTGGAGAAAAATCTGGCTTTAAAGGTAAAGGATGGTCTTACAGCAGACTCTTTTATTGTAAACGGAAGAGGAATTCTCCACCTTTCTATTTTGATTGAAACAATGAGAAGAGAGGGATTTGAACTTCAGGTTGGGCAACCAAAAGTGCTGGATAAAACAATAAACGGAATAAGGTGTGAACCGATTGAACATCTCACCATAGATCTTCCGGATGATATGGTTGGAAAAGCGATAGAGATGGCTACCCGCAGAAAGGGAAGTTTACTCCACATGGAGCACAGGGGAGACAGGGTACATCTCGATTTTGATATTCCGGCAAGAGGTCTGATAGGGTTGAGAACCAATCTAATGACAGTTACACAGGGTGAAGCCGTTGTAGCTCACCGTTTCAAAGGATATGAACCTTTCAAGGGAGATATTGAAAAACGAAATAATGGTTCGCTTGTAGCACTTGAAACAGGAATGGCAATTGCGTATGCGATGGATAAACTTCAGGACAGAGGAAAATTTTTTATTCATCCGGGAGATGAGGTTTATTCGGGTCAGGTTGTTGGGGAACATTCGAGAGGAGAAGATCTGGGGATTAATATTTGCAAAACAAAAAAACTCACAAATATCAGGGCTTCAGGCACAGACGACAAAGCAATGCTTGCTCCTCCGATTATTTTTAGCTTAGAGGAGTCTCTGGAGTATATTCAAGAAGATGAACTGGTTGAGATTACACCTAAATCAATCAGGCTTAGGAAAATTTACCTTGACGAGAACGACAGAAAAAGAAGAAAGGGCTGATTTGGAGTTGCTATTTTCAAAAAATAGATTAACTTTGCAGGCTCATTTTGTTTATGGGAAAGAGTTCAAATAGAGATTATATTATTCCGATAAAAGGGTTATCTATTGGCAAACATCAATATAGTTTTTCAATTGATACTGCTTTTTTTGAGGATTTTGAAAACTCAGATATACTTAATGCCTCTCTTGTGGTTGAGCTTATGCTGGAGAAGGCGGCAACGTGGATTAAACTGGGGAGCAAAATAAAAGGAGAAGTTGGCGTAGAGTGTGACAGGTGCCTCGATGAGTTTAAGTTACCTGTTAATACTACTGCTGGGTTACTGGTTAAATTTGTCAGGAGTGAAGATGATACAGATGATGACGGAATTATTACTCTTGACCCTACTGAAAGTGAGCTAGATCTGAAACAATTTTTTTATGACTACATCTGTCTGGCTCTGCCTCTTAAGAAGATTCATAAGCAGGGAGGTTGTAACCCGGAAATGATTGCAAGATTAAAATCTGTCACCGGAGTGAAGAATTCCACTGGAAATGGATCACCGTTTGACAAATTAAAAAATTTACTGAATTAATACTGTTAAAATATTTTAAAATGGCACATCCGAAACACAGAATTTCAAAGGCTCGTAAAGGAAAACGTAGAACTCACTATAAGGCAGAACTTCCAACATTGGGTAGCTGCTCAAATTGCGGTGCAGCAGTTCTTTATCACAGAGTTTGCCCTGAGTGTGGTTTTTACAGAGGCCGTCTCGTGATCGAAAAAGCTACATCTTAGTAAAGAGGCCTGTTGTAAACTTTTACCCGATAATGTTATGTTCCTTTTGGTAATCAATTTAAAATTATCGGAATATGCAGGCTAAAAGCCTTCAATATCGGCTAAGAATATAGATTATTGAACAATACTTATCGAAAAACTTAAAGAGGCGATTTCTTATGAGCAATAAAAAGGCAGTCATAACAGGAATAGAAGCATTTTTTCCTGACTATATACTGACAAATCAGGAGATTTCCACAATGGTGGATACAACAGATGAATGGATAATGTCCCGGATTGGTGTTAAAGAGAGAAGAATCTTAAAAGAGGACGGTCTTGGGACATCTTATCTGGGAACTGAAGCAGTAAAAAAACTACTTGCAAAAACTGGAACAAATCCAGATGATATTGATATTGTTATATGTGCGACTGTTACTCCTGATATGCTTTTTCCGGCAACGGCAAACATTATTTGTGACAAGATAGGGATTATGAATGCCTGGGGTTATGATATTAATGCCGGATGCTCAGGTTTTCTATTTTCATTCGCCACAATTGCATCGTTTATTGAATCTGGCCTTGCAAAAAAAATTGTTTTGGTTACAGGTGAGAGAATGTCTGCTATAACAAATTACCAGGACAGAGCAACATGCCCTCTTTTTGGAGACGCTGCTGTTGCCATGATGATTGAACCTACGGAAGATATCTCTTTGGGACTGCAGGATTCCATATTGCATGTGGATGGGGTAGGGCGCCAGTATCTTTATCAGAAAGCAGGTGGATCTCTTTATCCCTCTACATCGGAAACAGTCAGGAACAGGGAGCACTATATATATCAGGATGGGCAGGTTGTATTTAAATATGCAGTAAGCAGAATGGCTGATGTATCTGTGGAAATGATGGAAAAACACAATCTTAAGACAGAAGACATTGCTTATTTGATTCCTCACCAGGCAAATTTGAGGATTATTGATGCAACCGGCAAAAGAATGGGCCTGAACAAAGAAAAAATACTGATAAATATTGAAAAATTTGGAAATACTGCAGGAACTTCTATACCTTTAGTGCTATGGGAATTTGAAAAGAAGTTTAAAAAAGGCGACACTCTAATATTTTCGGCTTTTGGGGCAGGTTTTACATGGGGCGCCATATATTATAGATGGAGTTACAACAGTTAATTATCTTCATGGCCCTATAGTTCAAGGGATAGAACGGAAGTTTCCTAAACTTCAGATTCGCGTTCGAGTCGCGGTGGGGCTACCATAATAATCGGGTAATATTATTAAAATGAAGGTAGGCAGATCTGATCTCCTTTGGAATTATGGAGCCAGCTTTATGAGAGTGGCTTCCGGATTTATTGTCCTGCCTTTAATTTTAAGAATGTTGTCAAGCGAAGATTCGGGCCTCTGGGGTGTCATGCTTGGACTCTACTCAATGATTCTTCTTCTCGATTTTGGCTTTTACCAAACTTTCTCAAGATCTGTTACATATATTTTTTCCGGAGCTGTAAAATTAAAACCAGAAGGATTAAGCCCGGTTGTAGAGAGCGGAAAAATTAATTATTCGCTGTTAAAAGGATCTCTAAAGGCTATGAGGTCATATTATGCCGGCGTTTCCATTATCTTGATAATTCTTTTGTTTACAGGTGGTTATTGGTATATTGAACGATTGCTTGCAGATTATGGTGGAGATAAAAATATTGCAAGAGCAGCGTGGTATTTTTACGGAATTCTTCTATGTTACCAGTTTTACACCTTTTACTATGATGCTTTGCTTGTGGGGAGGGGGATGATAAAAAAATCAAAGCAAATAATTGTTCTGTCACAGTCTGTTCATATTATACTAGCTCCGATACTCCTCCTCTCCGGATTTGGAATACCCTCGATGGTTATCAGCCAGACTTTATCCACAATTGTAAATAGATATCTGGCTCGCAGGGCATTTTATGATAGTGAGACAAAGAGCAATCTTATAAAAGCAAAAGCAGAAAACTGGAAAAAAATCATTAAGACAATTTGGGTAACGGCTTATAAATCTGGTCTTGCCAATTTAAGTGGAATATTTACAAACAGAATGCTTGCAATATTGGGTGCTCTGTATATACCGCTATCAACGATGGGTTCATATAGCACCTTGAGTAAACAGGTAGTCGATTTAACATATACCTTATCGCTTGTATGGTTTTCCACATATTACCCTAAACTCATCCAGGAGAGGGTTACGAATAGTCTTGGAGAGGTAAAGAGAATCTACATAAAGGGACAGTTCATAGCAATATCTGCATTCGTATTTATTGCTACAGGGATAATTCTCTTTGGTGACTGGGGAATAAGATTAATCGGAAGCCCAACTGTTTTTCTTGATACAAGGTTAATGATTCTCTTATTTGTTGCAGCTCTTTTTGAGGCACTGACCTACCTGTCCACTTCAGTTTTGCTCAGCAGGAATGTAGTCCCCCATTATAAAGCACAAGTTGTAACTGCCGTTTTTACAGTGGTTATCCTTTTGATTACGCTGAAATATACGCAGTTAGGAGTTGCCTCCCTGATATTGGTGCCATTTGCAACACAATTGGTATATCAGCACTGGAGGTGGACGTTGATGGTAATGAAAGAGTTGGGTGTAAAATTTACAGATTATAAAAATTTTTTTGCAAATCTGCCTGGAAACCTCGGCTTAAGAAATAAAAATTTATCTTCTTCCTGAACCTTGTCCTCTTCCGCCAGAAAAGGATCTACGTTCACTGCGGCTGGGTTTCTCCTTACTTTTTCTCTCTCTGCCTGTACCTGCGTTTTTTACAGGCTCTCTCGCCGATTCTTTTTTATGCTCTCTATGATAATCTCTGTTTGAATCTCTTCTGGGTTTTCTTTGAGGCTCTTTACTATCCTCTGCAATCTCAACTTTAAGGTGAAAGCCTTTATATTCTGTATCGTTCAGTTCCTCTACAAGATAAGCTGCTGCTTTAGAAGTAACGGCTGCAAAAGTTAGTTCTCTTCGTACATCTATTTTTCCAACTCCGTTTTGACCCACACCTAATGAAGAGAGTAATCTTATCAGATGCCTTGGGGATATGTTCATTTTGTAACCGAGATTTATCTTTAACCAGGTAAATCCTTTTTCTGAAGGGCCCGGAGGAAGAATATCCCTGACAGTGCCATCATTATTTTTTCTGCTATTCTCCTCTCTTAAATTAAGGTCAGGAGCATGACGGTAATAATCCAGAAAACGGTTGAATTCCAGCGACAGAACTTTTTGAACTATCTCCTCTTTGCTGATATCTTTCCACTTATCATTTATAAGATTCACATATTCTGCAATCTCATCTTTAACCTCAACCTTTTCTATCTGGTCAATCAAGTGAAGAAGTTGCATTGAGCACACCTCGTTCCCCGTAGGTATCTTTGCCTGAGAAAAAGTTTTCCCGATAAGCTTTTCTATCCTCTTAATCTTATGTTGTTCTTTGCTGTTGATAATAGCAATTGAAATTCCATTTTTGTCTGCACGTCCTGTCCTTCCGCTTCTGTGAGTATATTGTTCCGCTTCGTCTGGTAAGTTGTAATTTATAACGTGTGTAAGTTCGTTTACATCTATACCTCTGGCAGCTACATCTGTTGCAACCAGCAGACTAAGTGTCCTGCTTTTGAATCTGCCCATCACCTGATCCCTCTGGCCCTGAGAAAGTTCGCCATGCAGAGCGTCTGCATTGTATCCGTCTTTAACCAGAGCATCTGCAATCTCCTGAGTCTCTTGTCTGGTTCTGCAGAATATAATCGCATAAATATCCGGATTATGGTCTGCAATTCTCTTTAAAGCAAGATATCTATCTTTTGCATGAACCACATAATAGTAATGCTTTACATTATTTGCACCTGAATTTCTTGTGCCAACCGTAACAATTTCCGGTTTATTCATATAATGTTTGGCTATACCCTCTACTTCAAGTGGAAGGGTGGCCGAGAATAGAAGAGATCTTCTGCTTTTTGGTGCTTTCTCAAGGATTAAGTCAAGTTCATCCTTGAATCCCATGTTCAACATCTCATCCGCCTCGTCCAGTACAAGAGTCTGAATATCTTCTATGTTCGCAACTCCCCTGTTAAGGAGGTCAACCATTCTTCCTGGTGTAGCTACTATTATATGTGCTCCTTTTTTAAGAGCTCTGATTTGCGTTTCTATGCTTGCACCTCCGTATACAGCAACGATATTCAGATTTTCGTAATACTTACCGTAGTTGTTAATATCTTCAGTAATCTGTCTGCAGAGTTCCCTTGTTGGACTTAAAATAAGTGCTTGCGTATAAGGATCTTTTGTGTTAAGAGATTCCAGTATAGGCAGCCCGAAAGCGGCTGTTTTTCCTGTGCCCGTTTGTGCCAGACATACAATATCTCTATTCTCCTGAATTAGTGTTGGAATTATTCTCTCTTGAACCGGTGTCGGATTTTGAAAGCCCAATTCAGTTATGGCCTTGATAATGTTTTGATTAAGACCTAGTTCTTGGAATTGTTTGCTCATTTAGAATTTTATCAAGCAACAAAAGTACGCTAATTAAATTAATAATAGCATTTTATTCTCCAATATTGCCTCCCATGCTAAAGCCGCTGACAAATGCATCCCAGTTTTTGACTATTATTATTACTATAAATGCAACAACAGCAACTACAGTCCAAATGATAATTTGTTTAGTTTGTTTCTTCATAATCAATTAGTTTTAAATGTTGCAAACCTATTAATTATAATTGAAAAAAAACAGTATAATTGAAAAATAGTTACCTTTGTCTGCAAGATTTATCTGATTTTAGATTTTTCTTACTAATACTGAATATTTATGAGTAAAGTAAAGTTTATAGGAGTGTTCGGAAAGAGAAATTCCGGAAAAAGTTCACTGATAAATACCATTACCGGACAGGATGTTGCTATTGTGTCTGAAACTCCAGGTACTACAACAGATCCTGTTCGTAAAAGAATGGAGATTTTTGGAGTTGGTCCGGTTGTGATAATTGATACTGCCGGAATTGATGATAAAGGAGAACTTGGAACACAAAGGGTAGAGAAGAGCAAACAGATCATTAATCAGATTGATTTGGCCATTCTTCTATTTACCAACAATGAGCTGGATAAGCACGAAACTGACCTGATAAAAAAGTTTAAAGATGAGGAGTTGCCAATTATTCTGGTTCATAATCAATCAGATATAATTCCGCTTGACAGAAAGCTTGCTCTTGAGATCACTCAGAAATACGGAATTGACGTGGTTGAATTTTCCTGCAATATGCTGGACAGTGATAAACAACTAGAGGCAGTTGAGATGTTAACATCGTTAATAGTGAAAAATTTGCAAAATTCCAGTACTGTAGGAACAGCACTTTTCGAAGGGTTGGTAGAAGAAAATGATCAGGTGGTTTTGGTTTGTCCTATAGACAGCGAAGCTCCGGAGGGCAGAATTATTCTTCCGCAGGTAAATGCAATCAGAGATATTCTCGACAGAGGAGCAGTATCTGTTGTTCTTCAGCCAGAAGCCCTTGAAGAGTATCTGAAAAAGTGCCTGACAAAACCAAAACTTGTAGTAACAGATAGCCAGGCTTTCGAAACTGTTTCCAAAATAGTTCCAAATGAAATTCCGCTTACAGGTTTCAGCCCTCTTCTTGCCAGAAGTAAAGGATTTTTTGAACACTATCTCAATGGCACCCCAAAAATTGATGAATTGAAAGAAGGAGACAGAGTTCTGATTCTGGAGTCATGTTCTCATCATAGCTCTTGTGATGACATTGGAAGAGTCAAAATTCCAAAACTGATACAAAAGAGAACCGGAAGAAAGAGACTGGAGTGGGATGTTGTTGCTGGACTGGATAACATCCCGCGCGATATTAAGGATTACTCTATTGTTATTCAGTGTGGAGGTTGTATGATAACAAACCGTCAACTGCTTGCCAGACTAAAGCCAGCTATTAAAGCCGGAGTGCCGGTTACAAACTATGGTATGACTCTTGCTTACTGCATGGGTATCTATACCAGGGCAATTGCCCCGTTATTAGCCTTCAAGACTATTAAATTTTATGATAAAAAAATTTAAGGATATCTCCAGAGAGGAGATAATAGAGTACCTGAATGAACAAGACCCAGTTAAAATCCAAAAATATCTGAACGAGGCCTATAAGGTTAAAGTGAGCAATATTGGAAATAAGGTATTCCTTAGGGGATTAATCGAACTCTCCAATATATGTGTAAAGAATTGTTACTACTGTGGAATTCGTCATGATAATACCAATCTGATCAGGTACGAACTTACTGATAAACAGGTGCTCGATGCTGCTGAGTTTGCCTGGCGGTCGCGTTATGGTTCACTGGTTCTCCAGGCAGGTGAAAGAAGCAACCCCACATATACAAGACGGGTTACCAGTCTTATAAAAAAAATTAAAGAGATTACAAATGGAGAGGTGGGTATCACACTCTCCCTTGGAGAACAACCAAGGGAGGTTTATCAAGAGTGGTTTGAAGCCGGAGCTCACAGATATCTGCTCAGAATTGAGAGCTCTAACCCCGATCTGTACAACAAAATTCATCCGAAGAATGCACTTCACTCTTTTGACCGCAGGGTAGAAGCAATTCTCGATATTAAGAATATCGGGTACCAGACAGGTACTGGTGTAATGATTGGCCTTCCTTATCAGACTACTGGAGATCTGGCAGACGATCTGCTTTTTATCAAAAAAACAGGAGTACATATGGTTGGAATGGGTCCATATCTTAAACACTCCGACACCCCCTTGGGAAAGCTGACAGACCATAATCAGACTCTTGATCTGACTTTAAAGATGGTTGCCACACTCAGAATGATGATGCCGATGATAAATATTGCTGCAACTACTGCAATGCAGGTGATAGAACCTTATGGCAGGGAGATGGCTGTCAAATCAGGAGCAAACATTATAATGCCTAACATAACGACTTCTGATGTCAGGGCAAACTACCAGATCTACGAAAATAAGCCCGGAACAGAAGATGATGCAGCAATTTCAAAATCCAAACTTGAACACAACCTAAAAGAGATGGAAATTGAGATCGGATGGTCTGAATGGGGCGATTCAAAAGCCTTTACAAAGCAAAACGGCTAATATAATTTATTGTTTTTTTCTCTGCGAAGAGTTATCCACTCTTTTAGGATATTTTCCTCTTTTGAACTTACTGCAGAACCAAGTCTTAGGATAGTATAGGAGATAGGGGGCATTGAATGGTCATTTATGACATTCTCTAATCTTGTCAGCACGCTGTCATCCACAATATCCCCTGTTTTTATTGCCTCAAAATATGGTTCAAGATCTATGGCGGAGTAAGCACTAGCTGCGTCCCGCGTAATTTTTCCGCCAAGCAAAGGCCATTTTGAGTAAAATGGCAGTTTTGGATTTTGACTGTGACAGACAATACAGCCGGAATTATCAATAATTGCAACGACTTTAGCATCAAGAATCAGATTCTCCGAGGGTTCCTGATTGATCGCTCTAAAAGTAATAACCAAGGCTGCTGTGGTTATCAGCAACCCTAATATGGTTTTAGAAAGCTTACTCATAGGTAGGTTTAGTTTTGTGCTGCCTTCTTAAGAATAATTTCTACATTTTTAGAGAGTGCCCCCGCAGAAATTGTGGCTCCACTGTAACTGTCAGCTGAGGCTTTTTTCTTTGATGCTTCATCTATTTTTAATCCGTTCCAGCTATTAAAATAATTTTGTCTCTCCAGTTTCTTCAAAAAGGCGGGAGTCTCCCAGTTACTCAGTATTGCTACTTTTTTAATAATCTTGTTCTTGTCGGTCACAACGATAACAGGCGTTGTGTTATGATATCCTATGATGCCATCTGAATAGGGCTTGCTCGACAAACAGTATCCGATAACCGTTTTATTTGCATCCACAACATTAAACCAAACACCATTGCCCTTTTCAACCGCTGCTGCATCCGGATAAATTGTCTTAACAACATCTAATCCAGATACCTCTTTGAAAACTGCACTTTCTGCCTTACCTTTTCCGTTGGCCTGAGAAAACAGGTTGGTTGTGAGCGTGAAGATAATAAATAATAGTGAGAAATATTTTTTCATCTATTTGTATTCTTTAATTGCAGCCTGAGCAGCAGCCAAACGAGCAATAGGAACGCGGAAAGGAGAACACGAAACATAGTTCATACCGATTTTGTGACAGAATTCTATTGAATCGGGATCACCACCGTGTTCGCCGCAAATTCCGATTTTAAGTTTGGAATTGGTGTTACGACCACCCTTTATGCCCATCTCAACAAGTTTTCCGACAGATGACTGATCGAGGGTTTGGAATGGATCTGCAGTTAAGATTTTCTTAGAGAGGTAATCGCCCATAAATGTTCCGATATCGTCACGCGAGAAACCAAATGTCATCTGGGTAAGGTCATTTGTACCAAATGAGAAGAACTGAGCGGTGTTTGCCATCTCTTCTGCAAGAAGGGCGGCTCTTGGAATTTCTATCATTGTGCCATAAAGGTATGAGATTTTTACTCCAAACCTCTTCTCAACATCGAAGTGAACTTTGTCGCAGATAACTTTTTGATTATCAAGCTCTCTGACAGAAATTGTTACCGGAATCATAATTTCGGGCTGGGGTTCGAAGCCCTCTTTTATAAGTTCGGCAGTTGCTTCAAAAATTGCTTTGTATTGTGTTTCACTTATCTCAGGATATGTGATTCCAAGGCGAACGCCACGGTGACCCATCATTGGATTAACCTCATGTAGTAATTCGCCACGTTTTTTTACATCATCAACAGAGATTCCTAATTCATTTGCAAGTTCTAACTGTTTATCATATGTTTGAGGAACAAATTCATGCAACGGAGGGTCAAGCAGACGGAATGTAACAGGCCTGCCGTTCATTACCTTCATTGTGTCCTTTACTGCTGCTTTTACAAATGGTTCAAGCTCTTTAAGTGCTTTAATTCGTTCTTCTTCTGTATTGGAAAGAATCATCTTGCGGAGCTTTGCCAGTGGTTGCTCAGAGTTGGTTCCGTAAAACATATGCTCAATTCTGAACAGGCCAATCCCCTCTGCTCCAAAGTTGATAGCATTTTGGGCATCTTCCGGTGTGTCTGCATTTGTGCGTACTCCAAGAACTCTGTACTTATCCACAATTGACATGTATTCTACAAAACGAGGATTCTCAGTCGCATCCATTGTAGAGATTGCCTGATCGTAAACAAAGCCTTTCGTGCCGTTCAAACTGAAAACGTCACCTTCTTTGTATGATTTACCACTTACTGTAAGAATTTTTGCATGAAGATTAATGTGAAGAGTGTCGCAACCGACAATACAACACTTACCCCATCCACGGGCAACAAGTGCAGCGTGAGAGGTCATACCTCCGCGGGCAGTAAGAAGTCCATCAGCAGCACGCATTCCTTCTACATCTTCCGGATTTGTCTCTTCGCGAACCAAAATTACTTTTTTGCCAGCAGCAGCCCACTCAACAGCAGTCTCTGCTGTAAATGCAATCTGACCAACTGACCCGCCAGGTCCGGCAGGAAGTCCTTTTGCAATTACTGTGGCAGCATTCTCAGATTTAGGATCCAGAATTGGATGCAGCAATTCATCCAATTGAGCCGGAGCCATACGCATAATTGCTGTCTTTTCATCGATAAGACCCTCTGAAAGCATATCCATAGCCATGTTAAGAGCTGCCATACCGGTTCTCTTACCAACCCTGCACTGTAACATCCATAGTTTGCCATCCTGAATGGTAAACTCGATATCCTGCATGTCGTGGAAATGCGCTTCAAGACTCTTCTGAATATTGTCAAGTTCTTTATAAACTACAGGCATAGAGATCTCAAGAGATGCAAGATGCCTGTTATGATCATTTTTAGTAGATTCGTTTAGTGGGCTTGGTGTACGGATACCTGCAACTACATCTTCTCCTTGCGCATTTATTAGCCACTCACCATAAAACTTACCTTCACCTGTGGCAGGATTACGGGAAAATGCAACACCTGTAGCAGAATTATCTCCCATGTTACCAAAAACCATAGCCTGTACAGTTACTGCAGTTCCCCATTCGTCAGGAATATTCTCTATTCTGCGGTATGATATTGCTCTTTTGCCGTTCCATGATTTAAAAACAGCGCTGATACCACCCCAAAGTTGTTCGTAAGCATTGTCAGGGAATGATTTACCAAGGACTTCCTTAATTTTTGCCTTAAAATCGTCACAAATTTTTACCAACTCTTCGGCTGTAAGATCTGTGTCATTTTTATAACCTTTCTTTACCTTAACATCGTGAAGCATTTTGTCAAGCTGAACTCGAATTCCTTTTCCCTCTTCAGGCTCGATACCCTCTGCCTTTTCCATTACGACATCTGAGTACATCATGATAAGACGACGGTATGCATCATAAACAAAGCGGGGGTTAGAGGTCTTTTTTATCAGACCTGGAATAGTTTCTGAACAAAGGCCAATATTAAGAACAGTCTCCATCATTCCGGGCATAGAACTTCTTGCCCCTGAACGGCATGATACAAGAAGTGGATTATCTTTGTCTCCAAACTTCATGTTCATTATTGTCTCAGTTTTGGCCAGAGCAGCATCAACTTCTGCCTTAAGCTCTGCAGGGTATTGCATGTTGTTTTTGTAATATTCTGCACAAGTATCTGTAGTGATGGTAAAACCAGCAGGTACAGGAATTCCTAAAGTACACATCTCTGCAAGGTTGGCGCCTTTACCACCTAACAAATTTTTCATTGAGCCATTTCCGTCAGCTGTTTTGCCTCCGAATATGTAAACTCTTTTAATGTCTGACATAAATTATTAATTATTTCGGTTTATATTTCAGAATAAAATCATTTTGGAGTGCAAATATAATAAATTTTCACAAAAGTTTACCTGCCAGCTCGGATAGTTCACTGCGTTCTCCCTTTACAAGGTTGACATGTTCAAATACCTCCTGCCCGTATAGCTTTTCTCCGAGGTGTGTCAATCCGTTTGAGTGAATATCGAGATATGGAGAGTCAATTTGTTGAACGTCTCCGGTAAATACCAGTTTGGAACCCTCGCCGGCTCTTGTGATGATTGTTTTGACTTCGTGAGGAGTAAGGTTCTGTGCTTCGTCAATGATAAAGAAGACATTTGAAAGGCTCCTCCCACGAATGTATGCAAGAGGTGAGATTAACAATTTCTCATTTTTTAACATCTCTTCAATTCTTACTGCCTCTTTGCTGGTAGGTTTGAATGTCTTTTTAATTACAGCAAGATTATCATACAAAGGGAGCATATATGGTCCCATTTTCTCCTTGACATCACCAGGTAGAAAGCCCATCTCCTGATTTTTTAATGGAATGACAGGCCTTGAAAGGAGTATCTGATCGTAATCCTGTTCCAGCTCCATTGCAGCAGCCAGCGCAAGCAGTGTCTTACCCGTTCCTGCTGTCCCGGTGAGAGATATAAGCTTGATATCGGGGTTGAGAAGTGCATCTATTGCAAAAGTCTGCTCATCGTTTCTTGGATCTATCCCGTATGCCCTATGTCTTTTGACTCCGACAACAGACTTTGTGAGTCCATTGTAACGGGCGAGCACAGGATTGTTACCGGTAACATTCTTTATAGAATAGAGCTGATTTGAAGCCTGGTTGGTTAATTTGAACTCTTCAACGGGAACACCGCCTTGCGGATAAAACAACCTGTCAATTATACTTTGAGAAATTTTGTCCAGATACATTACCTCTTTCTTTATATTCTCCACCCTCTCTTCTGTAATTTTATCTGTCAGATAATCCTGGGCATCAAGATGAAGAGCTTTGGCTTTTAACCGGAAGTTTATATCCTTTGTAACCAAAGCAACAATTCTGTCTGGATTTTTGTCTTTTACCCACTGGGTTGTGGCCAGTATTCTGTGATCCTGTGTGTCTTCAAAGAAAGATTCAGCCATTTGATCGCTGAATGGATGCCCAAGTTCAATTTTTAACAATCCTTTACCTTTTCCTATGCTAACACCTTTCTCGAAAAGTTGATTGTCTGTGATTTTATCCATTTCACGAACAAACTCTCTTGCATTATAGTTGATAGAATCATCACCCTTTTTGAATTTATCCAATTCTTCCAATACCGCAATAGGAATCACGATATCATTCTCCTGAAAGTTGTGTATTGCACGGAAGTCGTGAAGTATAACATTTGTATCCAATACAAATATTTTTGGTAATTTTTTTTTTTGCATAAATCTATGATTTAGTCTGGATCCATTTTTTTGCATTTATGAAGATATCTATCCACGGAGTGACCTCATCTGCAACCACGTCACGGGTGTAGTGAGCCCAGTTGTGAGGGTAGATACTTCTCTCAGGGTGAGGCATCACTGCTAGATGCCTTCCGTCATCGCTGCATACTCCTGCAATACCTTCCGGTGACCCGTTTGGATTGGCAGGATAATCGCTGTAATTAAACCTGAGGGCCACATTGTATTTTGAGATTTCTAGGGGAAAACTGAATTTTCCCTCTCCGTGTGCTACCCAAATCCCAAGTTTAGAGCCTATAAGAGACGCGAGCATTATTGAAGGAGATTTTTCTACTGATACTCCTACAAATGCGCTTTCATATTTATAACTGTCGTTGTGTTTCATTTTTGGAGATTTCTCTCTGTTGCCAGGAGTGATAAAGCCAAGCTCTGCCATAAGCTGACACCCGTTACAAACTCCAAGACTGAGCGTGTCTTCTCTGGCATAGAAGCTCTCTATTGCATTTCTGGCCTTTTCATTGTAGAGAAATGCCCCTGCCCAGCCTTTGGCAGAACCTAATGTGTCGGCATTTGAGAACCCGCCTACAAATACTATCATTCTTACCTCTTCCAGATTCTCCCTGCCGCTTATAAGGTCTGTCATATGAACATCCTTAACTGCAAATCCTGCCAGGTAGAGAGCCCATGCCATCTCTCTGTCTCCATTTGATCCCTTTTCGCGGATGATTGCTGCAACTGGTCTGCCGCTCTCGTTGCTTACCGGAAGACCATAATCTGATAACTTGCCTGAAAACCCCATAGGAAAAGAGAATTCAAGAGGCTGTTTTTTGTAATTTACAAACCTTTGTTCTGCAAGCTCTTCGCCTACTTGCTTAATATCGAACAGATAAGATGTCTTGAACCATAAATCTCTGCAGTGATCAATATCGAGCTCCAGATTAAGCTTGTAAGACTTGATATTTAAGTTTCTTTGCTTCTGGTATTTACCTATATTGTAGAGTACTACAGCATGGTCTTCTGCAATTTGTTCTACTTCTGCCCTTTTATTGTCAGAAACTTGTATCAGTACACCTGCGGCCTCTGAAAACAGAAGCCGTACAGGATCTTTTTCACTCAACGATTCGAGGTTGATGTTCAGTCCACCCTCTTTGTTGGCGAAGTTCATCTCGAGAAGTGCTGTAATCAGACCACCTGCAGAGATATCGTGACCGGCCAGAATCAGCCCGTTTTCTACCATTTGCTGAACAGTGTTGAAACACTCTGCAAAATAGGGTGCATAATCTATGTCCGGAACCTCATTCCCCAACTGATTTGTGACCTGTGCAAATGCAGAACCCCCAAGAGCAAAGCTATCTTCTGTGATTGTTGTAAAAGGAACATAATAGAGTGTGCTCTCAGTGTTTTTTGTAATTACAGGCTTTACAACCTTTCTGATATCCTTGCTTTCACCTATGGTTGAAACAATAAGAGTACCGGGTGAAAGAATCTTTTCACCGTCCGGATACTTTTGGGTCATAGACATAGAGTCTTTGCCTGTAGGAATATTTATTCCGAGCTCTATTGCAAAATCACTTGCTGCCTTAACCGCTTTGTAAAGCCGAGCATCTTCACCAAAATTTCTACAAGGCCACATCCAGTTGGCAGAGAGCGATATACCCTTTAGTCCTCCCTCTATAGGGGTCCAGACTACATTTGTAAGGGCTTCTGAGATTGCCATTCTACTGCCAGCTTCTGAGTTTATCATTGCTACCATTGGTGCATGTCCTATTGAGGTGGCAATACCTTTTTTGTCGTTAAACCCTATGGCTGTAACTCCAAGGTTGTTGAGCGGAAGCTGTATCTCTCCTGCAGTTTGCTGTGTCGCAATCAGCCCACTCACAGACCTGTCAACTTTGTTTGTAAGCCAATCCTTACAAGCAACAGATTCAAGCTGCAGAACCTGTTCCAGATAGTACTCAATATCATCTGTGTCATACTCCAGAAGATCCCAGTTTTCCTGGAATATTATGTCCTCCATAATAGTCTTTGGAGGGGAACCGAACATGTCTTTAAGTGCTAAATCTATAGGTTTTTCGCCAGTATGTTTGTTTTCAAGTGTAAAGTTATGCCTTCCGGTAGTCTCTCCGATAACATACATAGGAGCTCTCTCTCTCTCTGCAATTTTTTGTAGCTCCGCAACATCTTTTTTCTTAATTACCAAACCCATACGCTCCTGAGATTCGTTGCCGATAATCTCTTTTGCAGATAGGGTAGGGTCACCAACAGGCAGCATACTGATATCTATATCGCCCCCGGTTTCTTCAACAAGTTCAGAAAGACAGTTAAGGTGACCTCCGGCACCATGGTCGTGAACGGAGATTATTGTGTTATTATCACTCTCTGCAAGTGCACGGATTGCATTATATGCCCGCTTCTGCATCTCCGGATTGGATCGTTGTATGGCATTCAGTTCGATTGAGTTTTCAAATTCACCTGTGGCAACAGATGAGACTGCCCCACCACCCATTCCAATACGGTAGTTATCTCCACCCAGCAAAACAATTTTGTCGCCAATTGCAGGTTTATCTTTATGAGCATACCTCTTTTTTGCATAACCAACTCCTCCAGCCATCATTATAACCTTATCGAAACCAAAATCCCTCATATTCTCTGAGTGCTCAAACGTAAGCAGAGAACCGCAAATCAAGGCTTGTCCGAATTTGTTTCCGAAGTCACTTGCGCCGTTTGAGGCTTTTATCAGGATCTCCTGAGGAGTTTGGTATAACCAATCCCGTTCTGGAGTGTTTTCCCAGTCTCTTCCTTCAACACTAAATCTTGGATAAGATGTCATATATACAGCTGTACCTGCAACAGGGAAGGACCCTTTGCCTCCTGCAATACGATCCCTTATCTCTCCTCCACTGCCGGTTGCGGCACCGTTGAATGGTTCTACAGTTGTCGGAAAATTATGAGTTTCTGCTTTAAGTGATATTACTGTCTCCTCTTCCTGAACCTTGAAAAAATCAGGTTTATCTCCACTTTTGGGATAAAACATAGATATTTTCGGACCCTCCAGAAATGCACAGTTATCTTTATATGCAGAAACAATTCTGTTGGGATTCTCCAGAGACGTCTTTTTAATCAGCCTGAAAAGGCTTGATTCCATCTCCAGCTCGTCAATTACAAATGTGCCGTTGAATATTTTGTGTCTGCAGTGCTCTGAGTTTACTTGAGAAAATCCAAAAACCTCGCTGTCAGTAAGAGGGCGTCCAAGTTTTTTACTCAGGGCATCAAGATAACCTATCTCCTCTTCGCTCAGAGCAAGACCCTCTTCCTTATTATAGGTTGCAATATCTGTAATTTGAATTACTGTCTCGGGTTTTCTGTTGATGTCAAATATCTCCTGGCCTAACCCTTCATACATCCTCTGCAGCATTTTGTCGTGATCTGCTTCCATTGAGGATACTTCAAAAAACTCTTCTACCCGTTCAATTCCGGATATGTTCATATTTTGGGTAATTTCAACGGCAGTTGTACTCCAAGGCGTAATCATCTCCCTGCGTGGGCCGATGAAACAGCCGGAAACAGACTTACCGGCGTGTAATTCAGCACCATCAAAAAGCCACTTGAGAGCTTCGATATTTTCTGAGGAGAGTTCTTTGTTTGTTTTTACAGCAATAATGCCGTTAAACTCAGTCCGAAAGAATAGGATCATATAAGACAAAATAAATTTAGTGCTAAAATTACTGTTTTTTTGGCCAACAAGGAAAATAATTTGTTACTGTAACAATTATGTATGGATAATTTATCAATTTTGCGTAAAATTAAAATATGGTGGACCAGACTTTATATAACAAAGAAATTGAGTATATTTTTAATCAGTTTCCCTCTTATCAGAAGGTAGGGAGAATCGCGTACAAGCCCGGAATTGAGACGATGAAAGAGTTTGACAAAGCTCTGGGAAATCCTCACAAAAAATTCCTTTCCATACATATCGCCGGAACCAACGGAAAAGGATCTGTTTCACACATGCTTGCTGCAGTTCTCCAGAAAACGGGAGCTAAAGTGGGTTTATATACTTCGCCTCATCTGACAGATTTCAGAGAGAGAATCAAAATAAATGGTGAGATGATTACTCAGGAGTGCGTTCTGGATTTTCTCACAACGTGGAAAACATATATGCTTGATAAAAAACCCTCCTTTTTTGAAATTACAACCTCAATGGCCTTTGATTATTTTGCAAAACAGAGTGTTGATATTGCAGTTATTGAGACAGGCCTTGGTGGCAGACTTGACTCAACAAATGTGATTACACCGCTTTTGAGCATAATAACAAACATTGCCCTGGATCACTGTGAACATTTGGGATTTACTCTGGGAGAGATAGCAAGGGAAAAGGCAGGAATTATCAAACCAAATATTCCTGTAGTTGTTGGAGAGGTCCTCTCTTCTACAAGATATGTCTTTGAACACTTTGCAGAAGAGATGGGTTCAAGATTGGTTTTTGCTCAGGAGTCACTCTTCAGGGATATTCTGGCGTCTGATTATGAACTGGATCTCAAAGGAGATTATCAGACTCATAATATAAGGACAGTGCTTACATCACTATCATTACTCTCAGAGAACAACAAATTCATGAAAATTGTTGAAACAGGCTGGAGCGACAAAAACATCCGCGAGGCGCTCAAGACTGCTGCCCAAACAACAGGTCTCAGGGGTAGATGGGAGTACCTTTCTGAGAATCCCCCTATTATATGTGACACTGGACACAATGCTAACGGACTGAGGATAGTCTTCTCTCAGTTACGTCGCCAAAAGGCCAACAGACTTTTTATGATACTGGGGTTTGTTGCAGATAAAGATATGGAGAAAATTCTGGGCCTCTTTCCAAAGGCCTCTTACTACTATTTTACTCAAGCTAAAATTGATAGGGCTCTGGATGCAAAAACACTGGCAAACAGAGCGTTCTCTCTTGGGTATGAGGGAGAGACAAAGCCCTCTGTAGAACAGGCTATACGTGACTATAAGAAGGTTTACAAAGAAGGTGATCTTTTGTTTATAGGAGGTTCTACATTTATTGTGGCTGAGGCAATAGAATTTTTCGAAAAAAACTCCAATTTTTTTGCAAATTAAAAAATTGCAGATATCTTTGCACTCCCAAACGAAAAGAGCGGGACAACAAAAGGGAGCATAGCTCAGTTGGTTTAGAGCATCTGCCTTACAAGCAGAGGGTCGGGGGTTCGACTCCCTCTACTCCCACAAAAAAAGCAGTTACATAAAGTAGCTGCTTTTTTCATCTTTGATTTTTAGTACATGACAATTTCACTTAAATGATAAATTAAACTTAACGGATAATGTATCGTCTAACAAAACACACTATCCAAATGCACTAAAAATGAAAAAAATACTATTAGCCTCTGCTTTACTCTTCTCCTTTACTTTTTCACCGGCTCAAAACAGGCCATTAAATGAGTCTGTTTACGACACATGGAAAACCCTTGAAAAGTTCTCAATATCAGATGATACAAGCTGGAGTTTTGCTGAGTACAAAAACCACAAAGAAGGAGCCATACTCGATATCAAAATAAAGAGAATCTCTTTCAAAAAAACAATTATTGGCGGAACTTCTACTCAGTTTTTCAACAATCAGAAATCTGCAATGTTTTCTGTAAAAGATACAATTTATACTATACAAAAGAGTACGGGCAAAATTGACACAATTGGTGTTTCAAAAAAAGTTGACACAAATGAGCATTCTCCTTATTTCACTTATATAAAAGGTAAAACTCTATATATTAAGAATGTGCTTAATAGTATTACCGATTCAATAGCACCTGTGTCAAAAAGCAGCTTTATATCTCCGGATGTGCTGGCTCTTCTTGCCGGTGAAAACGGCGAAAGATTTATCATAACTGTAAATCTAAAAAGTAAAAGAGGATCACAAATAGATACAATATACAGAAGCAACAGATATATCACCGATTTTTCTGCCAATAAAAAAGGTAGCAACATTATATTTTTTTCATCACAGGACAGTTTAAATGAGTCCTGCACAGAGACAATCATGCTGGAAACGAGTGGCAAGGGATATAAAGTTCTCGGCTTGAACGAAAGTTTATTGCCTGATAATATGCAGTTCAATATCAAGAAGGGGATTTCTTTTTCTTCTACTGAAAAGTTTTTAAAGTTTGACATGAATCCAAAAAAATCCAAAGAGAAAGCTGTTAAAGGAAAGCCCTCTGAGGCCGCTTATGAGTACGAACTTTGGCGATGGAACGATACCCTCATTCCAACACAAAAGAGAAATAGTTCGAAAGTTTTTGAAAATAATATAAAGTGTGCCTTTTATCCGGAAAGCAGTAATTTTGTTCAGATGTCACAGGGCAAAGGAGTATTTCTACATCCGGACGAAAACGCACTCTACGGATTTGAGTTGGACGATGACCCATACTTGCAGACATCCTCATGGGAAGATCCCACTCCTAAGGATTTCTATTCTATAAACGTTATGAGTGGAGAGTGTAAATTGTTGTTTAAGAAATATACAGGCGCATTCGCGCTTTCTTCGTCGAAGCCAGAGATTTTTACTTACAGCCAAGAGGCTTGGTTTGTTACTGATATTAACACTCTGAAACAAACTAATTTGTCATCAAAAATGCCTTTTCCTGTTAAAGAACAGAATTTTGATAAACCACAACCGGCAGGGGCATACGGTCAGGCCGGAACTTCTGCTGAGATGAAATATTTTATTGTCTATGATCAATATGATGTGTGGGCATTGCCAATATCCGGAGAGGGAAGCCCAGTTTGTATAACGAACGGTTATGGTAGAAAGAACAACGTAAGATTTAAAATATTACGATTGACAGAGAAAAACATAGAATCACCGGGAGTTAATCTAAACTCAGCAATATTGCTGGAATCGTTAAATCTTAACAACATGAATGCCGGCTTCTATAAAGTAGAGAAGGGAAAAGATCCGGTGAAGCTGACAGAAGGAGAGTATAAATATAAATTTGTAAGGAAACTTGGTAATGACAGATATATTATTCAAAGAGAAAGTTTTAAAGAGGCTCCGGATTACTGGCTCGCCGATAAGAATTTTCAACTGACGGAGAGGCTTACAGATTTAAATGACCAGTCAAAAGGATACTCTTTTGGCAATTCAAAAGTTATAAGGTGGAACGATAATTCCGGAAGGCAACAGACAGGTGTGCTTTATACCCCAGAAGGATACGACTCAACTAAAAAATACCCTGTAATTGTATATTTTTATGAAACCATGAGTCAGGATGCCTTTTTGTTCTATCCACCAGCTCCTACAACTTCTACTATAAATCCGGTTATGTATATAAGCAGGGGCTATGTTATATTCATGCCCGACATAAGATATGAAATTGGCTGGCCCGGCAAAAGTTGTGTGAATATTGTAGTTAGCGGAACACAGCATCTGATTAAATCAGGAATAGCAGATCCAAAGAGAATTGGCGTAGAAGGCCACAGCTGGGGAGGCTATCAGGTAGCATTTCTGATAACACAAACAGACCTGTTTACATGCGCCTGCTCAGAAGCTGCTGTGGCAAACATGACCTCTGCATATTCGGGACTTAGAGCTGGAGCAGGTACGCCAAGAATGTTCATGTACGAATCTACCCAAAGCAGAATTGGCGGAAATCTCTGGGACAAGCAGGAAAATTATATTAAAAACTCTCCTCTCTTTTATTTGAATCGGGTCACAACGCCGTTACTCTCCAGACACAGCGACGGAGATGAAGCAGTTCCTTTTTCTCAGGGGACAGAATTGTTCCTCGGGCTCAAACGACTTGGAAAAGAGGTATGGATGTTCAATTACAAAGGAGATGGCCATAATATCAAAAAAAGAGAAATAGCAGTAGACTGGTCTAAACGGATGGACGAATACTTCGATTATTACCTGATGAACAAGCAACGACCAGGCTGGATGAACTAGGATGAACTAGTTTGAAGTGCCTCCCACTTTTTCGGTGATATTCACATCTTGTCCAGCCGCTAAGCTTGCTTCCCCGGTTTCAGACACTCTCTCCATATCTTAACAATATTATGCTTTTCATTGTTATTATTATTTTTTTTACTCAAAAAAAATATCATATATTTGTCAAATATTAAATAGAAGGTGATGAATCCACATTGCGTGGAGTAGTCATAATAGGGAATCCGGTAGGAGATATTGTCTCGATTCCGGAGCTGTACCCGCAGCTGTATGCCTCCAAAATGCGTTTAGCAATCTTATTGTCACTATCGACAGATGGGAAGACAGTTAAACGAGAGGCGAGCCAGAAGACCTGCCTTTATTTATGCTCAATTTATGCTTCGGGTAAAAGGCAAAATGGATTGGTTTTATGTGTTGACGTCACACAATTTCAGACTTTTTCCAAATTTACTTTTTATTCATTTTTATTAATTATTAAATTTTTGTTAAAAAAATGAAGAAAAATTTATTATTTCTGCTACTGCTGGTTTTATTAGCTGCATGTAGCAAGGACGATGTTGTCACACCAGGCCAACTTGGGTTCGAAGGCCTGACAGGTAACGAATTAATTATTTCAGGCAGCAATGAAACTACTTCACAAAAAGAAGTTGTTCTTAAGGGAGTTACAGGAGAGGTAACGGCCAAAGTGGATCCTGCTGCTGCAAACTGGTGCAGTGTTTCTGTCAAACGAGAAGAGGCTTCAAATGGCGGGTATGTTTGGAAAATAGTTATTACAACTCAGGAATATAAGGGAAATGATGACAGAAAGGCCTATGTTACGGTTAAAAGTGGAATTGATGAGTTGATGCTTAATGTCATTCAGAACGGAAGAGGAAAGAGAGTTGAGATGATTGTTGTATGTGAAGGACAGTTCACTAAGGGTACTGCATCTCTTTCTGCTGTAACTTATGATGGAACAGTTTCATGGGACATATTCAGGGATGTCAATCAGATGCCATTAGGAGATGTTGCTCAGAGTATCACCTATATTGACGGTAAATACTTTGTGGTTCTCAATAACTCCCGCCAGATTAAAGTAGTGGAACCCAATACATTCGAATTATTGGGGACTATTGACTACGAACAGAACGCCAGTCCCCGCTTTATGGTTCCTATAAACGAATCAGAAGCAATTGTATCCGACCTTGTGCTTCAACTGACAAAGATAAATTACAAAACATATAAGGTTTTGGAATATATTAATTTTTCCGGTTCCGGTATATCGCAGATAGAGAAGATGACAAAAGTGGACAATAAAATCTTTTGTGCAGCATTGGGAAAGGGAGTAGGGGTGCTTGACTCGGATAATATTTCTAAAACCTCAATACGATTCGTAGAGGGATTCACAGGCAGCATTATGAAAACTGCAAAAATGATCCTGGACAAAAACAACAAGTTATGGGTATTTGCAACAGCGAGTGGAAAGTCGGTGCTAAATTGTATAGATCCGGTTACAGAGAAAGTTGTAAAAACAGTTGAAATACCGTATGCTGTATCTGGAAGTGCAGGGTATGTAATAGGTAGTATTACAGGTACATCGGGTTATAACAGAATGGATACCGACAGGACAAGAGGAAAGCTCTATTTCTATATGACTATGCTGGTGAATGTCGAAAGAAAAGCTACAATAGGAGCAGTTTTCACTTTGGATGTGGATAAAGATGCAATTGATCCGGTTCCTTATCGTGAACTTCCAGGATTGGGCATGATGTATGGGATGAATATATCACCAGAGGGAGATGTTTATCTTTGTGACTGTCTGGATTATACGGCACAACGAGGATTCCTGAGAGAGTACAAGGCCGACGGAAGTGTAGATAGTAAGAGGGTTGGCATATATCCGAGAATGATACATTTTACTGAATATGATAAATAATTTGTAATTGAGGCTGCTGCAATATATTGTAACTGATGCGCAAATTTATTTTAATATTTATTATATTAATCTCCTACAGTTTTGGACTGGCCCAGAATACCGATAAAATCAAAGAGACTAAATTGGATTCGGTTGTTGTAAAGGAACGGAGAACGAACAAGCTTGACGAAGTAACGATAGGTACACGTGTGAGCAGCATAAGTTCAACAGTTCTTCAGGGAAACCAGACAAAGTCTTTAAGCGAGCTACTCTCAGACAACACCATGGTATATATAAAAAGTTTGGGGCAGGGGGCACTGTCAACATCCTCGTTCCGCGGAACCAGTTCCGGACACACACAAGTGAACTGGAATGGTATCAATATAAATCCTGCAATGTCCGGCAGTTTTGACTTCTCACAGATTCCGGTCTTTTTTGCAGACAATGTAACTCTTTATCATGGAGGAGGTCATCTGAAAAATGGAACAGGAGGGCTGGGAGGGAGCATAAATATCAATAATAAAGCAGATTGGAATGATAGTACCCGTTTACGGGCATTTACAGAAGTTGGCTCTTATGGAACATATACAGCAGCCTCATCATTGAAATTTATGACAAAAAATGCATTATACCGAACGCGATTGTATTATCAACAATCGGAAAATGACTATCGATACCTTAATAATGTCTTTAGAAAGGAAGACTTTTATGAGTATAGAAAGGAAGCGAAATACAAAATTGCTGGCATATTGCAAGAGAGCTATTTTAAGATATCAGGAAATTCTGGCATATCAAGCAATTTGTGGCTTCAATACGGCGACCGGAGGTTGCCGCAGCCGATAATAGTGAATATAACCCAACACGAGAAGCAGAAAGATGCGAGTATAAAATATTTGCTGGATTATAATTACATCAAAGGAGATCACGATTTTTCACTCAAAGGTGCATATCTGTTAAATATTTTGGATTACGACAAGTGGTTCGACAACGACTATTTTCCTCACGAAGGAAGTTATAATCGTTCGCAGTCAATACAACTGATCGGAAATTATCTTTATCAACAGTCGCAGGAATTTAATATTAACGGCACTTTGAGATACTCGCATGATTTTATTAATGCTCCCAATTATTCAAAAAGGAGAATTAGCCGCAATATTTTATCAATGCAAACCGGAGTTCTATGGAATGCGGCCTCTTGGTTGACGGTTAACGGGCATATGATGTTGGAGGTAAATGACAAAAGGTATGCACCTACTTTTTCAGCAGGGTTTTCATCCCCGATTATAAACAGAATACTGGTTGCAAAGGCAAACATTTCTTATAATTATAAATTTCCGAGTATGAACGACCTTTACTGGCAACCGGGTGGCAACCCTGATCTTTCGCCGGAAAAAGGATTTTCTTACGATGCAACTTTGACCTATAATTCCGTAATTAGGGATCACTTTATTTTAAAATCCGAAGTCACCTGTTATCTGATGAATATTGATAACTGGATAATGTGGCTTCCGACAATGAACTGGTATTGGGAACCCCGTAATGTACAGAATGTTCTCTCTTATGGATTAGAGGTACTTGCCGAATGCAATTTTGTATTTGATAACTTAAAGGCTAAAGTGGGGATCAACTACTCTTATTCGCCATCAATAAACAGGGAAGAAAATTTTGACGGAGACAACACATACCTTAAACAACTTCCATATATTCCTTTACACAAGGCTAATGCGAGATTCTCTCTTGATTATAAAAACTTCCACTTTTCATATCAGGTGTGTTATACCGGTAAACGCTACACATCTGCCGACGAGTCCTACAGCACTGTTGCATATACGATTCATGATACCGGGGTAAGTTATGATTTTTTTATTAATCATCGCTATAAAGCGACACCGAAGTTAAGTGTAAACAATCTGTTCGATGCCTATTACGAGTCAACTCAGTATTATCCTATGCCATTACGAAATATCTCCGGAAGCATAATCTTTACGTTTTAGTGCGATAAATTTATAATACGATGAAAAATAAAATTTTATATATCTCATTATCTTTTTTTTTAATTGTTGCCTGTAAGCAGAGAAATGGCAGTGGTAATTTATATGGAACATCCGACAGTTTGCATGTTTCATATGCAACATGTTTCACCGTCGAAAAAGGGAGAGGATTTACCATGGTAAAAGTCCGGAATCCTTGGGATACGACCAAAATAATGCATACTTATATTTTGGTCGGGAAAGAGGAAAAAATACCGTTAAATCTGCAGGAAGGTACATTAATCCGTACTCCGCTAAATAAAGTGGCTGTCTATTCATCAGTTCACTGTGGAATTTTAAATGCTTTGGGACTAGTGATGAATATTGCCGGAGTTTGTGAATCCCGTTATATAGATATAAAATTTGTTAAAGAGGGGTTAAAAAGTGGAAAAATTATTGATCTTGGAGAGGCATCTTCTCCTGATGTGGAAAAGATAATTGATATAAAGCCGGATGCAATTATTACTACTCCATTAGAAAACCTTGGTTATGGAAGTGTGGAAAAAATTGGCATTCCTCTAATTGAAAGCGTAGATTATATGGAGGTTACCCCACTTGGACGTGCTGAGTGGATTCGTTTTTTTGCACTCTTTTTCTGCAAGGAAGAGGTGGCAGACTCTATTTTTAAAAGTACTGTCTCTTCATACAACAATATAAAAGAAATTACATCTAAAGTAAGAAGCCGGCCAACAGTTGTCCCTGAAACAAAAAACGGCTCCGTTTGGTATATTCCCGGAGGGAAAAGTTATATGGCAAATTTTTTTGCTGATGCAGGAGCAGATTATCCATGGAAAGATAACCTGAGTTCAGGATCTGTTCCAGTCTCTTTTGAAGGGGTATTGGAGAGAGGAGGAGATGCCGACATATGGATGATTAAGTATAATAAATCAGAGGACTTAACCTATGAAGATCTGAAAAATGAGTATAACGGGTATGAAAATTTTTCTGCATTCAAAAACAGGACAGTATATACTTGTAACACTGGAAAAGTACCATACTACGAAGAGTTATCGATTCATCCGGATTATGTTTTGAAAGATTTTGTCTGGGTTTTTCATCCTGAACTGATGTTGGGGTATCAACCACGCTACTTTAAAAAAATGGAGAGGTAAAGAGCTAATGGAAAACCAGAAAAAAATCAAACCGATTATAATAATATTAGTTACGGGTATTGTACTATTGTTTTTTTGCAACCTGTTTATCGGATCGGTGAAAATACCCTTGGTTGAGGTTTTTAAAATTATTGCGGGAGAAGAGGCCTGTAAACAATCATGGGGTATAATTGTCATACAATCCAGATTGCCGCAAGCTGTAACTGCAATGTTCACAGGAGCAGCACTGGCTGTCTCTGGCTTATTGTTGCAAACCGTATTCAGAAATCCTCTTGCCGGACCTTCAATTCTTGGCATCGAATCTGGTGCGAGCCTTGGAGTTGCTGTAGTTATGCTCTTTTTAGGAGGAACAATCGGCAGCTCAATGATTAATATCTCTATAACCGGCTATATGGCTATTGTTACAGGAGCATTTTTAGGCTCATTAATGATATTGGCAATTATTATATTCTTTTCTACAATTACCAAAAGTAACATTATGCTTCTGATAATTGGAATAATGATAAGTTATATGACCTCTTCAATTATCTCATTACTAAATTTTTTTGCTTCTGCTGAGGGCGTTTTTTCTTATACGATATGGGGCATGGGAAATTTTTCCGGTGTATCGTTGCATCAGATTCCATTTTATTGTGGTATTATTACCATTGGACTTGGTTTTGCGGCCATGCAGATTAAGCCTTTAAATGCTCTTTTACTTGGCGATGACTATGCGAAAAATTTGGGGACAAAAGTGTCCAGAGTCCGGATATTTTTATTGATGAGCACAGGTATTTTGACAGCAGTTTCAACTGCTTTTTGTGGACCTGTCTCGTTCATAGGACTGGCTGTGCCGCATGTGGCCCGTTTAGTTACATCTACGTCAAATCACACAATACTTCTACCTGTAACAATGCTAATTGGTTCATTTACAGCACTACTTTGTAATCTGATTAGTACCCTTCCTTCTTCATCGGGAATTATCCCTTTGAATGCCATAACACCTATCTTTGGCGCTCCGATTATCATTTATGTAGTCGCTCCTTACTAAGCTATTTTAAAGTTAATAATTGGGAGGAAAAGGAGTTTTTCCAGGAATGCAAAAATTCGTTTCTTCCCATCTTCTATTAATTGTTCCATTAATTTCTTCAGGTTCCATG
>JBDKRJ010000003.1:0-2339 GCA_039683455.1 Rikenellaceae bacterium | reverse complement strand
ATTAATGACAAAAAGGTATATCGGTTAATGAACGAGCATAATTTGTTGTTGGGTAAGGTTATCCGTTCATCCGGTAAGAGACAATTCGTTCGTCACAGAAAAATTGAAGCAACAAGGCCAATGGAGTATCTTTGTCTTGATATCAAATATGTTTGGGTCGTTGGAGAGTACAAAAACTACTATTTGCTTACTGTTCTTGATGTTTTCACTCGTGTAGCCGTTGAGCAGATCTTTCAAAAAAGCGTAAGAAAGATAGATGTGATAAATGTTTTCCGGCGAATCAACAATAAGTTCGGTATAAAAGGAGTTACAATACGCAATGATAATGGGTCCCAGTTTATCGCAAATGATGTTAAACAGTTTTTAAGAGCTGCCAAAGCTAACCAGGAATTTACTCATGTCGCTACTCCGGAAGAAAACAGCTATATAGAGGCTTTTCATAGCATTGTCCAAAGAGAAGTTATTGATAGATACGAATTTCTAAGCTTTTACGATGCAAAATCAACCTTGGCAGCACATAGGGACTGGTATAACAATAGAAGAAGACATGCAATAATTAAGATGACTCCAGCTAAGAAATGGAAGGAATACTTTGGGAGAGAACTTGGCTTAGACTCGTTTCAGATTAATAACAGGAATGGCTATCTGCAGGTTATTGAAAATATCGAAATAAAACCTTATTTTTGTTTACCGGACTATTCTTTTGAAGAAGAAAGTTACGAAACCATTTCAAGTTTTAAGTCCAATTAATAGGGGTCTGGTACACTTTAGCTTTATGGATATGCCTGGCAATCTCATTCATCGTAGTCTTATAGAAGCCGAATTTTGAAAAAGTTCTTGTTGCTGATTCAACAATTAAGCTCTTAACTTCTATTTCTGACATAATAATTGACTTTTATCGTTTATGGGTCAAAATTAGTAAATATTAGTTACAAGAGAAACCTTATTTCAGTTATTAAAATGAACTGTGAAACAACATTTTTGTTATAATAATTATTATGAGTTCTGATAATTACAATTAATTAAGAGAAAAAATGAAACCTAAAAAAATCGCAGTTATTATAGGAAGCCTTAGAAAGGAATCATTTAGCCGAAAGATGGCAAAAGCACTAATAATGCTTGCACCCGAATCACTTACACTTGAAATCGTTGAGATAGGAGGACTTCAGATGTACAACCAGGATCTCGAAGAAACACCACCTGCCGAATGGTTGGGGTTTCGTAGTCTACTGAAGGACTTTGACGGTCTTCTTTTCGTTACGCCTGAGTACAATCGTTCAGTTCCGGCGGTACTTAAAAATGCAATCGATGTAGGATCCCGACCTTATGGTGAAAATTCATGGGATGGAAAACCAGGCGCCATTGTAAGTATTTCACCAGGAGCTTTAGGTGGATTCGGTGCAAATCATCACTTGAGACAATCGCTTATGGTTATAAATGTTCCTGTTATGCCACAGCCCGAAGCTTATATCGGAGGTGTAGCAAATTTGTTTGACGACAGCGGAAATCTTGTAAATGAGTCAACATCGGGATTTTTACGGACTTTTCTGGATGCATTCGCAAAATGGGTTATGAATTGCAATGAAAAAGTTAGAAAATAAAGTTTCTATTATTACCGGTGCAGGTTCCGGTATGGGGAAAGCAATTGCTATATTATTTGCCGAACATGGCAGTTTAGTGGTTGGTTCTGATATCAATCAATCCTCTTTAGACAATCTGGAAAAAGAAATTAAACAAGCAGGAGGCCAGATAACAACAGTTTTGGCAAATGTGGCAAAAGAAGAAGATATTGAAAAAATGTTCAAGTTGGCTCTTGATATATATGGAACAGTAGATGTGTTGGTTAATAATGCTGGTGTAATGGATGATTTTAATGGGGCAGGAGAAATGTCTGTTGAAATGTGGGAGCGTACTATGAATATAAATATTAATGGCCCGTTTAAAACTACACGTAAAGCTATTCAGATCATGTTAAACAGTGGTAAAGGGGGAGTAATTGTCAATAACGCATCAATAGCCGGTTTTGCAGGGGCTGTAGCGGGTGCAGCTTATACAGCAAGCAAACATGCATTGGTAGGTTTAACTCAAAATACCGGTTTTATGTATGCTAAGAGGGGCATCCGCTGCAACGCTATAGCTCCGGGTGCTGTTAATACCAATATTGCGCATACAAGTGGGTTTACGACAGACAATGTATCAGATTTAGTCAAAAATGTTATTCTTCCGGCACAAGCATTAACTAATCCAAGAACTGCCGAACCTGAAGAAATTGCTCAGGTAGCCCTATTTCTTGCCTCAAGTGACTCAAGTTTCGTCAATGGTGCTGTTGTCACAGCCGA
>JBDKRJ010000002.1:0-18219 GCA_039683455.1 Rikenellaceae bacterium | reverse complement strand
CTGAACCTCTCGAGCATCTCTCCGGCAGTTGATCTGCCCTCTGTTCTGTGCATCAGTTTTCCATCAGAGTCTATGATTAAAAAAACAGGTTCTGTATAAACATCATAAATTTTGCTTAGTCTCGTTTTTTCTGGTCCTTCTGTGTAATCTACACTGATAAATCTCTCATTCACAAAATCTGCAATGCTGTCCAATGTGAAAATATTGTTTTTCATATAAAGACAAGGCGAACATCTTGGAGATCCAAAATCTAAAAAAACAAACTTCTTTTCTGCTTTTGCCGTTTTAAGGACTTTGTCGAGCGGCTCGTTTTTTAGCAGGTTGACCTTTCTGTTCTGAGCATTTACGTCCATTACAAGAGAAAGTATAAGCAATACTGTTATAGCTTTTTTCATTTTTAATCCTTTTTTAGTCTGATGCCATCTATGCAGAAGTAAGAATTGATTAAATCCTTGCCGTTTGCATCTTTGTATGAACAACTCGTGCTAAAAGTTACTTTTGTAACCGCACCGAGAGAGGTTAAATCTGCTGCCACCCAGTCTGTTCTGAGAAATGAGAAATTGGGGTTGACAGGGTCGGCATTTTTTCTGCAACAAAGATATACCTCTACAGTACCGGCAAGTGAAGTGCCATTATATCCTTTGACTATTACCTTATAATAATCTCCGTCTAAATTCAGTTTTCTTGTTACTCCTGGAGCATATGTATTCCAGATTGCTTTTGGTGCAGATGGAATGTTTGGATTCGCAATTGAAGTGCCAGAATTGGCTCCATAGTTCATTGCCAAATAGTTATATGTATTATTTGCAAACAACATCAGCTCAATTACAGCCGGTTTATCAAGCGAAAAATAGGTGTCGGTTTCGTTATCTGCACATGCAACCGCGTAAACCTCAGTCATGTTTCTGTATGCAGTATAGACACTCAATATATTTGTGTCCCTGGCTGCTTTTGTATTTGTCCAGACAAATGAACGATTGTTTTGATTTGAATATGCAAAGCCGCTGAATGTACCATCACTGTTTTTCTTTGTATTAAACTTGATGCCTCCTGAAGTAAATCCGGCATCTGGAACAACGTGCGTATAAGTGCCCAATGTCAATTCGTTGAATGTTATATCATCTGGAATTGCAATCAATAATTCATCTTTATCTGAACATGATGAAGTAAGGAAAAGTACACCAATGAGTATTATAAATAATATTTTTTTCATATTATCAAGATTTTAATTGTCGTAACCTGGATTTGGTTTAATTTGCTTATTTGTAGTTGTTTCTGTAGAAGGGATAGGCCAGCAATGTTTATTTTCGTCAACCGGAGTAATGTCTGGTTTTAGAAGGTAGAGTATTGGTTGGTTGTTCTTTCTGAATCGCAGTGAAGCAAACCATTCACTCCCATTTTCCATGTAGAGTTCCAGGCAGTATTCTTTAAAAATGACTTCCATAAGTTCATCCCTTGAAGCCGGTACCGGTAAAGGATCGAGAACCGGATTGGTCCGTTTTGATCTCATTATATTTATCGGCTCTATGCAACTGGCTATGTTTTCATTTGTTCGTGCCCTCAACTCAGCCTGCATCAGGTAAAGTTCAGGATACCTGAAATAGTAGGTTGTAAATTTATCATTCATCAGATCTGTTGTAGCTCTGCCCTGTCTTGCCAGTTTTGTAGGACAAAAATACAAGATTCCCGTTGCACTTATTGCCCTTGCCCAACCCATGGTTTGAGCAAACCTTGGATCTGCAGTAATCCATGTGTCAAATTCCGGATAGAATGATTTAAGGGACGAAGGATTATTCTGATTTGCAGTACTCCAGGCATCACCTGCCTGTATTATTATTTGAGAATATGTGCCCTCTCCATATGCCCTTCCTGCATTTTCTTCCATATATCTTGCCCATAGTACCTCATTTGAATCCCAGGCATCATTATACATTTTTTTCATATCGGGATCCATTTTGAAAGCAGCAGGAGCAGAGGATATAATATTGTTTACCAAAGTCAATGCATCTGCGTAATCTCCGCTCCAGCCTCTGTTCATAAGAAGCTTAGCTTTTATTACCTGTGCCATCTGCTTAGAAAGCCTCTTAGAGGATGTGTAATCCCCCAGGTACTTTATGCCTTCATCTACATCTGCAAAGATTTTTTCATAGCTCTCTTTAACAGATATTCTGTTTACAAAGATATTATTGAAGTTTGCAATTTCCTCTCTCCAGAGAACACCATATTCATCGTCAGCCCAATAGTGTGAAAAGCACCATAGCAGATGCGAATATACCCACGCTCTGAAAGTTCTGGCCTCAGCCAACATTACCGCTTTGTCGTTTGCAGTAGGGAATTTATTTTCCGGAAGCTCGCTAATACCTACGATAGCGGCATTAGAGGCATTTACACATGCATACCACTGTTGCCAGTAAGTAGAAAAAGCAGACTGAGTAGATAGATAACTCATATTGTAATAGGCCACTCCACTAGCTCTTCCGACGCCCGCCTGTGATGAGAGTGCGCAAAAAGGACTGCCGCCAAAGAAATCACTGGTTGAACTTCCGCTTCCTGTTGATAAAGAAGCGTACATGCCATTCAATATTGATACTGCACCATCATACGATGTAACAGCATTATCTACAACTAATTTATGGGGTGGAGTTAATGATAGAAATTTTTCACATGAGGTGAATGCCAACGTAGCAAAAATCACCAATATTATTTTACTAATTTTTTTCATCTTTACTACTCTATTTAAAAGTTAATTTTAATCCTAAGCTAAATGTAGTTGAAGAAGGGTAAGCACTATAGTCTATACCTGAACCTACTCCTATAAGTTCCTGGGAGGTTCTTGTTCCCACAGTGTAACTTTGTGCCATATCTGTGCTGCCAAAGTTCCCCTGAGGATCAAATCCCGGATATTTTGTAATTGTAAACAGATTTGATGCCTGGAAAGAGATATCAACATTTGATAAAAACTTTTTATCGAACCATCTTTGCGGAAGCCTGTAATTTATATTTAATGCATTCATTCTGATGAAAGATGCGTCGTGTATAAAGAAATCACTCAGTCCGTTATAAGTGGATGTAAGACCGATTCTCGGCAACGCTGCTTGTGTGTCGTTGTTGAAATTCCAGCTGGACATCAGGTAATTATATGCATTATATGTACTCGCTCCGGAAGTAACTGCAGAATATGGGTAGTACCACAATCTCTTTGCGCCATATGAATATGTAAAAACAGCAGATGCATAAAGATTTTTGTATGTAAACCCGATATTAAAACCTCCATAGAACTTAGGATTGAAATTTCCCAGTGCAACCCTGTCTTTTTTGGTTATTACTCCGTCTCCATCCTGATCAATTATGTATGGATCTCCGGGTACTTCTCTTGATGTTCTGTAGTTTAACTGAGCACCGGTTGCCGGGTTAATTTTTTTGAGAGCATAAATCTCTTCTGCAGTAGCAAAATACCTTCCTGCAGATTTATATCCGTACCAATCTCCCAATTTACCCCCTTCTACCAGTCTTACCCATTCGTAGTAGTATGGCATTATTATCTCCTTCTGGATTCCATCGAGCTTGTTGACAACACTGCTATTGGTCGCAATATTAAATCCAATTTCAAGTGTTATATTCTTATTCTTGATGGCATCTCCTCTGATTTCAAATTCCCATCCGTCATTTGTTATTGACCCAACATTCTGGTTAATTGTCTGATAAGAAGAGTTTGTTGGAACAGATCCGGTGTATATAAGATTGTCGACCCTTTTACTGTAATAACCAATTGTGCCCCTCAGCCTCTCATTTAGTAAGCCAAAATCAACACCAATATCGGTGGTGGTAGTGTTTTCCCATTGCAACGATGGGTTTCCCAGATTATAAGGTTTGATACCCGGCTGTTCTGTATATGGTGCCGCAGAAAGTGTTGTCATCCAGTCATAATAGCCTAGGTTTTGAGATCCTGATTTTCCCATCGAGACTCTTAACTTCAGATAAGGTACCAAACTATTGAAAGGTTGCATGAATTTCTCTTCTGAGATAATCCATGCCAACGCACCAGATGGAAAATATCCCCATCTGTCATTCGGGCCAAATTTAGAAGAACCATCTGCCCGGAACGTTGCTGTAGCCAGATATCTGTTCATGTATTTATAGTTTACCCTTGCAAAAAACGATGCCAGTGCACTTCCGTACTTATCGCTTCTTCCACCGGTTGTGGCTGCGCTGTTAATATTTATTAAAACTTCCTCGTCCGGGAATCCTTCTCCAAAGGCAGTCTGAGTCTTATACTTAAAAGATTCAGTTGATTGTCCGAGCACAGCAACTATATCGTGCTTGCCAATAACTGCTGCATAATTCAGTGTATTATCCCAGACTTGAGTAGAGTATTCTGTATTCGACAATGACCTGTAGTTATACGCAGAACTGTAACCCTGTGTTCCTTTTTTATTAAATATATCATTGCTCGAACTTGAAAAGTTAATTGTTCCAGCGGAGCGGAATTTTAAACCTTGCAATATCTTCAACTCGAGATATGCTGTTCCGTTCAGACCCTTTCCCACTCCATCATTTCTGTTATGTAAGGTAATAAACGGATTTTCTATAGTGGTATTAGTTGGTACGATATTTATACTCCCATCGGGGTTGTAAGCTTGAAAGTCCGGTCTGAATCTGGGAATGCTTTTCATCAAAGCATCTTTATTATTAGCAGTTCTGTTTGAACCCGATAGTGTTATCCCTATTTTCACGGCCTTTCCAACAGCAGTTTCAAAATTTATTCTTCCCGTGTACAACTGGCTTTTACCACCTTTTACTAATCCGTTAATATCTGTGTAACCAAAGGATAAGTAGTAGTTTGTACTTTCTGTACCACCTCTTACAGACAGATCTACCTGATTTGTTATTGCAGGATGAGTCATCTCTTTCCACCAATCGGTGTCTCCTGTCATATAGGCATCTGAACGTAGTTCCAGCATATCTGGTGTCCATTGGCTGGTATTGATTTTTAGAAATTTAGATTCATCAAAAAAGAATTTTTCACTATATCCAATACCGCCATCAACATTAATTCTTTGTCTGCCTAAGGTTTCAGTGAAATATTTATACTGATCTACAGTCAATGTTTTCAGGTCATTTGAATTTAATGTCTGTACCCCTGTTTTAAAGTTAATATCTATCGTAGGTGCCTGACCTTTTATACCTCTTTTAGTAGTTATCATAACTACACCGTTTGCTGCCCGGGATCCATATATCGCTGTTGCAGAGGCATCTTTTAGAATATCGATACTCTCCAGGTCAGATAAGTTAAGGTTGAAAAGGCTATTGGTAATATCGCCCGATGTATTTGAGGAGTAATCCGGGACACCATCGATAACCCAGAGTGGTTGTGTTCCTGAGCTTGAAAGAGTAGAAACGCCCCTGATTGTTACACTAATCGGAGAGGTTGGAGACGCAGATTGAATCATAACGTTTACTCCGGCAGCTCTTCCTTGCAGCATACTTTGCACACTGGCCCCCATTGGTACAGATTCAATCTCCTTTCTACTCAACCTCGATACTGCACCTGTAGCATCTTTAATTGTTGTAGAACCATACCCTTGTACTACAATCTCATTTAGATACTCTGTTGCATCATTTAAAATAATAAGTTTAAAGTTTGAGATGTTTTCAGGGTTGAAATCAAGGTCAAGTCTCTGATAGCCAATACAGGAGACTGTTATTTTCTTTGATGTAACGGGCACTTTAAATGTAAAATATCCGTCCAGATCTGTTGATGTTCCCTTTTTGGAATCAACTATCATTAAGTAAGCTCCAATAACAGGTTCAGAGTTTTTGGAGGAGATTACTCTGCCACTTACCACAACAAACCCTGTTTGTGGCTGAGATTTGACGTTTGTCCGGTTTGTCTCTTTTTTTCCTGCGGGTAAAGGGACTTTAGATTCGTTAGAAAAATTTTCAGGTGAAATTATAATTTGTTTTTCAACAATTTTATAATCATACCCTGTGTTTTCCAAGAGCAGGTTCATAACCTGGGTAATCCCTATTTTTCTCGTTTCAATAGATATCTTCCTGTTTACGTCAACTAAATTGTTGTTGTAAACGAAAGTAAAGTCAGTCTGTTTTTCAATCGCTTTTAATACCTCTTTTAGAGTTGAATTTTTAAAATTAATTGAAATTTCTTGAGCATTAACACTGTTTGCCACTAAAAGGAGACAAAACAGAACAACCAGAAAAGCGAGGAGATTTCTAATTCTGGAGAAAGGAATTGTTTTTCTCATAAATGTTTATTTTGGGTTAAATATTACCTCTAATACACTACTCGGTAGATTTTCCCTCAAAAAACACTATTTTTTTAAAATTTTTTAAGAGTAATTCTGGTATTGTCAATTTTGAACCTGATATTCGATGAGAGTTTGAGTATTTCCAAAACCTGGGTTATAGATTCCGATTTAAAATTTGCAGTAAACCGATAATCAAGTATAGAGGTGTCTTTTATTATGAAACTCACCCCATACCATCTCTCCATTTTTTTAATAACCTCACTCATCGGGGTATTGTCAAACAGAAGATATCCCTCTTTCCAGGCAGTATTATACTCAATATTGGCATTTTTGACGAGGATTGGCTTCTCTGTGTCAGAGATTACAATCTCCTCTGTAGGGTTTAGTTTAATTTCTTTTTTATTTTGCTCGTGTAAAAGTGATATATTCCCCGATATCAAAGTTACTATCAATTTGTTATCGTTAGAGTACGAAGACAGATTGAATGTCGTTCCTGTTACTTTAACTGTGTAGCCTTTTGATGTTTTTACATACATTGGCCACTCTTTGTCAGGCACAACTTCAAAGTAACCCTCTCCCTCCAGCTCTATCTCTCTCTTTTCTGTGTCAAATTTCTCCGGACACTTTATTGAGCTTGAGCTGTTCAACCATATCTTACTGCCATCCGGAAGATTCACAATCCCTTTAACACCACTGTTGACAATGTATTCGAATGTGGCCATTACCTGTTTGACTGGTTCCTTTTTGTCGTTAAATAGTAAATAGGCCCCAAAGAGTGACACAGCGATAGCCAAAACTGCAGCTATTCTGTAAATATTACGGAATCCGAAGATAAAGTATCTCTTCTTATTATTATTATCATGTTTGCTCCCGCTCAATTCGCCCTTATCATAAGATTTCAGTCTCTCGAGAACCCAATAATTCTTCAGTTGGCTATAAAGTTTTTTATTTTCGTCGTTTTGCTCAATCCAGTCCAGTACTCTTTTCTTTTCCTCGTCATCGGCTAAACCCGAAATGTATTTTATAATTAATTCTGTGTCAATTCTATTTTCCATATTTATAATACACTTATAAAAATATTTACCCTTTTACAACATCAAATATCATCTTAACTTCATCAAAGCTTGCGTAAATAACCAAAATTATCAATCACAACAAATTTTCTTCTGGCAAAAAGTCTCTTAACCTGCTCCTGAACAATTTTAATGCTTGAGTAATGTGATACTCTACAACCTTTACAGAAATGCCTTTGCTTTCTGCAATTTCCTGATAAGTCATACCATGTATTCTGTTTAAAATAAAAGTGCTACTTACCTTTTCCGGCAGATCTTTATATGCCTTTTTTATATATTCCTCCAACTGAAATTTGATAACTGCGTCAGAAGAATCATCAGTCAAAGCGATAATGCTCGCTCTGTACTCTCTTTGCAATACTTCGTTTTTAATTTTTTTGTCGTTTGCTAATTTTCTTAATAAATTAAGACAGCGGTTTTTTACGATTGAGTAAAGGTACGGTTGAATCGGAAAATCCATATCTAAAAAACTGCGTTTTTCCCATAGGGCTATGAAGGAATCCTGGACTACATCTTCTGCAAGGGTGCGGTTATGAAGGTATTGGACAGAAAAAAAAAGCACCTTATTATATTCTTTGCTGTAGAAGATATCAAAAGACCTCTTATTTCCATTAATAATGGATTTCATCAATTCTTTATCGTCCGGTACTTTCTGCATCAAATCTAATTTCTTCTGCAAATATATATCTTTTGAATAAACACAGTTATATAGTAGTGTAAAAAGAAAAAGAACTGAGAATTCATTCATGTGAAAAACTCTCAATTCCAGTTTCCAATTTTCTTTATGTCGCCTTATTTCCGGGCATACAATTTACGTTCCCATGTACCCTTAGACGGCAGATGTTTGGGTGGAATCTACAAACACCCTGGTTGCAAGTTCTTTATCCAACAGATAGATGCCCTGGCCATCCTCGCCTATAAGACTAAGCTGATCCAGGATTTCCTGAACATTTTGCTCCTCCTCTGCCTGCTCGTTGACAAACCACTGAAGCATATTAGATGTAGCGTGATCTCTCTCGTTCATAGCAGTCTCATAGCAATTATGAATCATATCCGTTACCTTGCATTCATGATTGAATGTCTCTTTAAATGCGTCCACAACACCCTTCCACTCAGTTGGTACTTTTGCTATTGCTTCTATCTTAACTATTCCCCCACGGTTAAGGATATAGTCATAAATCTTTAACGCGTGAGTAACCTCTTCCTGATATTGTACTCTCATCCAATTTGCAAATCCCTTAAGACCCTTGGCCTGAAAATATGCCGACATTGACAGATACATATATGCTGACCAAAATTCCGCATTAATCTGTTTGTTTAATACCTCTTCTACTTTGTTATTAAATCTCATAATATTATTTTTTATTAGTTTTTCAACGGCATTGTAAACTGCAAAATTTGTACCCTTTTTTTACTATATTTGCATAAATATTCAAAAAATCTGATTCCCATGTTTATTGCCGTTGATTTCTTGGAATTTTCTATGGTTAACTTGCCACGCAAGTTGATGGCAGACTGGGGGTTTATATTCAACTCATGTTAAGATATTTCCATTTAAAAGCTTAGTTATGAAAGGCATTGTATTGGCCGGTGGTTCCGGAACTCGTCTCTACCCTATTACTAAGGGTGTATCAAAGCAATTGCTACCCATTTATGATAAGCCAATGGTTTATTATCCAATTTCCGTTTTGCTTCTGGCCGGTATCAGAGAAATCCTTATTATCTCTACACCAAATGATTTACCGGGCTTTCGCAGATTATTGGGCGATGGCAGTGATTATGGGGTGCATTTTGAATACGCAGAGCAGCCGTCGCCAGACGGGCTAGCACAGGCATTTATTATAGGAGAAAAATTTATTGGAAATGACTCCGCCTGTCTCGTGTTAGGAGACAACATCTTTTATGGTCAGTCTTTTTCCGGAATACTAAAAGAGGCAGTGAGAGCGGCAGAAGATGAGAAGAATGCAACGATTTTTGGTTACTGGGTAAACGATCCGGAAAGATATGGAGTAGCTGAGTTTGATCAGACCGGTAAGGTTCTAAGCATTGAAGAGAAACCTAAGAAGCCAAAAAGCAATTACGCCATTGTGGGACTTTACTTTTATCCTAACAAAGTTGTTGAGGTGGCAAAAATGATCAAGCCCTCTGCTCGTGGAGAACTCGAGATAACGACAGTTAATCAGGAATTCCTGAAAGATGGCGAGCTTAAGGTACAGCTTCTTGGGAGAGGCTTTGCATGGTTGGACACCGGAACTCATGACTCCCTCTCCGATGCATCAACTTTTGTAGAAGTGATAGAGAAACGGCAAGGTCTTAAGGTTGCTTGCCTGGAGGAAATTGCCTATAGCAATGGCTGGATATCAAGTGAAAAACTTACAGAGCTTGCCAAGTCGATGATCAAAAATCAGTATGGACAATATTTGCTCAGCCTTTTAAAACGGTAAATCAACAAACAACACAAATAGCACATAAGATCTGAAGTTTACGCATCAAATCATAGAATTAAACAATAATCATAAATGAGATTCATCCCCACAGACATTCCTGAAATATATATCATAGAACCCAAGGTACATGGTGACTCGCGCGGTTACTTTATGGAATCCTTTATTGCATCACTTTTTCAAAAAGAGGTATGTAACGTTGTCTTTGTTCAGGATAACGAATCCAGCTCTTTTTACGGTGTGTTGCGTGGGCTCCACTACCAACTGTCACCTCACTGTCAATCGAAACTTCTGCGTGTTATTTCCGGGCGAATTATGGATGTGGCAGTTGATATCAGATTAGGTTCTCCAACATTCGGGCAGCATGTGGCAATAGAGCTTTCTGCAGAGAATAAAAAGCAGTTGTTTATCCCAAGAGGTTTTGCTCATGGTTTCTCAGTGTTGAGCAATCAGACAATTGTTCAATACAAGACTGATCGTTTATACGCACCTGAATTTGAACGTGCTATCCGATGGAACGATCCTTCATTAAACATAAACTGGGGGCTGCCATACTCAGATATAATTTTGAGTGAAAAGGACAAAAAGCATCCCTTACTTATGGATGCTCCCCTTTTTGATTATAATCAAAAACTCTACTAATGACCAAAGATTCCAATAGCATATCAGGAGTTCTTGTTACCGGTGCAAATGGTCAACTTGGCTGTGAACTTAAAAGGCTTTTTGAGTCGGACTCTCCAATATCTGTAGGTTATTTTAAGAATCATCATGCAGACCGCAGCATTTTTTACACCGATATTGCAGAGCTCGACATCTGCAATATTGATGATGTAAGACAGTATATAATTGACAATAAGATCGGGCTGATAATCAACTGCGCCGCATACACCGCAGTGGACAAAGCTGAGGGCGATGCCGAAATTGCTTATAGGGTAAATGGTGATGCGCCCGGTATTCTTGCCACAGTTGGGGCAGAGGTGGGGGCTCTGCTCATTCACATCTCCACAGACTATGTTTTTAACGGAAAAGGAAATATCCCATATAATGAGGAAGATAAACCATCTCCCCTGTCTGTTTACGGTCGCACCAAACTGACAGGCGAATATGCCATCGCTTCATCTGGTTGCCGGTACATAATAATCAGGACATCGTGGCTCTACTCAATCTACGGTGACAATTTTGTCAAGACCATCCTCCGCCTTGCATCTGAGCATGAAACCATAAATGTAACGTTCGATCAGATAGGCACTCCCACAAACGCAGCAGACCTTGCTTCTGCAATTGTCATAATAGCCTCTCAAGTTACAGAACAGAAAAAATTAACCGGCATAATCAATACCATATACCACTTTTCTAATGAAGGTGTCTGCTCATGGTATGACTTTGCCTCTGAGATAGTAAATTACTCAGGTTTAAAATGCAAAGTATTGCCCGTTACCAGCGATATGTTTCCCACAAAAGCTCAAAGGCCAGTCTTTTCTGTGTTAAACAAAAGAAAGATAAAGGCCGCCTTTGGCATTGAAATACAGCATTGGCGTACTTCTCTTCAGGATTGCCTCATTACATTAATAAATATCAAGAAAATATTATAAATTGATATCTTAAACACATAAACAGATGAAGAATATCCTAATAACCGGTGGTGCAGGATTTATCGGATCGCATCTGGTCCGGTTGATGGTAAATAAATATCCTCAATACAGGATCATAAATATGGACAAACTTACTTATGCTGGTAATCTTGCCAACTTAAAGGATATCGAAAAGAGAGACAATTATAAGTTTATCAAGGGAGATATCTGCGATTTTGGGTTTGTTCAAAAAGTATTAGCAGAAAATGAGATTGACGGGGTTATTCACCTCGCCGCAGAATCACATGTTGACAGATCTATCAAAGATCCTTTTTCTTTTGCCAGGACCAACGTAATGGGAACATTAACGTTGCTGCAGGCTTCTCGTCTTTACTGGAAGAGTTCGTTTGAAGATAAATTATTTTACCATGTATCTACTGACGAGGTATATGGATCACTCCAAAATGATGGCACCTTCTTTCTCGAGACTACTAAGTACGATCCTCACTCCCCATATTCTGCCTCCAAAGCATCTTCTGACCACTTTGTACGTGCATTTCACTACACTTATGGTTTCCCCGTAAAAATATCCAATTGCTCTAACAACTACGGCAGTTATCAGTTTCCCGAAAAACTCATACCTCTCTTTATCAACAATATCCGTCATAATAAACCCCTTCCAGTTTACGGAAAAGGAGAAAATGTGAGAGACTGGCTATATGTTGATGACCATGTAGCTGCAATAGATCTTATATTTCACCATGGACGAGTCGGTGAGACATACAACATCGGAGGGTTTAACGAGTGGAAAAATATCGACCTTATAAAGCTAATCATCAAGGTAGTAGATAGACAGCTCGGACGACCTGACGGTTCAGATGAATCACTTATTACTTATGTTACAGACAGAGCAGGGCACGATCTGCGGTACGCCATAGACTCAACAAAATTACACGAAGAGCTGGGCTGGTCGCCCTCACTACAGTTTGAAGAGGGCATAGAATGCACTGTCCGCTGGTACCTCGAAAATCAGGGGTGGCTGAACAATGTCACCTCTGGTGATTATCAACACTATTATGACGAGATGTACAAATAATGTTAACCGACAATGAAATCCACCATACTTATAGATGATAAATTACTTGACGAAATTACTCTGCAGGCAAAAGCTCAAAAGATGATTAATTCACTCGAACCGGACACAGTAATTCCAATCCACAGGCACAGAAGCTTTTCAGAAACATATATAGTATTAAGAGGTACAATTAAGGTATTTCTTTATGATGCAAACAAAACTCTGACCAACAGCTATTTGCTCGATCCTTGTGATGGCACATACGGTATTGAGATTCCTGCCGGTGTTTTTCATAATTTGGAAGTAATTGCACACGGTACAGCAATTTTTGAAGTCAAAGATGGCCCATTTATTCCTGTTGAAACAGAGGATATACTTTGACACAAGTACCACGGTAGCTCTTTTTACTTATCTTTGTGGCACTTTTAAAAATTAATGTTGTGAAAAATTTTGCATTGATCGGTGCTGCAGGATATATTGCTCCTCGTCACATGCACGCCATAAAGCATACAGGAAACAATCTCGTTGCCGCGTATGATGTATTCGACAGTGTCGGAATAATAGATTCATTCTTTCCTAAATGTGCTTTTTATTCGGAATATGAGCTGTTCGAGCGACATATTTCAAAAAAGAGAAAAGTTTTTATGGACGAGGGCTCAGATCCAACCTATCCAAAAGGAAAATTAGACTATGTATCTATTTGTACTCCAAACTATTTACACGATGCGCATATTCGCTTTGGGCTCCGTGCAGGTGCCGATGTAATCTGTGAAAAGCCACTTGTACTGAATCCATGGAACATTGATGCACTTCAAGACGCAGAAAAGGATACAGGGGGTCACGTATATAATATTCTACAGCTCAGGCTTCATGATGCGATTATTGCTCTTAAAAAGAAGGTGGCAGAGGGTCCTGAAGATAAGATATATGATGTGGATCTTACATATATTACGTCTCGTGGAAACTGGTATTATACCAGTTGGAAGGGAGATCCTCGCAAAAGCGGAGGTGTTGCCACAAATATTGGCGTTCATTTTTATGACATGTTGTCATGGGTTTTTGGTGCAGTTAAAAACAATATCGTTCATGTATATTCACATGATCGTGTGGCAGGTTTTTTGGAATTTGAGAAAGCACGCGTCAGGTACTTTTTGAGCATTAACATAGATACCTTACCGGCTGAAATTAAACTTTCAGGAAAAAGAACCTACAGGTCCTTATTGATGGAGGGTCAGGAGATAGAATTTTCAGAAGGATTTACCGAACTGCATACCGACTCATATCGCAAGATTCTGGCAGGAGAGGGTTTTGGTCTGCAAGAGGCCAGAAATTGTATCCAGATTGTGCACGACATCAGAAATGCCGTTCCTATCGGGCTAAAAGGTGATTATCATCCGTTTGCAAAGCAGAAATTAACTCGTCACCCTTTTGGATGGTAATTTGTAGAAAAAATAAAAATAAAAATAATATAATTTGGAAACTGTAAAAAATTTTGGATTAATGGGTGTGGCTGGTTATATAGCACCTCGCCACTTAAAAGCCATTAAGAATTCTGGAAATAATTTAATTGCAGCCCTCGACCCATTCGACTGTGTAGGCCTGATGGACAGCTACTTCCCTGATAGTTCTTATTTCAACGAATTTGAACTTTTCGATCGTCATCTTTCCAAGCTAAAAAGCGCAGGGAACGGTATTGATTTTCTTTCTGTATGCACCCCCGACTATCTTCACGATGCACACGTGCGTTACGGTCTTAAGCTGGGTGCAAATGTAATTACAGAAAAGCCGATGGTATTGAATCCTAAGAATCTGGATGAATTGGAGATTGCAGAAAAAGAGAGTGGTCACAGAGTGTTTACAATTCTACAACTTCGTTATCACGATATGATTTTAGCTTTTAAAAAATCTATTGATGACGGTCCGGCAGATAAAACATATGATATTGATCTGACTTATATCACATCACGTGGTAGCTGGTTCTTTACAAGCTGGAAAGGAAATCCTCAGAAAAGCGGAGGAATCGCAACAAATATTGGAATTCATTTCTATGACATGTTCCAGTGGATTTTTGGTGATGTTAAGCAGAATATAGTCCACGTTAAGACGCATGACAGAGTTGCCGGCTACCTTGAGTTTGACAAGGCACGAGTGCGTTATTTCCTTAGTATTAACTCAGATACACTTCCAAAAGAATTACAGGAGAATGGTCAACGTATTTATCGTTCCATTAATGTAGGAGGAGAAGAGATTGATTTTACCGACGGCTTTGCCGACCTTCATACAGAATCTTACAAAAGAATCATGAACGGAGAGGGTTTTGGAATATCTGATGCACGCCCTTCAATACAGATTGTGTATGATATCCGCAATGCTGATCCAATAGGATTAAAAGGTGATTATCACCCATTCGCCCGTTTAGAACTTACCAAACATCCTTTCGGCTGGTAAGGTACCGGGGTGTTACATGGAGACGCCATATTGTGATTGTGTAACCCTACCGGCCAAGCCGAAGGCTGTTGAGTACAACCGATACGGAGCTGAAGGCCATTGCCGCTGCGGCAATCATCGGGTTTAACAAAAGCCCCGTAAAAGGGTAGAGCAGCCCTGCTGCAATTGGAATTCCTATCAGGTTATAAATAAATGCCCAGAAAAGATTCTGATGGATCAGACGAACGGTTTTCTTCGACAGAGCAAAAGCCTTAGGTAAAAGTTGCAGGTCTGAGGTTATCAAAGTCATCATAGCAACATCCATGGCGATATCGGTGCCTTTTCCCATTGCAATGCTTACGTCCGCTCTGGAAAGGGCCTGAGAATCATTAATTCCATCTCCAACCATAGCGACTATTTTACCGGATTTTTGAAGTTCTTTTACATACTCTTCCTTATCTGCCGGAAGAGTTCCGGCTTTAAAGTAGTCTATTCCAAGTTGTTTTGCCACTGCACTTGCTACTGAGATGTTATCACCGGTAAGCATGTGAACTTCTATTCCACTATTTTTAAGTTCTTTGACTGCTTTAAGAGAGGTCTCTTTTATCTTGTCAGAAATTGCTATGACTGCCAGTAATTCATGATTAACTCCATATAGGACAATTGATTTACCCTCTTTTTGAAGCGCTTCAATCCTTTCAAATTTATAAATTTTGTCAGACAAACTACAGCCACACTTTTCCTCTGCAAACTTCGAATTACCAGCCCAGTAAGTATCATTTTGATAGCTAGCCACAATGCCACTGCCAGCTTCATTAATAAACAAGTCTATATCAATGGGATAACTCTCTTCCGTGGAAGCAATATTATGATCATCCGACTGCAAATAATCTACGATGGCAGAGGCAAGCGGATGCTCAGATCTTTTTTCAAGTTCCAGGATAATTCTCTCGAAAAAATTGATCCGTTGTTCTTTAAGCCAAATCCAGTCGGTAACAACAGGCTTTCCCTCCGTTAGTGTGCCTGTTTTATCTAACACCACTGTATTGACTCTCTTCATCTGTTCCAATGCCGTAGCATCCTTTATTAAAATGTGCTGCTGAGCACCTTTCCCTATTCCAACCATAAGTGCAGTGGGTGTGGCCAGACCCATGGCGCAGGGGCACGCAATCACAAGAACAGAAACTGCAGACAGCAAAGCTCTCGAGAATTGACCGCTCCCTCCTATTGTCAGCCAAAGAATCAATGTTAAAACCGAGATGAAAATAACTACCGGAACAAATATTGAAGCAATTTTATCTACAATACGTTGCACCGGGGCCTTGCTTCCCTGGGCTTCTCTTACCATTTTTATAATCTGAGCCAATAATGTGTCGCCTCCTACTTTGTTTGCCTTAAAAATAAAAGAACCTTTCTGATTTATGGTTCCTGCCAAAACAAAATCTGCTTCACGTTTCTCTGCAAATACCGACTCACCTGTTATTGCGCTTTCATCTACATACGAGAAGCCGCTTGTAACAATACCATCAACGGAGATTTTCTCCCCTGGCTTAACAATAATTATATCTCCAACTTTTATCTGAGAAATTGGAATCTGAACATATTGCGTTTCCTTTAGAATTGTAGCAAATTTTGGTTGAAGACCCATTAGTTTCTTTATTGCAGACGAGGTGTTGCCTTTTGCTCTCTCCTCGAGCAGTTTTCCCAACAAAACAAAAGAGATAATCATTGTCGCAGCCTCATAGTAGACCATAGGGTCTATTCCTCTCGATGTCCAGAATTGTGGATAGATTGTATTAAACAGGCTGAACAAAAAAGCAATTGATGTGCTTAATGCAACCAGTGTATCCATATTGGCTTTACCCATTATTGCATGTTTCCAGCCATTTATAAAAAAATTACGGCCAAATACGGTAAGCACCGGTAAGGCAAGAAACATCAGCAAATAGTTTAGCAAACCATGAGAGTGACCCATGTAAATCATAGAAATTATCATGATAGGCGCTGAGAAAACCCAAGCTAATATTGTATTCCTCTTTAACTCCGTGTAGTGTTTTCTGCTCTGCATCTCCTGTTTTTGGAGTCGCACCTCTTCATCATCATCAATAATCATATCATAACCAATAGATTGTACTACCTGTTTAAGCTTTTCAGGTGATGTCTTTTCAGGTTCATAGTCAAGCAAAACACTATTGCTGGCAAAATTCACATTTGCCATTATTACTCCCGGCTGGTTATTGAGTGCTTTTTCCACTCCCAGTGCGCAGTTTGCACAGCTCATATTAGTTATTGGAAAATTCTTTTTCATCTGTCTTATATATCATTAGTGTGCTAATTTGTTTTTTGGACTCTTCTGCGTTCGAGTTCTGTCTTGATTAAGTGTAATTCCCTGCTTGTTTGTCCCGCAATAGAGCTATTCTCCTCTGCACGGCGTAAAAGATAGGGAAGGACCTTGTTTACAGGAGCGTATGGAACATACTTACATACATTGAATCCTTCTCTGGCCAAAGAAAAAGAGATATTATCGCTCATACCGTAGAGTTGTGCAAAAAAGATCCTGCTATCATCTCTCTTTAAACCCTTCTCATCAATCAAATCTGCAAGAAGCTGGTTGCTATCATAGTTATGAGTTCCGCTAAACAGTTCAAAATCATCTATATTTTCAATTATATATCTAAGACCATCATTATAGCTTATGTCTGTTGACTCTTTATCCGGATGGATAGGGTCAATATAGCTCAACTCATATGCGCGGGCTCTCTCGTCCTCCATATATGCACCTCTGACAAGCTTGATCCCCGGTATATATTTGTACTTTTCTGAATCTTCATGTACAAATTTAAGGTAGTCCAGACGATCTTTACGGTACATTTGCAGTGTATGAAATACTATTGCCCTCTCTTTATTATACCTTCTCATTGCCTCCTCTACAATCCTGTCTATAAGCTCCTGATAGGCAAAATCCTCAGCATCGACCAATATCCTGACATTGCTGTTATTTGCTCTTTGGCACAATGCAAATATTCTCTCTCTGAAGTTCACATACTCTGCTTTTTCAATATCACCCATAGATGAATAATTGTCAGAAGCTTTTTTCAACACTCTGTTTATTATCATTGCAGTAGGTTTAAATACTGTATATGCAATGCCTGGATTTCCTCTTGCAAAATCAATAGAGTTGATAGTTTCATCATAAGCTTTTTGGACATCTTCAAGTTCTGTTCCTCCCTCAGATGAATAATCAAGCACAGATTTTACATTATACTCCTGAAGCATTCTTACAGTCTTTCTGCAATCTTCCAGTGTTTCTCCACCTACAAACTGACGGTAAAGTGTTGGCTTTACGGCCCATGATACCGGCAG
>JBDKRJ010000001.1:0-32355 GCA_039683455.1 Rikenellaceae bacterium | reverse complement strand
TGCCCGGGGAGAGAGCAAAGGTGGCTGTTGAGTCGTATGATGAGAGGATAGATCCTGTTGGAGCATGCGTCGGTGTAAAAGGTTCAAGGATACATGGTATTGTGAGAGAACTCAGAAATGAGAATATCGACATAATAAACTGGACATCCAACATGCAGCTTCTTATCCAGAGGGCATTAAGTCCTGCAAAAATCTCTTCTATAAAAGTTAACGAAGCTGATAAAAGAGTAGGCGTATATTTAAAACCAAATGATGTCTCCCTTGCCATAGGAAAAGGGGGTAGCAACATCAAACTTGCCGGAATGCTTATTGGGATGGAGATTGATGTCTTTAGAGATCTGGAGGAAGACGAGGAGGATGTTCTGCTTACCGAGTTTAGTGATGAGATTGAGGACTGGGTTATAACCGCTCTTAAATCTATCGGATGTGATACAGCCAAAAGTGTACTCGCGCTTCCTGTCTCAGAAATTGTAAGAAGAGCAGATTTGGAAGAAGAGACAGTAATTGAGATACAGAAGATTCTGCGCTCAGAGTTCGAATAGTTAAAATTGGGAGGATATATATGACAGTAAACGAAAACATCAGAATAAACAGGGTCTTGAAAGAGTTCAATATAGGCATGGGGACCTTGATTGAATTTCTCAAAAGTAAAAAAATTGAGATTGAAGCCTCTCCAGCAACTAAACTCACTCCGGAAATTTATGCACTTATCCAAAAGGAGTTTGGCAAAGAGCAACTGATTAAAGAGCAATCTAAAAAAGTTGCTATAAAGGTAAAGGATATTACTGATAAAATAGATGCTTCAAAATCTGACGATAGTGATGATGATGTTCCAGTCAGAGAAATCTTTATCAAAACTTCAATCGCTGAACCCCCAACTCCCAGAATTATTGGAAAAATTGATCTGACCAGACAGAACAAACCTGTTGAGCAACCGAAACCTGTTGAACAACCGAAACCTGTTGAACAACCGAAACCTGTTAAAAAGACAAAAGTGTTTAAACAGCCTGTTGCAAAAGAGTATATCAAACCAAAAGAAGAACAAAAAAAGGTTGACCTCCCTCAACCTGAACAAATTGAGCATATTGAAACAAAGTTTGAAAAACTAAGTGGCCCCAAAATTAGCGGTACTATAGACCTGACACAGTTTGAGAAGAAAAAACCTGAGCAAAAACCAGGTAATATAACTCCCGGCAACAAGGGAAAAAGAGAGAGAATTCATAAAAATCACAAAGAGAAAATTGACCTGACTAAAGAGGGACGTAGTGAGGCGACTTCTGGTCGCACTCTTATTCCAAGCAAAAATATGAGCAATAACAGGCCAAACCCTGCCGCAAACAAAACAAGCAGCACTAAACACTTAAGAGAGAGGTTTAAACCCGTAAGAAACGAGATAGACGAAGATGCTGTACAGAAGCAGATCAAAGATACCTATGCCAAAATGATTGAAGGCAAGGGTAAAACCAAAGGTTCAAAATATCGTCGTGACAAGAGAGATGTCGCTAACCAAAAAATGATAGAAGAACATGAGATGCAGGAGTTGACAAGCAACATCTTAAAGGTTACTGAGTTTGTGACAGTAAACGACCTCTCGGTTTTGATGGATGTTTCGGTTACTAAAGTTATTGAAGCCTGTATGAACCTTGGACTGATGGTTTCAATCAATCAAAGACTGGATGCAGAGGCAATGGTTCTTGTTGCCGAAGAGTTCGGTTACACTGTAGAGTTTATTACCGCAGATATTCAGGAAGCAATACATGAAGAGGTAGATACTCAGGAGAATCTTCTTCCTCGCCCTCCTATTGTCACTGTTATGGGTCACGTTGACCACGGTAAAACTTCTCTGCTCGACTACATACGAAAAACCAATGTTATTGCCGGTGAAGCAGGCGGTATTACTCAACACATAGGTGCTTATAACGTTAAGCTCCCAAGTGGTGAGAAGATAACATTTCTAGATACCCCTGGTCACGAGGCTTTTACAGCTATGCGTGCTCGTGGAGCAAAGGTTACAGACCTTGTTATTATTATTATTGCTGCAGACGATGCAGTAATGCCCCAGACTAAAGAGGCCATCAACCATGCTCAGGCAGCAGGAGTACCAATGATTTTTGCAATAAACAAGATCGATAAGCCTGGAGCTAACGCAGAAAAAATTCGCGAGCAACTTGCAAATATGAACCTCCTGACAGAAGATTGGGGTGGCAAGTATCAGTGCCAGGAGATCTCTGCAAAAACAGGTCTGAATGTAGACAAATTGTTGGAAAAAGTTCTTCTCGAGGCAGAAATTCTTAACCTTAAAGCAAATCCTAACAAGAGAGCACATGGAACAATAATTGAATCTTCGTTGGATAAGGGAAGAGGATTTCTGGCCACTATTCTAGTTCAGTCAGGTTCTATGAAAGGTGGAGATATTATATTGTGCGGAAGCCATACCGGCAGAGTTAAAGCGATGTTCAATGAAAGGGGACAAAAAATTACTGAAGCAGGCCCTTCTACCCCTGTATCTATTCTTGGCCTCAACGGAGCTCCTGCAGCAGGTGAAATTTTCAATGTAATGGAAGATGAAAAAGAGGCTCGTGATCTGGCAAACAAGCGTGAACAACTTATGCGTATACAGGGATTAAAAACTCAAAAGCACATTACTTTGGAAGAGATTGGCCGTCGTATTGCCATCGGCAACTTCCAGGAGCTGAATATTATTGTGAAAGGAGATGTTGACGGCTCTATTGAAGCCCTGTCAGACTCGCTTATCAAACTCGCTACAGAGGAGATCCATGTTAATGTTATTCACAAGGCTGTTGGTGCAATTTCCGAAAGTGACGTTCTCCTTGCTGCAGCATCGAACGCAATTATCATCGGATTTCAGGTAAGACCTTCTACCAATGCTCGCAAAATTGCAGAAAAAGAGGAGATTGAAATACGTCTTTATTCAGTAATTTACGATGCCATCAACGAAGTCAGAAGTGGTATTGAGGGTATGCTCGCTCCGGAACAGAAGGAGGAGATAACTGCAACTGCCGAGGTCCGTGAGACATTCAAGATCTCAAAGATTGGCACAATTGCCGGCTGTATGATCAAAGAGGGCAAGCTTATCCGAAATGCTAAAATTCGCGTGATTCGTGATGGTATTGTTGTATTCACAGGCGGACTCGGTTCTTTGAAACGTTTTAAAGATGACGTTAAGGAGGTTGTATCAGGTTATGATTGCGGTCTTAACATAGATGGTTTTAACGAGATCAGAACTGGAGATATAATTGAGGCTTATACAATAGTAGAAGTTAAACGTAAACTGTAAAAACATTAAAAAAGAAAAGCAGGATCAGGATACTAACAGATGTTTACTTCCGGCTCTATTTCTACCCCAAATTTTTCAAATACAGTTTGACGGATCTTTGCAGAGAGATCTATCAACTCCTGTCCTTTTGCTCCATCGAAAGCAAGAAGAACCAATGCCTGACTTGCATGTACTCCTACGTTGCCAAAACGCTTTCCTTTAAAACCGCTCTGTTCTATAAGCCACGCTGCCGGTATTTTGCAATAACCCGGGGAAACCGGAAATATTTTCAAAGTTGGATTGGTTGCATAAATTGAATTTGCGAGTGCCTCCGGTAATACAGGATTCTTAAAAAAGCTCCCTGCGTTTCCAACCTCAGCAGGGTCAGGTAATTTTCTCTTGCGAATATCTATGATTATATCTCTCAGGTTCTGTAATGTAGGGCATTCAACTCCTTTTAATGCTTCTGATACATCTGCATAATTGCTGTTAATCTGATAAACTTTTGAGAGTTTAAAGGTCACGAAGGTTATCACAATCTTAGATTTTAACTCTCTTTTAAAGATGCTGTCCCTGTATCCGAACTTACACTCCTCTCCCTGCAGTCTGCTCTCTTTTGCAGAGCCAATTTCTGCGAATTCCACCTCAGTTATGGAATCTTTTGCCTCTGCTCCGTATGCACCAATGTTCTGTACCGGAGCTGCTCCCACACATCCCGGAATCCCTGAGAGGTTCTCCAGTCCTCCCCATCCTCTTTCAATAGTATACGCAACAAGGTCATCCCAAACGATTCCTGCTCCCACTCTCAAACATAATGACTTTTCATTTTCACCGGTTACCAGTATCTCCGTCATAGCGGGATGGATCAAAAGTCCGTCATAATCTCTGCTAAAAAGGATATTTGATCCGGATCCTATCACCATTTTGGGTATATCAACAAATTCAGAATCCAGCAACAAATCTGTCAGCTCCTCTTTACTTGTGGGAGAAGCATAGTATTTTGCAGAAACATTTAAACCTAAAGTATTAAGATTTCTGAGATTCTGGTTCCGGATTATTTTCATTTCTGATTATTTTGTGTGTATAGACAAATCTACAGACATATCTCATTAGAACAACAAGCAATAAAATTATTGCTGCAGCTATTTCTGCTGCCAGTTGCTCCCTTATCCTCGATTTTGCCGCAAGTAATTCAGGATCTTCTCTTATTACACTATCAATTGAGTCAACTGGTAAATCATTAACTGACCATTTTGCAGATACTGTGGCATCATTCAGGTAAATCAGTCCTCCGTTGGAACGGTTCATGGTCAGAAGAGTTTTGGAATCTGTATAAAAGATTTTTAAATTGAGAGAGTCTCTGCCTATACTATCTGCCATCAGATAAGAGGAACCTGACAAAATAATGTGACTGATGTTTTTTTCTGTGAGCTTTTCATTAATTTGTTTAATTTTTTTTAGGTCAGAATCTGTCAATCTCTCAAAATACGGAATTGATATGATAAAAAATTTACCGTCAATTGAGAGCAGAGAATCCGTTACATAGTTTCCATCCCTATCAGATACCGCAAAATTTAAAATACCCTGCAAAGATTCAGAAGATGTCAGTTTTGTTTTGGAGGCTACAAAAGTCCATGTTGAATCCGGTAATTCATTAATCATAAACTCTTTAACCCTTCCATCTTTTTTATAAATTAGTTTGGTCTTAAGAGAAGAGCCTCCCGAACTCTCTGTCATACTAAGTTTTTCCCTGATATCTGTGCCCACCTTATAGTCCATAAAGTCTATCAGAGGCAGATGTTTGTATGAGTACACAGATAATATTGCCACCAGTATTGCATAGACTCCGACAAAACCCCATTCCCAGTTTTCCGGAGCTATCGGAATGAATTTATCCCGCTGGAAATATAGCATGAGAGCGAAAAAAAGAAGAAAAACATTCTTGTAGAAAGTTTGCCAGTTTGTCAGTTTAAGAGCCTCTCCAAAACACCCGCACTCATGAATTGGATTGAAAATAGCAAGGAAGAGGGTAATGAGGGTGAACACAGAAACAAAACCCAAAGCAATTTTGCAGGAAATTTTCATCTTCAGACCAAGCAGGACCGAAATTCCAAGCAGCAATTCTGCTGCTGAAAGAGCAGTTCCCAAGGCCTGGTAAAAAGATGGAAATGAACCTATCCCTAATATTTTAAAATATTCTCCAACAATTAAGCCTCCTCCTACCGGGTCAATTATTTTAGTAAAACCGGAAAAGATGAATGTTAATCCAATTATCAATCTGGATAAAGCTCTAAACATTTTCATACCAGACTAATTTTCAATTCTGTTTATTATAAGGTCATAAATATCTTCTGCAGGAAGCATATTGCCTCTTTCATCTGAACAATCTATCCTTGTGAAATTCTTATCTCTTTTGCACTCCATCAAATATATATCTCTCACCCTAGCCTGAAAAAAGATGCTGGCCTCATGAATATCTTTTTTCCCTTTTAAATACTCCCTGTCTTCGCCCTTCCTGCTCTCATTTAACTTTCTGTCAACAAAATTGAGAGGCACATCCAAAAATAGATTTATATCTGGCCTTGGAATTGCGAATTGGTTGTATTCAGTATCAAATATCCAGTTTCTTAATTTATCTGCCTCCTCAGAATTCTCAATTTTTGCGCATTGAAATGCAATATTGGAGTATATGTACCTATCGAGGATTACACAACTGCCTTCTCTAAGCCAGCCCTTTATTATGTCAGATGCATCTCTTCTATCTCCGGCAAAAAGAAGTGCAATCAGAAAGGGATGAACCTGATCTATACTGCCCAGATCACCTCGTAAAAATCTTGCAATCAGATCTCCAAACACTGGTGAGTCGAATCTGGGAAAATGCAGATAGTGAACCACCATATTCTTCTTTTCAAAATATTTTTGCAAAAGATTGATCTGAGTGGATTTACCCGCACCATCCAAACCTTCAAGCACAATGAACATAATAAATCTTATATTTGTGATATTAAACAAAGTTAATTATTTTAATAGAAATATGATAAGTTACAACGAACCTCTGGTTATGGGCATAATAAACCTGAGCAAAGATTCATTTTATAGCGAAAGCAGATGTACTACTGATGAAGAGTTTACAAAGAGATTTGAACACATGCTTAAAGATGGGGCAGATATTATTGATATAGGTGCGTGCTCTACCAGGCCAGGATTAAAAAGCATCTCTTCAGAGGAGGAGTGGGAACTTTTGAAGCCTGCACTAAAGAGAGTTTTGAGAGATTATCCCTCATCAGAAATTTCAATTGACACATTCCGGTCAGAAATTGTTGAACGTTCATATGATTTTGTAGGTGATTTCATGGTTAACGACATCTCTTCCGGAGAGGATGACCCTGATATGTTACCTATGGTTGCAAAATTTGAGTTACCATATATTGCGATGCATAAAAGAGGAACGCCCGAAACTATGCAGAGTATGTGCAATTACAAAGATGTTGTAGAGGATATTAAAGACTACTTCTTAAAATTCATCCCTAAAGCAGAAGAAATTGGGATAAAGAGTATAATTATTGATCCTGGATTCGGGTTTGCAAAGAATATCGATCAGAACTATGAGCTTTTGATGGGACTCGACAAGCTTAAAATACCTTCCGGACAAAATGATGTCTGTTACCCAATTTTAGTCGGGATCTCCAGAAAAAGCATGATTTATCGCTTTTTGGATATCTCTACGGAAGATGCATTAACAGCTACTACAGCGCTTCATCTTCAAGCACTTATTCATGGAGCAGATATTCTCAGAGTCCATGATGTAAAAGAGGCAAAGCAGATTATCAAAATTTACCGGAAAATATCCGGAAAGAGGGTTTCATAAATATTTACTAATTTTAAAGTTATAAATAATACCAAATATCTATGATGAACCATCCATTATCAGCAATCTCCCCTATAGATGGAAGATACTACAAGCAGGTTGAGAAACTATCTGAATATTTTTCTGAATATGCACTTATTAGGTATCGTGTATTCGTTGAAATTGAGTATTTTATTGCATTGTGCGAAATACCCCTTGAACAGCTCAAAGGGATAACCACAAACAAATACGATGAACTGAGAGGGATATATAATAACTTCTCACAGGAAGATGCGCTTGAAATAAAGGAGATAGAGAAAACAACAAATCATGATGTTAAAGCAGTTGAGTACTTTATCAAAAAAAAATTTGAGAAACTGGGATTGGAGAGCCACAAAGAATTTATCCACTTTGGTCTTACCTCTCAGGATATAAACAACACTTCTGTGCCGCTGAGCCTGCTGGAGGGTATTCGTGACGTATATCTGCCACATCTGAGAAACGTTATGGATATTTTGACAACTCTTTCAAAGGAGTGGAAAGATATTCCCATGCTTGCCCATACTCATGGTCAGCCTGCGTCCCCCACAAAACTTGGCAAGGAATTAAATGTTTTTATCGTTCGTCTTAAAGAACAATTATCCACACTTGATACTTTGCCATTCGCTGCAAAATTCGGGGGAGCAACCGGTAATTTTAATGCTCATGCCGTAGCATATCCAAAAATTGACTGGAACCATTTTGCAAACATATTTGTAGAGGAAAAACTGGGACTTAAAAGATCGCATCCGACAACTCAGATTGAACATTACGACTATCTTGCCGCACTGTTTGACAATCTGAAAAGGATCAATACTATCTTAACCGACATGAGCCGCGACTTTTGGAGCTATATATCAATGGAGTATTTCCGTCAGAAAATTAAAGAGGGAGAGATTGGCTCCTCAGCAATGCCTCACAAGGTCAATCCTATCGATTTTGAAAACGCCGAGGGAAATCTTGGAATAGCAAATGCCCTATATGAACATTTTTCTGCAAAGCTTCCGATATCTCGTCTTCAGAGAGATCTTACAGACTCGACAGTTCTCAGAAATGTGGGTGTACCGCTAGCACACAGTATAATCTCTTTCAAATCCCTTGAAAAAGGGCTTAATAAATTAATTCTTAATAAACCAGCCATTGATGCCGACCTTGAATCAAACTGGGCTGTAGTTGCAGAGGGTATTCAGACAATACTCAGACGGGAGAACTACCCAAATCCTTACGAAACACTTAAGACACTTACAAGAACAAATAAAGCAATTAACCGTGAGTCAATCCGGGCCTTTATTGAACAGTTGAACGTGTCTGATGAAATTAAAAAAGAGTTAGAAGCAGTTACACCATTCACATATACAGGAATATAGCAGATCAAAATTTATATGAAAGATCGTCTTTTCAAAAGGATTCTCTACCACGATTGAAGATTGAGTACCAATATGATTTACTTTTTTACAAAACAAACAGTGCAAAAAAATTACAAATATTTTCTTTTTGATCTTGACAGAACTTTATGGAATTTCGATGCTAATGCAGAAAACAATATCTCCGGACTAGTTGAGAAGTATAAGCTGCCAGTTGGTGATAAAAAGGCATTTTTTCATACTTATGAACAGATAAATCGCAAGTTATGGGCAGATTATGAGAAAGGTATGCTTTCCAAAGAGAGGCTTAGGGGAGAGCGGTTTTACCTGACTCTGTTGGAGTACGGTATAGATGACAGGGAGTTTGCAGAAAATATGGGAGAGGAATATCTTATTGAGATGCCTAATCAAAAGGAACTTATGCCATATGCATTTGAGGTACTCTCCGCTCTGAAAGCGAGAGGAGCAAAAATGGCTTTGATTTCCAATGGATTCAAAGAAGTACAATACACTAAACTGAAAAATTCAGGAATTGAACATTTTTTTGATGCAGTTATGATTTCAGAAGAGCAAGGAGTCCACAAACCATCTCCAGTTATCTTCAAAAGGGCACTAACTGCAATACGGGGAGTAAAAAGCGAATCAATAATGGTTGGAGACGATTTTGCCAATGATATCGAGGGAGCAATGATTTTTGGCATAGATCAGTTTTTTTATAACTACAGATTGCTGCCTTGTGATGGAGGTCCTACTTACAACTCCTCAGACCTGAGAGAGCTTTTGACTATTTCTTCTCCTGAACAATAAAAACATCCTCTCCCTCTTCAAGAAAAAAATATTGTTCCCTGGCAAATTTTTCCAGGCTGTCCAGATTAGAACCTAGTTCGAGAAGCTTCTCTTCTGTTGCCTCAATTTCTTGTTTGTAGTATCTTTTTTGCTCCTCCTGTTTACTGATGTTAAGAACTATTTTGGCCCAATCAATCAAACTATTGCTGTCAATAAAAGTGATCCATACGGCAAAGACAACTCCCACTATAAAAAATTTATTCTTAATGATTTTAAAGAATTTTGAATCTAAAAATCTTTGCCACATCTCTTTTTGCCTCTTTTATGGTAACATTTACAAAATTAATAATAATTTTGTTTTTAATTTAAATAAGACAAGCAATATGATAAAACCAACATTATTGGTATTAGCGGCAGGAATGGGTAGCAGGTACGGAGGGTTAAAACAGTTGGACGGAGTGGGGCCCGGCGGTGAGACAATCATGGATTATTCCGTTTATGACGCAATCAGAGCCCTGTTTGGAAAGGTTGTCTTTGTAGTTCGCAAGTGCTTCAGATCTGAATTTGAAGAAAGGATAAGATCCAGATATGGAAATGCTGTCGAGTTTGGTTTTGTTGAGCAGGAGCTGGATCTAATCCCGGAAGGATTTACTCTTAATCCTGAACGCACAAAACCTTGGGGAACAGGCCATGCCGTACTGGTAGCTGCTGATATGATTAATACTCCTTTCGCAGTAATTAATGCCGACGACTATTATGGTCAAAATTCATTTACAGAACTTGGAAAATTTTTATCTGAACAAAACGGAAAGAGCGGTGAATACTGTATGGTTGGCTTTAAAATGTCGAATACACTATCAGAATCTGGGAAAGTTTCAAGGGGGCTGTGTACAGTAAACAGTTGTTGTTACTTAGCTTCAGTTGAGGAGCATCACAATATTGTACAGGAGGGAGACATGATAACCGGCACAAAACTGAATGGAGAAAAGATTTCAATATCTAGCTCCTGTCTTGTGTCCATGAATATGTGGGGTTTCACGCCGGATATTTTTAAAAAGGGTTCGGAGCTTTTCGAAGATTTTCTCAGAAAAAACATGGATGTGCTTAATGCAGAATTTTATATCCCATCTGTTGTAAATTTGATACTGGAGAGCGGCAGGGGAAGATGCAAGGTTCTCAATACACCTGACCAATGGTTTGGAATAACCTTCAAGGAAGATAGAGACTCTGTGGTTATTAAAATTGGAGAGTTGGTTAAAAACGGACTTTACCCCTCTCCCCTCTTTAAAATTTAGTTTGCAAAATGCTTAAAAGATACTATTCATATCTGCCGGATCTTAAAGAGAGCTGGATTCTTGTGGCCTTTCTTATAGTTGGAGGCACCTTTCTGAGCGGGGGGGTTGTGCTGCTGATCAAATTCATATTTCCAGGACTCACAGGATGGGCAGAGGTTATAACATATCCTTTCATTTTTATACCCCCTTATCTATGGATGAGATGGTCGGTTAAATTATCAGTGGCAGATGAACCCGTGCCGATATCCAGTCCCAACTTTGGCAAACTTGGAGCAACCAGATCCTTTATTTTTATTTTTCCTCTTGTTTTTTCATTTAACATGATTATCGAGCCTCTGACTATGTGGATGGACATGCCGGATTTCATGAAAGAACTTATGCATATGTTCTCAGAAAACAGAATCAGCAGCTTCCTTATGACGGTAGTGTTTGCGCCTATTTTAGAAGAGCTCTTCTGCAGAGGGATCATACTCAGAGGGCTGCTTAAACATCTCTCGCCTGTAAAAGCTATTTTATGGTCAGCTGCTTTCTTTGGAATAATCCATATGAATCCCTGGCAGGCAATTCCTGCATTTCTAATTGGAGTATTGATGGGCTGGATATACTGGAAAACAAGATCATTGTGGGCAACAATTTTTATCCATTTTATCAATAATGGTTTTGCATATATAATCACAATCTTCTTTCCCGAGCTTCCGGAAGATGCTGGTTATTACGATATAATTCCCGGAGTCTATTACTACATTCTGTTTCTGGTCGCTTTAGTTTATACTGTTAGTATTTTATTAATAATGAATAAATCCTATGACAAATCTGTACCCAATAAAATTTGACCCTATTTTAAAAGAGAGAGTTTGGGGTGGAGTATCACTTGTTAAATCCTTCAACAAAAAGATGTCAGGTAAAAAGCCTGTAGGAGAAAGTTGGGAGATAAGTGGTGTACAGGGTGATATCTCTGTCGTTTCTAATGGTTTTCTTAAAGGAAATGATATTAATGAAATAACTGAGACCTACCTGGGTGAATTTGTCGGAGATGCAATCTATGAGAAATTTGGCAATGAATTTCCTGTTTTGGTAAAATTGCTGGACATCCAGAATAATCTCTCTCTGCAAATTCACCCCAATGACGAGATTGCCATTGAAAGACATAACTCCTATGGCAAAACAGAATTTTGGTATATACTTGATGCGGAACCTGCCGCAAAAATATTTATGGGTTTTAACAGAGATACATCTGCGCAGGAGGTGTACGATAAATGCAACAATGACACAATACCAGAATTGTTAAATGTAATTAACCCCAAAAAAGGGGACTATTTCTTTATAGAACCCGGTACAGTTCATGCAGCAACCGGTGGCATTTTAGTAGCTGAAATACAACAGGTATCTGACATCACTTACAGGGTGTACGACTGGGGAAGGGAGCATAATCCTGCCACTGCTCGTGAAATGCATCTGGACTTAGCTATTGACTGTATAAATTATTCCAAATTCAAAGCTGTCGGAGGAATTTCAGTGAACGCTCCCAAAACTGTTAAAAACAAGGAAGTATTGGTCGATTGCAACTATTTCAAAGTTGGACTTATGAATATTGACAAAACTCAAAGAATGGACAGCCAGGACTTTAACAGTTTTATTATATACTTTTGTGCAAACGGAGAGGCTATATTCACAGGAAATGAGTCATCTGAGAAAATTGCAAAGGGAGAGACAATACTGATACCTGCCTATATGGGTGAATACTCGATTGAAAAAGGTTTGGATAACTGTCAACTTCTCGAGATTACAGGAAAGCACTAAAAATCAAGATTGTCTAACATTTCATCCAAATCCCTTCTCTCTTTTTTTGTTGGTCTGCCTGTTCCACGTCCGCGAACTAAAAAAATGGTCTCTCTTGGTGCGTTCAGTTTATCCAACTCCTCCAGGGGTGTTATGTTGAGGGCATATAACTCCACCAGTTTTGCAGGCTGCCTTTTATCAACCGGCTCGATAACTTTGTATTGAAAATGTATGTTAGCCTTTCTTACTGTAATGATATCATTTGGTCTTACCTCCCTGGATGCCTTTCCTTCAACATCATTAACCTTAATACGACCTGCCTTGCAAGCCTCGGTGGCATCTCCCCTGGTTTTGTAGATACGTATTGACCACAAATATTTATCTAAACGGCTCATTTTGTATTGAAGAAATTCATAGTTTTCTCTGCACCTACAGTACCAAATGATTTTATTGCCTCAATTGCTCTGTCATATACAGCGGGCAGCTCTTTGCTTTCGTCCTCTCTCCACTTTCCCAGAACATAATCGATTTGCTGACCTATTCCGAAGTTATCACCAATTCCTATTCTCAGTCGGGTATAGTTATTGGTTCCTAATGTTTCGGATATATCTTTAAGACCATTATGACCACCGTCGCTTCCTTGTTTTCTCATTCTGAGTGTACCAAGAGGTAATGCCAGATCATCCACCACAACCAGCATATTTTCAACAGGAATTTTCTCTGCCTGCAACCAGTAGTTGACGGCTTTGCCACTTAAATTCATGAAAGTAGATGGTTTAAGAAGAACAAAGTTCTTGCCCTTGAACCTATATTCAGCTACAGAGCCATAACGCTGGCTATTAAAAGGGATGTTGGATGCCTTAGCTAAGGCATCCAACACATTAAATCCTATATTATGGCGAGTATCTGCGTATTCTATCCCTATATTTCCCAATCCGACTATTAGATAGCTCATACTCGATAAAGTTAGTTACTACTTAGTTGTAGTTGTAGCCGCAACAGCGGCAGCACCAATTGCAGCACGAGTGAGCTTAACAGCACAAATAATGGTGGTCTTTGGTGTAAGTATTTGTATATTATCAGATTTCAAGTCACCAGCAACAATAGTTTTTCCCATCTTAAGCCCAGAGATATCAACTGTAATTGTATCAGGAAGATTCTGCAATGCCGCTGCTATTCTGACTTTTCTTGTGATAAGAATAAGTTTACCACCTTCGCGGACTCCTTCTGAACTACCTGTAATAACAACAGGAACATTTATCGCTACAGGCTTATTATCAGAAATCGCTAAAAAATCTGCATGAAGAGGTTCGTCAGTTACCGGATGATATTGAGCATCGTGAAAAACAGACAGATAGTTCTTTCCTCCAATCTCAAGTTCAATAATATATGAATTTGGTGTGTGTGTTATTTGCTGAAGTTCTTTTGCATTAACGGAGAAAAGAATATTCTCTACTCCTGGTCCGTAAAGTATGCACGGAACATCAAAGTTTCTTCTTAAAACTTTAGTTGCCTGTTTGTTCGAAACTTCTCTTGGGTTACCTTGTAATTTGAATGTTTTCATAAAAATGATTTAAAATGTGTTACTCAATCCGAAATTCCGGATCCCATTGCACCAAAAAAGTTATCTTTTTTAGAGGCTGGCAAAGATACAAAAAAAAAATACCTTTGCAACAATTTGCTATTTTATCATTTCACAATAGATATTCCATTTATAATCCTTATAAAAGTTATCCAGGTAAGTGTTTGCCGGATTTTGGATATATGTGCTTACACCGGAATAATTGTCGATCTTAAGATCAATAAAGTATTCCGTAGTCCATTTCGCAATTACAGCGTTGTCCAGAGCAGTTTTAAAATCTGCATACTCAGAAGGCGTTGCTATACTCTCCATAAAATCTGCAAGGTCATAGAACCAATGCTTGTCCAGTCTGTAGTAATGTTGAATACTACCCATGTTGAGCGTGGCAATTTTAGACCGGTTATTATTGAAAACCATTCTACTCGCCTCTGCAACTTTCTGTAATTTATCTGTCTGATAAATTGAAATAGTCGCCGACCTGTATACCCCACTCATATTGTTATAGTAATCGTAATAGAGCTGGCAAGCTTCGGTAAGGTCTGCTTTGTTTTCGAACAGTGGTTTCATAATTTGATCATACGGAAATCCTGTTGCCAGAATTTCTGTTGGTGAGGCAACTATGTAGTCACATTTATCCTTAAGTTCATATACTGTTTCGATTCCACCCATAAAGCAGCAGTCAAAAATAATAAATGAAAGATGGAATGGAATAGCATCATTAAGCTCTGTAATCTTCATCTCTGCTCCGCTGTCCTCAGCAAAACTCTTGACAATTCCAGCGTAGGGATCAGGCATAAAGGCATTGAACCCTTCTGGGTTTCCATAGTATCCTTCCGGAAGCCAGCCGGAAGCATGTGACCATAAAATGAGACCATACTCCTGTGCCGGAAAAATAATTTTAGCCCTATTCAGAAGACTTTCAAGCACGGCAGGTGTTGCTGAGTTCTGGTTTCCGTAATTGACTACAACATCTTCCTGAACTATGCCGGAATTATTTTTATATAACCTCAATAGTTTAGGATAAGAACCGGACAGGTGTGAATATACAAGAACGATATCCTTACTCTCTTCTTCAGGAAGGTAGCCCTCCTTAAGGTTTACAATATTGCTGGCTGCGTAGCTGCTTAAGTTATTATTTGCTGCCAGGTATAGAATTACGACTCTGTGGTAATCTGGATTACTGTCGTTATCTTTTATGCAGGAACCTAGTATTGGAAACAGCCCTAAAACAAATATTATAACTATAAATCTGAATCTTTTCATCCAAGTAGTTTTGCTTAACAATTGGTAAAAGTACTTATTTTCCGGAATGTGACAAAAAATGGGCTCAGGTAAATTTTGAAATCACACAGGTCTGAATTTTTTAAATAAAAAGACGGTAAAAATCCGAAAAACAAAAGCAATATTCAATCTATCTATGTCAAATTTCATATGGTCATCCCCGGCCATTATCATAAAACTGTTAGACATAATTAGTAAGCTGATTTAATTTTTGGCAGGGCAAATTTAGCCAAAAAAACATATATTTGTTCAAATTTTGATTAACATGAACTATTTTAAAATTATGCTATTTGCAACTGCAGTCGGGCTTTTTGTAAGCTCATGCCAAAATGACCCCAAAGGAGTTAAAGAGGAACCCTTTAAATATCTGGTAGATGAATTCGCTGATATTAAGATTATTCGTTACCAGATTCCAGACTGGGATTCTCTCTCATTTATGCAGAAGGAGTACATCTATCACCTTAGCGAGGCTGCCAAAAGCGGCAGAGATATATTCTGGGATCAGAACTTCAAGTATGGTCTTAAGATTCGCAAAGTTCTGGAAACTATTTTAGATAAATACACAGGAGATAAAAACAGTGAGGATTATAACAACTTCCTGATATATGCCAAGCGAGTTTTCTTCAGTAACGGAATTCACCATCACTATGCTGAGGATAAGATTATTCCAGGCTGCAACCAGAAATTTTTAGCGGATATGATGTTGCAGACAGGTCAGGACTCGCTTTCATCTGAGATTCTCCCTATTTTATATGATCCATTACTATATCCGCAGAGAAAAAACCTAACAAACCAAGGGGATCTGCTTCTCGGCAGCGCTGTGAATTTCTACGATGGTGTTGATAAAAAAGAGGCCGAAACTTTCTATGCAAATATGGAGAACCCAAATGATATGGAACCGGTTTCCTATGGTCTTAATTCTAAGCTTATAAAGAAAAACGGCAAAATTTATGAAGATGTTTACAAGGTTGGAGGCCTTTATGACCCTGCCATTGAAAAAATTATCTATCATTTGGAAAAGGCAGCAGCAGTTGCTGAGAATGAAACTCAGAAAAAGTACATAGCACTTTTAATTAAGTATTACAAAACCGGCGATTTAAAAGTCTGGGATGCATACAACATAGCCTGGGTAAAGGAAACAGATTCGCAAGTAGATTTTATTAACGGATTTATCGAGAATTATAATGACCCTCTGGGAATGAAAGCCACGTGGGAGTCTATGGTAAATATTAAAGATACAGAGGCTTCCAAACGAACTCAGATTATCAGTGAAAATGCCCAGTGGTTCGAGGATAACTCTCCTGTGGACGCTCAATATAAAAAGAGAGAGGTTAAGGGAGTATCTGCAAAAGTTATCTCTGCTGTACAGCTTGGAGGTGATTGCTACCCTGTATCTCCGCTTGGAATCAACCTTCCTAATGCCGACTGGATTCGCAAGGAGCATGGTTCAAAATCTGTAACTGTTGCCAACATAACAGAAGCCTATGCAAAAGCTGCCGAAGAGTCGCCAAAGAGTATGACAAACGAGTTTTCATGGGACGAAGCAGAAATTGCATTGATTAAGAACTATGGCACACTAACAGGAAACCTCCACACAGACCTTCACGAATGCCTCGGACACGGCTCCGGACAACTCAGGGAGGGAACTTCTCCTAATGCCTTAAAAGAATATAGCTCTACGCTCGAGGAGTCCCGTGCAGATCTTTTTGCTTTATACTATCTGGCAGATCCCAAGCTAGTGGAGCTTGGTCTTATACCTGATGCCGATGCTTATAAGTCTGAGTATATCTCTTACATCCGCAATGGTATCTTTACTCAGTTCGTCCGCATAGATCTTGGCAAAACCGTTACTCAGGCACATATGCAGGGACGTAAGATGATCTCGGAATGGTGCTATGAAAAAGGAAAGGCAGAAAATGTTATTGAGAAAAAAGTGAGAGATGGCAAAACTTATTTTGTTATAAACGACTATCAAAAACTTCGCTTTCTATTTGGTGAGCTTCTTAAGGAACTTCAGCGTATAAAATCTGAAGGAGACTATAATGCAGGTAAAAATCTCATTACAACATACGGAATAAACATTGATCCAATCCTACACAAAGAGTTAAAGGAGAGATATGCTGCACTTAATCTTAAACCATACGGCGGTTTTATTAATCCCGAAATAGTTCCAGTTAAGAAAGATGGCAAGGTAATCGATTATAAGGTTGAATACCCGACAGATTTTCTGCAACAGATGAGAGATTACGGTAAAAGATACAACTTCCTTTCCCGTTAAGTAAAAATTTACTTAACGGTAGGGATCTCTTCTGTATCTGCCTCTTCCAGGTTGCCTGACCATAAGTATTTCTTTGTCTCTTTTACCAATACCTTTGAGAGCAATATTAAAGCAATCAGATTAGGGATTGCCATTAGAGCATTCATGCTGTCTGCTATACTCCATATCAGAGAGAGATTTACAACGGAGCCTAAAAATACCGCAATAATCCATAGAATACGGTATGCTTTTATATACTTTTTACCACCAAGATATTCAACGGCTTTCTCTCCATAGTAACTCCATCCTAAAATTGTAGAGAAAGCAAAAGTTACAATACCAACAGTTAATATTACAGACCCAAACGGAACCTTTGAAAATGCCATTTTTGTTAAAGCAGCTCCCTGTGTGTGATCAATATCGGGATAGGCAAGAATTGAGCTTACCAGAACAAGGCCTGTTAACGCGCAAACTATTACTGTGTCCCAGAATGTACCTGTAGAAGAGACGAGCGCCTGTCTTACAGGATTACGTGTCTGTGCTGCAGCTGCAACAATGGGGGCAGATCCAAGACCTGATTCATTTGAGAAGAGTCCGCGTGCTATTCCATACCGTGCAGCCATCATCACCGTAGTTCCAAGAAAACCTGCTCCAGCTGCTTTTGTGTTAAATGCAGACTCAAATATGAGGGAAATTGTATCCTTAAGAAATGGTGCGTTTGTGTACAGAATGAAGAGACATCCCAATACGTAAAATATTGCCATGAAAGGAACAAGAGTACCGCATACCTTTGCTATCCCTTTAACACCAAAAAGAATAACAAGAGCAGTAGCTATGCTGAGTACTATTCCTGTATAAACAGGTGGTATGGAATATGTTTCGTTAACAAGCATTGCAATGGAATTCGCCTGTACAGTATTACCTATCCCGAAAGCAGCAATCGCTGTAAAAATGCAAAACAGCACAGCCATCCACTTCATGTTCAATCCTCTCTCCAACGCATACATTGGCCCTCCCAGCATTGTTCCATCTGCAGTCTTTACCCTGTACTTGATTGCAAGAAGCCCCTCTGAATATTTTGTAGCGATACCAAAAACACCGGTTATCCAACACCAGAAGACGGCACCGGGCCCACCAAGAGAGACGGCTGTAGCTACTCCAACAATATTACCCGTTCCGATAGTTGCTGCCAGAGCTGTTGCAAGAGCACCAAACTGGCTTACATCTCCACTCCCCCCCTTATCTTTAGTAACAGAGAGCCTGATGGCTGTAAATATTTTTCTTTGTGGAAATCGTAAAATGATTGTCAGATAGAGATGGGTTCCCAGTAGCAGTGCTATCATCGGCCATCCCCAAAGAGCAGAACTTATGCTCTCTACAATTGAAGCAAAAGAATCCATAGTTAAGTTGTATATTTGCAAAGATAAAAAAGATTCTTCTAATAAAGGCGTTGAGAAAACAAGAGAGGGCAGCATATAGCAGCCCTCTCTAACATCGCTTGAGATAAATTTTATAAAAGCTTCTTAATTACCTCAATTGCCTTTTCGTAATTTGGTTCTTCTGTGATATCCTTTGTTATCTCTTTGTACTGCACAATACCCTTCTTATCAATAACAACCACACCTCTTGCAAGAAGCTGAATTTCCTTAATTAAAAATCCATATTCCAGACCAAACTTAGAGAACTTGTAGTCAGAGAGTGTATGAATGTTGTTTATTCCCTCAGCAGCACAGAAGCGTCCGAGTGCAAATGGAAGATCTTTTGAAATAGTCAAAATAGCCACCTCTTCTGACAATTCTGTCGCTTTTTTGTTAAATGTTCTTGCTTGTGTTGCACAAACAGGAGTATCTATAGATGGGAAAACGCTCAATACAACCACCTTTCCTTTAAAGTCCGATAACTTTACTTCCTTTAAAGAGTTGTCAGAAGCCACAATCTCAGGAGCAGTATCTCCAACTTTTATCTGTTCGCCAAGAAGAGTTAAAGGATTGCCCTTGGAAGCAAAAATATTTTTTGTCTCAATTGATGCTAAATCTCTCATAATATATTGTCTATTAAAATTATAATTTATACGTTTTTCTAACTTTGTTGTATTAAATAACAATAATAATATTAAAATGTTTATTTTTGAATGAAAATTTTAGAAATAATGATCAGTCAAATCAAAAAAGCCACATTTTTATTAGCGACTATTGCTGTTCTTGCATTTAATACCTCCTGCAATAAAACAGATTCTCCTACGCCCGAACCGGATCCTAATCCAGAACTTACCAAAGCTAAAACTTATCTGTATGAGTTAATGAATGATGTTTACTACTGGTATAAGGATATGCCTAAAAACATCGATGCAAAACCAATCATCTCAATCTATCCATATTTTGACACTCTTCTGGTTGCTCAGGACAGATGGTCGTGGATGATGTCAGGTGCGGATTACCTTTCATCTGAGACAGGCGTATATCTGACATATGGTGCAAGTTACAGTCAACCTATCGATTACTACAACGATTACAGTGTGAGGGTCAGATACATATTCCCAAATTCTCCATTATCTGAAAACGGGGTTAAAAGAGGATACGAATTGACGCATCTGAATGGAACTCCTGTTATGGATCTTATAAGAGCCAATACTTTTAATTCCACACTGGATCAAACCACAAACTCCTTTACATTTAAAGACCTGAGCGGTACCTCCACTACGTTTACAGCTACTGCACGAGAGGTAAGTACAAGATCCTCCCTAAAAACACTGGTAATAACAAGTAACGAGTTTCCTAATCTTCCACATCCGGTAGGCTATTTTCACTATTACGCTTTTAAAGCTGGTATGTTATCAGACATAGATGATGCTATGGCAACATTTAAAAGTGCAGGTATTAAGTATCTCGTTCTAGATTTGCGGTATAATGGTGGTGGAGACGGGCAAGCTACCTCTCTCTTAGCCAATTATATTGCTCCTGCAAGCGCCGAGGGTAAAATCATTGCACGCAGAGAACACAACGATAAGCTCTCTCAGTATGACAATGACGAATCAACCATGACAATTGTCAAGAGAGTATCAAATTCTCTGGAATTAGAAAAAATATTTATTCTGACAAGCAAAGGGACAGCCTCGGCAAGCGAGGTCATACTAAATGGATTAAAACCTCTGATGAATGTTGTGCAGATTGGTAAAACAACATATGGAAAACCTAATGGAATGTATGTTTGGTTTTATCCGGAAAATGACGAGATAAGCCCCGATTATGTCTTTCTGCCTATCGCTTTCTTTAGTGTAAACAGTCTTGGTGCAGGACACTATGAAAGTGGCATTGTTCCAGATAACGACAGACCGGACGATCTCTATCACGATTTTGGATTGCAGGAAGATTGGTTAAAGGCTGCCCTGACATTTATTACCACAGGAGAGTATCCTTCGTTACCTGCAAAACCGGCTGGGGTAAAATCATTAATACCAGCAGGCAGAATATCTGTCGAAGAAGATTCAAAAGGCTACGGAATATACAAAGCAGAGAGGCCTCGTTAAAAGCTTTTCAAACCAACTTTAATGAAAACATACAGCTTCTCCCTGTTAACTATCAGCTTTTTACTTATACTCTCTCCACTTGCAGCTCAAGAGAAGAGTATAGTTGACAAAATAATCGAATTAGGCACTACAGATAACCAAACCATGAGTCATCTCGATATTCTGACAAACAGAATCGGAGGCAGATTGCTCGGCTCTGATGCTTACGAAAATGCAACTTACTGGACAGCGGGATTATTCAAAAAATGGGGACTTGAGGTAGAGATTCAAGAGGTTGGTTCTCTTCCGGTAGGTTTTAACCGAGGACCCTGGTTTGGCAGGATGCTGAGTGAAGACGGGTTTGTTCTGCATTTTGCAACTCCTTCTTACACTTCCGGTACCAAAGGAGTTCAAAGAGGTCATGTGGTAATGGAACCAAAGACTCAGGCAGATTTTGACAGAATAAAAGGAAAACTGAACGGTGCCTGGGTGCTTATTACAGGCGAGAATGAGGGGTGGCCGGTTGATTACTCTGAGTATGCAGACGTAGAGAGATCCCTTATAATTGAAGAGAATCTTAAAAATAAACGTTATAACGACTCAATAGCCAAGGTTAACAAAGCAAATCCTAAAAAAGAGCCAAAACCTCTTAAAGAAATTAAAGATGCCCCTGCCCTTTTTTATAAACAGATGAGAGAAGCCGGGATACTCGGAACAATTCAATCGTCCAAATTACCAATAAGGGCTCTTTATGACAGGAAAAATATCGAGTACATGAGTTTCGACTCTCTTCCAACTTGTCCTGACATAAAGCTGGATGAGCATCAGTATAAAATAATTGAGCAAAAAGTTATAGAGAGACAGTACTTTCAACTGGAATTTGATATCCGCAACTATTTTAAGCCCGGACCAATAAAGTATCATAATGTTATAGGAATAATCAGAGGAAGTGAGTACCCCGATGAATATGTAATGAGCGGAGGACACCTTGATGCATTTGATGTTGCAACAGGAGCGATCGACTGCGGAACCGGAGTTGCTCCAAATATGGAAGCAGCAAGACTGATCTTGGCCGCCGGAGGGAAACCTAAAAGGACAATCCTTTTCTGCCTCTGGGCTGGTGAAGAATTTGGTCTTTGGGGTTCAAAATTCTGGGTACAGAACAATCCGGACAAACTGGATAAAATTTCAAACTACTTCAACCGCGACAGTGGCCCGACAGTTGCCAACAGTATAACAGTTCCGGCTGCCATGTACAGCGATTTTGAGAAAATATGCGAGCCGCTGAACCGGATTAGCAAGGAATTTCCTTTCACTCTCAACAAAAGAGTCGGGGAGCCTAAGCCAAAACCCACTACGGCCGGTCGTTCGGATTATGCTTATTTTGCGATGAATGGAGTTCCGGCAATCAGTTTTGGCACAAGTGATCCAAAAGGATATGACTTTAACTATTCAGAAATCTGGCATACAGAAAGGGATACGTACAACATGAGCATACCGGTTTATATGAATCATACATCGGTAGTAATGGCAATTGTCCTTTACAACCTGGCGAATTTAGACCATCTGCTTTCCAGAGAGGACCTATATAACCTCAATGTCAATTGATGTTATCCAGCCTTGTCTTCCGTCTGCAAGCTCTACTCTTTTCCACTGTCCTATCTCTTCAAGAAGTTCAACTTTAGTCCCTTCGTGGAGAATAAAAAGGCTTTTTCCGGAGTTGTCGGGAGAACTTCTTACCGTGCTCACAGGTTTCATTACTATTGCGGTATTCTTAAGGTTATACCTGTATTTCTGGTTCCATGAGAAATACCCTGACAAAAATCCAAGTAAGACGCAAGTCATTGCCACAAAAAAAGAGATCTTCCTTAACCTTGGACTCGGTCCGAATCTGAAATTTAAAAGCAACAAAGCAGTAGCAGCAAAAAGAATCAAAGCAAAATAACTCCACATATCTGATGAGAAGGAGTAATTTATATTTTCAATCCAGGTTTGCAGGATAAAATCCGGAATCTCCTCAATTTTATCCAGCGAAAACTCTTTTGCAAGATTTAGGTTGTTTAAAAGATCTTCATCTGATGGGTTAAGTTTATGAGCCCTCTCATAATAAAGTATTGATTTTCCAATCTCGTTAAGTTTGAAATAGCTGTTCCCTATATTGTAAAAAAGGGCTTCAGAAGCATATCCGAGCTCCTCGATTTTTAGATAGCTCTGCAGGGCATCAGAATAGTGTGCCTGAGAGTATAAGTTATTGGCATTACTCCACAGTTCTTTGGGTGTTTGCGCGTTTACAATTGATAAAACCACGCAGAAATAAACAAGTACTATTACTCTTTTCATAATTATACCTCCAAATCTGAAATTAGTTTTATTGCTCTCATGTAATTTTTGTCCATCTCTACTCCTCCAGGATCCGGTGCATATCGTGCATACTCGCAAGCCTCTATCAGAGAGAGCAATTCATCAATTAACTCCGGTTTCACAGATTTTTTTGTTAAAGAGTCTGCAATTTTCTCTCTTGAAAGATCAGAAAGCGGAAGGGTTAGTTTATCTGAACAGTACCCGAGTATCGCCCTGTGAAGTTCTTCATAAAATCTGGTATATAGCTTTTGTCTTAAAAGCGACTCTGCTGTCTTCAACCTGGCCCTTGCAACCTTGTTTGCCCTGCGGTTCTTAACTCCTGCGACATCTCTGTTTCTCTCTATTCTCTTGGATAAAAATCTGTTTATGATAAAATAAAGAGAAATAATCAATACTACGAGAATGAAGAAAGTTACAGAGCCAAATAAGAATTGGTTTCCTCTTTTCAAATGAGATGTGCTTTTCTTAATATACCTGATATCGCTTCCTATACTTCTTACAGTCTGCTTATTAACTCCCATAGAGAGTGAAGGCCTCATGTTTGTATTACCGCCAGTATCTTTACCTACCTTAAGGTTTAGTTCATCAGATGACAGCGAGATATATTTTCTTGTAGAGATATCGAAGTAGCTGAACCGGACAGGATTTAATATAAAATTGCCCGAACCCCTCGGGATAATGGGGTATTCAAACTCTTTTGTACCGGAAGCACCTCTACCCGTTTTGCTGCTTTTGTCCGATATTTTTACATCATATACCTCAAAATCTGCTGGAAATTCAATTTTTGGCGCTTCAATTAGGTTAATATTCCCTGTTCCGCTTATTGTAACTATCAGCGAAACAGCCTCGTTTGCATTTACACTGTCTCTGGTAAGCTTTGCAGACATATTAAAGTCTCCTACCCCTCCTGCAAAAGTCGAAGGTGCTCCTGCAGGAAGTGGATCTACCTGAACATGAATACCAGGAGCGGTAATTCTCTTTTTGACAGTCTGGTAACTCTCGAAAAAATCATCAAAAATAGATCTTTGAGCACTATTTACCGGAGATTTTACCTGTATCTGGCAAATCATCTCAGAGGGATCAATTGTGAGGTTTCCTGTCTGTTGTGGCACCAGCATATATCTTCTTAAAACAGCAGCATCATATATTTTACCGTTAACACTTTCTCTTAAGAACTCTATGTTGGAAGGAGTCTCTATCTCCTGGCTCCAGAAACCATTGAATGTCGGGAATTTCACATTTTCAAACCCTGCAATCGGTACTTTTGTATAAATCTTTAACGTGGCAACCAGACTCTCTCCTTTTACCACTCTGCCTTTGCTTATACTCATGCGCATGAATATATCTTCACTGGAAACGCTTCCCGTAGTCTGCGCAGATTGGTCAGTGTTACTGCTGGCACTGCCATCGCCTTTGACAACCTCAATGGTTACAGGGTTGGAGGTATATCCTTTCCCACCTATAACTGCTGATGCAGAGGAAATTGTAAATTTGCCCACAGACTTAGCCTGAAGAATATAGGTGTAGCTTACCTGAAAACTCTCCGTTCTTTTTCCGTTGATTATCTGTGTGCTGCTCATTGTAGATGCAGATGGCCCTGCCAAAACATCAAAACCGGAAAATGCGGGCGGATTGAAGCTTGAGGGCTCTGAGTTGGCAATGAAGACCAATCGGAAACTTTCATCCAGCTCCACAACCCGCGGGGCATCCACAGTAAAAGTTGCCTGAGCAAAACCTGCAATACATATTACAAGCATACTCAACAATGACATTCCCCTTTTAAAATAGATTCTGATCATATTTAATATCTAAATTATTCTCTACTACTACCAATTCTTCTCTTTCTGACGGCCCTGAATCACTTTTGCCTTTTCTTTGTTTACCTTGTCCTGAGTCTCTTTCTCCTTGTTCTGGATTGCCTGCAACATTTGTTGTGCTGTCTGAGGGGTTATTTTTGGAGGTGGCAGTTGTTTATCTTTATTATCCTGGTCTTTGTTCTGGTCTTTGTTCTGATCTTTGTTCTGATCTTTGTTCTGATCTTTGTTCTGCTCCTCCTTCAACATCTTCTGAGCATAAGCAAGATTGGATTTTGTCTGCATATCGTCCGGACGGATTCTTAAAGAGTTTTTATATGATTCTATTGACTCCTTGTACTTTTTTTGATTCAGGTTAAAGTTACCAATATTATGGTAAACATCTGCTTTAATTCCCGAATCCCCGACAGAATCCACTAGCGGAGTTATTATCTTTTCTGCTTCAGGAGCATTGCTTAATTTGTACAAAGCGTTGCCCAGGTTATACTTTGCCTGAAGAGAGTTGGGATTTTTCTCCAAAGCTCTTCTGTAATCTATCTCTGCTTTTTGATAATTACCCTTCATATAGGCTGAGTTTCCGGAGCGTATCTCTCTCCTCTCCACCTGTGACCAGACAGTATTAATTAAAATAACAAAAATTATCGTCAAAATTTCTCGTTTCATAAGTTTTGGTCATTTAAAAAATATTTTACCTTTTCTGTTAACAATTATAAATTCCAGCAGAAGGAAGAAGAGAGCAATGGCAAAAAAGTACATGTACTGCTCATCAAAATCTTCAAAAACCACTGATTTATAATTTTGTTTGTCCATGTTGTGTATCTTGTCCACAATTGCATCCAAGCCAAAATCGCTGTTTCCTGCTCTCACATAGACTCCACCTCCTGCCTCAGCAATTTTTACCAGTGTCTCTTCGTCCAGTTTGGTAACTACAATATTTCCATCCCTATCCTTAAGTAACTCACCATCTGGCATTTGAATAGGTTTTCCGGTTTCTGAGCCTATACCAAGAGTAAAAACCTTAACTCCAAGATCTTTTGCGGTTTTTGCAGCCGCAACAGGATCATCTTCATGATTTTCACCGTCTGTTATTAGTATTACTGCTCTGCTGTTTTTGCTTTCGAGGCTAAAACTCTTTATGCTTGCATTGATTGCCTCACCCAGAGCTGTTCCCTGAACAGGAACCGATTCACTGTTTATGTTGTTAAGAAAGATTTTGGCAGATACATAATCTGTCGTTATGGGTAGTTGCACATATGCCTGACCTGCAAAAACAATTAAGCCGACTCTGTCCTCTTTCAGCTTGTCCACCAGACGCGATATGGCCAGTTTTGCTCTCTCAAGTCTGTTTGGGGAGTAATCTTCTGCCAGCATGGAGTTTGAAACATCCAGCGCAATCATGATCTCTACACCTTTAGTTTCGACCTCCTTAAGTTTTGCCCCCAACTGCGGCCTTGCAAGTCCGAGTGCAAAAAAGAAAATAGCCAGAGAGAAAATTGATAGTTTAATCCAACCTCTGCTTTTTGAAACTCCAGGCATTAATCTGTCTATGACAGCTCTCTCCCCGAACCTTTCCAGTCTTTTCTTTCTGCCTCTTCTGGAGAACGCATAAAAGAGAAATAAAAAGGGTATAACAAGTATTAGTAATAAATATTCTGTCTGAGCAAACTGTAACATATTTTATGGTATTCTACGTGAAACAAAAAAATTGAATATTACCTCCAGCATCAGAGCAAAAAGAGCGACAAGTGCAAATTTCATAAAAAGCTCCTTGTAGATAGGAAAAGATTCCACATCCGTTTTGCTCTTTTCCATTTTGTTAATCTCTCCGTATATCTCCAGCAGTTTTGTATTATCTGTGGCTCTGAAATACTTTCCGCCTGTCTCTGCAGCAATCTGCCTGAGAAGCGGCTCGTCAATCTCCACCTGCATCTGCTGAACATCAACGCCAAATGGTGTCATCACCGGATATGGAGCCATTCCCATAGCACCAACGCCAATTGTGTAAACCCTCACACCATAAATTTTTGCAATTTCAGCAGCCATTAACGGTGCAACTTCACCCCTGTTGTTAACTCCATCGGTTAAAAGAATTATCACCCTGCTTTTAGCCTGAGAATCCTTTAATCTGGCCACAGATGTTGCAAGTCCGTTCCCTATAGCAGTTCCGTCTTCAATGAGCCCTGTCTCTATCTCCTTCATCAGGTTTATAAGAGTTGCCCTGTCTGTAGTCAGCGGACACTGTGTAAAACTCTCCCCGGCAAAAACCACGACACCCATTCTGTCATTGGGGCGTTGTGCAATAAACTCAATTGCAATATCCTTTGCCGCGCTTATCCTGTCCGGTCTGAAGTCACGGGCAAGCATGCTTGTAGATACATCCAGAGCAAAAACAATATCAATCCCCTCTGTATTTACCTTTTCAAAATCTTCAGAGGAGCGGGGTCTTGCTATCGCTGCTATTATTGCTGCAATTGCAATAAACCTGAATATAAATGATAGATGCCTGAGAGCTTTTTTCATTACTCCTCCCTTACCACTCCATGGCGCAGTGCTCGAAATACGAATCGTAGGCCCGGACCCTTTTTTCTCTCTCCAGATGTAAAGAACTAAAATGGGGATAAGCAAAAATTCTAAATAGAGTAAATTCGGATATTCAAAAAACATACTACCTCCCTTTTTCTTGTTCTATTGCCTGTAAGAATGTTGCATTTACAAACCTCACAGCTGTCGGTATTGCATTTTCGTTCTCCTCCGGAGTAGCTTTATATTTTGCAAACTTTACCAGGTCGGACAACTTAAGAAGTTCTTTCAGTTCATTATACTCTTCTTGTTCAATCTTCTCCTTTGAGAGGGAATCAAGAATCTCATTGGAGGTCTTCTCCATTGTCTGTATCTTAAACCTTTGTTCCAAATAAATTCTTAGTGTATCTATAATATTTGTATAGTAAAGCTTTTCCTGACCATTCTGCCAGAGTTTTTCCTTCCTTATCTGTTCTAAAGTTCTCAAAGCAACAATATGCGGAGGATCTGCAACTACCGGTTTTCCGAATAGTGATCTCTTCTGCTTACGGTTTTTAATAAACCTCCTAATCAAATAGCCAAGCAAAATAATAATCACAAGTAACCCTAACCATGGAATAAATTCCTTAACAGTATAGGGATATGTAAGCTGATCCTTTACATCAAAGGGTTTGTATGTTGTTGTGTCTATCTGTATGGTTTTTACCTCCAGTTGGCCGCCTTCAAACCAGACTGTGTCTACAGAACCATCCAGCTTGTTGAGGTATGCAGGAAATTTTGGCAAAGTAAATGAACCACTATCAAAAGAGGTTACAACAATCTTAGCCTCAAGATTCAACTGCCCTCCATCTTGAGAAAGGGTGTCAATTTTTGGAATACCTACAATCTCCACGCCCTGTGTAATAGGATTGGGCGGCGAGGGAAAGATGAATTTTGTCCCCTTTGGCACTGTAGTTTTAAAGCTCAAAGTAGTCTGATCTCCAATAAGTAATGTATCCTTTAAAATCATACCTTTTTACCTTTTATTAAAAAGAGCGATTAACCCTTTTACAAAATCTTCTTTTGTTGATATGCTCACAGAATCTATCTGATATTTTCTTAGACACTGCTGAGTTGAGAACAGAACTTTTTTGTTCCAGTCATCGAAGTGTTCTCTCACCTCTTTGCTGGATGTATCCACCCACTCTTCCTTTCCGCTTTCAGAGTCCACAACCCTAATCAAACCAATATCCGGGAGCTCCCTCTCTCTTGGGTCATATACAGAAATGACAGATATGTCGTGTCTGTTTGCAGCAATCTTGATGGCATCTTCGTACCTTGGCTTCAGCTTGGAGTCCACATCTATAAGATCTGACAATAAAAATGCAGTACACCTCTTTTTTATTGCATTGGTCAAAAACCTGAGTGCCTCACCCACATTGGTTCCCTTATCTTCTGGTTCGAACTCCAGCAGCTCTCTTATAATTCTCAGCAGATGGCTTCTTCCCTTTTTGGGCGGAATGAACTTCTCTACTCTGGAACTAAAAAACAGTGCTCCCACTTTATCATTGTTTGCAGATGCTGAGAATGAAAGCACAGCGGCTATCTCTGTTATTAGCTCCTTCTTAAGCTTGGTTGTAGTGCCAAATGCCCTTGAACCGCTTACATCTACCATCAACACTACTGTCAACTCTCTCTCCTCTTCAAAAATCTTAATATATGGAGCATTCAATCTGGCAGTCACATTCCAGTCCATACTCCTGACATCATCTCCATACTGATACTCCCTCACTTCGCTAAAGGCCATACCTCTCCCCTTAAAGGCTGAATGGTACTCCCCTGCAAAGATTTGTCGAGATAACCCTTTGGTTTTAATCTCAATTTTACGAACCTTTTTTAATAACTCTGTTGTTGACGTTGATGACATATTAAGGAACTTCTATTGCGTTCATTATCTCGGTAACAATATTCTCTGTAGTAACATTTTCTGCTTCAGCTTCGTATGTTAGACCAATTCTGTGCCTTAAAACCTCGTAGCATACTGCTCTAACATCCTCTGGAATAACATATCCTCTCCTTTTAATAAATGCGTATGCCTTTGCTGCAATTGCCAGATTGATGCTGGCCCTTGGAGAACCTCCATATGAAATGAGATCTTTCAGGTTTTTGAGCCCATACTCTTCCGGAGTTCTGGTTGCAAAAACTATATCAACTATATATCTCTCAATTTTTTCGTCCATGTAAACTTCTCTCACAACCTCTCTTGCACGAATAATATCTTCCGGTTTAAGCACTTTATTGGCTTTAGGAAACTCTCCGTTGTTATTCATTCTTATAATCAGCTTCTCCTCCTCTTTTTTAGGATAGGTTACAACTACCTTTAGCATAAAACGGTCTACCTGTGCTTCCGGAAGCGGATATGTCCCCTCCTGCTCAATCGGGTTCTGGGTAGCCATAACCAAAAACGGTTGCGGAAGTTTAAAACTCTGGTCGCCGATTGTTACCTGCCTTTCCTGCATGGCTTCCAGAAGCGCCGATTGAACCTTTGCAGGAGATCTGTTTATTTCATCTGCTAATACAAAATTTGCAAAAATCGGCCCCTTTCTGATCTGAAACTGTTCACTTTTCTGGCTGTAGATGAGTGTACCTATAAGGTCTGCAGGCAGCAGATCCGGTGTAAACTGAATACGGCTGAATTGCGAGTCCACAATAGATGCCAGCGTATTGATGGCAAGTGTTTTTGCAAGCCCGGGCACACCTTCCAGAAGAATATGGCCATCTGCAAGAAGACCGATCATCAGGCTCTCTACCAGTTGTTTCTGACCCACAATCACCTTGTTCATCTCGAGAGTGATCATATCTACAAAGGCACTCTCCCTCTGAATTCTTTCGTTTAGTTCTTTGATATTTACGGTTTCCATATTAAATGATTTTGTATTTTTGTAGCATTCAAATCTCACAAATTTAACTTATTTTTAAGAATGCGTTACTTTATTTCTCTTTCTTACAGAGGTACCGCCTACTGCGGATGGCAGATTCAGATCAATAAGCCCTCTGTACAGGCAGAGCTTGAAAGAGCATTCTCAATTTATCTTGGCAATGAGACCAGGATTACAGGAGCAGGAAGAACAGATGCAGGAGTTCATGCCATCAACTACATTGCCCATTTCGACTCCGCTAACCCGATACTCACTCAGGATTACCCCAAACTGATTTACAAAATAAATGCCATTCTTCCTCCTGACATAACACTTCATAACATTTATCATGTTTCTGATGATGCCCACGCCCGGTTCGATGCTGTAAGCAGAACTTATAAATACTACATTCACACAAAAAAAGACTCTTTTCTGAATCAATATTCCTACTTCTTCCCATATGATCTCGATTTGGAAAAGATGAATTCAGCTTCCAGTTTCCTTTTGGGAAAAAGAGATTTTACCTCAATGGCAAAGCTTCATTCAGATGTAACGACAAATATATGCACTGTCTCTGAGGCAATCTGGACTCCCTGCTCGCCGCTGAATTTTAAGTGTGAGGCCACATTTTCTGACCCCTCTTCACTTTCCACTTCATTATCCCATTCACTACCTTTTTCCGACACTATTTCCGACTTTCTTTCCAACTCCATTCCCAATTCCATTTCACACCCACTCTCAGTAACCACTTTTTGTTTCACGATAACCGCCAACCGTTTTTTGCGCAACATGGTAAGGGCCGTGGTTGGTTCTCTGCTGGAGGTGGGAAGAGGCAAGCAGGAACCAACATGGATTGAGGAGATTCTGGAACAGAAAAACCGCTGCTTTGCAGGCAGCTCCGTACCCGCCCACCCACTCTTTCTCACAAACATAGAGTACCCGTATAATATATTTTAATTATATATTTGTATACCTAATAAATTAAACAAAATGAGAAAGGAAATTCACCACAGCGCACCTTCTGGCGCAGTTTACGGTCTCGGTTTGATTGGATCCGCTATCTATTTCATAATGCACGCCACAACTTTTTGGGCAGGAGTCCTGGGCATCTTAAAAGCTATCATCTGGCCGGCGATATTGGTTTACCAAGCATTCAAACATTTGGGAGTATAAACCTTTTGTCAGGTCTGGGCTCTGGGTAATAGACTTTGGCAGAGTTTTTTTACAATTACCTAATAAGATTAGAACAGGTATAGTTTGTTTACCTGGTTGATTTTCAACTTGCAAAACTGGTTTTTTGGGGAAGAAACAGTAAGCTGATAATCCGGCAATAAGATTTACCGATTCGATCAATGCCCGTTTGCGGATGAGCACTTTATCAGCAACGCTCATCAGTGAATTTTTCATGTTGTTCTTTAATTTGGTTATCAGTTGTATCCCATTGACAAACAGGTGGTCAAAGAGTTTCTGTGAAATATAACCCTTGTCTCCACAGAGCTTTCCACATTCGCAGGAGTGAACATGAAATTGAGCAATTCTCCTTTCTCGTTGATAAGTTTAATCAGATGGAAAAGTATCATGATAGTAATGATTTCTGCATCATTCATCCGGTTTGGTTTGTTCCTTTGCCTGCAATGGGTGTCAGCAGGCAAAACATTTGTTTGTAATGTGTCATTGAAAAGTTTGCAGAAATCATCGGCCAAACAATAAATTTCAGTAATTTTGTCATTGGTGAGCATATCTATCCCTTA